>JAFMHB010000039.1 GCA_017854795.1 Candidatus Nanopelagicales bacterium
TCCCCAACAAAGCACTCCCCAACAAAGCACTCCCCAACAAGGTGGTGTTGCATGAGCATTGACGGCGAACTCGTTGTCTTTATCATTTGTGGCGGCCTGTCGGTCATCGGCGCTCTCGGCATGGTGCTCTCGCGTAAGGCAGTTCACTCCGCACTTTTCATTGCAATGGTCATGATCAACCTTGCAATTCTCTACATTGCAAACTCTGCACCATTTCTGGGCATGGTTCAAATCATTGTTTACACGGGCGCAGTCATGATGTTGTTCCTGTTTGTTCTCATGGTGGTCGGCGTTGACTCTTCAGATTCATTGATTGAAACCATCCGTGGACAGCGCCTTTTTGGAATTTTGTTCGGTGTGGCACTTGCGATTCTGCTCATTGGTGGGATTGGAAGCTCGCTAGGTGACAAACCTGATATCGGTCTGAAGGCAGCCAATGATGAATTCGGTGGCAATGTTGAAGGCATCGCCAACTTAATATTTAGTGACTACCTTTTTGCTTTCCAAGCAACGGCAGCTTTACTTATTACGGCTGGCCTTGGCGCTGTAATTTTGACCCATCGTGAGGCATGGAAACCAAAAGCGAGCCAGAAGGAACTGTCAGTAGCTCGCTTCATGGTTGGCGCGGGGCATCCGGGTAATAAACCAAATCCAGGTGTGTACGCCCGTCACAACGCGGTGAATACCCCGGCGATTTTGCCTGATGGCTCACTCGCGCTCGACAGTGTGCCCGAACCCGTCCGTTCACGTGATGACTCATTGATCGTTGATCATCGAGCGGTGTCAACCGTCGTTGAACTGGTTGAAAGTGAGGACCAGAACTAATGGATCCCATCTACTACATTTACTTAGCAACACTGCTGTTCAGCATTGGCGCTATCGGGGTTCTCGTTCGACGTAACGCAATTATTGTGTTTATGTCGGTTGAGTTAATGCTCAACGCCGCAAACTTAGTGTTCGTGGCGTTCGCCCGCATGAACGGGAATCTTGACGGTCAAACCGTCGCATTTTTTGTCATGGTGGTTGCGGCAGCCGAAGTTGTTGTCGGCCTCGCGATCATCGTTCAAGTTTTCCGCACTAGAGCGTCGGCATCAATTGACGAACCGAATTTATTGAAGTACTGAGTAAATTAATTAACCACTGACCACCGAGGAATAGGACCAGACGTGACCGTTATGCCAGCAGAGGGGCTTTTCTCCCTTATGTGGCTTCTCATTGCGTTGCCACTGGCAGGTGCAGCAATTTTGCTGTTTACCGGTCGGCGTTCCAATGCATGGGGGCCCTACCTGGGTGTGCTCACCGTAAGCGCGTCAGCCGTCATTGGTGTCCTGCTCTTGATCGAGATGATGGGGCTGCCAACAGAGGAAAGAACTATTACCCAGGTTGCCTATCAGTGGGTTTTCATCGGCAATTTCAGTGTTGATTTAGCCTTCCAACTCGATCAACTCTCTATGGTCTTTATTCTGTTGATCACAATTGTGGGATCCCTGATCCACATTTACTCGCTGGGTTACATGGCTCACGACCCTGACAAGCGCAAATTCTTTGGTTACCTGAATCTTTTTGTCGCAGCGATGCTATTGCTCGTAATGGCAAATAACTACCTACTGCTATACGTCGGGTGGGAAGGCGTGGGCGTTGCGAGTTACCTCCTCATTGGTTTCTGGCAGCAGAAACGTTCGGCTGCAGCTGCCGCCAAGAAAGCGTTCATCATCAACCGCGTCGGTGATGTTGGCCTAAGCCTTGCCATCATGTTGATGTTCGTCACCTTCGGTTCCGTTACTTTCTCGGACGTATTCGGTTCCGCTACCCAAGCAAGTGAAGGGACCCTGACGGCGATCGGTCTCCTTCTGCTACTGGCAGCAGCTGGTAAGTCGGCCCAGTTTCCGTTGCAGGCATGGCTCCTTGACGCAATGGAAGGGCCAACACCTGTTTCAGCACTGATTCACGCAGCCACAATGGTTACTGCAGGCGTTTACTTGATCGCTCGAAGTAACGTGATTTACAACAACGCCGAAATCGCCGCAATGGCTGTGATAATCGTTGCCTTGATCACCATCTTCATGGGTGCAATTATTGGTTCGGCAAAAGACGATATTAAGAAAGCACTCGCCGGGTCCACCATGAGCCAGATCGGTTACATGATGCTGGCGGTGGGACTTGGCCCGATCGGTTACGTCTTTGCAATCTTCCACTTACTCACCCACGGAGTTTTCAAGGCAGGACTTTTCCTTGGGGCTGGCTCGGTCATGCACGGAATGAATGACAACGTCAATATGCGACGTTATGGCGCATTGCGGTCGGTCATGGTCATTACCTTCATTACCTTCATGGCTGGGTACCTCGCGATCATAGGCATCCCACCATTCTCGGGATTCTGGTCAAAAGACGAAATCATTCACGCCGCCTTCGAGCGTGGTTGGTTTATTGGTGGAGCCGCGGTCCTTGCAGCAGGTATAACCGGTTTTTACATGACCCGAATGGTCGCTATGACCTTCTTTGGCAAAAAGCGTTGGGAAACTGACGCCCATCCACATGAATCACCAGCCGTTATGACAATCCCACTCATTATTTTGGGACTTGGTTCAACCTTCCTTGGAATGGCGCTGCTCTTTTGGGGAGATATTGAAGCCTGGTTGGAGCCGGTCGTCGGCTACGAAAGTGAACCAACACCTCTTCCCACAAGTGCCTACATTGGAATCACTCTGGCATTCGTCATCGTTGGATCGATCATTGGTTGGATCACTTACGCCCGACGTGAGGTTCCCATCGAGGCACCACAGGGCAATTGGCTCACTCGCGCAGCGCGCAAGGATCTGTACGGCGATGCAGTTAACCACGCCCTCGTGGTGGCACCGACGAACTACGCAGCTAGGGCACTCGTTTGGTTTGACGCCCGCATAGTCGATGGTTTTGTTAATGGTTCAGCGGCGATCGTAGGCGGACTTTCCGGTCGCATGCGACGAACTCAATCTGGGTTTATCCGTTCTTATGCATTGTCCATGGTGGGTGGAGCCGTCTTAGTGCTTCTGGCTCTAGTGTTGGTGAGGATCTAGTGAATACGTATCCGTGGTTGACCACAATTGCACTTCTCCCACTGGTGGGCAGTGTGATTGTTGTTCTATTGCCCAAACACAATGCCAAACTTGCCAAGAGCGTTGCATTGGCATTCTCGCTGGTAACCCTCGGTGCAGTGATTGCAATGTCCCTGAATTTCGAGGCGAATTCGGAAGAGGTTTTCCAGTTTGCCGAAAGCTATACGTGGATACCCTCCTTCGGCATTAACTTTTCATTTGGGGTCGATGGAATCGCACTGGTCCTGATCGCGCTAGCGACAACTTTGGTCCCCGTTGTTATTTTGGGTGGCTGGAATGAAGCGATAGATTCACAGGGAAGCGTGAAGGGCTACTTCGCACTGATTTTGGTCCTGGAATCTCTTATGATCGGCGTTTTTGCTGCAACCGATGTTTTCTTGTTCTACGTCTTCTTTGAAGCGATGCTAATTCCGGTCTATTTCATGATCGGTCGTTACGGCGGTCCGCAACGGTCTTACGCCGCGGTGAAGTTCCTGATTTATAGTTTGGTTGGCGGACTTTTCATGCTGGCCTCACTGATCGGGCTTTATGTAGTTTCAGCCCAAATCACGGGAACAGGGACATTTGACTTCACCACTTTGGTCGGGCTTGATATTGATCCTGATATCCAGAAACTGCTCTTCCTCGGGTTCTTCTTTGCCTTTGCAATCAAAGCCCCACTGTGGCCATTTCACACATGGTTGCCGGATGCCGCAGGTCAGGCCCAGCCAGGGACATCGGTTCTCCTGATTGGTGTTTTGGACAAGGTCGGAACTTTCGGCATGATCCGTTATTGCCTCGAAATTTTCCCGGCCGCTAGTACCTTCTATGCACCGGTTGTGATCGCAATTGCGTTGATCGGCATTTTCTATGGCGGATTCGTGGCTCTCAAACAGACCGACATGCGCCGACTATTCGCTTACTCGTCCATGTCCCACTTCGGGTTCATCGCTCTAGGTATTTTTGTTTTCACTTCGGTTGGTCAATCCGGTTCCGTGATTTACATGGTTGCACATGGCTTAAGCACCGCCGGATTATTCATTGCGGCTGGTTACCTCATGTCACGTCGAGGCGGCTCTGCGCAACTTTCCTCATTTGGAGGAGTGAATAAGGTCGCACCAGTCTTGGCGGGCTTTTTCTTGATCGCGGCCTTGTCAAGCTTGGCCTTGCCCGGCATGGTCTCCTTCATTGGTGAGTTCATGGTGCTACTTGGTGCCTTCCAGCAATACATGTGGGTTGGCGCAATAGCCACAGTCGGGATTGTGCTCACCGCGGCTTATGTTTTGAGGGTTTACCAGAAGAGCATGACCGGACCACTCAATCCCGAGTGCGAAGGAATGAAGGATCTCAATGGTCGAGAGATCACAGCACTGGTACCCATCGCTGCTTTAATAATTGTTCTGGGTGTTTTCCCCGCGCCCTTACTCAACGTGATTAATCCGGCAGTTGATCGACTCATGACCACTGTTGGCGTGAGCGACCCTGAGGTCACTTTTCCAGCCTTGAATGTCCCAGCGTCCAATGAAGGGGGCTCGGAGTGAATACGTTTACCGCACCGGAGATCGACTACGTAGCAATTGCACCCATACTCATTGTGGCAATCGCAGCGCTGCTCTCAGTGCTGACCGAAACCTTCTTGCCTCGCTCGGTTCGCCGCCCCGTTCAAATGATTTTGACCCTCATCTCATTAATTGGTGCGCTCATCGTTCTGGTGATCAACCGTGACATTCGAACAATTACCGGTGGCGGAGCCGTTGCAATTGACGGTCCAGCCCTCGTCCTCATGGGCACGATCCTCATTCTTGCCTTGCTCAGCGCATTCTTAGTTGCTGAGCGATCCCTAGATAGCTTGGGAGACTCCTTCGCTCCGAGCGCCGCAGCCCTTCCGGGATCTGTTGACGAACGAGAGTTTTCTGCGCGCGGTTACTTTCAAACAGAAATTTGGACACTATTCCTGTTCGCGGTACTTGGAATGCTTGCATTCGTCGTTGCCAACGACCTTCTATTCATGTTTGTGGCCCTTGAAGTAATGTCACTGCCGCTTTACCTCATGGTCGGTATGGCTCGCCGCCGTCGTCTCCTTTCACAAGAAGCGGCGCTGAAATACTTTGTGCTTGGCGCATTTTCATCTGCTTTCTTTATTTTCGGTGCGGGTCTGGTTTATGGCTTTGCGGGTTCAATCTCGTTACCCGAAATAAATGACGCACTAGCCTCAACTGCTGGTGAAACCCTTCTGATCGTGATCGGCATGGCCATGCTGCTCGTTGGGCTACTTTTCAAAGTGGGTGCAGTTCCCTTCCACCAATGGACACCCGATGTCTATCAAGGTGCACCAACCCCCATCACGGCCTTCATGGGGGCAACGGTCAAGGTAGCTGCATTTGGCGCCATGATGCGCCTGCTTTACGTCGCATTTTCGGGGATCCAATGGGACTGGGAAATCATCCTCTGGGCGGTTTCAATCCTGAGCATGATCATTGGTTCACTGATTGCACTGACTCAAAGTGACGTCAAGCGCATGCTTGCCTATTCGGCGATCGCCCAAAGTGGGTTCATCCTGGTTGGTGTTGTCGCGGCTAGTCCATCAGGAATTTCTGCCGTCATGTTTTATTTGATTGCCTATGGCCTAGTCACTGTCGGCACCTTGGCAGTTATTTCGATGGTTCGTGATTCAACGGGGGAGGCTACCCACCTCTCCAAATGGGCGGGCCTTGGTAAAAAGTCCCCCGTGTTAGGTGCCGTCATGGCGGTTTTCATGCTCTCTCTCGCAGGTATTCCCCTGACGAGTGGTTTCGTGATCAAGTTCAGTGTCTTTGCTGCTGGAATAGCTGAAGGTGACACGTGGCTAGTTATCGCGGCCGTCGTGGCCAGCATCATTGCTGCATTCTTCTACGTTCGTGTGATCGTCGTCATGTTCTTCTCGGCACCCAATGAAAATACGGCTTCAGTTGCAGTGCCCTCCATCTTTACGACCATCACGGTTGCGGCGACCGTCACTGCAACGCTGGTGCTCGGGATAATCCCGCAGCCAATGATTGATCTCTTGACAAATGCCGGAATCTTCATCAGGTAGTACCGTGAGCACATGAACCGGATTTTTGAGGCGAGCGATCCGGTATTTGAGGAGCACATTAGCTCTGAACTTCAACAAGTTGAGAAGTCCCTCCTTGAGTCCACCCGAAGTGAGTACCCCTTTGTATCTGAGACCTCACGCCACCTTGTAGTCGCTGGTGGAAAGCGCTTTCGACCACTTCTGGTACTTCTTGCTGCGGAGTTCGGGGACCCTAAAATGCCCGGGGTTATCCCCGCAGCGGTTGTTGTTGAACTCACCCATTTAGCCACGCTTTATCACGATGACGTAATGGATGAAGCAACCATGCGCAGGGGGGCTGACAGTGCTAACGCCCGGTGGGATAACACCGTTGCGATTCTGACAGGTGATTTCCTGTTCGCTCGTGCCTCACAAATTTTGGCAGATCTGGGACCGGAAGCCGTTCGGATTCAGGCTCAAACATTTGAGCGACTCTGCACCGGACAGATCAAGGAAACCGTTGGTCCACTTGAAGGTGAAGATCCGGTCAAGCACCATATCTCGGTGTTGTCGGAGAAGACGGGGTCACTGATTGCCACTTCGGGTCGTTTCGGAGCCATGCTCAGTGGTTGCGATCAAATAACAACTGACATTCTGACAAATTTCGGTGAACAAATTGGCGTGGCATTTCAATTAGCCGACGACATTGTGGACATCACTTCAGGCTCGGAGCAGTCTGGTAAAACCCCCGGCACAGATTTACGTGAAGGGGTACCGACCTTGGCGGGACTGATCGCTCTCACCGATTTGAGTCCCGAGAGCGCACAACTGCGTGATTTGTTGACCAGACCCCTACCTGACCCACAGGAACATGCTCTTGCCCTTGAGCTCCTGCGTGGCCATCAAAGTTTGCATGAAGCCCGCCTTGAGGCTTTGCGCTGGGCCGACGAAGCGCGGCGAACCCTTGGGCCATTGCCGGATATCACGGCCAAGGAAACCCTGATGGCGTTGTGTGACTACGTCGTCTCTCGAACAGGCTAGGACTCGAACAAGTTAAGGCTCCAGCAGGGTTTCTTCTAATTGGCGGGTCCGGGTTCGGGAGTTTCGGTACATATCAACTGTAAATATCAGGAGGGAAACCCAAACGAGGGTAAAGCCAATCCAACGACCCGTGCTCATTGCTTCCTGGAAAATGAAAAAGCCAATAAGGAATGACATGATGGGAGTGATGTATTGGAGTACCCCCAGGGTGGAAAGGGGAATCCGCGTTGAAGCGCCCCCGAAGGCCAGCAGGGGAACAGCAGTGACCGGACCCAACATGATCAACAGGAAAGTGATTTTGGGTCCGTCGAGTGCAAAGGATTCAGTTCCAGTGGCCACTGAAATACCCAGAATTGTCAAAGCAAGTGGGAGAAGAACTACTGTTTCAATACCCAGGCTTTGCAGTGATGGCAGGTTCGCATATTTCTTGAGTAGACCATAAAAAGCGAAGGTTAGCCCTAGTGCGAGGGCAATCCACGGCACTGAACCCGTGACTATTGTCAGGAGAAAAACCGCGATGAGTGCAATTCCAATGGCTACCCATTGGGTTTTTCGAAGCCTCTCTTTAAGAAGAATGACTCCCATCGCAACGGAAATAAGTGGATTCATGAAATAGCCGAGTGAAACCTGCATGACCTGATTGGAGTCAACCGCGTAGACATAAACTAACCAGTTCATGGAAAGAATGAGTGCGGCCGAACCTAGAATTACGATGTTTCGTCGATTAAATGCACCCGTAAACGAACGCCATTGCTTGCCAATTAACAGAATGAGTATTACAACGATTAACGACCAAAGAATTCGGTGCGCAACGACTTCGATGGGCGCAACGGATTCTATGAGCACGAAGTACAGGGGAAACATTCCCCAGAACAGGTAGCCGGTAACGCCGAGCAATACACCTGTGGAATGCGCAGATCGCTCGCGTAGCGCCACCTTTTCACCCTATTCCCAACGACATTTGTCACTCAACTCAAGCGCGTGCTCAGACTACTCAGGATCAATGGTGAGTTGGCGCCGGCTAGGCTTATGAGCGTGACGCGCTACGCCTTGACTGTGGATCCCAACGTTAGCGTAGAAGTTGTCAGCGCATCGCTGGCCTGCTGCACGCTGGAGTTGCAAGCTGCATTAAATAGCGGTTCATTAATTCAGGTATCTGAATCTGACACGGGCCCTTGTGTGATCGTTATCGCAGGGACAGTGACGGACGCGCTGGTTCCCAGTGTCATCGAATTAATCCATGCTTATCCTGGCGCCAAAGTAATGTCTTTTGGCGCGTGCGCGACGAGTGGTGGACCTTATTGGGATTCGCCCCCGGTCTCTAAAGGAATTGACCAATTCGTTGAAGTTGCAGCCTATGTCGCTGGGTGCCCGCCTAGACCTGATGCATTTATCCAAGCCATACAAGAGCTTTCTTCGAAGAGAGCGTCCTAGATGAGCAGATCATTTACGTGGCACCAAGTCGAACCTAAAGATTGGCGAGACAAAATAGGGGAGTCACGCAATGCAGGATTCACGTTTTTTGACTTCTTAACCGGAGTGGATCGGGAAAATGTGGAAGGTAATCAAATGTGTGAGGTGGTAGTTCACCTTGCCAAAGCGGATCTGTCAGAATCCCACTTTATCTCTACTCAGGTACTCAACGAATTGCCGAGTATTACCGACCTGATACCAGCAGCGCAATGGCATGAACGTGAATGTGCCGAGATGTTTGGGGTTCAATTCAATGGCGGCAATGCCAAGCCACTTTTGCGCCATGAGAACCTAGGACGACCACCATTACTCAAGTCCACTGTCTTGGCTGCACGGGTGTTGACCCCCTGGCCAGGGGGAGCTGAACCTGAGATCAAAGAAGATGGCCGCAAAGTGGGTAATGCATCGCGACGTCGTCAGCGGCCACCAGGTGTTCCCGAAAATTGGCTGAAGCCATGAAGCATTCCTTTATTGCTTTAATCGAAGACAAATGCACTTCCTGCATGTTGTGCGTCCGAGAGTGCCCCGCTTGGTGCATCAGTTTGGATTCTCACACGATCGATGTCACCGAAGAAGGTGCGCGACGCCCCCGGAAAGTCAATGTTCTCGATTCATTCGAGATCGACTATTCGTTGTGCATGTATTGCGGAGTGTGTATTGACGTGTGCCCATTTGACGCCCTCGCCTGGGATGAGCACCGGGCTTTAGTCACGACCAACCGTGAGGACATGCTCTTAGGAATTGAAGAACTGGGACCTAGCGGTAGTTCGTAAATTGCACGGCAAAGTCAAGATCCGCACCATTAATCAAGGCGATCACAGCCTGTAAATCATCGCGGTTCTTACTTGTGACCCGCAGTTCATCACCTTGAACCTGAGTCTTGACCGCCTTCGGGCCTTCGTCTCGGATCAACTTCGCTAACTTTTTGGCATGTTCCTGACTGATCCCGTTATTGAAAGAACCATTCAGTTTGTATAACTTTCCTGAGGGACGAGGATCACCCGCGGTGAATGCCTTAAGGCTGATTCCACGCTTAATAATCTTCTCTTTGAATACTTCTAGGGCTGCTACGACTCGATCCTCGGTGCTGCTGGTGAGTTCAATATCAGTCTCACCTTTCCACTCGATTGTTGTATCGGTGTTCTTGAAATCAAAGCGTTGGGAGAGCTCTTTAGCCGTCTGATTGAGGGCGTTGTCGGCCTCTTGGTGGTCAACCTCTGAAACAATGTCAAAACTACTATCAGCCATGGTGACTTCCTTTCCGTAGGGCCAATCTAACGAATCCCGGGCCCGAGCCAACCAACTGCACCCGGAAGTTTCGGCACATGTATTGTTTGGCGGGCATTACGGCAGATTGCCCGAGCGGCCAATGGGAGCGGACTGTAAATCCGTCGGTTTTACCTTCAGTGGTTCGAATCCACTATCTGCCAC
>JAFMHB010000040.1 GCA_017854795.1 Candidatus Nanopelagicales bacterium
CTAACAAGTTCTTGACCCGAACCACTGCGCAAGATCTCAACATTTGTGATCAGAGCCTTGTCCCACCGCTCGGCTCTGGATTGGCCGAGAGTGTATTGATACACGCCAAGGACCACTAATGCGCAGAGGGAAAGCGCCGATAGCGTTGCGAGCAGGCGCCCCCTGCCTTGCCACCAATTTTTCGAACAAATACCCACTCCTGCAATCACAACCGTGACCAATAGTGCGAGTCCACTCAGGTGACGCCCAGCGTATGCGTAAAAGGCACCGCTGATGGAGTAAAGGATTGCTCCGGCAAAAATCACTATTACGAGGGGCCACAACCGAGATTTGAGTTCTGATGTAGTCAACGTGAATGTTCCGGGCTGGGCCATTTTCCAATAGGCTGCGAGAAACAGCACTGCTAGCAGCCCCGGACGCAAAATTAAATCGCTTAAGACTGCGATTGGTGCCAATGCTCTGGCTAGGAAGTCAACGCTGAATGTATTGGTAATTGAATTCATGGAACCCTGACCAAAGACGGAATCCACTTGTATGAGGAGTCTTTCTACCCCGGCAATATTTGTTTCGAGGGCTGTATCGCCGTCGCCCGACCGAGCCAAAAATGCAGGAGAGGCCAATTGAATTCCAAAGCCAACCGCCAAACCGAGAGACCAAGTCCGAACGGAAAACTTGTTCAGAGGTTCCCTTTTGGGAGAAAATCTTCGCAGAAGTCCAATTGTCAAGGTCCCAAAAACGAGGAGGGCACCCTCGAAGGTCCCAAGCCACCCTGCAAATAATCCTAAAATTAAGAGAAAATACCAAAGGCTTCTATTCCCATTGGGTCGATAAATGATTCCTAGAGCTATCAAAGCTAGAGCGAATGGCCAAGCATGACTGATGGTGCTGAAAAAGTAGAACACGAGTGTGGTGGAGTTTGGTGAAACCGCGCCAGCCAAACTTAGCCACGCGAGCGTACCGACTATCACAGAAATGGCGTAGCTTCGCCAGCTAGAGGTGAAACGGATCCCTAGGTAGGTGAGCGCTCCCCAGGAGCCACCAGTTACCACTGCAAAAGTCAGAGTTACGGGTACTAGGTAGGAAAGGGTCGTGGGTCCGTCAATCCATAGAGATTGATGAAGCAAGGTAATAAATAAAGCACTGGTGTTCCCTTGGAAATCGGTGTAGTAATCAGTAATTACATTCCAAAAGCCTATTTGGTCGATACCGAACATTAAATCGAAGTCGTCATTAACAGGCCTTGTTTGCAGTGCAGTAAATGCCCAAAGACCGAGGCAGGTAATGGTGCTTAGAACGAGAAGTGGTGTTGACAGGGTCTTCCAAATCTCCCTTGGCTGCCGATCAGTTTTGACATCACTGTCAGTCACGTTACCTGCCTTCTCAGCTGTCAAATTTCGGACCTAACTTCTCTACGTTTGCATGGAGGAATCCACTCCGAATCTATCCGTGCGAGACCAACTCCCGGCGGTGGCAGTGGAATCGAATTGATTGTTGCAAGATTTGAGTCCATGCAGTGTGGAGGTTAGCGAAATGGGAATAATCTTTGCAGCCATTTTTGGTTTCGCTTGATTGCTCGGGCCAGGCGTACTGCTCGACTGAGCTCTAAGTATCGCCACTGTTGAGCGAGAACTTCGGTGAGGTTGTTGATTTGTTGGCCGAGAAGATCAGTGCGGATGGTGGGCCAATCTAGTTGTGACGTTGAGGTGTCCACCTGTGGTGGAACGCTCGTGGGGAGGTCGAGCGATTCTCTTAGTGTGTAGTCGTCCGCGTACAGGCTAGAGATTCGGGCTCTGATTTCCTCGGTGCCAAGCAGGTGCTGGACTGTGCTATTTGATTGGTGGCGCACTGGCATTTCAATGTTTTCCAGCCAGTGGAGTCTTTGTGAACTGTGAGCTAAACGTTTGGGAAGTGAATGTAGGTCATTGATATCCAACGCGATGTCATAGGTGAAATTGGGGACTATGGAGTTCACTTGGGGAGTCCAATGAAAATCGTCATTGATGTGATTGTCGACTTCCAGCCAAGAGAGCAGGCGCAAGACTTTTTCATGAACATCAGTGAGGTCGTCAGTTGATGCGACCATCCAATCGTGCTGAAGGTACGGCGCCAATCGAACGGGAATTTGAGCCAAGGCAAACATGTCGACATACATGGACAAAAAACGGTCAACGGGATCACGTAAAATCACAACGCTGAGGGCATCGCGGTGTTTGCCTTTGCGCGTGAGGTGTTCCTTGATCTTGCTTGCAGGGTTGTGGATTTCTGTTCCGGGAGCCAAATGGGAATTGAAGTTCTGGATCCGGTCAGCGTCTGACGTGTAGTTCTTTTGGGTGGTTTCCGCGGCGTAGAGGAAACTCCTGAGCGCGGTGTTACCGACTTTGGAAATCGGAGTGGCTACAACGTCGATTGATGGGAAATAAAGGTCTAATTCGTGTTCATGCATGCGCAATATTGGGTCGGCTGAGATTCGTTATTGACTAGGCTGGCTGCGCGCCATCATCAACTATTTTGTTGACCGACTCGAGGAAGTTGGCGTCGGTTTGGGCGGTGATTCCCGCCAGGCGGTTCATTTCGGCACGGGCAGCTTCTGCTCCGGGGAGGTCACCTTCAAGGAGGAGTCGTTGGGCGTAGTAGCCCTGGGCAATGTAGGACTTGGGGTCGTTGTTGACCCAGAATCGGACGATCTCACCGGCTTGGGGGTCATTGCTGCTCAATAGTGCTGATGCAGCATCGACGGTGAACTTGAAGCAGCGTGGGTCGGTGTCTCGCAGTTGGGTGACCGAGGGGAGTTCTTCTGGTGCGGCTTCTCCGAGTTGCCTTGCCCATTCCTCACGTGCAGTGCAGTGAACCCAGGCAGAAGTTGAGAGATCACGGGCCTGGGCTGGGGTGATATTGCCAATATAGGGCTGCAAAGTTGCCCACCAGCCGACTAGGAGAACACCAGCAACCGCGAGGGCGAGACCGGCAACCCATGCTCCCAGTAGGTAACTGTTGGGGATTACTCGCCGTTTTGTTTTTGTTTCCTGAGTTTGGTTGACCGCGGCGAATTCATCAGCTTCGAGTCCGCGCAGGACAACGGCAATGGCCGCGCCGGCCAAGAACCAACCGGTCATTTTCAGGGAGTAGAAGTCAATGGACACGGATGCTTGGGCAATATAGGCGGCAAGACCACCAACCACGGCGACACCGATCGCGCCAATGCGCTTAATGGAGGATCGCTGAATGCGGGCTAGGAAAAGAATCAGCCCAACGAGTGATCCGGCCATAACGAGTAGCCAGGCGATCAGTCCAGGGATACCGAAGCCAACCATGGTGTGAAGGGGGACACTGTGAACCGCGTTCTCACCCATCAGGCCAAGAGTTTGTACATATTCATCGGTTCGGTAGGCCGTGACATAACGGGAGAAGCCGTCGGGGCCAACACCGAAGATCGGGTAATCCTCAACGATCCCGAAAGATGCAAGCCAAAAAAGTTTACGAACAACAATGCCGCTGTCTGCGTAGAACGCGGCACCGAGTGGACCCTTCTCTGCCAGAGTCAGTACCGAAAGAATTACACCGAAAGTTGTCAGTGAGGCAGCCACAATGATTCCGGGGATCCGCAGTTTGCCGCGCATGGTGAGAAGAAGCGCAACAACGGCAGCAGCAATACCAACGGCAAAAGCAAGCGGCCCCTGAATAGAGCCGTTGGGAACCATGCTGACCAGCGTGCCTGCGGCATAGAGAAATAGTGCACCGCGGGCGAACCAATTGCGCGTGGTGAATGCCATGAAGAACGCGAGCACACCCGTGGTGGCAAAGAAACCGGCGGAGAAGTTGATGTTACCGAAAGTTGCGGAGAATGAACCTGCGCTGGCCTGACCTACTATGTCAAAGCCAAAGTAGTAGGTGAGGTAACCAATAACGAGTGCGACACCACCGGCGGCGATCACCCACGCGATCATGCGCGAGACTTGCGCGAGCGGTGCTGTTGCAACGGCGAGGGTGAGGGCAAGACATGCGAGGAGTGTTAGCAGGCCATCGGCGCGACCCCACTCACCGAGAATGGTGATTACTTGCGGGGCACCGGAGGCAATCGAGGCAATGAAGCCCCACACGATCATGAAAACGGCAGCGCCAATGGGAATGGCCGCCCAGCGTGCCCGGCGAAATAGCGGCCGAACTTTCATCAGGCTCAGAATTAACAGAATGAATGCGGGAACCATGAAGAACAGAACACTGTAGATCTGTTCGTTACCGCGCGGCCAGTGAAAGATGATCGTTGCGGCCATGCCCAGGCCAAGGAAGTCGTAGCGGGTGAAGTAACCGGCAGTGGAATTAGGTGCGCTAGATGCAGCAGCGCGTGAACCCTTATTCGATTTCTTGCCGGACCCCGCGCCAGAACCTTCGCCGTCGGCGAGGGGCTCAATTACCGTAGGAGTCGAAGACACCTATATATAGTAACCTTCATCACCGTCGCTCCCGTAGGGGACGGCGCAGTGTGGCGTTCTGACACGGACCCTCAATGGAGGCCTGGGGTCGCCCGAGATTGAGGGAGCAGCAGGCTAAATGGCATCGCGACAAAGATTCGGGCTCGCCGATCTCATCGGAATCACTATCGCCCTCACGGGACTGTCGATTTGGGCAGGATTCCCCAACCAATTGGCCGACATGAAATTTATGGCCCTTGGTGTGGGCGGAGCCGTCGTAATCCCGATAGCCGCCCTACGTATATATAGGTACAGCAAAAGCCCACAGGGTCGCTACCGGCTCTCATTGTTCTGGCTCATGCAGACCGCGGCCGCTGTTTTCATTCTCTGGACGGTTTTATCCCTCGCGCTCAGTGATGCTCCGTGGCAAAACGGGGCAGCCGGGGCACTGGGGCGCAATGTCGGAGCTTTCGCCCTTATTGCGGCAGTTGGGTTATTTATGGCGTCGGCAACATTGGCGCCCTGGGAGATTAGACGAACGATTAATTATGTCCTGGCAATAGCCGCCGTTGAAGTCTTTGCCGGGCTGCTTCAATTCCTGGGTTTCCCCCTAACAACAGGCCTGCCCACGCCCGCAGGTGAAGTTGTCGGCACCCTCGGCCTGCCCGAAGTCGCCACCGCCTACTACGCACTTCTCATCCTGCTACTGCTCGGCCGAGTCTTTGGCGCAGGGGAATCCGCCTTCCAGCGCAGCGCCGGTTCAATCCTGTCCATCGTTCTCATTATTTTCATGGTCCGACTTGGCTCATTGCCCGGGCAAATTGCACTGATCGTAGGAATCGGTGTCATCACCTATATATATGTATTCAATAAATTCACATTTGATCGCTGGCGCAGGCTCGGTGTGTCACTCGGTGGTTTGGTCGTCGGTTGGGTGGTCAGCGGGGCACTGATCCTGTGGGCACTACCGAAGTTGATCACGCCGGCTCAGGAGACTCAACTTGACCTGCTCGAGTACTGGAGCACCGGGTGGAACACGATCGCAGGGTTACCAATTTTTGGCACAGGCCCCGACAGCTTGCGAAGGTACGCCGGTGAGTTCCAATCAGACTCGCTGGTCGGCTTACTGGGAGCCGAAGTAAAAACGGATGATGCGCGAAATATTTTTCTGACCCTCGGTGCCAACCTCGGCGTGATCGCGATGCTGTGCGCAATCGTAATTGTGATCGGTTCGGCGGTGCTCGCGATTCGTCGGGCGATGCTCGGATTTGGGGATTCGAGTCCTGCGCATTTCAGTCCTGCCGATTCGAACTCGGGGGATTCGGTTGCAGTGTTGAATTCGGTTTCACTTTTGGCATCGGTTACGGCCGCACTCGTCGCATTCATCACCGTGTCACTTTTGTCAATCATGTCACTTGCCACATTGAGTCTGGGGCTGTGCGTTGCAGGTCTCGCGCTTTCACTTTCACTGCCTCGCGATGAAAAAATAGAAATTGAATTGAGCAAGAGCGAACGTGCAATGCAAACTGCGCGACGCAAGCAACTCGGAAAAGATCACCTCGAAGAAAAACGCAAGCCGATCGAACCGAGTCAGATCATTGCAACAGTTGTCGGCGTTGTCCTTGTCGTTGTCTTCCTCGCTGTTGGTCGCGGTTACCTTGATGCAGCAGGTTTGGGAAGTGCGCGACTTGACCCAGTTGCCGCGCGAGAAGTAATGACCAATCCGCTGTCACCATGTGATGTTCGCAATTCAATTGCGCGAGCAACGATTTCTGGTTTGCCCAATGCCGATGCAATAGAACCGGTGCGTGCAGCTGTTGAACTTGATCCGCGTTGCGGGTTCCTGATTCACTTCCAATCCGAGTTAGCAATCAACACCGCGGACTGGGAATTGGCGGCCGAATCGACCGAGCAGGGAATTGAGTTTGACCCACTCCTTCCCGCGGCGTGGGTGCTCCGGGGGTACTACTTCCTGGGGGTGGGGGACACGGCCGGCGCGCAGGAGGCATTGGCAGCGGGCGAGGCTGCAGCCGCATTGACCGGTCAAGATGAAGCCGCCGCCTCACAATTGGCCTCCCTAAAGGACCGAATCGCCTCTATGGCCCCCTAGGGGTTGGGCCATTTCCTAGGGGCGCTTTGCCAGTGGGGGTACCGGGTTAAACCCGGGTAAAAGGGGGGTTCAAGGAAATTGTCGGGGTCATTGTCTCCCAGACCGGTCTTGCACTAGAGTTTGACCGGTCTGAGATCTTCCAGTGCACTCGCATTGGAAGATTGATATTTAGTAATTCGATGTAGTGGAGGACACACGTGTTCCAAGAGTGGCACGAGGCTGATGAAAGCCTTGTCGTTGTATTGCGTCGCGCAGGTTATGGCGGTGCACACGGCAAGAAGTTGATTGGTCTATTCGTTGCGTTCGCGCTCAGCGTCGGTATCGGTATAAGCACGTCCCCAGCCGCACTTGCAAGTGACACGTCAACCCCTGCGACATCAACTGAAGCGACATCAACAGAGTCCACTTCAACAGAAGCAACATCAACTCCTGCGACTTCAACTGAGTCCACGTCAACAGATGCGACTTCAACAGAGTCCACTTCGACAGAGTCGACGTCAACAGTTCCGGTCGCGCCCTCCATCAGTCTCGTGGAAGTTGTCGGCATACCGCGCGTTGGTGAACAACTCTCCGCTTCCGTTTCGGTTTCCGGAACACCTCCCCCGACTTTGTCTTACGTTTGGCAGCGCGCATCCTCCAGCGCTGGCCCGTATGTCGACATTGAAGGTGCAACATCTGAAACTTATCTTCTTACCGCAAGTGATGTTTTAAGTTACGTTCGCGTCAACGCCACGGCTTCAAACTCTGAAGGTGAAGACGGTCCCGTTTCAAGTGCATACGTCGGACGTGTCCGCGACGCACTTCTCCAAATCTCCGCAGCAGGCGAAGCTGTCACCATCGCGGTAACAAGCGGTAACGGTCAGTCAGCAGCCGTTGGTACGGCTCTTGTTGAAGACATCGTCTTGACGGTGTACAGCGTGAGCATGAACACTGTTCAAGACGAAAGCGTGACGGCGGTAGTCGTTGACGGTGCAGGAACACTTGGAGTCACCACCTTCACTTCTGATGTAAACGGCACGGTCACGATTCCTGCAGGTTCATGGACCATGGGTGCAGCTGATGGTTACCTCAACACGATTGATGTTTACATCGGTGGCTCAGCCACCAAAGCCACCGTCAATGCGACGGGGCTCTACGCCGCTGACGTGCAGATCAATGGACCATCGAATTTAGGCACCTTCACGGTCGGCTCCCCAACGGGTTTCGCAGGTGTGACGGTCGTCGACCAAAACGGTAACCCCTTCGGCGGTGCCACCGTCACGTTCTCGATTTCGGGTGGCGGGGGTGACGGAGATGTTGGTTTGGGCGGACAGCAGGTGGTCCTTACCAGTGCTCCTAACGGTGGTGTAGCTCCATCGCAGTGGGTTCTTGGCACCACAATTGGTGTGAATACCCTCGTTGCCTCAATCGGTGCCACATCAGCCACAGTCACGGCAACAGGTATCGCTGATGTTGCAGCCCAAATCGCAATTGCCGGCGGCCAGAGCCAGACCGCTACGGTCAATGATCTCATCTTTCCACTTCCGCTCTCAGTCACCATCACTGACCAGTTCGGCAACAGTGTCAGTGGCGCGACGGTAACGGCTTCGGTTTCGATTGACAGTGTCTTTGACCGAACGCTCTCAGGCTTGAACTTGTCAAATGAGCAAGGCGTCATTGACACGGCGTTCCCGCGTTCGACCACAGCGGGTGTCTACACCACAGAGTTCTTCATTGAAAATACTTCAACGTCAGTGGTTTTCACCACGACACTCGTAGCGGGTGCAGCCGTTGACATTTTGCTAGGCGTCGCCTCCGATAGAGGAACTGCGTCTGCGGGTACATCTGTAGGCCTAGTAACTGTCACCGTGGTCGATTCCTTCGGTAACTCGGTGTCAGGCGCTACGGTCACGGCTGCCGCCGATAATGGGGGGTCCCTCACAATCACGTCAGGCGTGACTGGTCAAAATGGGCTTGGAGCAACAAGCTGGACCTTGGGAAATATAGCTGGTACCAACACGCTGCTGGTCTACCTTTCAGGTACCTCGACATTCGCGACGTTCACCGCCACGGGCCTTGCAAATGGACCACAGGCGAACCCAGTCTCGGCAGATCCATCAGCCACAGTTGGCACAGCGATCACCAGTGATCTCACCTTTACCGTTTCTGACTCATTTGGCAACGCACTCGCCAACTGGACCGTGACGCTTTCAACAGCGGGTACGGGCGACGGCGCAGCAATTGCGACGACCACATTGGTTTCCGATGCCAACGGCACCGCAACAATTCCAGCGGGTTCGTGGACACTTGGAACGGTTGCTGGAAACTATGCCCTTACGGCAACTGCATTTGGTGGAACAGCGGTAACGCTCTTCACCGCAACAGCCAGTGCGGATTCACCCGTCACAATCAGTGCGGCAGTAGCCACCGACCGCGGTACTACGACTGTTGGTACATCAATTGGTGCAATCTCCTTTACGGTCGTTGACCAGTACGGAAACACGGTATCCGGAGCAACGGTCACGTTGGCAGCCGATGGTGGCGGTTCCCTATCAGCAAATCTTCGAACGACAAATATAAACGGTTTCGCGGAAGTCAATAGTTGGAATCTTGGTAACACGGTGGGCACCAACACGGTTGTTGCTTACATAAGTGGAACCAGTACTCAGGTCACTTTCACGGCAGTGGGAACAGTCTCAGCACCTGTCATTTTGGAATATGCAGGGAGTTCTACCTTCGGAACGGCAACTGTAGTAACGGATGTCGGCGCACTGTCCGTAACCGTCACAGATGAATTCGGAAATACAGTTTCTGGCGCAACCGTCACATTCGTGGCTGGTGGCAATGGTGTTGTAGCTCCCTTGTCCGTGCTATCGGATGAGAATGGATTTGCATCGGCTGGCTCATGGACTTTGAGCTCAACCGCAGGTATCAATACGGCTTATGCGTTTATTTCAGGTACCTCGGTTTCACTTGCATTCACCGCGACCGGTGTAAGCGACAATGTTGCGGTCTCACTTGCAGTTGCTTCGGGTCAAAATTCTTCAGCCACAGTGGGTACATCGGTAACTGATCCGTTGACCGTCACAGTTTTTGATCAGTACGGCAATACTGTTTCTGGTGCGACCGTGACATTTGCCATTGGTACTGATGCAAGTGGTGCGGCAACCTTGTCTGTGACATCGGCAATTTCTGATGAAACAGGCATTGCCACGCTCCCTGCTAACGCGTGGACCCTGGGAAGCACCAAGGGCGTAGACAATTACACCCTTGATGCATACCTCGAGAACACGGTGACATTCGTAACCTTCAC
>JAFMHB010000041.1 GCA_017854795.1 Candidatus Nanopelagicales bacterium
CATTGTTTATTAAGGGACCATTTCAGGCGAAGCAAGCAACGGGTGATCCTGCCGGGCGTGGATCCGGTGATCTTGATTTGTTTGTGGAGCCCGACAAATACGAACAAGCTCTTGAGACGTTGATCTCCGTTGGCGCGATCTTGATGGATAAGCAATTGAGCAAACCCCTGGCCCAAAAAGTTGCGCAGGTGCACCATGCCACGACATTTTTACTTTCGGGGATTTCTATTGATCTGCATCGCAGACTTGACCCCAACCCTGATCGAATGCGACTGTCCTTCGATACATTGTGGAGAGAACGCGACACTGTTCAACTCGCCGGAGTTGATTTTGCCACGCTGAGTCCTATCGACGCATGTGTACTTGTGGCATCTCACGGTTGTCGGGACAACTGGTTGCAGATCCGACAACTTGTTGATTTTGCTCAATCACTCAATCGCATCCAATCTGAAGGATTCGATTTCAGCGATTTGGAGCAAAGGGCAGTGGAACAGGGAGTTGCTCGTCGATTGGCTGTCGCCCTGGCTGTCACTCACATACTTGTCCCGGAGCTTCCAGTTCAGTCGGATTCGGCTAAACAATTAGCCCAATGGACGTGGTCACGTTATCGATCTGGTCGGGTGGACATTGGGGCGAGAACCCCTCGTCATGCCGTATCGATGCTCACGTACAGCGCACTTAGCGAGGAGGGACTACAAGGTCTCGTCTACTCCGCGCGCCGGCTGATTTGGTTTACCTCAACCAATGTCGATCCATTGTTTCCGAATCAATCATTGTGGACCTACCCTCTACTCGCTCCAGTGAACGTGGTTCGTCGCATGCTTAAGCCAACGCGACCAAATGAGATTCCACAATCACGAGGTATCAACAGTTTAGATTTAACGAGTAGGGAGCACCTTTTACTCATGATTGGCATGGAAACCCATCCGAGTGGCGCCAAAGAAGCATGGCAAAAATGGAGAGTACTCGTTCCAGATTTCAATGGGGTCACGTCGGTCGAAATTTCATTGCTACCCATTGCTTGGCAAAAAGCGAACGCAGCTGGCGCGATGGACCCTGCTTCTGGGCGACTAAATGGTTTGCAACGTCGTGCTTATGTGCACGCTTCCGCGGTGCTCGCGGAAGCCGCAAGAGTTCAGCAGTCTTTGGCCGATCGTGGCATTCGATCGGAACTGACGGGTGTAGCAACAGCGGCACTGGAATATTCCAACCTGTCACGTTGGCCGTTGCTACGCGCCGAGTTGTGGATAGACAGCGCTGAGCGAGATGCTGCAATTGCACCAGCTACGGCTAGCACCGCCGAACGAATCCTTGGACGCCGACAATTTCCCAATACTTCAACACCAATCGCCCTGACCTGGCGTCAACCCGATCGAGAGCTTGGAAGATTCCACTTTAGTGACACCAATGTTATTGATTGGCAGGGGCGAGCGTTGCGGGTAGCGCCTCCGCACATTGCTGCACTGCATGTCCTCGTGAGGGCCTTGCCTGCCTCAAGGCCAGGCACGGGTGCATCTCTTATCGCCCTACTTGACTTGCATTTACTGTCACAAAACCCATTATTTAATCGCGAGGTATTTATCGACTTACGAAGAAAAAGTGTCTGGCGTGGGCTCTTTACAGCCCACGCTCGAGCAGGCATTGCGTTTCTTCCCCCTGATTTAATCGCACTACTCTCGGATTCAATTACGGTCCAAACTTCTGACGCGTCCGTTCGTGACCGAACCCCTATCCAGGTCGGACAAGATTTAATTGCCCACAACATGCCACGAGCATTTAGCCTTGGAGTTCGTGCACTTTCATGAGCATCACAAAGATCGGTGACCCTGAGCAGAACGTCGTGCTATGCGTACCTCGGTGGTGCGGATTAAACGACACACTCGTCCAAATTTGGTTCGCGTACCAGTTTGCGCTCAATGATGAACGACGGTTGATGATCGATACCCGCGTATCCGGCTTCTGGGACGATCTGGACAACTACTTGGTACCGACACCAACCACCGAGGGAGGACCGGTCCCGATCAGTATGCGCGTTACCGATCTAGACATTAATGCGCTGAACAGAATGCAAACATTCCCACGGCTTTACCAAGGACGAGTGGATTTCATGCAACGTGAGATTTACCTCAGGGCAGTTGTCGCTGACAATCAACTGCGCCTCCAACGAAGTATCGCTTTCGTGACCCGCGCACTCTTTACCCGCATGCCACCTCAATTCCCACATGGGATTTGCCGCCGGATGCAATTCCTTCTTTTCGTCGGGTTCCCTAAAAGACGCAAAAGTAGCCATCCATTTAGCAGCCCTCGGGAACAGGAATTAGTTGTCCACCATCTCTCTGGCGGTGGAAGTGAATCCCTTGGAACGCTATCGTTATTCACTCTGACACCTCCGTTACAGGATGCCGTTCTTAAGGCACTGGATGTCTGTGGCGACGATTTCGATGCGATTCATGTCCGAAACACCGACATTCAGAGCAACTATGAAGAAATATTTAGCGATGCACGACGGCGCCTGCCGGGACGACGAGTCCTTGTGTGTAGTGATGACTCGGCAGTAATTGCCGCTGCTCATAAACAATTATCAGAAAGCCACGTTTTTACCGTCACCAACACCGAGGCCACATCTGGGTCACCGCTACACAAGCTGGGTAGCGGTCGGTCTCCCGAGCAACGTCGCCTTCTCAATTTCAATATGATCGTAGATCTCCTTTGCCTAGCCAAAAGTCGAGAACTACTCATTGCCACACCAAAAAGCGGCCCATTGTCGGGCTATTCTGCCCTCGCTCAAGCTCTTCATAGGCGATCCGATGTGGTCAATCAACTTCTGGGTAAGTAGGTTAATGTTTGATGAATTCGGGGCGAAGAAAACAAGAAAAACGACCTGCAAGGTCGAAAGACAAGGAGCAATATGTCCCCTGAAGGATCTCTTCGTATCAATACCCCAAACGTTGTTGGCGAGGAATTTGAAGGCGAAGTCGTGGTTGTGAATCTGGAGTCTGGGTGCTACTTCAGTCTGATGGGGAGCGCCAAAGATATTTGGAAAACATTGACCCAAGGCAGCGCAACACCCGGGTCCATCATTGCCACACTCGAGGAGACCCTCGACTGCTCTGGGGCAGACGTGGCCAATCAAGTTCTGCCCTTTCTCGATGAGTTGAAAAAACTTGAACTCGTGGTCACTACGGATTCGCCAGGTCCGACAAGCTGCACTGTGCATGAACCACAAGGTGATTCCCTACGCCCACGTTTTGAGGCGCCTCAAGTCGAGACTTTCAATGACCTTCAGGACATCCTCCTCCTCGATCCGATCCATGATGTCGATGAAGCTGGCTGGCCCATGGCTAACCCCGACAACACCATGCCTCACTGAAACTCCGCTGGTGGAATCATTCGGAGAAGAAGTCACCAATGCCACGAATTCAGCCTTCGCAGTGGCAGCAGATCCACAATCTTTGGAACTAGTAATAGCGGAAATCCCGATTCGACTTCGCGCGACCGACCCACGTCTGCTCGCTGCCTTCTCGGATGCTTTGACCCACCATGTGGTCCCGCGATCATCCACCTCTCCTGACCTGCCATGCTTGGAAATCAGGATTTGGTCGTCGAAGGTTACGGGAATTGAACGACCACGAATGCCTGAGAGTATCCGTCAAAGAGTCATGGCCAGGCGAGCTGATCTTGCTCCCGGCGCGGGTTATCAAATGGACTTCGATGCGACCGGACGAATACTGACCATGATGAATCCAAATTCTGGATCCGTTGATGTGTGCATAAGTGATATCGCCAACTTGCCCCAATGGGAAAGAGCCGCACCATTACGAAGCGCTTTGGGGTGGATACTGCGCCGCAGTGACCGTCACCTTCTCCATGCTGCAGCCGTGACGAATTCGCAGGGAGCCGCATTGCTGTTAGGAGCGGGTGGCGCTGGCAAGTCAACTACTTCATTGCGTTGCCGCCAGGAGGGCATGGGTTTTCTCGGCGATGACATTTGCGTCATTGAAGCAAAACCCAATCCACGGATCTTTAATCTTTACGGAACGGCCAAAACCGTTTGGTCGGATAAAGGTCGATTTCCTGAACTTGATCAATATCTAGTCACAGATCCAACCATCGGTGATTACAAAGCCGTTTACGCCGTAAACAAATCTGCTAATCACCTAATTGTGGACAGCAGCGAATTACGGGTACTTGTACTCGTTGACAGGTCTCTCCCTGTGGGCGAATGGGAATCTATTGATCCCGCTCGAGTTGTCGCTCTTGTTGCCAGTACAACCGCTTCCTTTCTACCTGGAAGTGGTCGACCCATGCTGGCCGCCCTGAGTGAAATCGCACGCAGGATTCCAGTTATTCGACTCTCTGTCGGACAAGATCCAAAGCAAGTTGCGGAACTGATCAGTTCCGCAATCGATAATGCAATGACACTTCCGAGGGATGCGCGTGTCCATTGAGGTCCTACACGTTATCCAACAATTCGGTCGTGGCGGCGCGAGTCAAGCCCTCAGCTCATTGATTGATACAGCGACTTCATCACGACACCGAGTAGTTTCCTTGATTCCGGCGGTTCCCTCCGCAAAGGATCACCTTCTGGAAAAAGGTATCCCACTTTTCGAACACCCGCTTCAACTCGAATTGGAATGCTTGGTCGAGAGCGCAGACATTGTTCAACTCCATTTCTGGAATACACCTGAGTTGTATGAATTCATGTCAAGACCGATAACTGCACGAATAATTCTGTGGTCACATATTTCAGGAAACACCGCACCGCACATAGTTACACCTGAACTCGCTTCATACCCTGACCTCATAATCTCAACTGGTCTCCCATTCGACCATCTGTGCGACAAAGGTCTCGTGATAAAACCCCGAACACCCCATAACATCACACAAAGTCCAAGACCTACGGAAAAGACTGAGACTTTCACTGTTGGAATTTTTGGCACGCTGGACTCGGGCCGAAGCGAGGCCTCTGCATTCGATGTTTTTGTTGCCGCGAAACTTCCCGGCGCAAAACTCTTGATTGTCGGTAGCGGCGACCTAGTACCAATGTGGCGTGGCCAAGCAGAGTCGCTCAATATGTTGGATCGAGTTGAATTTACCGGATTTGTTAACGATGTCGGGTCTCAATTGGGCCGTATGGATTTACTCCTGCACATGCCCCGCAAGGATTCATCTGCCACTTCAGATCTTGCGTTACAGGAGGCACTCTTGGCCGGTGTTGTACCGGTAGTAACAAGTGGCACTCCCGTAACCGATTTAGTTCGGCATGGATTTGATGCACTTGTAGCTTTCGATTCCGACGAATGTGTTGTGCATCTTCGTGCACTTTTTCAACAGCCTGTCCTTCTGAGACGTTTACGTGAAGAAGGTCTTCGAAGGTCACGTCAGGATTTTGCCCCTCAGCTCTCTGCACAACAGTTTGAGGACCATTACCGTCAACTAATGGATCAACCTGTGCGCACGCATCAATTCCCAATTGACTTAGCAGATTCCGGTACGCAACGGTTTATCGCCACTTTGGGTTTTGCCGCTGAGACCTTCAGAGTGTCGGCCACGCGAGGAAATGGTTGGCAAGAGGCAGACGAAACAATTGCCCTCAGTTCACCCGCATTGGTGGGTGCAGGTGCAGGCGGCATTCTCCATTACCGCGGCTACTACCCGCACGACCCCATATTGCGCTACTGGGCTGGGCTCGTATTTGCCGCACAAGGTCGAACCGCATTTGCTGCTGCCGAGTTTGCTGCTGCCGCAAAAGCTGGCGTGCTCGGCTCGGAGGAGCGCCTCAAGGCCCTTCTGGGGAGTTCGCAAGAATTCAAGGAACAACGATGTTGAAACAGATTACTTTTGACCAAGGCAGCAACATGTACGCAAGCCCAAACAGCGAGGAGAGACCAAATGAGTGACTTAACCGTGATCATGGCAACACGTAATTCGGCTCCTTTCGTTTCACAGGCACTAGCGAGCATCACACGTCAGGCACATGAATCACTCGAAATCTTGGTCATAGATGCTGACTCAATCGATGGCACACAGGAACTCGTTCGCAACGTGCCAAACACCCGCTTAGAACGCCAGACTGGACTCGGATTGTGGCAGGCCTGGAATCAGGCAATTCAACAAATTTCGACTCCCTATATTGCGATGCTTGACAGTGATGATTTGTGGGAGCATGACTCCATCGCAGTGCATATGACAGCACTGAATCAAAACCCCCAGGCTGTTGCCAGCATCGGCCTCACTCGATTTTTCTCTGATGAACCGACACTTCCCTCAGGAGTGCGGCAGGAATTGCTCGAAGGAAGTCATCGCGGAGCGGTTCCCGGGGCCACCATGTACCGACGTGAGGTCTTCGAAATGCTCGGTTACTTTCTCGAAAACTTCACAACCACCGCAGATGTTGAGTGGTTTCTTCGTCTTCGTCAATCTAACCTTATGGTCGAGGAGCCGGATACCGTTGTTCTTGCTAAAAGGATTCACGCGGATAACTTAAGCGGAACTTTTCCCACGCAAAACCAATACGATCAAGACCTGATTCAGATCGCGCGGGAATCTATTCAACGAAAGGCCAAGGCGGCCCAGGAAGTCTTGCCGTGAACGATTCGCTCCTGGTAAACGATTATCCAATTTTTCCCAACTCCACCCGCACCGACCTTGCTTTGGCTTTGCGCCGTGCACTAAAGAATTCAACCGGTCTTGCAGCGGGAAAGTTAGGTCTTTCCGAACAAGCAATGCTTGCGTTTCCATTCCTTCTTGAAAGGTGCACTTCAGCGCGTCAAGAGGCCGCTCTCACCATTCAAACTCGAAGACATTGCGCGGCAACGCTCGGGGTGTTCCCCATCAGCCGAGATACGATACTCGAATTCTCTGCACTGCACGCGGAAGCTGTCCGCTCCCTGGATTTTCTGGGATTGGTCGAGGGTCGGCTCGAAGCAGACCTTCTCAATTTTTTGGATTACCGAGGTCCAACTCTCTCGATATTCGACCTTGAGCCTGATCGGTCAGTCCCCGATAAAAGTGCAGCATGTTACCTCCCTGAGTTAAAGGATAAACGCGTACTGATCATCTCTTCGGCCGCCGACCTGATTCGCTCAAGGGCCAATGAAGAAACTTTCACTGCGACCTGGGCAAAGACTGGAAAACCGTGGTTCAACCCTGAACAGGTGATTAGTCTGCAATTTCCCTACACCTATGACATTGATACTCAACGTCATTTTGGTAGCTCCATCCATTTACTCGAGTGGATTGTTGATCGAATCGATCCTGATACTTTCGATATTGCGCTAATTGCCGGCGCGAGTTTAGGAATTCCCTTGGCCGCCGCCATCAAGGACATGGACCGAAGTGCGCTTGCGTTGGGGGGAGCATTGCAGGTTCTTTTTGGAGTTAAAGGGAAGCGGTGGCGAGACGACCCAGAATGGGTGAAAAATTACTTTACTGACGCATGGGTCGACATTCCAGAGGATCAAGTGCCACGCATGCCTGCCGGCTATTGCGAAGATGGTGCGTACTGGTGAATACTGAAATGCAGAGTGCGCGGGAAGTACCAGTGTTGTTCCTAGTATTCAATCGCCCTGCACACACTGCCCAAGTGTTTGAGCGGATCAGAGGCTTGCAGCCGGTTCGACTACTCATTTCAGCGGATGGACCACGCCCAGATGTAACTGGAGACAAAGAGTCCTGCGATGCAGTAAGAGAAATCGTGTCAAATATTGACTGGGATTGCACGGTCTCCACTCGCTTTGATGAGATCAACCTTGGGTGCCGTTACGGTCCCGTTGCAGGTCTTGACTGGGCCTTTCAGCAAGTCGAACAGGCAATCATTTTGGAAGATGATTGCCTGCCAGATCAAACTTTTTTTCACTTCTGTGCCGAATTACTGCAGCGTTACCGGAATAATCCGCAGGTCATGACGATCGGTGGTCACCGATGGGAAGGGCCTGACCTTTCCGACGCGGACAGTTATTATTTTTCTCGATACCCAGCCACGTGGGGCTGGGCCACGTGGTCTGACCGATGGGCGAAATTTGACATTGAAATGCGGGAATGGCCTGATTTGCGAGATAGCCCATGGTTAGAGACTTTGCTTTGCGATCGTAGTGCCCTCAACTATTGGCAGCGGATCTTTGACTCAATGAATCAGGGGTTAGACGCTTGGGATTATGCGTGGCTTTTTTCTTGTTGGAGAGCAGGTGCTTTTTCGATACGGCCGAACACCAATCTGGTTACCAATATTGGATTCGGGGAGTCCGCAACACACACTCACCAACCGGGCCACCCTGCTTCACGTCCTGCATCCAACATGAATTTTCCATTAAAGCATCCCAACAACATTGGCACTGAAAAGGAGACTGAAGAATTGATTGAGTGGGTTAACTTCAGCGGCGTCACTACTCGACAGGTGCGCGGAGTCGGTCGACACATCAAGGCTCGGCGTCTAAACAACACGAGTAGCTCGAATGACTGAACAACTACCCGAACTGGACGTGATCATTCCGGTATTGAATGGTGGCAAAACCATTGAAGCTGCAATTTACTCAGCCTTGAATCAGATTGATGTCAACGCTCGCGTGATTGTCGTTGATGCGGGAAGCAGTGATGACACTATTGAAATAGTGACTAACCTGAATGATCCCAGAATTCAAGTGCTCTATGGAAATATGATTTCAGGGAAGGAAACCCTTATGGCGGGGGAAGCCCGCAATTTGGGAATTGATGCTTCTGCATCAACATGGATAGGCCTATTGGATGCCGACGATTTATGGCCACATGAGCGATCACACCAACTGCTGAAAGTAATTTCAGATCCAGACAATGAAATTTCCGTGGGTCACATGATTACCTTCCCAGACGGTGCCGACGTAGATCCCTCACGACAGTGGTCATTGACCGGCTCACATCTGGCGCCCATCCCGGGATGTGTACTTATGTCTCGATCAGTATTTGACCGCGTCGGGCGTTTTGACGGGAATATGCGAGTCGGTGAGTTCATTGACTGGATGGCTCGTGCCCGCAATCTTGAAATCAGAGAAATATCGACTGAAAAGGTTGTCCTTTTACGCCGAAATCACGAGAACAACACGAGCAGAACACGAAAAGATGATTACCGGTCGAGTGTTCTTAGCATCGCGCTCAAACAAAGGGCTCACCAACGGGCACTAGCGTCAGAGTTGCATCCACAGTCTGAGATTGAGAATTAGCTACTGCACAATGAGCCTGTGAGCAATCAATCAGATTTAGACGAGACCGGCATCAAAGTGACCATGCTTCTCTGTGATCACGTCTCAGTTGCCGAAGGTAAGTTTTATATCAACGGCGGTGGCTGGAGCGTGACAGGTCCGGACCCAACACCCATGGGAATCGCCCTGTTGATCGGTGTGCCCTGGAGTT
>JAFMHB010000042.1 GCA_017854795.1 Candidatus Nanopelagicales bacterium
TTCCCCCAATAGTTTCTTCCGCTTTGGCGCCAGAAGCGCCAATACCAATGGTTGTCGCTGCAAGTAGGTAACAGAGGAGAGTGGTGACGCCTACCTTAAATTTCACACCCGCTCCTCACCTTTTGTCATAACAATCTAGCGATAGGTCTGGCTCACAAGACGCTTGAGACCTCAAAAAGCCTCGTCCAGGTCACAGATTTCGCGACAATGTCTCGCGGCAACAGCTCCGAGGATGAAGCAGAGTCGTCGATTATGACGCCACCGAAGTGGCGGGTTCGCGCGCGGTGAAATTAAGCAAGGAAATTAAGCAAGCCCCTTGGGTCGAAGATAACGCTGGGCCAACCCGCCGAGAAAGTCAAGGGCGAGTGCAATCAACGCTACAAGGACGGCACCAACGAAAATTGCGGTTGGCCGACCATTCTTGAGTCCAGCTGCAATTGTTTCTCCCAAACCACCACCGCCAATTAGGTAGGCCAAGGTAGCCATACCTACGTTGATCACCGTGGCGGTGCGAATTCCTCCCATAATCACCGGAACCGCGAGGGGCAGTTCAATTTTTCGCAACCTCTGAATACTGGTTAACCCCATGCCCTTACCGGCTTCAATCACCGATTGGTCTACCTGTTCGAGTCCCACGATCGTGTTGCGCAGGACAGGCAGCAAAGCGAAGGTGGCCAGCGCCAAGATCACGGTGAAGGAACCCTGCCCAAAAGCGACAAAGAACAGAACAATCAGGCCATATGCAGGTATCGCTTGACCGAGTCCCAAAACGCTCACCAAGTTGTTCTTGAAGCGAGGGGCACCTTCGCGCGTCACCAGAATCCCTAGCGGGATTGCTATGACAATAACGAGCGCCGTTGACCACAGTGCTAAATAAATTTGCTGCTTGAACTGGGTCCACAGCCCACTCGGTTCCAGGATGCTTGTTGTTGTGCGATCAAAGTCAGAGTAGATCCACACCACAGCGAGCAGGATTGCCAAAATCACAAAGAAAATTGGCGTGACAATCAGATCCAACTGTGTCATTCGCATATTGCGTTGGGAGGGCAATGTTGCAGCGGAACTGCTCTTGGGTGTCGCCGCGAGAGTACTCATGCGCTCGCTCCATTGGGCTGCGAAATCAACATGGAAGCAAGTGACTCGATCGTGCAAGTTCCCAAATATTGGCCACGCCCGTTAACAACCGCGGACATGCCTGCGGAACTTTGCAACATTCCACTCAAGGCATCTTGCAAAGTGTCCTCGGGTTGCAGCTGCACCGTGATACTCGCACCGGCTCGCTCCAAGGAGTCCGAGCGATTCAATGCGCGCTCATCAACCCAGGCGATCGGGTGGTCGTGGTCATCAAGGAGGACCGCATAAGGAAAGTAGGAATCGTGCAACGCCAAGATCGCGTCCGAGCGATTAGTGGAACGCTTGATCACCAACGGTTGGGATAACTCAATGTCCCGTACCCGCCGCAGAGTCAAAGTCTTGAGAATTGCCCCAGACCCCAGAAAGTTCTCAACAAAGGAGTCAGCGGGATCGGTCAAGATCACTTCTGGTTTGTCCAACTGTGCAATTTCAGATTGATCACGCAGGATTGCAATGCGGTCGCCCATCTTGACGGCCTCGTCAATGTCGTGGGTGACAAAGACAATGGTCTTTTTCAACTCTTCTTGCAGGCGGAGGAATTCATTTTGCAATCTGTCTCTCGTAATGGGGTCGATAGCACCGAATGGCTCGTCCATTAACAAGACATCGGGATCCGCACCAAGCGCGCGAGCAACACCAACGCGTTGCGCTTGACCTCCCGAAAGTTCCTTGGGGTAGCGGTCTCGGTAAAGCTTGGGGTCCATTGACACCATCTCGAGGAGTTCATCAACGCGCGCATTGATTTTTGCCTTGGGCCATTTGAGTAGTCGCGGGACGGTGGCGATGTTCTCAGCAATTGTTCGGTGTGGAAACAGTCCCACCTGCTGAATGACGTAACCCATGCGGCGGCGTAGTTCATTGGGATCACCCTTGGTGACGTCTTCACCTTCGTAAATAATGCTCCCCGAAGACGGCTCGATCATTCGGTTAATCAATCGCAATGTTGTGCTTTTTCCGCAGCCTGAAGGACCGACGAGGACAAGGATTTCGCCCGTAGCTACCTCAAGTGTCAGGTCTTTAACAGCCGGTGCACTGACACCCGGATAGAACTTGGTCACGCCTTCCAACTTGATGCAGGGTTCTGAATTGTCAACCACCGTGTTCTCCTCAAGATTCATGAGCGCACTCCGCTCGGAGTAGTGACCCGACCAATGCCACGAAGAAGTAGGTCGATTGCAAAAGCTAAAGCGAGGGACAGGATCACACCTGTCCAAATTGCCTCCAGTGAGTTAGGCAACGGGAGGCGGGCGAGTCCACTCTTGATGAAATCACCCAGACCACCACCTGCAACGAGCGTTGCAATTGCCGAGATCCCCACTGTCAGCAGCGCGGAGACTCGAATTCCAGCCAGCATGATGGGCCATGCGAGTGGTAGTTGCACTTTCAGCAGGATCTGCGTTGGGGTCAGACCCATGCCCTTTGCTGACTCCAAAACGCTGGCGTCCACAGAATCAAGGCCCGCGGTCGTGTTACGCATAATCGGAAGCAATGCGTAGAGAAATAGTGCGATGAAGGAAGGCTTAAATCCCAAACCGACGATGGGAATAAAAATGGTGAACAGCGCCAGGCTTGGAATTGTGAGAAAAACGCTCGCAATCGACATGGACAACTCTTTTGCCAATGGGCGATTACGAGTGGCGATTCCCAACAAGACTGCAAATATGCTTGCTGAAAGAGTAACTAAAACTACGTAGGTCAATGTTTGAATCAAGGTCTCCGTGACCAAATCCCCACGAGTTGACAGATATGTGAACCAACTCAGAATGCCGTCCATGCGTGTTCCTTTTTGTTATTGATTACCCAACGGAAATGGATATGGGCGTGAAGACAGGAAATCTGTCCTCACGCCCACAACAACTAACCTGCGATAATTCCGTTCGTAACGAGGAAGTCCTTGGCAACAGCCGAGGCTTCTTCACCATCAGCAGAAACCCGCTTGTTCAACTCAGCCATTGTGTCGTTATCCAGTGGCTCCAAAATTGCTGCGACGATTGCCTCAAATTGATCTGGGGCTTGTTCATAAGTCTCGCCGCGCATGGTCGCTGACACGTTGTAAACGATGTTGATTCCGGTGTCTTGAACCAAGGTGAGGTCAAGTGCGGGAATACGACCATCAGTGGTGTAAACCTCACCGAACGTACAAACGTTGTTTGCGGTTTCCGTATAGATCACGCCGGTATCCAAGATGCTGACCTGGGCATCAGGCATTTCAATACCTGTTGCTTCTTCGGTCAAGATCAGACCGTCTGGGCGGTCAGGGTATTCAGTCTCCATGCAGACCGTTGCATCAGGATTGTCGCGTACGTATTCCATAAATGTCTGCGTGGTGAAAGGTCCACCATTGGCCTCGGTCACTTCGGGGCTCGAGACAAATCCATACGTGTTGTTGAACGGTGAACGCCCAATCCACACAATGTTGTTCTTCTCAAGATCCAACTCTTTGACGTCTGCGGTTAATTGCGCTGAATCAAAGCTGGGGTCTTCTTGCTCAAGGTGCACGGCCCAACCGGTTCCGTTGTATTCCGGGTAAACATCGATCTCACCCGAGGTCAACGCTGTTCGAGCGACACTGGTGCCACCCAAGCCAACCTGATTACCGACTTCGGCGCCGGCTGCACCAAATGCTTGGACCAGCATTTCTCCCAGAACTAGGGCTTCATCGAAGTCCTTAGATCCCACTGTCAGTGAAATCCCACTGAGACTGTTGAGTGCGGCAACGGTATCTCCTTGGTCACTGCCGCCAGCATCTGAATCACTCGAGCATGCAGTCAGCGTGAGCGCTGAAACCGCTGCTAGTACCGCAAATTTCTTTGCGAATTTTCTCATTATTTAACTCCACTCCATAAATTGACGGCGATCCGATCTGTTCAGATCTTTAATTTCAATAAACAACCTATGTGCATATTTCGCACTGCGACATGTTCGCGACAATGTTGAGACTCAATTAACGCGTAAATGGAGTGATAGGTCACAAGTTGCGAACGATTGAATTGGAAAAGCTCACTCTGATTTCCGGTATCCGGAAGTCGCATGAATTTGGCCGAGTAACGGTGGTCCTGATTTTTGGGGGATAAAACCGGTAGCACCCACCCGCCGTGAGAACATATATGAGAAAGGACTGTCTCTGATTTATATCTCTAATTAATATCCCTGATTAAGTTAATATCCCCGATTAAGCGAGAGGACACAAAGTGAAGCGAGTTCTTGGAGTAATTGCCGCCACCGCATTCATCATTGGTACCGCTGCACCCATTCAGGCCATGGGGTCAAGCGATGCTTATGAAAACATTCAGGTTGGGGTGACCTACACGGTTTATGAACCTTCCTTCACTGCCGGACTCACAGCACGACACTTGGGCGGTAATGATCTTTGCCAAAAAGGCACGGAGCAAAACCTGACCGTGCAATACGGGAAAGGCAATGGCCGCAACTTCACCATCACTGAAGGCAATCCCATGTGCTTTGACATTGGTAATGGGGCCACGGTCCTAAGAACCACTATTAATGGATCCAAAGCATTCGTACAGGCCTACTGCGATCCAGCCTCATCTAAAAAATGCACTAAAGCCGATGTCATCAAGTACGGCGGACACCTTGAGGTAACACTGCCTGGGGCAAACGGGTTACGCCCAACCCGAATCTGGATCGAAACCTACGGCGGCAACAATCTTTCCGCACAGCAATTAGTTCGGATAGCCAAGAGCTTGACCCCCGTGGGAGATTAGGCGCACCGCCCGACAACGTCACCTCGACCCACCACAGTCGTGAATGCAATACCCTGACGCAATGTCAACATCTGTGCCGATCTCCAATTCATTGCCCGTGACAGATCGACCGCCAAAGAGCCAACTCGTGTTGTTGGCCTTGGTTACTGGCGCGATCGTTTCTAACATCTCGCTCAGTGTCGCGAACGTGGCGTTGCCGTCGATTGGGCGTGAACTCAATGCAAGCCAAGATCAACTAACAGCGGTTGCCAATGCCTTTGCATTGGGCCTCGCGGCAACGGTTTTATATTTTGGCGCAATTGCTGATCGCTATGGACGCAAGTTGATGTTTGTTCTTGGCGCAGTCCTGACCGTCCCCACAGCGTTCCTGTCGGCTTTTGCTCCAAATGTAGAAATTTTAGTTCTTGGTCGGTTCACATCCGGGCTTGCCGCCGCGCTACTTTTCCCCACGACCCTTTCATTGATCTCCAGCCTCTATCGCAATCACGCAAAGGTGACCGCAATTGCCCTTTGGTCCGGTATCGGAGGCGGAGTGGCTGCGATCGGTCCAGTAATAGGCGGATGGTTACTTCAGTACTTTTGGTGGGGTTCGGTATTTCTAATAGCGGTTCCACTCGTCGTCGCAGCACTAATTCTGGGTCTGATCTCACTACCGTGGAAATGCGACGAGGACCCAGGTGCTGTTGATCACCTTGGCGGCGTTCTTTCAATACTCGGTGTTATCACTCTAATTACCGCGATAATTTTGTCCGCTCAAGGAATTGACCTGACACTCATTGCTGTTCTCTGCAGCTCAATTGTCTTCCTCTCCCTATTCGTATGGCGGCAGGCAAAGGCGTCACGTCCATTGGTGTATTTACCCCTACTCAAAGCTCGTACATTATGGGTTGCATTTTTATCCAGTGCGATTACTTTCGGTTCCCTCATTGGAGCCATGTTTATTGGCCAACAGTTCACCCAAAATGTTCTCGGCTACTCAGCCCTTGAAGCCGCACTTGTTGTGGTCCCAAGTTCAATCTGCACAATGATTTTTGGGGCGTTGGCGGGCAAGTTGGTAATCCAACGTGGCAGCCGGTTCGCTTTTGCTTGGGGACTGGGTTCTGTGGCATTGGCTTTCACAATCATGCTACTTAAATGGACGGACGAAGCTTCCCTCCTGTGGATTTTTGTTGCCTATGCATTCGTTGGGACTGGAGTTGGTTTAGCTGCCACTCCCGCTTCCCGCGCATTAATGAGTTCGGTCCCACCTGCGCGAGCTGGTATGGGATCGGCATTTCTTGACCTGACTCGCGATTTTGGTGGCGCAGTCATTCAAGCCCTCATGGGTGCGCTACTCGCGGTTGCCTACGCCGGGTCGATCAAATCCCAACTTTCTGCTCTGCCCGCGAGCGACCAATCGGCTGTGACCCCTGAGTTGACCAGTAAACTCATTTCTTCCTATTCAAGTGCCGTTGAAGTTTCTCAGGGCTACAGCAAAGAAGTCGCAAAGGAAATCGTTGAAGGCGCCGCCCTAGCATTCACCGACGGAAAATCTGCTGCGATAGCGGTGGCATTGGTTCTCACCTTGATTGGGCTTTCGGTATCCCTCTTGTTCTTCCCTGGAAAGGATAAAGAAGAGGCGTACTACAAAGAAGTGTTAGAAGGAGCCTCAACACAGTAGTTAGTTTTCAGTCAGTTTTCGATGAAGGTTCCCGGTTGCGTGGTCTCAACAATTTCTGACCATGTCGCTTTCGACCCGGAGTAACCTGTGAGGACCGTGAAAAAACTAATCCCGATCGCGGCCACAATTAATACTGCACCAAAGACCTTGAGCCCCAGTGGTCTATTTCGATTCAGTGGAACCCCCCGAGCAAGAACCCAAAATACGATCAGGAGCAATAGGAAAGCCAAAGCGGCAAACGGAAATAACTCGCCATAATTGGCGTGTTCTTCGGGCCAGCCGACTCGTTCGGCCAGTTGATTGCCAGAGAGTTCTGCGATCACACTCGCAACGACCCCGACCGTGGCCCCGATTACGGTGGCGGCTCCAAATAGTCGCAATGCTTTTGGTCGGGCTACGATCAAAATTGCGCCAATTGCTGACAGTGGAATAAGCACCACAGCTGTGTGAACGATAAGAATATGAACCGGCAGTCCCGCGATCAGGTCAAACACAATCCGAAGCCTACTCGCAAGCACTTTCCTTCCATTTGAAAAAACGCCGGGCAGGTGACACGTTTAATCCTTGCTTGCAAGTTGAACTCAAATACGCAACGCTGAGCGCATGAGTGGGTTAAGTACACGGAATGATTCATCGGGAAAAAACTCAGTTAAGCGGGGGCGACGCGCACTGTGGTTGGCGGTTGGCGCAGCGGTCATCTGGCTCATGATCGGTAGTTGGGCTGGACCCCTAGCCGGCAGCCTGTCCGAAGTTCAAGAGAACGACAGCGCAACATTTCTTCCCGCCTCATCGGAGTCCACTGTCGTCAGTGAAGAACAAGCCCTTTTCGCCGACAACCCCTCAATTCCGATTCTGACCGTGATCACTCACCCTGATCGCTCACCACTCACCGAAGCCGACCGTGTCCCCATCGCGGAGTTTCTCACCGGCGTGCCCGATTTGATTTTGGCCGACGGCTCGCGGGTAGGCACCTACTTGGACTCTGAGCAGCTCCTCCCTCTCCCCTCAGAGGATGGCAAAGCACTGTTGGTCAACATCTCCGTCAATGGTGATCTTGGCGGTGAAAGAACTGAGGCCGGTGAGTTTATTTTCATCGAGATAACTAATCTCATTCGCGACTACGCGGCCACTTTCGATACCCTGCAAATCAATGTCACCGGACCCGGTGGCTTCCTGGCTGACCTGATCAAGGTCTTTGGTGCCATTGACGGGGCGCTGCTATTAGCCACAGCAATTGTTGTCGCAATCATTTTGATTTTTGTGTACCGCAGCCCGGTGTTGTGGTTGATTCCCCTAGTTTCTGCTGGTTTTGCGCTCGCAGTTTCCAGCGGGATTGTTTACGTCTTGGCCGACAATGACGTACTTGTCCTCAACGGTCAGAGTCAAGGGATTTTGACAGTGTTGGTGTTCGGCGCGGGAACGGATTATTCCCTATTGCTTGTCAGCAGATACCGTGAAGAGTTACACAAATACGCTGTTCATACCGATGCAATTGGAGCTGCGATAAAGGGCGTCCGAGCACCAATCATTGCCTCTTCAGCAACAACATCTATTGGCCTCATGTGTTTGCTGCTCAGTGAATTGAATTCAAATAAGTCAACGGGTCCCGTCTCCGCCGTTGGTGTCATCGTGGCAATGCTGGTCATGTTGAGCTTTCTCCCAGCACTCCTCACCTTTCCCAGTTTCACCCTTCCCATCTTGGCTTTCATGGTTCCGGCCGTCATCGGGTTTCTCCTTGGCCTCATTACCGACATTGCATTCGGCCCATTTGCTATCGCTGGTGTGATCGCAGCCCTCATCACTCTAATTATGTGGATTGTGTTTGGCTTAATGCGAGTGTTTGCAACTTCCGGTGGCCCATTTAACCGGGAACGTTTTCCCGCCGGACGCTGGGCTTTTTGGCCTAAAGTCCCCCGACTTGGTGAACCCGATACCAAACTTTCCGGTGTTTGGTCCAAGCTCTCCGGACTCGTTGGACGCAAGCCACGCGTTACCTGGGTCTCAACCGCCCTTATCCTCTTGGTGTTTGCCGGATTCAGCACCACATTGAATGCGGGCGGAGTTGCAACCTCAGAGTCGTTCACAAATGGTGACGAGGTTGATTCCGTGATCGGGCAAAACGTTTTGGTTGAACACTTTCCCGGCGGTTTAGGCAGCGAAACAATTGTCACAGCCGATCAGGGCAGCAGCGACGAAGTTCTTTCCGTCATTGCATCCACCCCCGGTGTTGCCGACGCGGTTCCCTATGCCAACCCAACTACGGGGGATGTTCCAGTTGTTGATGGACGCGTGTTGTTCTCAGTCACTTTGCAAGCACCGTCTGATTCTTCCCAAGCCGAAGCGGTCATTGGCGATTTAAGAACCAGCTTTGCGTCAATGCCTGATGCGCAGGCTCGCGTTGGCGGCCCGACAGCCGTCGCCTTCGACATCAATGAGGCGAATCTGCGTGATCGCAATGTAATCATCCCCACGGTATTGATCGTGATCTTGATAATTCTGATTATTTTGTTGCGGGCCTTTAACGCGCCCGTTATTTTGATCGGAACAGTGTTGCTTTCCTACTTCGCGACTCTGGGAGCATGCGCCCTCGCCTTCAACTACATTTTCGACTTCCCTGGGGCTGACCCGTCTTTCCCATTATTCGCATTCGTATTCTTGGTGGCCCTCGGAGTTGACTACAACATTTTCCTCATGACTCGCGTGAGGGAAGAAACCCTGATCCATGGAACCCGCGAAGGAATCTTGAAAGGCCTCACCGTGACTGGTGGAGTAATCACGAGCGCCGGAATAGTGCTTGCCGCAACCTTCCTCGTGCTCGCGGTTCTCCCGCTGGTTTCCCTACGTCAGGTTGGATTCG
>JAFMHB010000043.1 GCA_017854795.1 Candidatus Nanopelagicales bacterium
CACTCGTAATGCGTAGGTCCGGGGTTCAAATCCCCGAGGCGGCTCTGATCGTTCTAAGCCCGACGTTGATTGTTGACAGTCTGGGCCCTCCTGTCACCGAGGGTGGCTGCACCGGGCCGCAGATTGTCGGCGCCGTCAAGGTCAGGCAATGACGCACCCGGCCTTCTCGACCTCCCAGGCCTTACTGATCGTGTCAAGGCCGTCATTCTCTTCGCCACATTCTCGGTCAGCATCACGAAGGGATCGATGCAGAACAAAGCGCAGATCCCCATGATCGAGAGCGGCATTCTGAAGAGCATGCTGTCGAGTGGACTGGTGGCGAAGGCCTTATCGAAGTCCATCCATGGAGACAACCCAGATCCTGCCGCCCTGTCGATGCTCGTGGAGATCTTCAAGGCTCAGGATCTGAAGCCGCTCGTCCCTATCCTGAAGGCGTTTGGCGATGAGGACCGGGGAGACCGCCTAAGCCAGATCAAGAAGCCCACCATCGTGATCTGTGGCCGCAAGGACAGTACGGCTCAACCCTGGCAATCCGGGCGACTCTCGGCGTCGATCGAGGGTGCCACCATGGTCTGGGTCGAAGGAGCCGGGCACATGGTCAATTGGGAGGCACCCGAGGTCCTCGTGGATGCGATCGAATCCTTGCGGTAGCCGGTAGAAGATCGGACCACCGGAGCGAATGCATGCGATCCCAGGCGGCGTTCGCCTAGCCCGTGAGCCGCATCCCTGCGGAGTATGTCAGCCGACGGAGTGGCAGGTGGGCAAGTCGCCGACTAGAGCAGACGCCTGAGTCGAGTCGCGATCTCAAGAGTCCTAGAGGCAGAGACCTGCGGCGCTCCCGAAGTCCTTGTTGAAGCACCGAACAAGCTCCTCCCAAATCTTCTCTGCGCGAAGTCCGGTTGTCTCGGTGGCCTCACTCGCTACTTCGCGCAGTTGGTCTTGCTGGGCTTGCGTCAACTTCGGTGCACTATTCCCGGAAGTTTCCAACTGGACTAACTGGTACCACCGTGTGTTGCCAGCACTCGTCAAGGTTCCAATGGTCATCTGATTGAACGATTTGCTTTCCATCATGTACCAGTAGTAGGCATTTCCGTTAGCTAGCGTCCCAGAGCCGTTAGATGCCTCGACTGCGAAGCCACCAGAGTGATCTTGCATCCCTGTGCATTTCCTGACTTTCCTCTGGGCGACACTGAAGGCCTTTTCCGCATCGGCAGCAGTCTGGAAAATATTCAACTGTTGGTACGCCTTTGTCGTCTGCTTCTTTGGACTCAGGGCGTTTTTCGTACTACTGCTGATCGTCTTGTCATAGACAACGACAGGAAGTGACTTCCCAGTCAAGTATTGCTCAGGACACATGTAGGCCACGTACTTCTGCTTGTTCTCCATCAACTCAATATGCGTCAAGGACGTGGTGTTTCGGGCTGCCACACCCAAATTCCGAGCTTGCTCCGAAGTGAGCATGCTCTTGAAAACTGCCGTGTCTGGAAAGATCTCGGCTCGAGCAGGAACTGCAACCATGTAAGGAATAGCCAGGAGAGTTACCAAGCCCACAAGCAATGCACGGGGTCGCCTTACGAATCTAGCCTTCATCTCAGTTCCCACCCTTACCTACCTCGCCTCGTATTCCAGACCGGCAGTGTATCGCTCGCTACTCAAGCTGCCTGTCATTGGGCGAAAAGAATCGTCCTCTCCTCGCCACCGCCTGTCGTCGCGATCAGGGAGTCAAAAAGAGCGTCGAGCCCACTTCCTGGCTTGTCAAGGTAGTGGGCCCAGCAGGAATCGAATGTCCAACACATTCTGAGCCACCTACATGTTCATTGGAGGTGAGTGGCAAGCACCGCATCCCTTGAGGAAGCGTGCACCCGTTCACGCGGCCACCGGGTCTCGTAATGCGTCGGCCGGGAGTTGGGAGGAGCGAAGCAACCGGTCCCCGAGGTGGCTCTCATTCTTCGTGAATCGCCTGACTCGGTGCTGCCTGAATGTCTACGATCTGTGCATGAGTGGGCTCAAGCGCAACATGGGTGTCCTTGGGGCCGTAGCTATATCGCTGGCCGTGATGGGCCCGAGCATGTCCGTGTCGCTGAATCCCCAGGCGATCGCCGAGCAGGTAGGGCCGGCGGTGCCCATGGTGTTCGTGATAGCCGTCATCCCATTAAGCCTGATTACTTTTTCCTTTGTCGTCCTGACCAAGCGCCGAGGGTCGGCGGGTTCGCTGTTCGGTCTCGTCGGAGCGGAGATCGGTCCGAGGACGGGAACGGCCGCTGGCATTTGGTTGCTGGCCTGCTACATTGTGGGTTCGGCAATCACGGCGCTGACCTTTGGAATCTTCACCACGACGTTGATCCAAGAGCTGGGTGTCAGCTCAAGTTTGGATCTACTCGCAATACTCCTCGCGTTATTCGTATTACCCCTCACTACGTACCTGGCTGGCCGCTCCATGCGCACATTGGGACGTTTGCTCTTGTTCCTCGAGGGCTTCACGATGCTGGCAATCGTCTTCGTGATGGGACTTACCTTCTACAGACTCGCGACCGTTGGAGGTCCGCAGGGGCAGACCGTTGACTGGGATGTCTTCCGGTTTGAGGGTGTTACGGCGGGAGCCATCGCGCTGGCCCTCACGTTCGCACTGTTGTCTAGTGCCGGATTTGAGGGCGCGGCATCCGCGGGCGAGGAGACCGAGGATCCTCGCCGAACGATCCCGCGAGCCTTGGTGTGGACCACGATCGTGACGTCAATGTTCTTCATCGGAGTTACCACGGTGGCGGTGTGGGCCTTCGGCGTTGAGCCCAATGAGCTGGAGAAGTTCACTGCATCAGGTTCAGTCCCTGCCGACATCGCGAACGCCTACGTTGGCGATGCCCTGGGAGATCTCATCACCTTGGGTGGTGCGATCTCGTCCTTCGCCTGCATGATCGGGGGGCAAATAGCCGGTGGGCGCATACTCTTTGCTTTCGGCCGCGACGGTGTTCTGCCCTCGCGTTTCGGCCAACTCTCTGTACAGGAAACACCCGTCAAAGGGAGCACCGCCGTGGGAATCGCGGCGTTGCTAGTCACCGCGTTTGCCGCAACGGTGACCGGGTTCACGGCATTCTCTGCGTTCGAATTGACGAGTGATACGGCAGGAGTGGTTTTCGCGGGGGCCTACGCGAGTGCCTGCCTCGCCGCCACATTCGTCTTATGGCGAAAGTCATCAGGGCGCTTGGTGGCTGTGCTGCCTGCTGGTGGTGTTGTCATCCTGCTGGTGGTGATCGCGCTGCAGTTGTTCCCGGTGCCCTCGGGATGGGAACTCATCGCGCCAGTTGCCGCGGTGTTGGTACTCATCGGTGGCGGGATCTTCGGGTGTGTGCGAGGCAACCGCGCTGCGCAGGCGCTCCGGTAGTCAACGACTCATCCCGTGGATCACGTAACCCCATCCGGTATTTCGCAATTGACCCGCCCGGTAACGCCGTCGGTTTTTTGACGTGCCACAACCTCTCCGTCAACCCGCAATGTGCACGTCGTAGTGGTGGAACTAGCTGCCCCCAAAGACCTATAAGCATGTCTCGAGACACCCTATAAATATGTCATGAAACAAGGCACCCGAGGCGGCTCCACTACCCGTCGGGCGAACCTTCACAGGCGCCCCTACACACTGAAAATTCAGGATGGTCAACGGTGCCAGCAGCGTCGACTTTGCATTGAGCGTGGCAAACAGACCAAGCCGGCCGCTGTGCCGTTCGGCTAATCCTATGAATCACCCTCGGCAACCAGCCTCTATGCGCCACAGTTTGTAGGCAACTGTGAGAGCAGGAAGGTTTACCGACATCGGTGAGACAGCTATTGCTGGAAGACGGGATCTCCCGAAGTCCAAGCAACCCCAGGGCCTTGATCCATGACCGCTACGGCAGCCATATCGTCTTCGGCGATTTCGAAATAGAACAGATCGATGTTCTGGCGGATTCGGGCTGGATTGGTGCTCTTGGGTAGTACCGCGTAGCCCTTTTGTAGACCCCAGCGGAGCAGGAACTGCGCCTCGGTGACCTGGTATTTCGCAGCCAGCTTCTTGAAGGAAAAATCTTCCCGGGTTCCAGCCTGTGTCATCTCCTCACTTTTGGAGCTGTCGTGGCCTTCGGCGACTCTCCACTCGGCGAGCGGCACAAGACTGCTGTAGGCAACGGCGACGATTCCTCGTTGCTGCATGTAGGAGGTCAACTCAGGCTTTTGTGACCATGGATGCAGCTCTATCTGGTTGACATCCGGAGTGTAAAGACCGGCAGTCTGAATTTCGTCGAGGTGCGCGCTGGAGAAGTTGCTGACACCGATGCTTCGAGCCTTCCCTTGCCTACGCAACTCCTCAAGCGCCTGCCACTGTTCGAGTCGCTGGGCACCGGCGAACGGTGCGTGGATCAGATAGAGATCCACGTAGTCGAGGCCGAGGCTGTCCAGAGAGGAGTCCAGTGCGGCGATCGTGGCTGAGTAGTCCTTGATGGGTTGTCCCCACGCTGGGTTTCCAGGCCACATTTTGGTGGTGATGAAGACCTCATCACGCCCAAGCCCGGATGCACGCAGGGCACGTCCGACACCTGCTTCGTTCTGATAGCCCTCAGCAGTGTCTATGTGTCGGTACCCAACTTGCAATGCCTCAGTGACACTTATCTCCGCCTGGGCGTCGTTTATCAGGTAGGTGCCGAAACCCACGGCGGGAATCGACGCCGCGTCATTGATCTGAATCTCCATGCCTTCTCCCAGTGTGCCGTTGTCAGGTTTGCATGCCAGGCTTAGGTGTCGCTGAATTATGAATCCCTGCGAGCGAAAGCCTCTAGGACCGCTACCAGGTCCCCTAGCCCCTCTTCGTCAGGATTTGTCTATTCCTCGAAGGTGCCAGATGTTTATGTGCTTCTAAGGAAGAATCGTCGCAGTTTACATCGTAGGTCGGGAGTTGTGCCCATGGCGTTTGATGAACCGGGTTCAAATCCCCGAGGCGGCTCCATGGTTTTTGGTTGTTTTCAGACGATGCGCGAACATTTTGCGAACATTTGTCCTCAGAAGCCTTCTCTGCTGCTGCAGATAGGCGGGCAGCATGATCGTCTTTATCGAGTTCGAACACGCCCGCGTAAATGTCCATAGTTCACCCGATATCTGAATGACCCATGGCCGCTTGCAATGCCTTAGGTCCAACGCCTGCCTGAGTAGAGAGCGTGGCGTAAGCCCGCCTCAGGTCGTGAGGTGTCAGTCCTTCAAGGCCAGCAGCAGCCGCTGCCCTGTCAAAGAAGGTCCTCCAACGGGAATAGTGAAGCGGTCCACCTTTCTGTGCGGTGAAGAGCAGTGAGTCGTTGGACTCGCAGGCGTAAAGAACTTCCATGAACGGAGCATGTAGGTAAGCAGGGATTGGGATTGTCCTAGGTTTCCCACTCTTCGGAAGAACGACTTGTAGCCAAATCGACGTTACGGCGACGCCCGTTACGCTGAACCATGGTTTCTCACGCAGTGGATCGAACAGCCGCGGGATTCCTGCTTGTCGGGGGTCTTGGCGTCGCCGGCACGATGGTCGGACTCCTGGGCACGACTTCGGCGTCCACATACGCCTCGAGCGGTAGCGGCGGCCTCACCACGGGAATCTTCCTGAGCCTGATGCTTGCTACTGCGGCGATCGCCACCGTGAATATCAGCCGCCTGACGCTCCGGTGGGGGAGAAGGCGAGTCTTCGCACGCGCGCAGATGGGTGTCTGCGTGGCATGGTCGATCGTTGGCGTCATCGAGATGCTCTCGGATTCCAGTCTTGTCGTCCTCTATGTGGCCGCTCCGATCTTCGGTGTCCTCTCGGGCATCACAGGGGTCTTGACACCGTTCGTGGCTCGTGCATACCTCGATCCCGCGTCCCTGTCCACCTCTCTGGCTCGTCGAGGTGTCGTGTCAGGGCTCGCAGCGATACTAGGCGCGAGCCTTGGGGGAGTCATCATCCATATGACCGACCCCGGGGTTGGGATCCTGGCGAATGGCCTGCTGACGATTCCCCTTGCCGTCTTCGTGAGTCGATGCAGCCCACGTTCGATGCAGGAGCCGCCACACCGGAAGCGCGATTCCGCGCGAGACCTGTGGACTGCCGTGCGGACAAACCCTCAACTGCGGACACTGACGGTTCTGACGGTCGCCGCAGCGATTTTCGTGGTGCCCATGTTCAACCTGCTGGTCCCCATCCTCAACGATCTTGACCATGATCCGCTGCCTTCGGGCGCAGGCTTCATGTTGGCGGGCACGGCCGCAGGACGGATATTCGTCCCCGGCATCATGAAGAGGCTGCTCCGCCGGACCACGGAGTTCCCAGCCGCTCTATGGGCACTCGCGTCGGGGAGTGCCTTCATGATGGCGTTTGCTGTGTCGACAGTGTTCCGTGAGCCGACCATCGATCTCGTCATCTGGACCCTTCTGGGGGTCGGACTGGGTGCAAGTCGCTTCACCTATCGCCCCCTGTTGATCTCGGCCGGAGCCCGGTCTGATCGAAGTGGTGACGAGATGATCGGTGTCGCTGCTCTTGTTTTCACCGCAAGTGTCATGTCACCGATCGGGACACTGCTCTGGGGAGTCGCCCTGGATTCGTTTGGCTCAACCATCACCGTCGCCGCAGCGGCAATCGCCATCGCTGGGGCAGTGGCGATACTGGCTGCAAGGACACGGGCCGCGCGGACAGCGTGACGGCTTCGCCCCGTGGAGACAATCCGCGCTCCCCAGAAAAGACTTGGGGGGTCTCCTTACTTCACGCCCGGCAGTGCGCCGGGCAGGGTCGTGCCCGGGTGATGGTGGACCGTGGCCTGTACGCCCTTCTTATGGTCCGGGTCGCCGGCATAGGTCACCCTGTCAAGGCGGCTCCGCCATGCGGTTTCACGAGCCAACGCCACGAGTGAACTCTGCTCGGGAGACCAGCCACTTAACTGAGAGTTTGAGTCTTCCAAGGAGTGCTTCATCGAAAATACAGATCACTGGCCCAACTTGATGCGCAAACATTGCAGGATCGCCATCACCGAGAGACTCTGCTGTGATGCACACTCGATTGATCGAATCATTAGGTATCAGTTCTTCGGGACCCGCAGATTCATGATCACTTCATGCTGACTGCTTTCGTCTTTCTGGTTACTTGGAATGCCTAGAGCCCGTGAGTCGAAGCGCAGCGTAAATTGCAAATCCAAAGATGACCCCGACCAGATAGCCGATGCCTCCACCATTGAACAGTTCGCGAGAGAACCAACCAATCCACGACAGTGCGGGCACATCCCCAGCGATTTGATTGCCAATGGGGGTGGCTGTAAATGGAAGCAGGAGCAGCCATCCAAGGACAAAAGCAGATGCCGCCTGCCGCGGCTTTGATGCAGGGATGAGCCACGGTTTTGGCTCCTTCCGGCGGGCGATCAACTCAACCAAGAGGACCCCGAGCCAAGGTGTCGTGTAGTACCCGGCAATGAGAACAATGTCCTGCGTCAAAGAGCCCAATTCGGTGTTGCGTGAAACGATCGCGAGGGTGAGTCCAGAAGCCGTGATGACGAGTGATGCGGCCACGCGAGGTATGCGCACACCCATTTGAACCAAACTGAGACCACCGCTGAAATCGTTCAATGCGTTGGCCGTTGCTAATGAAATTCCAAGCGCAACAAGAGCGACTGCCGCTCCAACGCCGCCGCCGAGAAGTTCCTGAACTCGACCCATGGGGTTACTCAATGACGAGTCGGTTGAAATCCACGCGCCGATGCCACCAAGTACAACGAGTGGAATTGTCATGCCGACGAACACCCAGGCGAATACTTTCTTGGGGCTCGTCCTGTGAGGAAGAGTTCGCGATAGGTCGCATGCCTGGACCGACCATGAAATAGAGCCGCTGAGGCCCAGCGCCATTGCAAGTGCAAATTGCGACAGCGGGAATCCATTAACTCCGGCGGGTGCTGGAGCAGCAGATGTTCCAGCTGCAGCGAAGATCAACCACACCGCGACGATGAGCATTACAGAACTCAAGACCAGACCCAGGACACGCATGAGTCGAACACCGAAGGAGACAACGACTACCTCAATGGCAAGGATGCATGCGAGGGCAATGTAAAACTCAATACCAAGGGCATCCGCGAGTGCATCGACACCGAAAAGATCATTCAAAGCGTCGTATGCGATTAGGCTGAAAATCAAGAACACCTGTGGCACAACATTTGCGGCTCCGAACGCCAACTTCCCCAGTGGCATTTGCGCTAACCCGGTGCGGGGTCCCCAGATGGAAATAAGAGCGACGAAGAAGGTTCCAATGATGGTGCCTATGGCAAGACCGGCGAACCCAACTCCGAATCCGGGACCGGCGGACCCGCCTGCTGCGACCATGCCGGTGATGATGGTTCCAGGTGCAAGCAAAACACCAGCCCATGCGGCGCCAAGAGTTCGCGGATTGCCATCACGTTTGTCCTCACCCAACCGAATGGCATCATCGGAATCAAAGGGATCTACGGCCGTTGCGTTGGTCAAGTTGCTACTCACGGTCGAATCCTATTCATGGGGTGACAGAAACTTGAGTGATTGAAAAAAGTCGAATATTTTTAGTGAGCCACCGTTTGCTGGAGGCCCACACTTCCCTCGACGAATGTCACGCGCAACGCTTCGGGAGACGATGATTACTGTCAGGGAAAAAGTGGGAACGCAGCGCGACAAAGAGCGCATGGTAGTCACTGATACCAGCTGCAGTCCGACACAACCATCGATCAAGGTTGCAAAACACGTGTCCGAATAAGAAAAAATGGAATAATCATGACCGGTCGGGAACCATTCCTGGCCTTCAAGTCGAGATGGAGGATATTGAGATGAAGCGTCCAGGAGTCATCACATTCATTGGTGTCATCATGCTTTTACAGGCGACACTCACACTTGTTGGCGGGATTGTTGTCTTGGCCCTGAGCACCCAAGATCGCATCATGGAGCAAACGAGCCTTTCAACTTCTGAACTAGTAACGTCAGGTGTAGTTAGTTTGATCATTGGAGGCATCGTCCTCTTGGTGACGCTCGCGCTTCTGGGTGGTAACAAGGGCGCACGATTGCTAGTCACAATTGTCCAGATTTTGGCGGTGGCGGTTGCCTCTTGGTCAATGTTCACTCACCACTCAAGCGCATTCCTGTTCCAAGGGTTAATCACAACGGCCATTGCCATCTTTGTCTTGTGGGCCCTTTACAACGAGCGCTCTGACGCTTATTTTGACGCTAAATAAGACTGGTTAGGTCCTCGTGGGGGAGTCGCGCATTATGCGTGGCTCCCCTCGGACATGGGCTAGGCCAATCTTGCAGCGCAC
>JAFMHB010000005.1:0-107572 GCA_017854795.1 Candidatus Nanopelagicales bacterium
CCCGGCGCAATTAGATTTTTCAGCCGAATGTTAGCGAAGGTTCCTCGAATCATTACTTCATGATTTCCACGACGTGATCCGTATGAATTGAAATCCTTACGTTCAATGCCGTGTTCACTCAGATAACTTCCCGCCGGTGAATCAGCCTTTATTGAGCCCGCGGGAGAAATATGGTCGGTGGTGACGGAATCTCCCAACCAAGCGAGGACTCGCGCGCCACCGATGTCGGTCACCGGCGATGGCTCGCGCTCCATGCCCTCAAAATATGGAGGGCGTCGGACATAGGTGCTTTGTGGATCCCATTGAAAAATGCTGCCGGTTGGAGTTGGGAGTGTCCGCCATGCTTCATCACCGGCAAAAACATCCCGGTACCGCTCGATGTACATCTGTGAATCAATCGATTCGGCGATAACCTGCTCAATCTCGGTGGATGATGGCCATATATCCGCAAGGAAAACCGGTGTGCCATCTTCATCGAAACCAAGCGGATCCTTGGCCAAATCAATATCCATCGTTCCAGCAATGGCATACGCCACAACAAGCGGTGGTGAAGCTAAGTAATTCATTTTGATATCAGGGTTGATCCGACCCTCAAAGTTTCTGTTTCCACTCAATACCGAGCTCACGACGAGATCATCTGAATTAATTGCAGCGGAAAGAGCCGGAATTAACGGTCCAGAGTTTCCGATACAGGTGGTGCAGCCGTAGCCAACAACATTGAAGCCCAGTTTCTCCAAATATGGCAGCAGACCAGATTTTTCGTAGTAGTCCGTCACAACTTTTGACCCCGGTGCCAGAGTTGTCTTAACCCATGGCTTCCGGGTCAGGCCACGTTCAACGGCCCTTTTGGCCAGCAGTCCTGCACCGATCATGACAGATGGATTTGAGGTGTTCGTGCATGAAGTGATGGCGGCAACCCCCACTGCGCCGTGCGCAATTTCCAAAGATTCACCAGCGATCTCGATGCGTACCTTATGTTCCGGCGTCGTTGTGAAATCCGCCAGCGCTTTTTTAAACATTGGTTGGGACTGAGCCAAAATTACTCGATCCTGCGGGCGCTTGGGTCCAGCTAGGCTCGGCACCACGGTGCTCATGTCTAGTTCAATCGAATCCGAGTAGGTCGCATGTGAGGAAGGGTCATGCCATAAGCCCTGGCGTTGGGCATACGCCTTTACCAGTTCAATTGACTCGGGGGTTCGACCCGTCAAAGCGAGGTAATTCAACGTCACTTGGTCAATTGGGAAAATGGCTACGGTACTGCCGTATTCGGGACTCATATTTCCGATGGTCGCCCGGTTTGCCAGCGGGACTGATCCAATTCCATCACCATAAAATTCGACGAACTTGCCAACAACGCCGCGCTCGCGCAACATTTCCGTGATGGTCAAGACCAGATCGGTAGCGGTTGCTCCGGGGGGAAGTTCGCCTGTGAGTTTGAATCCAAGGACACGAGGGATCAGCATCGAGACGGACTGACCCAACATGGCCGCTTCGGCCTCGATTCCACCGACACCCCATCCCAGCACACCGAGCCCGTTGACCATGGTGGTGTGAGAATCTGTGCCAACGACGGTGTCGGGGTAAGCCTGACCTCCCCGCGCCATGATCACCCGGGCCAAATTCTCAATATTTACTTGATGCACGATTCCAGTGCCGGGTGGAACTACTTTGAATTCGTCAAATGCGCTTTGGCCCCAGCGCAAGAATTGATAGCGCTCCTTATTGCGTTCGTACTCAAGTTCAACATTTCGGTTCGCAGCATCGGTGGTACCAAAGAAATCAGCAATCACCGAGTGGTCAATCACAAGTTCAACAGGGTTGAGCGGCTCAATCTTGTCGGGGTTTCCCCCGAGTTCGATAACTGCCTCGCGCATTGTGGCCAAATCAACGACTACCGGAACACCCGTAAAATCCTGTAGGACAACACGTGACGGCGTGAACTGTATTTCCTGCGTTGGCTCAGCCGTGGCATCCCAACCGCCGAGAGCGCGAATCGTCTCAGAAGTAACGTTTTCGCCGTCTTCGGTCCTCAAGAGATTCTCGAGCAAAATCTTGTGGGTAAATGGCAATTTTTCACTGCCAGGCACTGCGTCTATGGCGAAGATTTCGAATTCCTCACCACCAACGGTGAGGGTTTCCTTTGCGGAGAACGAATTCAGACTAGTCACAGGACCTCCCGGCTTAGATTTCTTGACGTCAAGGTATCACAAGTATCTTGACGTCAAGATACTTTAGTGCTCTTAAAGACGGCCAAGGATTCAAAATGATGCGTCATGGGGAATGCATCCCAAGCCGTAATACTGCACAATTCAAATTCCCCATTACCGCATAACACTTTGGTATCCCTGGCCAGCGCAACCGGATCGCACGCCAAGTACAGGATCCACTTCGGCGAGACCGCCACTAACTCTTCGCACACGGAAATTCCAGCGCCCGAACGCGGAGGATCAAGAAATACCCCATCAGGTGTCACGCCAACTTCGCGTATTCGTTCCACGAAAGACTCGACACTGCTGTTGATTACTCTGACCTGCGACACATGAGGCCCCGTTGTCATTGCAAAACGGTCACGCGCAAGCTGTGAAGAATTTCTATTTCCCTCGACACTGATTACTGATCCTGTTTCGCCAACTTCTCGAGCCAATAGTTGTGAAAAGACGCCTGAGCCGGCGTACAAATCCCACCAGGTGGCACCCACTGAGAGGGCACCTGTGTGGTGAATAGATTTCGACACCTCAGGCAAAAGGGCAGCATTTGATTGCCAAAAATCACGCGGGTCGCTTTCCCAATCACTCCCAGCAAAATGTCTGGTTACCAGATGCGGTCCTGCAACGTGCCCCGAAGGTCCTACGACGCTGACTCCCTCAACACCCTGCGCGAATGTGTATTCCCCTATTGGAAGCTCGCCAAGCTGCTCCAACGCGATGAGTTGACTACTAATTTCGGGCGTGATCGTTGTGCAGCTGGGTGTGTTGACCATCGACTCGCTGCGGTACTGGTGCATTTGCCAGCCACCATTCCACTCAAAACGTGCGCGCTCACGCCAACCCAACCCGGATGGATCACCTAATGCGTGGACTCCAGAGCCAATAATTCGGTCGACTTCAACTTCGGAAAGGGATGCGAAACGTTCCAGTGAATCCTTGAGGACTTGGGTTTTGAGGGCACGTTGATGGGGTGGAGATATAAATTGGAAATCACAACCACCACAGAATTGACTCGCCTCACAACTGGGAGCTACGCGAAACTCCGAGGCGTTAAGAATTTCCTTAGCCACTCCGAAATACACCTTTTGCCTCTTGCGTGTGATCTCAATAATTGCCTGTTCGCCTGTTGCGGCACCACGAACAAAGACAACACAACCTTCAACATGAGTCACAAAGTGACCACCATGGGCAATGTTTCCGATTAGGGCGGTGTACTTCTTCCCGATTTCCAACATGCCCTTAGAAGTCATTGTCAACACTATGCTCACTTGATTCAAGTTGCCATGGAACGCTAATCACCATAACGGAGTTTGAGAAGAGCAAGCGGCTTTTGAGCCTAAGAGCCGATTGATTGTGCAGGACCTGCTCCCACCAGTGTCCTACAACATATTGTGGAACAAATACCGCGATCAGGTCATTCGGGGATTCTGAACGGATCTCTTTGACATAGTCAATTATTGGGCTTGTTATCTCCCGATATGGCGAATCGAGAATACGAAGTGTCACCGGGATGTCCCTGCGAACCCAGTCTTGCTGCAGGCGCTCCGTTTCTGAATCATCCACATTTGCAGTGACCGCCTCAATCACCGTAGGTCTGCTTGCTCGCGCGTACGCGATCGCACGCAATGTTGGCTTGTCGATTTTCGACACCAACACGAGGGCATGAACGCGCGCGGGCAACATCACGTGATCGGTTTCAAGGGTGGTTAATTCTCTTCGCACTTTCTCATAATGTCTATGGATCCTCAACATCACGTAAAAGATAATAGGCAGAGCGACGATTACGATCCAGGCACCGTTCATAAATTTGGTGACCACCACTATCACTAAAACCGTTCCGGTCATCACGAAACCGATGCCATTCACTACACGAGAACGAATGAAGCGTTGACGCTCCCTGCGATTGATTTCTGTTTTCAGCAACTTGCCCCAGTGACGAATCATGCTGAACTGGCTCAGGGTGAATGCGATGAAAACACCAATAATGTACAACTGGATAAGTTTCGTGACATCGGCCTGAAAAGCAATGATGAGAAGTATCGCCATTCCAGCAAGTACAAAGATCCCATTGCTAAACGCAAGCCGGTCACCTCGCGTATGCAATTGGCGAGGCAGGTAGCCGTCACGGGCCAAGATGGAACCCATTACGGGAAAGCCATTAAATGCTGTATTCGCCGCCAGTGCCAAGATCAGAGCTGTTGACAGTGATATGAATAAAACAGCCCAACCAGCATTATCGAAAACGGCAGCTGCCACCTGCACGATCACCGTTTTCTGCGACTCTCCTAACGGGAGCCCAATCAGGTCTACGTCAGATTGAGCTACTTTTACTTCCGTTTTCATGGCCAACCATGTGATACCACTAAACATCAACATGCTGATAACACCTAACAACAGAAGTGTGGTTGCAGCATTTTTTGATTTTGGTTCCTTGAAAGCCGGCACACCGTTGGCAACGGCCTCGATACCTGTCAGGGCTGTGGTTCCAGAGCTAAAGGCCCTCGCAAGCAAGAAAATAAGTGCAAAGCCGGTTAGCGTTCCCTCTTGCGAAATCTCCCAGCTAGCACTCTCTGCGAGCATCGGTTGCCCCGTAATAGCCTTAAAAATTGCGACACCGATCATTATGAATATCGAGGCGATGAAAATATAAGTCGGAATGGCGAACATCCCGCCCGATTCCTTTACGCCCCGTAAATTCAACAGCGTAATAATCACGACCGTCCCAACGGCAAACCAAACATTGTGTTGCTCGACAAAACCAATAGTGGAACCCAAATTTGCTATTGCTGCCGAAACTGAGACCGCCACCGTAAGCACGTAGTCGATTAGCAGCGCACTGGCAACAAACACACCCCAACGTGGTCCAAGATTGGCTGAAACCACGTCGTAATCGCCACCACCATTGGGATAAGCACGCACGTTTTGTCGGTACGAAGCGATGACTACGAAATACACCATAACAACACAGGCAGCAATCCATGGTCCAAATGCAAAGAGTGACGCCCCACCGAGGGAAAGCACCAGCAAGATTTCCTGAGTCGCGTAGGCATTTGATGAAAGGGCGTCGCTAGCAAAGACGGGTAATGCGATTCTTTTCGGAAGCAGAGTCTCTGAGAGTCGGTCGCTGCGTAGGGCCCTACCAAGAAATGCCCGTTTTAAGCCATCTGTGATCGACACGATGCCCAAGCGTAGACCTGCCACATATTGCTGGACCAAGCGCCGGCGCCTGCGTGTAGCGTATGGATGTGCACATTGTGATTCTGGGTTGTGGCCGAGTTGGTTCCCTACTTGCTACGTGGTTGGACGAGCAGGGCCATTCAGTCGCTATCATTGACCAAGAGGCTTCAGCTTTCCGTAAATTGAGCGCCAATTTCGCAGGGATCACCGTCAAGGGCATTGGCTTTGACCGCGAAACCTTGGAGTCAGCAGGCATCAACAGAGCCCACGCATTCGCGGCGGTCAGCAGCGGCGATAACACAAATATTCTAGGTGCCCGAGTAGCCCGGGAAACATATGGTGTTGAGCACGTTATCGCGCGTATCTACGATCCAAAAAGAGCCGCGGTTTACCAACGGCTAGGGATTCCGACGGTGGCTACCGTTTCTTGGACCGCGACTCAAATAATGAAAGCGGTACTTCCTACCGGAGCCACTGAAGAGTTCACTGATCCAACCGGCACCATGACATTAGCCGAAGTGCCACTACACGAACGCTGGCTTGGTCGCAACGCCATTGAATTGGAGGAGGCAACGGGTGCCCGGATTGCGTTTGTTACTCGTTATGGCGCAACCGTACTTCCCAGCCCCACACTTGTAATCCAACAGGATGACGCCGTTCACCTGCTTTTTCCACCCGTGGAGCGTGAGAAGATTGAGGGCATTGCGCTCTTCGGAGAGGCGGGAAATTCATGAGAGTTGCAATTGCAGGTGCAGGAAAAGTGGGGCGGGCTATTGCCCGTGAGCTAATTCACAACGGTCATCAAATTCTCTTACTTGACCGCGATGCGTCATTGGCTCGTCCAGGAGTTGTGGAAGGTGCCGAAGTCCTAATGGCGGACGCATGCGAGGTAAGTGCGCTTGAAGAAGCGAGACTCTTTGAATGCGATGTTGTCGTTGCGGCAACAGGTGATGACAAAGTAAATTTGGTGGTTTCACTTTTAGCCAAAACCGAATTTGGCGTGCCTCGAGTTGTTGCACGAGTAAATCACCCAAAAAATGAATGGATGTTTGATGCCACATGGGGGGTTGACGTGGCAGTCTCCACACCACGCATGCTGTCAGCTCTGGTTGAAGAAGCTGTTTCTGTCGGTGACTTGGTTCGACTATTTTCATTCCGTCAAGGTGAGGCTGATTTACTCGAAATCACCTTGGCCTCGGATTCCCCTGTTGCCGGTCAAAGGGTCGGCGCACAGAACTGGCCCGAAGACACAGCCCTTGTGGCAATCGTACGGGGAGACAGGGTGATTGCCCCCACCGCTGACGATCCTTTGGAAATAGGCGATGAACTAATTTTCGTCGCTTCACCTCGTCAAGAATCCGCGTTGCAACAGATGCTAGGTCACTCCTAGGTTTTTGTTGCCTCTAATTTGTTGTAGATCGGTTGCAGCAATCGATAAGTGAAATAGGCGGCGGCCAAGAACAATGGCCATCCCATGACCACCTTGAGGACACCGAGTGCACCGATTGCCCCCGACAGAAACAGCGGAAGTTGCACGGATAATCGTAAAAAAAACATACCTACCCAGATCCAAGTAGCAGCTGCGGCAGCGCGATTGAACTCTGGAACGGCCCGCCATTTCATGCCCGTCCCGCTAAAGAAACCGAGGAACACGCCGAGTAATGGCCATCGAACCAAGATCGAAATTAGGAACACGGTTCCATAGGCCGCATTTGTGAGCAGGCCAGGCAGAAAAAAGTTTTCAGCTTTCCCAGTCCACGCGGAAAAACCAGCAGCAATAGCAACACCCACCAACCCTGCCAGGACTTGTTGAAGTGAGTTCTTTCGAATCATCCGATATACAGCGATCGCAACACCAACTGTCAATGCTGCCCAAAGTGCAATTTGCAAATTGTTTGGTTGGAATAGATACACGATGACGAAAACGAGTGTCGGTGCGCCACTGTCGAATAAGCCCCGCCATCCACCGATTGCCTTATCCAGCATTATTCGCTCGGCGCGAATGTCCTCGACGGTCACATGTTCGAGACCCACATGCGGATCTGGTTCCGATTCCGGCACAATCTGATCGTCATTAGTCATCTGGTGAGCGGCCTCAATTCATATCGTGGGTTGAAAATGATTGGGCGATCGGTATTGCACGTAAGTCGGCCACACACTTTCAATGTGCGTCCTGCGACGATTCCTGGAATCACTCGACGTCCCATCCAAATAACGGTGACCACGCCCGATCCGTCATAAAGTTCAATCTCAAGCGAGGGTGACTTAAGCGAGGGTTGAACACTGACACTGCGAATATTCCCAACAACCTCAACCTGTGATCCCGGTTGGCATTGACCAATGGGTTGCGTTTGACTTTCAGCGAGTGCTACAAATTGATCTTGTAAATCTTTGGAGTCCAATTCCGCTTTTGTGGCGGTGAACTTCCGATAGGCACGGGTTATTGCATTCATCGGTATCAGCGGGTTTCAGTGATTTCGGGACCACGGGTGAATGGGTTGAGATCCGGTACGTTCACCGGTTGTGCTTTGTCAGTATTGGTATTGGCGGGCAAATTCATTACTAGTGGTGCGCCGGGTGCCATAGCTGATCCACCACGCACAACAATGGCGCTAGTCATAATCTCAGTGAGTCGCGCGGCTGCCTGGTTGTCGCGAGCCCCCTTCCCCATGAACACCGCCCGCAGAAACCACCGAGGACCGTCTACCCCTACGAATCGAGCGGGTTGCAGGGAACCACTCTCACCGGCTGCTTGAATTTGAGCAACAACCTCTGTTCCAAATTGACCCTCAGCAGTTTCAACCAGTCCTCCCGAAGAATTGATGGAAGACTTCAGTGAGTCAATCACCTCAGGCCACATGCCACCGGATTTACGAGATGCATACGGTTGAAGTTGCATTCCACTGTCACCATCACGCAGTGTCAATTGAGTGATTCGGCCGGATGCTTGATCAGCTTGAACCTGTACCTCGACGCCTTGAGGTACTTGTAGTCGCAGCGCCCCAAAATTTATGGACCTCTCTGAATCTAAATCCTCATTTGGTACACCCGGATCAGTTTCATCCCATGGGCCACCGTCGATCCCTCTGCGATATGTCATGTTCCTATCCTCTCAGGGTTATCTCGAGTTCACTAACCCTGTATCGATCCGTGCTGGAATCCCCCGCTGGAACCAAAGCCTTGTTCGCTTCTGGCCGAACCCGGCAAATCAGACACCTCAATTAGGTTAAATCTGGGCAGCTGCTGAATCACAAGCTGTGCAATTCGATCGCCACGCGTGATCTGCACAGTAGTTGCAACATCTGAATTGAAACCTATTACGGCTACCTCGCCCCGAAATCCCGCATCGATAGTTCCTGGTGCATTCACCAGCGTAAATCCGGTCCTTAATGCCAGCCCACTTCGTGGGTGGATCAGTCCGACCAATCCCGGAGGTAGGGCAATGGCGATTCCTGTAGGAATGAGTAATCGTTGGCCGGGGGCAAGCTCGACATCAACACGTGATCGTAGGTCAAGCCCAGCATCACCCGGGTATTCAAATGCCGGAAGCGGAAGACCAAGATCGAGTCGTTGAATGAGTACCTCGCGATTCACGGATTCACCTCAAAATCTTGTTCTGCAGACATGATGTTTTTTTCATCGGATCTGTCCCCATTTTTGACGAAATGCTCAACACCAACTTGAATAAAAATTGCATGAGCAACAACCGCAATCGGTCCATCAACACTGTTGAGGTGCGCAGTCGCTACGGCATATATTTTTCTTCTCTCCTTGCCTAAGATTTCAGCATGGATGTGCAGTACCGAACCAACTGGGACGGGTATGCGGTATTCGCACTCGAGCCTTCCGGTCACGGCTGGGTCGCCAAGCAGCCAGTTCAATGACCCGAGCACTTCGTCGAGCGCTGCCGCAAGGAGCCCTCCATGTGCCAAGCCGCGCGCTCCTTGATGATGCTTAGTCACCGTGAAGGTCCCTTCAACGCTGAGATCCGATCCAGCGAACATCAACATATGCAGACCAGTTTCATGCTCTTGCCCGCACCCAAAGCAGGATTTAAAGTGTGAGGGAATTTGGTCACCAAATTGAGGTGCATGAGCGGCGCGCTGTGGCAGGCTCGCCCCTGGAGGAACTTTGGATGCCGAGGGTTTCGTTGACATGACCTATGCACCATACTCGCAGGGTGCTGTATCGCGAGCGACTACTGCCGGGTGCGACCTTCCTGCTTCTCGGCTTGGGGCTCTTCCTGATGGTAGGTATTGCCTATTCAGCGGCCTTTGGATCCCTTGTCGGAATTTTCTTAGCAGTTATTACGAGCGCGCTGTATATCATTCTCGCGGTCATAACTGCGCCACAAATCGGAGTTGCAGCCGAAGCAGGTGACGTATTTCTCACCGCTGGTCGGGCAAAAATCAATGTCTCCATAGTTAGAACAGCCCGTGAGCTCACAGTTGAAGAACGACAAGAGGTTGCGAGGGGCACCCGCAATGACACGGCCTTTCACCTGATCAAAGGCAAGCTCCCCGTTGTTGAACTGGCAATCTCTGATCCCCTTGACCCTCACAGGAATTGGTGTCTGTCCAGTAGGACCCCCGAAAAATTGATGCACGCTATTTTATCTGCCCAAGGACCCAATATTCCCGAGTCCTGATATCGGTGATAGACAAGCACCATGTCAGCCCTTAACAGTCAGTCAAATGAAGTTGGATCAGCGTCAAATGATCACGGGCCCGAGGGGAACCAACTGGTGGTTCATGTCCTTGCACCCTTATTGGTCATGGGTGCGACATGGGGAGTGCGAAAGGCCTTAGACAACGGTTACCGTCGGTTTACGGGCCATAGTGCACCTACCGCACATGACACTCAAATCTCGCTAGCTTCGGCTCTCGCATGGGCTGCGGTCACGGCGGCGAGTGCAGCCGTTGTCGAAGTTGCCATCTTTCGATTCGTCGCAAAAAAAGGCTAGGCACACTCTTTACAAATAGGTCCGGATTTACCCTCGTGATCCAACTGGCTTTGATGGTGAACTAAGAAACAGGACATACAGGTGAACTCATCCGTCTGTTTCGGGACCACTTCAACGGATAGGTTTTCACCCGACAGATCGGCACCCGGTAACTCAATGGACTCGGCAAGTTCGGCTTCATCAACGTCAACCGGGGAGGATGCTTTTTCGGCACGCTGGGCTTTGAGTTCTTCCAGACTGTCCTCAGCGAGCTCTTCGTCAGTCTTGCGAGGGGCGTCGTAATCGGTTGCCATCGTGTCCCATTCCCTTCGGTTTGACGTTGTCCCGAAATTAACTTCCGGGGTGCGCGCAGATTGTGCCCCATCGACTTTCGCCGAGCGCAGTTGGGTGTCTTTGGGGCTGATTTTAATTAATAAACTTGGCCAATGGGAGAATGACGGATGCCAATTTACGCACTAGGGGAAAAGACTCCATCAATTGATCCAACCGCGTTCGTTCACCCAGATGCCGTGGTGATCGGAAACGTCACGGTGGGTCCGAACTCGAGCATTTGGCCTGGCGCGGTTTTGCGCGCAGACCACGGGAAAATCGTGATTGGATCGGGAACGTCCATCCAGGATGGCTCGGTGATTCACTGCACTTCCACCCATGACACGGTTATTGGCGATAATTGCGTCATAGGACATGGAGTGCACCTTGAAGGATGCCGCATTCAGACAGGATCATTAATCGGCTCGCATGCGGTTGTTTTACACAACGCGGTGGTTGGTCCAACGGCGCTTGTCGGCGCGTGCGCACTTGTAGGAAATGGCAAAATAGTTCCCCCGAATGCTCGCGCATTGGGTGTACCCGCAACCATTACTGAAGACGTTGTTACAAGTGCTGATATTGAACCATCCGCCCAGATATACATCCGAAATGCGAGTTGGTACCTACAGGATTTGAGACTCCTTGACTAATAGGTCAAGGGCACCCGCTGCGATCAATACCTGCTCTAATCTCTCGAATATTTCCGGAGTACTCGAAATCAATAGTTTGCCGAGGTCGTTGTCAATCGGTGCCTCCACTCTCCCTCCTGCAAGGGCAACAATCAACGCACCTGCAGAGTAATCCCAAGGGTTGAGACCTGTTTCGAAGTAGCCGTCGATGAATCCACTTGCCAACCAGCAAAGGTCAACAACAGCACATCCGGACCTTCGGATGTCAGCAATCTGTGGAAGGACAGAAGCAACGACTTCCGCCTGCAATCCACGGCGCACGGAGGAATACCCAAATCCAGTCGCAATCAGAGCATTTTTTACCTCACTTCCGCTACGGACTTGGAGGGCCTCCAACGATTCATCACTGACACAAAAGGAACCGACACTCGAAATCCCCACATAACTCTTATTTGTTTCTGGAATGGTGATCACTCCCAAAGTGACGACCCCGTCGACCTCAACAGCAATTGAGACTCCCCAGAGAGGAATCCCAAATAAGTAATTAACGGTTCCGTCGAGTGGATCAATTACCCATCTCACTCCCGAGGTTCCGATTCGATCTGAACCCTCTTCTCCCAGTATCGAGTCATCGGGCCTTGACGTGGTTATGAGATCGACGATTAGCGCCTCTGCCCCTCGGTCCATTTCACTTACGAGGTCAGAACCGCTGGATTTGGTGTCAATATCGATATTTCGGGGTCTCTCATTCTTCAAGAAAGTACCCGCGCTTTGTGCACACTTCCAAGCCAGTTGACCCAACTCATGCTGATCTAACAGCGAATCCAGGGATTTAATCATGACGCTAGCCTGTCATACACGCATGGTTACCGCTTGGACACTTCATTAGCGGTAACGTACATACGCGATGTTTAAATCTGTTTACGATCCTTATGCCCAGGCGCTTAGGATCCCCGGCGCCGCAAAGTTCTCTTTAGCAGGGTTCATTGCCCGAATTCCCCTTGCCATGATCGGCTTGGGGATTTTACTTTTCATCAGCAATACCACCGGATCCTATGCATTTGCAGGTTTCATTCAAGCTTCATTCACATTGACAGCGGCACTTGCCGCCGTCGTTTCAAGTCGGATGAGTGATCGATATGGTCAACGAATCGTGCTCGTAGTCTTACCGAGTATCTTCTCGGTGACATTATTTGCTTTTGTCTACACCGTTTCAAACGACTTTTCTCGAGTCTGGCAGACCTTGCTCGCCGTGATCGCGGGCGCGAGCTTCCCTTCATTTGGATCATTTGTGCGCACGCGTTGGGCTTTTCTGACGAACAAGAACGAACGACTTTTAAATAGTGCATTTGCGTGGGAAAGTATCCTTGATGAAGTGGTTTTTACTATTGGACCACTCGTGGCTGTCGCGCTCGCATTTGGTGTCAGTTTCTCAAGTCCCATTTTGGTGGGGGCCGTAATTACCCTTCTAGGTGCGTTGTTGTTAGCTTCCCTCGCGGATTCCTCTCCACCCCCTTTCACGCGATCCGAACACAAAAGTGAAGGGTCCGCCTTTCGCTTTACGGGTATGACTTCCACGATACTTGTGGCACTGGGCGTTGGGGCATTATTCGGCACTTTTGAGGTAGCCGTGGTTGCTTTCATGCAAGAAGCGGACACACCACAATTAGCGGGGTTCACCTTGGCAATGTGGGCTGCTAGTTCCATGGCTGGTGGTCTGGTCTACGGCAGCCGACACGTAAATGCGCCCCTTTCGCGTCAGTTGGTTTATACAACGCTTGTTTTGACGATTATCGTCCTGCCCTTAGCTTTCATTTCTTCCCCACCACTACTTATCATCGTTGCAACCCTCTCGGGGTTTGCGATAGCGCCCACCTTGATCTGCACTTTTTCGCTCACCCAGCGGCTAGTACCGTCAAAATTGCTAACAGAGGGACTGACGTGGACAAATTCAGGTATGGCTGCCGGGTTTGCTCTCGGCGCTTCATTGGGTGGCGTTCTCGTGGATCGAGTCGGGACGGCATATGCATTCGGTCTGGGCTCGTTGGGCGCAGTGTTAGCGCTGGCAGTCACGCTCTTTGCCCAAACTCGATGGAATAGGGCGATTTACGCCCGACGAGATGACCTACCGTGGACAGTTCCCGTTTCGCTCAATCAGGAACCGATTCCGGGACCTGCACCCGGCGCGTTTCAGCACGAACGTGACCCCGAGTAAGTTAGGCTCGGCTCGCAATGTTTTTTGAATTTCTGACCAGTAGTCGGTGTTCGCCGGCTTAGCCCTAGGAGTACCCCCTGAATCCCCTTAGCCCTCGTGAAATTCAGCAGCGTGTTCGCGCCGGTGAATCTCCAGAGTTTGTGGCGCAGGAAACAGGCTGGGACATAGAACGGGTCACCCGTTACGCAGAGCCTCCACTTCGTGAACGTGCATATGTAGCGCAGTGCGCAAGTGAGGTACAACTGCATCAGGCTCGGGGAAGTGACACCCTCGAAAACGTTATCTGCAATTCCCTTGGCATCAAGCCCGAGGAGCTCATTTGGGACAGTTCGCATGTGGATGGCCAGTGGCTGGTGCAGTTGAATACTCCTGGAAACCCGGAGCAGGCGCAGTGGTCCTATGAACCTGCAGGTAAGTCTGTCACTCCATTGAACCCAGCAGCCCGGACCCTAATGGGCCTCGAACCAGTACGCGATATGCACGGCGCATCTTCGCGTGAATCCACGATTATCGTGGACACAACTTCGGGTTACGCCACGCCCAAAATTGAGCCCACGACGCACATCGAAACCGAAGAAAGCCCAATTGCACCCGTGAAACTGAGCGCGGTCCCTGAGTTATTCGATAATGACGAACCTGATGTAGTGGCGTCACCGATGGAAACTCCGCCTAAGCCGCCTCAACCGGCACCGAAGAAACTTAGGAAGGGCCGCGCCAAGGTTCCTAGTTGGGATGAAATCCTTTTCGGCGCAACTACCACCGAGGACTAGAAAATAGCCCGGCTTTACCTCTCATCGAATGGAAGTGGATTCCCCGAAATGTGTGCTGTATTTGACTTATGTTTTGTCAATCGGGCGCGATAATGACGCCGACACAGCACTTCATAGGAAGTTTCACTGGAACTCGACACGTCACCTACTAGCACTTGATCGCCTTCGGTTGTCATCTCCCCATCAACAGTACGCGCGTTGTGCAATGCACGATTACCGCACCAACAAAGTGCCTCAACTTGCAAGTATTGAACCCGATCAGCAAGTTCTAAAAGCCGAGCGGAGCCCGGAAAAAGCCTAGTGCGAAAATCGGTCAGAATGCCAAAAGCAAATACATCGATCCCCAAATCGTCAACCAACTGGGCTATGTGTTCAATTTGTTCGGGTGAGTAAAACTGGGCTTCATCACAAATTAAATAATCAATCCTGTGGCCATTCGAGAGCCTGTCGACAACGAACCGACGGAGATTCAACTCGTCGCTGACTTCGATCGCTGGAACTTCAAGACCAAGCCGACTCGAAAGTACCGATTCGCCAGCCCGATCAAATTTGGTAAAGACGACACCGGATCTTCCGCGACTCGCATGGTTGTGATCCGTTTGTAAAGCTAATGTTGATTTCCCGCAATCCATCGTTCCTACGAAATAAATCAGTTCGGCCACGGCCAAATAATTCCACGTCACCGAACACCATCCTCACTTGGCCATGAAGAATCCAGCTTTCAAGCATTCAACCCCGAATGGAAGACTTTCAAAGGTATAAGCATTTCCTCCTCAGAGGATGAACCGTGCTGGCCGAGAAGGGATGAGGTGCGTGGGTCTGTGGTGCTGGATAGCATCACATCATTTCTGGCGAGGACCATAAAGTCACCCAGTCTTTGGTAGAAATCGGGATCAAAGTTTGGGAACAGATCGCATTCAATGAGTTCCTCTCTCGGTATAACTGTGAAATCCTCACCGAGGACAGATTGCCATCGGATCGCGCTATCACGTGCTGCCCCAGCCCGCGTATAAATATGGCGAGCACGTGGATCCCCCGCTATTAGATCAACATCACGAGTCAAATCAATGCTAGATTCAATGTGAATACGACGAGCCTCCGGACAATAAACCATTCCATGATCAGAGGTAACGACCAAACTAATATCTCGTTTCCCATTTTCCATGATCACGTTCGCGAGGCGAGCAATAAAGGAGTCTACTAAAGATAGTTCCTTTAGCCATTGAGATGATCCTGGCCCATATACGTGGCCAACACGATCCAGATCCGGCCAGTACACGTAAGTGAGGGCAGGTGCGCTGGCTTGTTTAATACGATCTCGAATGATTTTTTCCATGTCGTCGAGACCAGCCGCCGCAAGATAGACACCTCCTCGCAACACGGACTTGGTAAGCCCGGAGTTTCGGTGTTTCTCTCGGGCAATACTCGCGACATCGATTCCATTTTCCGAGGCCCATTCAAATAGTGGAGTAGACGGTGTCATGGATATCGGATGGGGGCTTGATCCCCACCTCAACGGTGCAAATAATGATTCTTCCTCGGGGAGGAAAAAACTAGCCCCCACAAAACCATGTTGTCCCGGTGTTTCTCCGGTTCCTAGGGACCCCAAAGCCACAGGTGTAGTACTGGGAAATTGCGTTCGCATCGGTGAGGCAATGGTAGATTGCGTAAGAAATAAATCGGCACCGTACTCTTGCAGTTGAATCTCGCCAAGTCCGTCAACAAGTAAGACCAGAACGTGTGATGATGCTGGAATGGCTTCGATGAAATTAACCGAACTCCGACTTATGAGATCCGGATTAAGCGCGCGGATGGAGTTGGGAATAACGTCTTTTAGTTCGGGGCCGTAATTCATAGCGGTCTGAGCTTTTAACTGGTACACGTTGCTCTAGTTTTTACCCGAGACACTGGCCTGAGACAAGATGTCGGCGAATTCACGCACCTTCGCAACGGTTTCATCTCCGTCGGCAGCCTGTGAAACCCTGAGAGAAAAATCGTCATTCGTAGTTGTACCAACAAAACCATGTTCAGCCTCGCACTCAGGGTCACCACATGTCGCAGGCTCCAATTCGATCCGGCTCACAGCCCCCCAACCAACAGAGAGAACAACCTCAGACAGTGCTGGTCCGTTAGAGCCTAAAGGGTTCTTGACAACCTGGTTGAGTACCACCGTGTCGATTGCGCTCAAGCGCACGCTTTCATTAGAGGTGGAAGCATAGATTTCACCGTCATGGTTGTGTTCATCGGTATGTGAAACGATTAGGCGAGTGAGAGTCAGTGCCAAAACACTCATATGTCGGCGAAGTTCATCTCGCTCAAATGTGGCCTCTTGGTGAACGACGTAGGCCAGTAACTCCTCCGGGCCCAGAGCCTTGTCCAAGGCTTGAAACACTAGTTGAGGGTAATATCCGTGACGCTCAAGATCACTCTGCATTGCTTGCTCCAGCACACCAGTCTTCATCGAGCCCAAGTCTAGGGGTTAGGGTCAAGTCGTGATTTTACCGAATCAAGAATCCGGTCTTTTTTCTTACACCGATGAGGTTTCCCAGGCTCTGAAAAGTGGTACGCCCGTGGTGGCTCTGGAATCCACGATTATCAGCCATGGGCTCCCCCGGCCAGAGAATATGCGGGTTGCCCTAGAGGTGGAAGGCATCGTTCGATCGCGAGGCGCGGTACCGGCCACTATTGCCATGCTAGAGGGCCGAGTTCATATTGGTCTGAAGGAAGCCGACTTGGAGCAAATCGCAACCCGCGACGACGTCGTGAAAACAAGCATCCGTGACCTTGCGACAGTGTCTGCGCGAAAGGGATTCGCTGCAACCACCGTTGCAGCAACCAGTCACTTGGCTAATGTCGTCGGCATTGAAGTATTTGCCACAGGCGGCCTCGGTGGCGTTCACCGACACGCCCGTGAAAGCTGGGATGAGTCCGCCGACTTAACCGCATTAAGCCAGCTCCCGATCACGATCGTGTGTTCGGGTGTGAAGTCGATACTTGATGTTGGGGCCACCTTGGAAAGGCTTGAGACCCTCAATGTGGGTGTTGTTGTTTATGGATCACACCAATTCCCTGGTTTCTACCTGAGTGATTCGGGATTTTACGTTGACTGGTCACTTGCTGATCCTTCGGAGATCGCCGACGTCATGGCCGCCAGACGGGGATTAGCGATCACTTCTGGTCTGGTAATCGCTAACCCATTGCCAATCACAAGTCAGCTTGACCCAGATGTACATGACCAAGTTTTGGTCCAAGGTTTGAAGTTAGCAGACTCTAAGAAAATTGCTGGCAAGGACGTAACACCATTTTTACTCGACCATTTCCACCGGGCAACACATGGTCAGAGCTTGGTGGTTAACACTGAAATCATTGTTCGAAATGCAGACCTGGCCGCTCGAATTGCTGTCGCAAATTCCCGCGAGATGACACAGGTCTAGTTGAAAGTGGGTACCACATCGGTTCAACTCCTAGGTGACCTAATGGTTGATATCGCATGCGAAGTGAACACTCTCGAGGCACTCACGATTGCGCGAGGCAGTGACTTTCCGTCCAAGGCAACACTGAGCCCCGGTGGGAGCGCGGCGAACACTGCAACGTGGCTTGCACGCGCGGGTAACGACGTTTACTTGACAGGAGCGATCGGTGCTGATCCCTTGGGCGACTATTTAGTCAGCGAAATCGGAAAGGCTGGCGTCCACATGGTGTTGCAACGCGTGCCGGATGAGCTAACGGGTGTCTGTCTAATCCTCAACGAAATTGATGGTCAACGAACAATGATTCCGAGTGCCGGCGCGAACGCCAAATTTGATAATTCGCATTTAACCGATCAATTAAAGGCCACCAAGATAGCCCATCTTCACGTTTCCGCCTACATGCTTTTTCATGAGGTCAGTGGAGCCACCGCGCTCGCTTACATGGATGCAGCGCGCCGGGTCGGTGCCACAATCAGTCTGGACCCTGCATCAAGTGCGCTCCTTGAGCGCAACCGATCTCGGCTGATGGCTGCCCTCGCAATGAGTGACGTTCTACTTGCCAATGCAGATGAAGCACGGGAGATCACTCGATTACTCAACAGAGGTGAAATTGTAGAGAAGGCTATTGACTTGGAAGTGATTTCAGCCGCCCTGCACCAGTTGTCACCTATTGTCGTCGTCACGCATGGTTCAGATCCTGTTCGCGCCCTAGTGAACAGGGTTCACAACTTCACGAGTTCAGTCACGAACATTGGTTCTGTTACCTCCACCACAGGTGCGGGAGATGCCTTCAATGCCGGTTTTCTCAACGCGTGGCTCGCAGGCAGCGATATCCCCGCATCCATAGCAGCAGGCACTATTCTGGCCGGGAGTGTTCTTGGCGAAGTGGGAGCCACCACGCTCACTGCCGAAAAAGCGCCAATATAGGCGCAACCCATCGAGAGGACAATGCCCGACCTATGGCCGTTAAGAAGCAACCTGGGAGTGGTGTCTCAAAGATTATTGACACTGATGTCGCAGATGAAATGCGGGACTCCTTCTTGGAATACGCCTATTCGGTTATTTACTCTCGTGCACTACCCGACGCTCGGGATGGCCTAAAACCCGTTCAGCGCCGGATTCTTTTTCAGATGAATCAGATGGGTCTTCGTCCAGATCGTGGGCATGTCAAAAGCGCCCGCGTTGTCGGTGAAGTAATGGGTCGCCTTCACCCCCACGGAGATTCAGCGATCTATGACGCACTTGTTCGCATGTCTCAATCATTTTCACTTCGCCTCCCACTCATTGATGGTCATGGCAACTTCGGCTCACTTGACGACGGCCCTGCCGCTATGCGTTACACCGAAGCGCGCCTAGCTCAGAGTGCAATTGACATGACCGCAGGTATCGACGAAGACGTAGTGGATTTTTCCCCGAATTACGACGGGCGCGAAGTTGAACCAGTTGTATTACCTGCAGCAATTCCTCACCTACTGGTAAACGGTGCAAGTGGCATTGCCGTCGGCATGGCGACAAACCTTGCCCCCCACAATCTTTCTGAAGTGATAAATGCAACGAGATTCCTCCTCGATCACCCACAGGCCACCCTTGACGAACTCATGACCTTTATTCCGGGTCCAGATTTCGCTACCGGAGGTGTGATTATTGGTCTTGACGGGATCAGAGATGCCTACGAAAGTGGAAGGGGAACATTCAAGGTTCGCGCTCGAGCAAAAATAGAACAGATCACGCCCAGAAAACGTGGGATTGTGGTGACGGAGTTACCCGCAAACATCGGTCCGGAACGGGTTATCGAACGCGTCAAGGACCTAGTTGTGGGCAAAAAGCTTCAGGGCATTTCCGACATCGTTGACCTGACTGACGGTGACTCGGGCCTGCAACTCGTTATCGAATGTAAGAGCTCCTTTTCTCCAGAAGCCGTCCTAGAGCAGCTTTTCAAACTAACTCCGATGGAAGACTCTTTCAATATCAATGCGGTTGCATTAGTTGATGGGCAGCCGGTCACCCTAGGGCTCAAACAGATGATTGAAGTCTTTGTTGATCACCGAATGAATGTGGTAACCAGGCGCAGTCGTTTTCGCAAGGAAGTCGCGGCCAGTCGACTGCATCTGGTTGCTGGTTTACTCACCGCAATTCTTGACATCGATGAAGTGATTCAAGTAATTCGCAACAGCGATGACACCGCTGCCGCAAGAAACCGACTTATGGACATTTTTGACTTAACGGAGATTCAAACAAATTACATACTAGAGATGCCATTACGCCGACTCACTAAGTTTTCACGAATTGAACTGGATAAAGAATCTGACCAGTTGCGTTCAACAATTCAGGAACTCGAGGCGCTTCTTGCTAGCGAGGTCCGCCTTCGCGCCCTCGTATCAGATGAATTAGCACAAGTTAGTTCAATACATTCCAACCCACGAAGAACCTTGTTACTGGAAGCATCCGGAACCCCACAGGTTTCTGCCAATACCTCTATGGAAATTGCTGATGAAGACTGCGTTGTCCTGCTGTCAAGCACGGGTTTGATAGCACGGACAGCTTCTATTAGTTCTGAGGTTTCGTCTAACACAGAAATTAATGCTCGGACAAGTCATGACGTTGTAGTTTCTGCGGCCCGTGGCACCTCTCGCGGTGAGTTAGGAATCCTCACATCCTTTGGAAATGTCCATCGAATTTCGGTAGTGGATATCCCCGCCATTCCCCCAACTACAGGTGTTCCGGGACTCAGTGGCGGTGCACCAATCGGTGCATTCCTAACACTTGAAAAAAATGAGAACCCCATCGCCGTTCTTAATCTTGATTCACCGCTGGTTCTGGGCACACGCAATGGCTTAGTTAAGCGCTTGGTATCAACCCACGCGATCAATCGTCCTGTCTGGGACGTCATCGGCCTAGATGAGTCAGATTCTGTTGTAGGGGCTGTCGCACTCGACGACCAAAATGCCACCCAGTGCCAATTAGTGTTCATAAGTGCCGCAGGGCAGCTACTTCATTTCCCTGCCACCTCCGTTCGCCCTCAAGGGCGATCGGCAGGAGGTGTCACTGGGATAAAACTTGCTGACTCACATGTAATTTTCTTCGGCGCGGTGAACGCAAGAGATGCCAATGTAGTGGTGAGCGTCTCGGGTTCAAGTCAAGCTCTACCAGGAACAGAACTCGGCCATGGAAAAATTTCTCATTTTGATCAGTACCCCGCCAAAGGGCGGGCAACTTCAGGCGTGAGGGCACATAAGTTTCGATCGGGTGAAGACTCACTACTTCGAGCTTGGTGCGGTCCTGCGCCCGCTCGGGCCGCTACCTCTAGTGGGAGCGCTGCGCCCCTCCCAAGCCAAGATGGGAAACGCGATGGCACGGGTTCACAACTCACACACCCGATAGATGCAATCGGTGGTCCCATCACGATTCGTTTAGAAACTTGATCCGTGTCTACACTCGCACACTGCAGCATTCTCAACGCCCAAATCCCACTTTCTGGGACTGCGCCAACCTCCAACTCTTGGCTCGTTGTGGTCCACCAGGGTCCGTGGGGCGAGCGTCCACTTGACACCCTCGTTTCACAAGATCTCACTATTTGGGCGAATCAAAACAATGCCAAAATTCTGTTGGCACGAACACCCAAGGGTGTCGACCCCTATCCGGAAACAACCTATTTCTATGCAACCCCGGATGGCGATTTACTAATAGGCTCCTTGAATTCGCATGGCATTCCCGATCTCACCATGACGCATCCGTCACAACCGATGTTACTTATCTGCACCAACGGTAAACGTGATCGGTGCTGTGCTATTTTCGGAAGAGACCTCATTGCACGATCCAAGGAATTGCTCGCGCCCGATCTATTTGGACAGATCCTAGAGTGCTCTCACTTGGGTGGGCATCGGTTTGCCCCAACTGCCATCTGGTTGCCGGAAAAGCTTATTCTCGGGCGTCTTACACCACATGCGATCGCGGGCTTACTGAAGTACGACACCATCGAATCCCAATTCATCAGGGGCGATTCACAACTAACACCTGCTCAACAGGTTGTCCATGCATCTACCTGGCCACAGAGGCCTGAGTTCGAGACATGTGAGCAAGATGGCAGTGAACTTCACATTGCGGCCTTGATAAATGGCACTCGAAAACTTTTCACCGTCTCAACCACAACCGTTGAGATCGTGGCATCCTGTGGTGCCGAGCCAAAATTCGATACTTGGTACCAACTCAAAGAGAAAGCTTGATTGAAGTTTCGGTTAGCGCCCTAGGCCGATCCGGAGCAATTCCTCACGGCCGTGAACAGTTGTTCGCTCACGGCCCCGGGATTTCCCAAGATCTTTTTCGTGGGCATCAATCTTTTTCCAGCCTGCAAAATCGACAATGTCAATATTTCGATCTGCCAGCAATTGATCGATTTCCTGCTTACTCGTAGCCGAGGATTCGCTACTCCTCGTGACAAGTGTGTTTATGCACGATACAGCGTCTTTTTTATTTGTACCGATAATCCCTGATGGTCCACGCTTGATCCAACCTGCAACATAAGAGTTCGGTAGTCCAACCACCGCGCTGTCCGTGCTGGGAATCACATTGGATTCCTCGTCAAATGGGACACCGGGCAGTCCTTCTCCGCGGTATCCGATACTGCGAATGACCATTTTAGATGGAATCTCTTTTACAATCCCTGATGCAACTAGTCGACCATCCGAATCCCGTGTCATTGCGTCAACGCTCAATACTCCGTGATCAAGATCCATGCTTTTGGGTGCAGAGTAGAAATGAAATTGGATGCTCTTGTCTGCGTGCGCTTCGCGCTTGGCCCACTGTGCCATTACGTCAAGATTGCGCGCCACAATCTTGCTCTCGGTTACCTGAGTGAAATGATCTGGCAAATCTTTGGGGTCAACAATTACGTCCACGCCAGAAATCTCACCTAGTTCCTTCAATTCTTTTGTCGTAAAAGTCGCATGTTCAGGGCCTCGTCGGCCAACAACATGTACCCGTCGGACCGAGCTACGCGAAAGTGCATCAAGGACGTGTTGCGGAATATCAGTCTGTTCCAGTTCGGACACGGGCTTAACAAGAATCCGTGTGACATCAACAGCAACATTTCCCAAACCAATTACTGCAACGTCGCTCGCATGTGAAAGCATTTCACCGAAGTCATTGGCGTCGGGGTGTCCCGTGTACCAACGAACAAACGAGGTAGCGGCAATACTCATTGGGTGGTCCTCCCCTGGAATCCCCAGTGCTCGGTCCAGCGAAGCTCCGTAGGTAAAGACGATAGCGTCGTAATGCTTCTGTAGCTCTTCAACCGATATATCCCGACCAATAGTTACATTCCCGCGAAAACGCACCAATGGATTCTCGAAGGTTTCCGACAACTTGTCGCGCACTGATCTAATGGAGTAATGATCGGGAGCAACTCCGTATCGCACCAAGCCGAATGGCACCGGCAGGCAATCGTAGACATCAACTTCCACTTTGTAGTCCGCGGCTAAATGCTCGGCAGCGTAAATGCCCGAAGGGCCCGCGCCAACGACTGCAACTCTCATGAGCGCCTCATTCCACGTCTCGACTTAAATATCCTGGGGCATGAGAAGCCCCGTATGAACATCAAAGATAGCGCCACCAACAACGATCGACTTTGAGAGTAATGGATACGCGCGTACCCGTGTTACATCAAGCGCCAATGCACTCGCCTGGTCGGTGACAGTTCTAATTTCAATGCCGCGAGAGTCCACACCAGAGGCGGCAAAAATCGCCTTGTGCATCTCATCCTCGTTTGCTGAGGCCATTCGGCATTCAGTGTGGGGCATCACGAGAACGCGATTCACCCCAAGGAGGTGATTCGCCAACACCAGAGTGCGCAACACATCCTCGGTGACACGAGCTCCCGCATTGCGTAGAATTTTTACATCGCCCGGCATCATGCCTAGCAGAGCAAGTGGATCTATTCGTGAATCCATACACGTCACAACCGCCAAACCTCTTCGTGCAACACCTGTGAGTTCCCTATCATTGAAGTGAAGTGAGTACTCTCTATTCGCTTCTAGAACGTCTGCAAAATCGACGTTGAAGACCGTCACGTTGTTGGTCATGCATCAATCCTTTCTCGATCAAGGTTCTGCGCCCCTGAAACAATGAATTCCTTTCGAGGAGCAACGTCAGTTCCCATTAAAAGATCAAAGACGTCCACGGCATTGTCAGCATCAGAGATCGTCATGCGACGCAAGGTGCGGCGCGCTGGGTCCATGGTTGTTTCCCGCAGTTGATGGGAGTCCATTTCTCCAAGACCTTTATAACGCTGAACGGGATCTTTGACCCGTTTTCCCTGCTTGTCGGCCTGAGCCAGAGCCGTTTTCATTTCCTGATCAGAATATGTGTAGATCACGTCATTAGCCTTGACACCTGCATTCACCACCTCAATACGGTGTAACGGCGGGACCGCTGCGAATACCCGTCCATCTTCTAGAAGTGGTCGCATATAGCGATTGATTAGTGTGAGCAGTAGGCATCGGATGTGAGCTCCGTCAACGTCCGCATCGGACATTAAAATAATTTTCCCGTAGCGGGCTTGTCCAAGATCGAATGAGCGTCCAGATCCAGCCCCGATCACCTGAATTATTGAGGCGCATTCGGTATTCTTTAACATGTCAGACAGAGATGACTTCTGGACATTGAGAATCTTTCCCCGAATCGGCAACAACGCCTGGAATTTGGAATCACGAGCTGACTTGGCTGTACCGAGTGCACTGTCGCCCTCAACAATAAAAAGTTCAGATTCCGCAACGTCCGTACTGCGACAGTCGACCAGTTTCGCTGGCATTGAGGATGACTCGAGGGCAGTTTTCCTTCGCTGGGTATCCCGGTGACTGCGTGCTGCCACTCGCGCCCGCATGGCATTAGCTACTTTTTCGGCAATAGTTCGGGCATTTGCCTTGTCACCTCGTGGAGGTGTCTTTAGCCATTTGGTCATTTCTTTAGCAACCACCGCGGACACAATGCGGGTTGCCGCTGGCGTACCAAGAACCTCCTTCGTTTGGCCTTCAAATTGAGGCTCAGCAAGGCGCACGGATACAACAGCAGTGAGACCTTCACTCACATCCTCCTTGGTAACACCGTCTTCGCTTGCTCTGAGGATTTTGGAGTCTTTCAGGTATTCATTGAAAACTTTGGTGAGTGCTCGCTCTAGTCCAATCACGTGCGTCCCACCTTTGGGCGTTGCTATCACGTTGACGAATGAACGCAGGGTTGATTCATATCCGGTATTCCAGATTAAACCGATATCCACGCCCAAGTCACGCTGAACTTCTTGACTCGTCATGTGCCCCTGATCATCGAGGACGGGAACAGTCTCTGCGAAGTGTCCAGTACCCCTGAGCCGGATTACACCTCCGATCTCCTCACCCGTGCTGAGGTAACTGGCGTACTCGGCGATCCCACCCTTATGCTGAAAGGTTTCCTCCCAGGTGTCCTCGCTGTCTCGGAGGTCAGCGAGCCGAATTGTGAGGCCTGGCACCAAGAAGGAACTTTGCAACGCGCGTTCACGCAATGCAGTTCGGTCGTATCGAGCATCCTTTGTGAACACTTCGTGGTCAGACCACCAACGCACCGTTGTGCCACTACGTGTGCGAGGAGCTTTGCCTGTGATATTCAGTCCACTTTTTTTGGAGAAAGCACCATGAGGGCCTTCTTCATCGAAGTTGCCCGGGACGCCACGACGGAATGACATCGAGTAAATTTTGCCGCCACGAGTCACCGAGACATCGAGTCTGGATGACAATGCGTTAACAACTGATGCACCTACTCCGTGAAGGCCACCTGATGCTGCATACGATCCGCCACCAAATTTTCCACCAGCATGAAGCTTGGTCATAACTACTTCCACACCTGTGAGCTTTGTCCTTTTCTCGATGTCCACGGGGATGCCACGACCATTATCCTGAACTTCGGCTGAACCATCGGACAGTAGCGTCACGGAGATTTCAGTACAGAAACCAGCTAGAGCTTCGTCTACTCCGTTGTCAACAATCTCCCAGAGGCAATGCATCAATCCACGGGAGTCATTGGAGCCGATATACATTCCCGGGCGTTTGCGAACCGCCTCTAAGCCTTCTAAGACCGCAATATTTTTAGATGTGTAATCCTGCGCGGAATCACTTGAGGACTTCGGTTTTACCACTGCCCTAACCTACTGGAGGCTTACTCCAGACCGTGGGAATGACTCACGTCAGTGGATCCATGGGTCCGAAGGTCAATGGATCAGTAGGTCAAGAGTTAGGGGATCTACGACTTCGCTATTGGCGAACCTCGGAGTGCCTATGCACCAAGAAGCTAGTTTTCGTGTTTAACTTAAGTCATGTCCGCATCTAGCACTCAGACCCTGGCCCCCGCAACCCTTACGTCCACAGATCGTTGTGATCGGTGTGGAGCGCAGGCATACGTCATGGCCGAACTTCCCGGAGGTTCACAATTACTGTTCTGTGGTCACCATTGGGGCACGCATGAGGCGGCAATACGGCCAAAGGTGGTCACCATCGTCGATGAACTGCACCGGCTCAACGAACGTCCGTAGCATCCCCGTCCTGGGTCGAACCTGTGGGTCAAATCCGCTGGTCCGACTTTCTTATGACCTTTTTAGTCGAGGTAATCTCGAAGGACCTGTGACCTACTTGGGTGGCGAAGTTTGGACATGGTCTTGCTCTCAATCTGCCGGATTCTTTCGCGTGTAACTCCGTACACTTTCCCGATTTCATCGAGAGTCTTTGGTTGCCCATCTGTCAAGCCGAAGCGCATGCGTACCACGCCAGCCTCACGATCACTCAAGGTATCAAGGACAGATTCAAGCTGTTCCTGTAACAGGGTGAATGAAACCGCGTCGCTGGGGACGATGGCCTCGGAATCTTCAATCAGGTCCCCGAACTCGCTATCGCCCTCTTCACCCAGTGGTGTGTGAAGCGAAATGGGTTCGCGGCCATACTTTTGGACTTCGACAACCTTCTCAGGAGTCATATCCAATTCCATTGCCAATTCTTCAGGGGTGGGTTCGCGACCCAGATCCTGCAGCATTTGACGCTGTACTCGCGCCAGCTTGTTAATTACTTCGACCATATGAACAGGGATCCGAATGGTTCGTGCCTGGTCGGCCATGGCCCGCGTGATCGCTTGACGAATCCACCATGTTGCATATGTTGAGAACTTGTAGCCCTTTGTGTAGTCAAATTTTTCAACCGCACGAATCAACCCAAGGTTTCCTTCTTGAATCAAGTCAAGAAAAAGCATCCCTCGTCCCGTGTAACGTTTAGCCAAGGAGACCACAAGTCTTAGGTTGGCCTCAAGAAGGTGATTCTTGGCCCGCCGACCATCGGTTGCAATCCACTCCATGTCGAGACGCGTCTTTTTGTCCATCTTGGCGCCTTCATTGAGCATCTCCTCGGCGAAAAGACCCGCTTCGATTCGCTTGGCAAGTTCAACTTCCATTTCAGCATTCAGAAGCGGGACCTTGCCAATTTGCTTTAGGTAGTCCTTAACTGGGTCAGCCGTGGCACCAGCGACCGTCACAGTTTGCACCGGCTCATCGGTCTCGTCGACGTGGGAGATGGTGAACGTCGCAGAGTCCTCAGATGCTGCCGTTGGTTCTTCCTTGTCAGCGTCCGCGAGATCCTTCTCAAGATCTATTTCTAAATCTTTTTCCAACTCAGCGGCAACCTTAAGATCTGGCTCCTCAGATAGGTCAATCTCGATTACTTCATCACCGATTTCGATGACATTCACGAGCGCATCTTTTTCCGGACCGCTCGCCGCCTTTGTTGGCTTGCCGGACTTGGTCGACTTGGCTGGCTTAACAGCAGTTTTTGCTGGCGCTTGACTCTGTTTCGCAACTGTTTTTTTCGCTGGCGCAGCCTTCTTGATCGGAGCGACCTTTTTAGCGGCCACTGCCTTCTTGATTGGAGCGACCTTTTTGGTAGCCGGCGGCTTTACGGCCACTTTTTTCTTCGCCACCGTCGGCTTAGTTGCGGTTTTCTTCGTGGTAGTCGTCTTTTTCGCTGCAGCTGCCATGTGAGAGTGGGTGCCCTTTCGCCGATGTCCCATAACAAGTGCCCGAGTCAAGCCTGTCGGCTTGTTCGGGCGCTCTATCTTGACATGCCCGTCAGCAATGCCCGACGCCGGGGCAACGTAATCGCGCCTTTGCTTGACCAACGGTGACTGGGATCGAACTGCTCTGGATCAGCTCACGCTCTATAGGCACCGTATCCAGGGAATCAATGCTGAAAACGCCGCTCCATCTGGTGGTAACGCTGACCTTTTTGCGTCCAGAGGTTACAAATGTGTAGGAAATATCCATATCAGGAAAGGGCCCCCCAGCACTGCCGCTGAAAAAGTGCGTTCCATCAAAATTCCAAATCCACGAGGGCATTGTGGATATTTCGACGGAAAATCCCGCAATGGGAATTCTCCAACTGACCACCTTCTGAACCTGACCTGACTCGCAGATCAAGGGTAAGTTCGTAATTGCGCCTTGTCCCGGCCAACAACGCACTGATTGCTCGGGGACATAGCGAGCAAAGTTCTCGGAAATACGATCTTCCAGATCATTAACTGTTGTCACTTCATAGTCCGTCAAACAAATTCGATCAACTTCTTTCCACTCACCATTTAGAGGTTTAAACCACACCCGCATATGGTCGATAAGCCCTGGACATGCACGAATACCTGCATCACAATAATTTTCAGGTCCAGGAACACATGCGACCGTCAACTTCCAATTACAACCGCGGCAGCTGACCACTTCGTTGCGCATGCCACGTTCGACAGATGATGGGAGGACCAGTCCCCCGCTTCCTTCGTAGCGCACCTGCTCGGGGTTGGCGAAGACATCGGGATTAGCCGCAGCTTGCGGAGTTACAGAACCAAGACATGGCAATAAAAGTGCGCCAACGCTCATAAAAAGAACCAAGGTCAAGCGGATTCTATGTTTCACGCTCTGATTGTTCTTCCGGAATCACCAGCTATCAAGAAGCAAATGTGTACCTGTGGAAAACCACAAATGTTATTGCGTGGACGTTGATTCCTCGACTCGATTCAGTGCGTGGCCCACGAATTGGGCAACCTGTTCTTCTTCAACCAAGAAACCGTCGTGTCCAAATGGCGAGATCAGGAGGTGCAGTTCGTCTGCACCAGGGCTGGAGTCGACAATTTCTTGCTGAAGCCGCAGTGGGAAAAGACGATCGGAGTCAATCCCGACAACCGTAAGAGGCGCGTTAATTGTGTTCAGGGCATTCACCACACCGCCCCGACCCTCCCCCAAATCAAAGAGGGTCATCGCCCTGGTCAATGCGATATATGTGTTGGCATCAAATCGACGTGCGAGTTTGTCAGCGTGGTGATTCAGGTAAGACTCCACGGCAAAGAGGCCTCCCTCTGAAGGCGATATGGTCCCTTGAAGATTCCGACCGAAACGTAAATCTAGTTCACTTTCGCTTCGATAACTGAGGTGAGCAATGCGACGCGCTAGCCCCATCCCTTCAACCGGTCCCACCGCTGATTCGTAATAGTCTCCATTTTTAAAGTGCGGATCCAATTCGATTGCAGCTATTTGGGTCGCATGAATACCTATTTCTTCGGCACTAACCGCTGCCGTTGATCCTAAAACGAGACCCCCGCGAACCGCTTCGGGGTAACGAACCATCCATTCCAGAACACGCATTCCACCAAGTGAAGGGCCTAGCATTAGTGCGTAGGACCCGATCCCAAGAAAGCTCGTGAGTGCGTATTCAACGCGAACCATGTCCCCGATGGTTATCACGGGGAAGCGCGATCCCCATGCCTTACCGTCGGGTGCCGTACTCGATGGGCCTGTCGTACCTTGGCAACCGCCTAGAACGTTGGCGCAAATAACAAAATACTTGTCTGTATCAATGGGGGCACTCGGACCCACCAGAGAATTCCACCAACCACCGGTCGCGTGTCCCGGACCCGCTTCACCGGTTACGTGGGAGTCGCCCGTAAGTGCATGCGCAACGTAAATGGCATTGCTTGCGTCATCGTTGAGAACGCCCCACGTCTGGTAGGCGACCGTCACTTGATCAAACGTGAAACCAGAATCCGTTGTGAAAGGACCGAAGTCGAAAAAAAGTCGTTCACCTTGAGGGAAGCCCTCCCGCCAAGCAGCGCTGGCGGGAGGGTTTCCTTGATAACTTAAGGCTCCGTATTCGGTGTGCATTTACTTTTGGGCCGCTGCAAATCCGACTTCGAGGTCAGCCAGAATGTCGGATATACCTTCAATGCCCACTGCTAGACGAACGAGACCGGGCGTGACTCCTCCAGCGAGTTGCTCTTGTGGGGTCAACTGTGAATGAGTTGTAGATGCTGGGTGGATAACCAGACTTCGCACGTCTCCAATGTTGGCTACATGACTATGAAGAACGAGGCCTTCGACAAACTTCTTACCTGCCTCGACTCCCCCTTCGATCTCGAAACTGAGAACTCCGCCTGTTCCTTTAGGCGCGTATTTTTGACCATTGGAATACCACGGGCTTGAAGGAAGGCCTGCATAGTTCACTGAGAGAACCTCAGGTCGCTTCTCCAGCCATTCTGCAACGGCCAACGCGTTCTCGGTATGCCGCTGGACCCGAAGTGAGAGGGTTTCGATCCCTTGGGCAATCAGGAAAGCGTTAAACGGAGAAACTGCCGCCCCGATATCGCGCAGAAGCTGAACTCGAGCCTTGAGGATGAATGCCAGATTGACACCAAATGCGCCACCCACTCCAAGATCGCGCGCGTACACCAGTCCGTGGTAACTGGGGTCAGGCTGGTTGTAATTGGGGTAACGATCCGGGTACAACGAGTAATCAAAGGTTCCAGCATCAACGATTGCACCCGCGACAGCGGTTCCATGTCCGCCCAAATACTTGGTCGCCGAATGGACCACAATGTCCGCACCAAATTCAATTGGCCTAATGAGATAAGGGGTCGCAACCGTGTTGTCAACAATCAGTGGAACCCCAAACTCGTGTGCAACCGCTGCGACCCCTGCGATATCCAACACGTCATTTCTGGGATTCGACAACGTCTCACCATAGAAAGCCTTAGTGTTCGGGCGAATTGCAGCTTTCCACGATGCTAAGTCGTCAGCGTCCTCCACAAATGAAACTTCGATCCCCAACTTTGGCAATGTGTAGTGAAACAAGTTGTAAGTTCCACCGTACAGACTGGCGCTGGAAACAATATGGTCCCCTACTTCTGCGATATTGAGAATGGCGAGTGTCTCGGCAGCTTGGCCACTGGCAACAAGGAGGGCGCCCACGCCACCTTCAAGGGCCGCAATGCGGTCTTCAACCGCGGCTTGGGTTGGGTTCATTATTCGAGTGTAAATATTCCCCAGTTCCTTCAGAGCAAAAAGATTTGCCGCATGTTCTGTGTCTTTGAAAACATATGACGTGGTTTGGTAAATCGGCAGTGCCCGAGCTCCGGTTGCTTCGTCTGGGCTTTGTCCAGCGTGGATTTGCTTAGTCTCGAACGTCCATTTGTCAGTCATGATTTACTCCTTCAGGTAGTTAATTAGCAAGCAATTTTGGGTTAATTCATCTGTGTGCAAATTTTGTATTCGGGTCTGGGCAGAGCGAGACCGCTCTCACTCAGGTGTAGATACTTGTGCAACAACAATGCATGGCAACCTCAATCAGTCTGGGGCCTTGCCTTATGCAAGACCCGCGCTTGCCACAACGAGTGCGGCCAGGTCTCCACCGGGAGCACCCCACCGCGGTTGGAGGGTTGCCGTCTAGCTAGCCGGGGCTTAACGCTGGACTCTTGACCTAGGCCAAACTATATCCGCATGTGGTTTATAGCGCTACATCAAGTCCAGCCAAGCATTGCTCACGAGTGAGTTCATTAACGCTCTCTAGCCAAAAACCTGGAGGGAGTGCATGTTCCAGCGCGGCACGAACCATGATCGCCAATGAGTAGCCTGGAGCATCAGTGACTGCACGATTGATACACAGGTTGGCCATCGCTCCATTTCCGTTGAGCCACCAACAAATTGCTGCGGTGGTAGCAATGGGTGCTCCACGCTTAGCGTCGAGTTTGGGTAGAAGTTCCGTTAATAATTTTGCCAAAAGCCGTCGGTCAAAAATATCATTCGCCATGTCCCATAAAATTGAGTCTCGAACACGAACATCTCCTAAGGCCACACTTAATCGAGCAAGTTCGCTCACGACAATGACACCTCCTGCCCGACTCATCAGGTCCCTGACGAATTGGCTTTCGATTGACCTCCATCCAATGATTTCTTCTGACTCAGGAAGTTCAGGGAACTCCTCGGCGTCGATCATTTGTTGGGGGTTGCTCGCACATTGCTCCTCACGATCGAGGCGACTTACCCCCGGTGCTATAGGCGTCACATGTGGATCGCAATCATCACGACATTCACGCGAGAATATGCGTTGTCCGATAACAACAAAAGCATCAGCGACGCTGATGCTTGCGTGATTCATAGCAAACTCAATTACGTCTACGGCATCATAAACACGCGGGTGTAATTTGTCGATACAAACAATTAACACGGACTGATCCGCGCCGTAGGTTCGCCCCGGCTCAAGGTAGATTTCCACATCTGACTGACTCAGTCCTTCGGGGCTCACAAATGCAGCAATATCGCATCTCTGCGTAAGGACGACCTCGTCTCGTTTGAGCCAACGGATAATCAAGCTGTTTTCCGGATAAAAACCGAATGAATCAATCAGTTCGCAGAGGGTTTCCTCGGCAACCTGCATACTTGAATAATGTGATTGCGTTAATGTTGTCATGATGCAAATCTGGCGTCTTATTGACTCTATAACTAACAGGAATTGTCCTGATGTGGATTACAGGACGGAGAATCCACACATTGTGCAAATCCCTGATGAGTCCCCTGCGGGTTAGTGGTTACACCCGAGGATAGATATTTACGTAGTCCCAGTATTTAGCCGAAATTCCGTCACCGGATGAAGCACCGCGTAAGCGCCTGCTGACCCAAGGCCACCCATGGTTCTTCGCCCAAGACGCGTGACCGAGCATCCGAGTGGGCAGAGCCGCCTGACCAATCTCCCCATCACTTACGAGCCAATCCGAACTTCCCCAACCCAACGCTTGCATTGCGGCATCGGCAACAAGGGCATGGCCTCGTGGATTTAAATGAAGTCTGTCGGCATCCCACACTCGTGAATCGTTGAAAATAACCTTGTCCCAGAAATCCACGAGATAACAGTCATAAGCCTCTGCGATCGCCAAGGTTGCTGACCGCAGTCCCACAAATCGATCACGGATCAAAGCCATGACCTTCGAATTACGTGATGAATCACCAAAGGCAAAGAGCAAAACATCATGGCCACCAGATCGCAACTCTCGAACGGCTTTTTCAAGCTCCGTTGCCTTGGTGTCCAAATCAAATGAACCACGCATAGCGTCATTGATTCCGCCTGCGAAGGACACCAATGCTGGATTCATCTCAAGCGCCCGCGGAACCTGTTCTTCCACCATTTGAGTTAACAACCGACCGCGAATTGCCAGATTTGCGTAATGCAGTGGATCGTTTTTTGAGCAGTACTCGTCGGCTAATTTTCCGGCCAAACGATCAGCCCAACCAAGATACAAATCATTAACACCAAGATCACCCACACCTTCGGTGAAACTGTCTCCAACCGCTACAAAAGATTTCCAATTCTTTGGCTGTGTGTTAATCACTATGGTGAAACCCCGATCACAATTATTTTCGATGATCTACATGAAAAGACCCGGCCGCCGAAGGCTTCCCCTCCCGCGACGACCGGGTTGGTAAAACCCTAGTGGGTGGTCATCGGATATTTCAACGGGACACTACTTTTGGGCTGAGATTCTCAAGCGTTGGTTGGCCCGGCTGACTGAGGTGACTTATCTGAAACCTTGGCCAGTGCTTGGCCAGCCTTCCGATACCAAGCAATGAGTGCAACCACACCGATCAAAATTTGAGGAATGAAACTTGCCGCTCTCCAGACGAGATCAGCCGCGGTAGCGGCTCCCGTCGAGGCCCCAAAGCTCACCAAGAGCGCGATCAAAGCCGCATCAACGGTGCCCAAACCTCCCGGTGTGATTGGGATCATTAATCCAATCTGGGCGATTGCGAATGCGGCAAAAGCAGCGGCGAAGGATGTGCCTGCACTATCCCAACCCTCGACTCCGCGTAGGGCAACGTAGAGGATCAAAAATTGCGTAAAGGAAACCGCGATCTGTGCAGCGGTCAGGGCACCCCAACGTCGCTTGAGCACCTCATACATGTTTGCACGAAATTTGACGATCGGTGCTTGCACATCTACGGTGGCGAGCGCCTTAATCCGCTTGCGAAATGGATTGATAACTTTATTGGCGAAGGCCCCGATTTTGACGGCCAATGGTTCCGAGCGCATGATGAGCACGAAAATAATGACTACCGCGGCCAAGATTGCGATCCCCAAAATCCCCGTTACGGCGTGTGTATCGGCGCCCAATCCAAAGAGGGTGATTGCCACTACACCCAACACCGGGAAAAATAAAGTGACAAAGGTGCTCCATAAGCCAACCGCTGTAATCGCGGCAGTAGCACTCGTTCCAGAGATCCCAAAAGTGTTGAGCATGCCAAATTGCACAGCAAGACCAACCGCACCTCCACCGGGCACACCGTTGCTGATCGCGAACGCCGCCTGGTTGACCTGCTGGGACCGCCAATACTTCAGACCTGGTGTCGCAGCGAGAAACGGGAGTCCATAAGTAAGTAAGTACACCAACACACACACAACAATTAGGAAAATCGCCAAAGCGCTCATGGCTTCGAGGGCAGTTAGCGCTTCCGAATAACTACCTATTTGCGGGATTACCTTCCAAAAAATAACGATGATAAAAGCCAAACCGACAAGGCCCAGAATGATCGATTTCTTTTTATCCAAACCACCCGGGTTTGCACTGGGTTTTGGATTCTCCTGTTCGGCGATCATGAGCGTACTGTGCCATATGTTTTGGCCAATAAGTTGAAAAGGGCGCACTTTCGCTTTCGATTAACAGCCTTGGGCCCCCAACCGGGGGTGGATTCATGACCCCGGGCGGCATTAGGCAAGATGACGTCATGCGGCTTGACCATATTTCGTACGCGTGCAACAGCAGTGAGCTTGCCGACGTCGTACAAAGGATAGGACTCGAACTGGGAAACACCTTTGTCGACGGTGGTCGCCACCCTTCATTCGGGACAAGAAACTTTACCCTGCCACTGGCACATGGCGTCTACATTGAAATTGTCAGTTCACTTGATCATCCTTCAGCACAAAAAGCCCCTTTCGGCAGAGCGGTGGCGCAGCGAGCCAGCACGGGGGGCGGTTGGATGAGTTGGGTGGTCGCAACCGATGACATTGCCAAGGTCGAAACTTTGCTTGGGCGCAGGGCAGCTGCTGGCCATCGCATTCGCCCCGATGGTGTCGATTTGCATTGGCGTCAATTGGGTGTTTTGGACACTATGGAACTGCCACAGTCCCCGTTCTTTGTCGAATGGGAAAGCCCAAAGGAACATCACCCGGCATTTGGCGGTGAACGCACCGGGATCAAAATCCTAGGTATCGAGATCAATTGCCCCACCCAGGATTTGGGACCCATGTCAGAATCCCTTGAGCCCTTGACTGGCCTGATCCAATGGAAGAATGACCCTGAAGCCGACGATTTTGGACTCACCGCGGTGATATTCGAAACGCCGCACGGTCATGTTCGAATAGATTAAGGTTTGGGCGTAGACCCAAATGGAATGTGGGTCTATTTCGAGATTAGGACATATATAAAATGAGCACCCAAGTTCCGATGAATCAACCTGCGAACCAAGACTCCCCATCGGACGGTATCCCCGAAACTTTGCGCACCCTCTCTGGCATCACCTGGAGGCTATTAGTTCTGCTAGCGGGCGTTGGTGTAATCGTCCTCGGGATGGGAAGAATTTTCCCTGTCGTCTTTGCATTGTTTTTTGCGATGTTGGTAACAGCGTGGGCGACCCCCGTTATGAACCTTATCCACAAAATTCTACCCAAGGCCATCTCGATGATCTTGGCGCTTCTATTAATTGGTTCAGCCATCCTGCTCATCTTGTACGTGGTCATTTCGTCTTCAGTGGCTGAGGGACCCAAACTTGTCGCGAGTATCACCTCGGGAATCAATGAAGTTGAGAAATGGTTGCAGGAGGGGCCACTTAAGCTCACCGACGATCGTCTCAGCACCCTCATGAGTGAGGCTCAGTCATACGGAGAAACTGCCGCCAAGGGTGTTGGTGAGAGTCTGCTTGCATCCATGGGTTCAATCGGCACCCTGGTTATCGCCGGCTCCGTTTTTATTTTTGGCGTGATCTTTTTCATGCTGACTCCCACGAGAATTTGGGACTGGTTTGTGGGCTGGCTTCCCAAGAGCATCGAGGAGCCTGTCAACGTTTCCGGTGGCATCGCATGGGGAGCAATCTCCGGCTACACGCGCGGAATTGTCATTATCGCGTTAGCTGACGCAACACTGGTCTTCATCGGCCTGACAATTCTACAGGTTCCCCTTGCTCCAGCCCTCGCTGCCATTGTCTTCCTTGGAGCATTTATTCCGGTCATTGGTGCTCCCATTGCGACTTTCTTTGCAGCCCTCGTCGCCCTTGCTGAGCGTGGTCCCGTTATTGCCCTATTGGTTATCGTGCTTACGGTGATCGTTGGTTCATTTGATGGAGATGTTTTGCAGCCACTTGTCATGGGCAAAGCGGTCAGCCTTCACCCACTCGCCATTATTTTGGCGATCGCTGCTGGGAGTATCGCCCTGGGAATAGTTGGGGCACTCATTGCCGTGCCTATTGCGGGTGCCGCTTACGGTGTCGCGAAGTACCTCACCGGCAGAGATCCTGATCAGCCGTTCCCACCAACGCAGCCCTTTGTTCCCACCGCAAACGCATAGAACAGAAAACGTCGATCTACATGCTTCGGGCATTAATATTGTCGATTGGCAGGTCATTTCCTGCTGCCACGCAGTAACGCTCAATTCGCTCAGCGGATAAATTAATCCGCTTCAGCGATTTTGCCTTGATGCCATCTGTGCCCAATTTCGGATTCGCCTTGTTAACGTTATTTTGAATTCGCTCAGCATTTGAGAGCGCCTTAGCAGGTAGTTCGCCGCCAATTACGGCAGAGTCAATCGACACCACCATCAGGTCAATGTCGGACTGAAGTTCACGAAGAAGATCCTTCTTCTGTTTCTTTGTGAGATCCGCTGTATCGCCATTAATTTGTGAGCGAACCAGATCAAGGGCGAAGTAGTCATCACAGGCATCCTGAGCCAAGACAGCGACAACCTCGACACTTTCGGATGGTGAGGGAATGACTGTGGGTGTCACCTCCGATTCAGCACTGCTGGAACAACCTGCAAGCACGAGAGATGCACTGATTCCAATAAGTCCGACCGTGACGAATTTGCTGCGCATTCTGCTGCTCCTTCAAATTGTTCTTTAGGTACTCCCCAGTTTACGCCACATACGCCAGTACTGCGGGCACATTATGTGCCTGTTTATGAACGAAATTCATCCTGATCACTCATGTAATTGAAACTTCAAGGGGGGCGTTATCGGTATAGTCCGCGCATTCCAGATGTTTCGTCCACAAACCACCGCCCACTTCACAGAGTTGCTGAAGGATTCATGATGCAAATTTCAACGCAAGAGATCATGTTGGCTGCGGCGCTGGTTTTCGGACTTTCAACCGCATGTCAAGTCATTGCTCCTCATCTTCGAATACCCTCGCTCGTTTTGCTCCTACCCGTCGGTTTTATTTTCGGACTATTAGCTCCCCAATTCCGTTTTGATGAGATTCTTGGGTCTGCGTTTCCCGTCGCGGTCGACTTGATGGTGGCAATCATCCTCTTTCAGAGCGGAATGGAGCTCTCATCAATCCCCTTGAAAAACAAAGACAAGACCGTCGTGCGAAAACTCGTGTGGATTGGCTCTCCCATTACCTAGACAGTTGGGTCACTTGCCGCACATTTCATCCTTGGATTCCAATGGCAACTGGCTTTTGTGCTGGGCGCATTTCTCATCGTGTCAGGCCCAACGGTTGTTGGGCCGATCCTTGATGTTGTTAAACCAAACGCCAGAGTTCGTGGAATTCTGACGTGGGAGGGGACACTGCTTGATCCTTTAGGTGCCATCTTCGCGGTGGTTCTTTTTCAGGTGATTAAGGCCAGTAATGAATCATCACTGTTTACAGGAGTGGAACTGTTCCTTGTTGGGATTCTCACCGCAACGTTAGCCGCAGCTTTCGGTGTATTCCTCTTCGTCATTGGCGGCCGACTTGTTAGAAACTCCCCAACATTCGGTACCCAAGTTCTCCTCGGATCAGTCTCGCTCGCCGCAGGCCTGGCCAACTCAGTAAACGATGACAGTGGGCTGCTCACAGCACTGTTGACGGGTGTCACAGCCCCAAAACTCGCCCAAAAAAATGGCGCTAGTCTCGATGATGCAAAGCCATTTTTCAACACCATCGTTAGCATGGGAATCGGGGTTTTGTTCATCACTATCGCAGCTTTAGTTCCCTCGCCAACGTTTGCATCACTGGTGCTTCCCACCTTGTTGATCGCGCTCATCCTGCTTTTCGTGGTCAGACCGGTCGTTGTCGCGATAGGAACCACTGGATCAGGCATTGCTAGAAATGATCGTATTTTCATGGGCTGCATGTATCCCCGTGGCATTGTTGCCGCAGCAGCAGCATCAAGCATCGGAACCTCCCTGATTGCTCTGAAGATTCCTGATGCCGAGAATTTGTTGCCAGCAGCTTTCATAATCATCACGGTCACGGTCACCGTCTATGGACTTACCGCTACGCCTCTGGCCAGAAAGCTCAAAATTCGTCACCCTGCCGGCGAACCACAAAATAACTAGGTCCTGATCTTAGATATTCACATCCGAATCGTTCTTGGCCAAGAGTAAGGGGCCTGACCCTAAGGCCAGACCCCTTACTCGAACGGATTCATGATCCTCTGGCAGGAAATAGCAATCCTGCCCACTTTGACCCTTTGAGGCTGTCGAGTGAGACTAACTGCAGCCGGACGTGTTCCCGCACCCCTCGCACACGTAGCAACTTCCAGCAGGCCGCATCTTAATACCGCAGGTCATGCACAGAGGTGCATCGGACGCGGTTCCCGTGATTGCTTCCATCAATTCCGCACTTGAGTGAACCTGTGCTGGAACAGTTGAAGGCGTTCCCGCTGGAGTTTGCGCCTGATCTTCTGGTGATTCGGCAACCGCTAGATCAGCAGCTGGTGCTGGTGCGTAATTACTTTGCACCGTTGCGGTGCGCTCCTCTGCGCTGAAGATCCCCAGTGCCTCACGCTGCTCAAAGGTCAGGTGATCAAGTGCCAGACGACGGAAAATGTAGTCCATCATTGACTGGGCGATCCTGATATCGGGATCATCCGTCATGCCGGCTGGCTCGAATCGCATATTGACGAACTTATTGACGAATGCATCAAGTGGCACGCCGTATTGCAATGCGATGCTGATCGCGATTGAGAATGCATCCATGACTCCGGCAAGTGTCGAACCCTGCTTACCGAGCTTGAGAAACACTTCACCTAGTTCGCCATCTTCATAGCTTCCTGCAGTCATGTAGCCCTCAGCGCCGGCCACAGAGAAGGAAGTGGTTTGGCTGGGACGTGACTTGGGTAGGCGACGACGAACAGGATGCTCGCCCACGGTGACGGGCTCGAAAGCTGAGTCTGAGCTTTTAGCCTTTGCATCACTTAATGGTTGACCAACTTTGCAGTTGTCCCGATAGATAGCGAGAGCCTTGATCCCCTGCTTCCAACCCTGGAAGTAGATTTCTTCGACTTCGTCAACCGTAGCGTCAGATGGCATGTTGACCGTCTTGCTAATTGCGCCGGAGATGAATGGCTGCACGGCAGCCATCATGCGAACGTGCCCCATTGGAGTAATAGAACGCGCACCCATTGCGGTATCGAAGATCGCGTAGTGCTCCTGCTTGAGGCCTGGGGCATCAATGACATGACCATTCTCGCCAATGAACTCAATAATCGCTTCAACAGTTTCTTCGGCGTAACCGAGTTTGCGCAGTGCACGTGGAATTGTCTGGTTCACGATTTGCATTGAGCCACCGCCAACAAGCTTCTTGAACTTAACCAAGGAGAAATCCGGCTCAATGCCGGTGGTGTCGCAGTCCATCATGAAGCCAATAGTTCCGGTTGGGGCCAACACGGATGCTTGGGCATTTCGCCAACCATTGGTGTCGCCCAGTGTCAGTGCATCTTCCCAAACTTTGACAGCGAGAGCCGTCACGTCACCATCAAGATTGCTGAAGCGACGAATATTGTCATTGGATGCAGCATGCTTGCGCATTACTCGCTTGTGGGCGTACTCGTTACGTGCATAACCCTCATAAGGACCAACAATCCCAGCGAGTTCAGCACTGCGCTTGTAAGCGGTTCCGGTCATGAGCGAGGTGATTCCTGCGGCAAAGGCACGTCCTGCTTCGGAGTCATACGGCAAACTTGTCGCCATGAGGAGTGCGCCGAGGTTTGCGTAGCCCACGCCCAACTGACGGAAACGACGTGTGGTGTCGCCAATGGGTGCCGTTGGAAAGTCGGCAAAACAGATCGAGATATCCATTGCTGTAATTACGTACTCAACAGCCTTGGAGAACCTCTCCGCGTCGAATGTGTCGTCATCCTTGAGGAACTTGAGCAGATTCAAACTGGCCAAGTTGCAGGAAGAGTTGTCCAAGCTCATATATTCAGAGCAAGGGTTTGAAGCGTTGATCCGACCCGTTTCGGGATTGGTGTGCCAGTCATTGATTGTGTCGTCGTACTGGATACCAGGATCCGCACACGCCCAAGCGGCCTCCGTCATCTTACGAAAGAGTGCACGTGCATCAACAGTTTCAACTACTCGCCCGTCGGTGCGAGCTGTTAAACCAAATGGCTCACCATTTTCCACGGCGGACATGAAAAGATCCGAAACCCGAACCGAGTTATTTGCATTTTGGTATTGGACGCTCGCGATATCCGCGCCGCCCAAATCCATGTCGTAACCCGCGTCACGCAGTACACGAATTTTGTCTTCTTCTCGGACCTTGGTTTCAATGAATTCTTCGATATCAGGGTGATCAACGTCAAGAACGACCATCTTGGCGGCCCGTCGGGTAGCTCCGCCGGACTTAATCGTCCCAGCCGAAGCGTCAGCACCACGCATAAAGGACACCGGACCTGATGCTGTTCCACCGGAGGAACGCAAGAGTTCCTTGCTGGAACGAATTCGGGACAGATTCAGTCCTGCACCCGAACCGCCTTTGAAGATCATGCCCTCTTCGCGGTACCAGTTCAGGATCGAGTCCATAGTGTCATCGACACTCAGGATGAAGCATGCGCTGACCTGCTGGGGAGCCGTTGTTCCCACGTTGAACCAAACGGGTGAGTTGAAGGAAAACACTTGATGCAAAAGCATGTACGTGAGTTCATGCTCAAAAATTTCCGAATCCTTGTCAGTGCGGAAGTAACCATTGTCACGACCAGCCTTTGTGTACGTGAGAACAACCCGGTCAATGAGTTGCTTCAAGCTCCACTCGCGATTGTCAGCCCCAACAGCTCCACGGAAGTACTTCGTTGTGACGATGGTCGATGCATTCACACTCCAAAAATCTGGGTATTCAACACCTCGCTGCTCGAAAACAACTTCACCAGTCTTCCAGTTGTTCTGAACAACGTCGCGCCGTTCCCAATTCACATCGTCATAAGGATGAATTCCCTCGGTAGTGAACAGTCGGACCAGTTGTAGCCCTGGTCCACCAACAGTGTTATTTACGAAATCCTCTTTGGATGTGATTGCTGGTGCTTCTGGTGCCTGCGTCATGGTGGTGCCTTTCGATTCATGGGAAGTTTCTGTAGTTGTATTTAGTTGTGGTTGAGGCTTAGTTACTCGCGTGCGTAGAAGTTTCAGGTTCTCTCCCGGTAGGTTCACCTTCGGCCCGAAGGAGGGCAATTTCGGCTTCAAAATCTTCAAGAGTGTCAAAGGATCGATAGACGGAAGCGAACCGGAGATAGGCAACTTCGTCGAGTTCACGAAGTGGAGAAAGAATGGCGAGTCCCACTTCCTGGGCAGGGATTTCGCTATTTCCCGTGGCGCGAAGAAAATCCTCGACGCGTTGTGCAAGTAGTGCGAGATGATCATCAGACACTGGCCTTCCCTGACACGCCTTGCGAACTCCACTAACGACCTTGCTTCGATTAAACGGCTCACTAACCCCGCTTCTTTTAACGACGGCCAGGGCAGCTACCTCGGCGGTTGTGAACCTACGCCCGCACTGGCCACATTCCCTGCGTCGACGAATAGCCAGACCGTCATCAACTGTCCGAGAGTCAACCACCCGAGAATCTTCTTCACGGCAAAATGGGCATTTCATCTGGTGATCGACTCCCCTCCATGATTAACTTTCGCGACACCTGACACTTCGACCTCTTGTGTAACACCCGTAACGCCAGTACTGCCATCCTGTGGACTACCTGTGGATGGTGTGCGACTAACCTGTGCGCTCAAACCACAACCTGTGGACAAACACTCGGGTGTAACTACTACATCTAGGGGTGTGAATCTAATGGATCAATGCCATTTATGCAACCTAATTCAGTCGGCGTGTTGCTATCTAGTTGACGGCAATTCGCCAAAAGTCGTGTTCAGGTGCCCGACCGTTAACTTTGTACGCAAAACCAGACCCTTATGGGCGTAATGCAATGGCCCTGACATCGGAATTTTTGCCGCCTGGGCGTGCTTAGCCCACGGCACGACGTGCACATTGGGTCGTTTCGCTGCGATTTTCTTGAGGGTTGTGTTGAACCACACTTGCTTTGATTTGCTAAAGCGATCGCCGTTGCTCCCATAAAGATTCACCCATAGAACGTTCCTTGAGGGACCCAGTTGGTTGAGAATCTTGTTGATCCGCATTCGCGTGGTGGATCTTTCAATCCACCGCATATCGTTGATACCTACTGCTAGTACCACTGTCTTCGGCACTCCTTTCCAGGCGCGTTGATCCCGTATTTGCGACATCGCCCAGTCGATTCGCTTCCCACCAAAGCACCGGATAACGGGATTCCAGCCGGAAGACTTCAGTGCCTTTGTGAGCATTGTGCGTGAGTCCCTCGTGACCGAGTCCCCGATTACGAGAACCTTTTCACCTTGACCGGGCCCACGGGGATTAGCAACATCGAATGACAAGGGTGCACTACATGCGCGGGCATCTCCACCGGTGCGCCAACTTGGATCAGATTGCGCGGACAGAGCCGGGCTTGTCGAAGCCACGACCATCGCAGTCACCATGATGGCGACCGCAACAGTCCGAACAGGGAATCCCTTCATAGCATCACTTTAAAACGCTGATAAAGATCGTCAGGAGATGGGCACAATTAAAGACTGTCCGGGGAAAACATGCTGGGAACCAAGAGCGTTAATTTCGCGAATCCGAATCACCAAATCACGGGGGTCGCCCTCAGGGTCAATACCCTGAGCGATTGACCAAAGGTTTTCACCCGGCTGAACAACAACCACACTGGTAGCTGATCCAGAGGAGCTTCCTGCCGCATCTGCGGTTCCACTACCAAACAGAACCCACACAAAGATTGCCATTAAGGTCAAAATCAACCCAATTACGACCCTGCCTCGGGCAGTTAGCACAATCGATTGATGGTTCGCAGATACGGCCTCTGGGGGCAACGTGCTGACATTCATGGGGAAGCCTTTCAGTTATTCGAACGGATGTACGATTTATAGCACTGAGATGGCGACACGTCCAACACATTTCGAACATGTGTTTGATTCGTGTCGGACTCTGAACTAACCTGACCTCACCAGATGGGTGTGACATTGGCGTTATTTACCCGTCAGCACACGTTGTGCAAACAAATTGACAAGGAGTCACAATGGCTGGCCGGATTCAGAAACCCAAGGAAACAATTACCCGTTCCGATACCCGTTCCAAAGGTCCAGATGCTAAATCCGTGGTGACACAGCTCCATGACCCCTCCCGTAGCGAACTTTCCCCTCGTCAACAGGCGATATTGGACATGATTCGCGACACCACGCTAGAACGCGGCTACCCACCCAGCGTCCGCGAAATCGGGGAGTCGGTTGGCTTAACCAGCCCCAGCTCGGTAGCCCACCAACTCAAGAATTTGCAGCGGGCTGGTTTTTTGCGAATTGACCCCAATCGACCCCGAGCGCTGGTTCTTTCACCGGAGTCGACAGATGACGGTGTATCTGCCCTGGCCGAATCTCAATCCACAACCACGAACGTTCCCGTCCTCGGCCGCATCGCGGCGGGTGGGCCCATCCTTGCTGAACAATCCGTTGAGGCAATATTTCCACTCCCCCGGGACCTTGTCGGTGAAGGCGAACTTTTCAGTCTCAAGGTGGTCGGTGACTCCATGGTGGACGCAGCAATCTGTGACGGCGACTGGGTTGTTGTACGGCAGCAGTCAACATGTGAAAACGGCGATGTCGTCGCCGCTTTGATTGACGATGAAGCAACGGTGAAGACTTTCAAGCGCAGGGAAGGTCATGTCTGGTTGTTGCCACACAATCCGGCGTATTCACCGATTCTGGGTGACAACGCACAAATCCTTGGCAAGGTTGTTTCGGTGTTGCGCAGACTTTGATCACCCATCACGTAAATTCGGTCGAAAGATTAATTATTAACCCGCGGCTCTTAAATCTGAATCACGGCGCAATCTTTGGAGCGCATTAATCGCTGTGGCCGCATCCGTTGTGAACCACATCGGCGGCATACTTTTTCGGAGACTGCTCCCGTAACCCGAGTTTGCTAGTCGTGAATCCAAGACACTCACCACTCCTTTGTCGTGCCCACTTCGAATCAACCTGCCCGATGCCTGGGCAAGCAGCAGTCCCGCGCGTGGAAGGGTCACTGATCGAAAACCTGAGCCACCTGCATCGTCGACGCGGGCGGAACGAGCAGACATCACCGGATCATCGGGGCGGGGGAAAGGAATGCGGTCGATTATTACTTGGATACACGAATCACCAGGGACGTCAACACCTTGCCATAGCGACAGTGTTCCAATCAAGGTTGATTCAATGTCGTTGGTGAACCGTTCCACAAGGAGTGAAACCGATTCACCCTTTCTTTGAACATGTAATGGACTATCGCACCGCACCCGCAAATACTCAGATGCTTTTTCGACCGCCCGCCAACTCGAACACAAAATCAAGGTACGGCCACCAGCAGCTTCGACCAACTCTCCCATCGCATCCAGGCTCGCCATATCAAGTCCTTCACGCCCTGGGGGTGGCAGATCTGCTGCGACATAAAGAATCCCTTGTTTTGCATAATCAAATGGGGAGCCAACATCGAGTGTCTCTGTGCGTTTATCCGTGCCCAAACCAAGGGACGCTGAAATTGAATCGAAATTACCGCTCGTGGTCAGGGTTGCGCTGGTAACGATCGCGAACTTCTCAGCAAATAACCGGTCGCGTAAAAGGTGTGCGACACTCAAAGGCGCACTGTGCAGTGTTGGCGGCCGTCCATCATGATCAATCCACAACACGGAATCATTTCCTTGAGATATGAGTGCCCCCGCGAAATCGTGTAGTTCCTCAAGGCCACCTCGGGCTCTCTGATTTCGCGCTGCAATATCTGGGTCTTCACCCTTTTGAGGCACCATCTCGCTAACACCTGCATGGCTCGCATCTCGAATAAGAGTCAAGGCCAGGAGTAGCTCAGGATCCACATGAGAAAGCCGTGTTAGTCCAGACGTTGGGTCCGAGGACGCCAGCAGTGCATCCTCGAAGGCCTTCTGGGAGTCCATCAATACGTCCATGGTTTGATCGCTCACCTGTGAGCCAACCCGCGAAATCGCCCTTTCCACCCCCGCTGCATTTAGTTCAATTGTTATCGCGCCAGTGGCTCGATCAACTATTTCATGGCCTTCATCGATAATCACAATGTCGTGGTCAGGCAAAATTGGAATTCCTTCAACAACATCAATGGCTAATAGTGCATGATTTGTGACAACAATGTGCGCAGCCTGAGCTTGCAACCGCCTTTTTGCCGTAAAACAATCTTCTCCGAATGAGCACTTTGATTCACCAACGCATTCGCGTCTATTCACCGAAAATGCCCGCCACACCCGGGGATCTATGTCGTCACCGAAATCGTCTTTGTCACCGGTGTCGGTGCTCGTTGCCCACGCCCGAACCGCAACGGCTTGGTCTCCAAGAACTCCACGACTCACGTCAAAAAGTGCCTCGCCATCAGGGTCTGGAATCTCCGAGTGCAGTTTTTGTAGACATACGTAATTGTTTCGACCTTTGAGGACAGCGAACGTCAATGTAACGCCGTACTCCTTCGCCAAAGTTGATGCCAGAAGCGGTAAATCTTTTTCCATTAATTGCCGCTGTAGCGCTATGGTCGCAGTAGACACTACTACCGTGCTGCCTCCCTCACTCAGTGCGTGAGCGGCAGCAGGAACAAGGTAGCCGAGTGATTTTCCTGTTCCAGTTCCAGCTTGGATGATTCGATGACCTCCCGCACTCAAACCCTCGACGATTGTCGAAACCATCTGTTGCTGACCTAGACGCTCCGAGCCATTAAATGCATCGACTGTCTTTTGTAATAACTCTTGGGCATCGATATCAACCGGCACGCAAAAACCCTTGACGCTTGATGTCGGCTGCTAACGCTGGAGGTACTAACGCCGTCACGCAACTACCCATTTCCACATGGTCAATACGCACTTGCTCACCGGAGTCATGAATGCGGGCAAGTAAATCCCCACGATTGTAAGGAATCGTCACATCAATTGCCACGAGCGTTTGAGGTAGTACCGAATCTATTCGCTCCAGTAATTCGTCAAGCCCAGCACCCGTTTGTGCACTGATCACAATTGATTCCGGGAATGATCCCTGGATTGCGGTGATGTCCATCGGGTCCGCGATATCACATTTATTTATTGCGATGATTTCAGGTATTTCACCAGCACCAATTTCGTTGAGTACCTCTCGCACCGCCGAAATCTGCCCGAATGGGTCTTCATCTGAGCCATCGACCACATGAACGATGAGACTGGCTTCCTGCACTTCGGTCAGCGTTGACCGAAAAGCCTCAACGAGGTCGTGTGGCAAGTGCCGAACAAAACCCACAGTGTCAGCGAGGGTGAATTCCTTACCACTTGGTGCCTTCATCTTTCGAACAGTTGGGTCTAGGGTTGCAAACAGTGCATCTTGCACAAGTACCCCTGCCCCAGTCAATGCATTAAGCACACTTGATTTTCCTGCATTTGTGTATCCGGCCAGTGCCACAGTTGCAATCCCCGATGCTTCTCGAGCGCCGCGCTGGGTTTTGCGGGTGGCCTCAAGGGCCTTGAGTTCACGGCGCAACTTTGTCATTTGGGCCCTGATGCGTCGACGATCAGTTTCGATCTTGGTTTCACCGGGGCCACGCGTGCCCAAACCTCCACCGGCTCCACCAGCGTGCCCACCTGCTTGCCGGCTCAGCGACTCACCCCAACCGCGCAGCCGCGGTAACAGATACTGCATCTGGGCTAGCGAGACCTGAGCCTTGCCTTCGCGACTGCGCGCATGCTGGGCGAAAATGTCAAGAATTAGCCAAGTGCGGTCAACAACTTTTACTTTGACAATATTTTCCAACTGCCTGAGTTGCCCCGGCGTTAACTCACCATCGCAAATCACGGTGTCAGCGCCCGTTTCAGTGACGATACGAGCCAATTCCTGAACTTTTCCCGAACCTAAGTAGGTCGCAGGATCAGGAGCATCGCGTCGTTGGATCACACCGTCGACCACGACGGATCCAGCTGTTTCCGCCAAGGCCGCCAACTCACGCAGCGAACGCTCAGCTGACTCAACGCCGCCACTGGTCCACACCCCTGCGAGAACCACCCGTTCAAGCCTGATCTGTCGATATTCGACCTCTGTGATGTCCTGTAGTTCCGTGGACAAGGACGAGACCTTGCGTAGTCCGGCCCTCTGCTCGAGTTCAAGGCTTACATCAAGATCTTGATCGGAGCCAGTTTCATTCACAAACTAAGTATCGCAGATGCCTTCCAGATGACCTACTGTTAAAAACGATTGGTGGATTCACGACCCCAAATTAGATTAAAACCCGGCCACGAGCGACAAGTTCGGCTGCTCCCCGCAAAGTGAAGTCCCCTGTTTCACTGTTTTCGCTTACGAAGAGCTCCCCACCAGGTACAGACACTTTCCAAACAAATTGATTCTCATGAATTTTTTGGCTCCGTCTGGCAGCCCAAGCAACGGCACACGCACCGGTCCCACAGGATTGAGTCTCACCCACCCCACGCTCAAACACCCGCATTCTTACTTCGCCGGGGGCCGTTATCGCGGCGAATTCAACGTTCATTCCTTCGGGAAATGCATCAAGTGGTTCGACTGCGGGAATCTCGCACAGAATCAATTGAGATAGTTGCGCTTCATCCACCCAACACACAGCATGGGGATTAGGAAAGAACACTCCTACCGAATCAAATACTTCACCCGTCGCTAGGTGAATTCTTTGTGTAGGTGTTGGTGCCTGTGGCGAAGCAGCAAAAGCTTGTCCCATCTCAATGGATACGGTGAGATCAGGATGCACCTGCACGGCACGAACACCACCACGTGTTGAGATGGTGAATTCCTTTTCTGTTTCAAGACCATTCGCGACCAAGTAACGGGCAAATACCCGTGCACCGTTGCCACACATTTCAGCATAACTTCCGTCGGCATTTTGATGGTCCATGAACCAAGTTGCATTGCCATGATCAATTCCAGGTAAGTCAATATTTTTCGTTCGGACAGCACCAATCACGCCGTCCGCGCCCAAGCCTGAGCGACGGTCACACAGGGCCTCAACCTGAGTGGGCGAAATGTGAATCGATGATTTCTCATTGTTGTAAAGGATAAAATCATTGGCTGTCCCATGACCTTTAACGAACACTAATTCCGCCAATAAACTCACCACCCCACTCTATTGCGCTAACGTCATTGCGCGTTGGTAGGCCGCACGCACCCGATGATCAATATCAGTCCACGAATAATCGGGGGAAACGCGCGCATTGTGTTCCAGAATGGTGCCAAGGGCAATTCGGTCTGAATCCCACTTCTTAATAGCCAAAGCAATACCCGTATCGGAATGACAGATCCGCCCGTCGACTCCATCAGTAATAAATGTCTGCGTTCCCGTTCCGCTCCGGGCGACAACCGCGAGACCGTTGGCCCGAGCCTCCAATGCCGCAATACCAAATGATTCTTTGATGGAAGGCTGAATGAATATTTGTGATCGATCAAGAACCAATTTGAGTTCCGCTGGGGCCAACCGTCCATGAAATGTCACAGGCAGTTGGCCTTTTCGAGCCCTTCTTTCCCACATAGCTCGCTCAGGACCGTCGCCAACAAGATTGAGATGTGCGTTCACGCCAAGGGTTTGTAATTCCTTCATTATGCGAAGTAGTGCTCCTGTTCTTTTCCGTGGTGCAATTCGCAAAACACTGACAAGTTGAAGGGGCATGGCATTCTTATCTGCGGTGACGGCACGGGTCCATAGGTTGGGATCAATCCCGTTAGGCACGACATCTATGTCCACACCGAGGGATGCACTCATGTGTTCTGCTGCAACATCACTTACAGCACTCATGGCAACTCGATTCCACTTCAGCAATGCTCCACTGACCCCGAACATGGGACGTGCAAATTGACCCCACACACTGTGAATTGTCACCAAGATCGGAATGCCGAGATCGTGGGCTGCGCGAGTGGCGCTCCAAGCGAATGGGGAAAGCACACCGGCATGGACGTGGACAACTTCCGGAACATTCTCCGTTAAAAGGCGGGTGACACCGCGAAATGTTCGTGGGTGGATCGGGAGGTCAAAGGGAACAGGGAAACTCAACCGATCGACGGGAAATTCGGTGAACGGTAATCCAGACGTTGCGGTTATCACCCGTACCTGATCACCCATCAAGTGCTGGGCGCGGGCTAGCCCCAAAACTTGGGATTCAATGCCTCCCGTTCTGGGAGCAAAGCAATCGCTGATATGGGTGATCCGCACGGAGCAGACCGTACGCCACAATGGGTCCACTATGCGCAACCTGCTCTTCCTACACGCCCATCCCGACGACGAGGCACTCCTCACAGCCGGAACCATGGCCAAAGCCCATGCCGCAGGACACCGCGTTCACCTCGTCGTTGCCACTGATGGGTCAGCCGGATTAACCTCTGGTGAATTCGCCAACGACCTTGCCTCACACCGGTCAGTTGAACTAACTCAATCTGCCGAGATTCTCGGTGTTTCCAGCATTACCGAACTTAATTACCCGGATTCCGGATTACATGGTGAGCACATTGCCAATGGCGGATTTGCCGGACTGGATCCTGAAATTGTCGCTGCGAGCCTCGCCGACCTCGTACTCGAATTGAAAGTGGACACGCTGGTGGGATACGACCCATCGGGAGGCTACGGTCACCCTGACCACGTTCAAGTGCACAGAGTTGCCCGCACTCTGCAGCGACAAACTTCTTGCACCCTTTTTGAGGCGACTCTCCCACGCGAGCCCATCGCTCGAGCTGTGAAGTTAGCCGGTGCCTTGTCGCTCACTCCACCGGACTTTGACCCCGACACTTTCGCGCAGAGTTGGACTCCCAAAGCCCTCATCACCCATCGGGTCAACGTGCGTGAATTCACCCCGCTCAAGAAGGCATCGATTATGGCGCACTCATCACAGTCAAGTGCCGATGGCACAATTCGGACTCTCGCTGTTTTGAGCAAGTTACCGAAACCCATTTTTGATGCCCTACTGGGAACTGAGTACTTCGTCAAAGTAAATTAACACCGAATCGGTCAAGTGCTCTCGGTTCCAAGGCAGCCAGTGGATTCGGGGATCCTGCCGGAACCACCGTTGTTGGCGACGAGCGAATTTTTGCGTTGTATAGATTATTTTTTCCCGCATCTCCTCTGCGCCCAAATCCCCACTCAAATAGGCCAAAACCTGGGAGTACCCAATCGCACGTGATGCAGTTGGTGCGTTGCGCAAACCCTCTGATTCAAGGCGTTCGACTTCTGCTACGAAGCCAAAGTCCAGCATTTGATCGACACGTTTCACAATTCGTGAGTCCATGCTGACTCGATCAATTTCCAAGCCGATGCGAACACTTGGGATTTCCTCCACTGGCTCTGGCAACCGAGAGTTGTATGGCTCGCCCGTGATCTCGATAACTTCGAGCGCACGAACTATTCGGCGGCCATTTCCCGGCAAAATATTGCCCGCTGTTACTGGATCTTTCTGTGCCAAGAGTTCATGTAGTTTCTCAGGGCCATCCTGATCTAGCAGCGCTTCGTAGCGTGCACGGATAATCGGGTCAGTTGCCGGGAAATCGAATTGATCAAGAACTGCCTTTATATAAAGAACACTGCCACCGACAACTATCGGGGTTCGCTGCCGTTGCCCAATTTCAGCAATCGATTTACGCGCCAGATCTCTAAATTGCACGACGTCAGCCTTGTGGGACATCGGCCACACATCCAGCATGTGGTGCGGAATACCTTCTAGTTCCTCAATTGTTGGCTTTGCTGTACCGATATCCATGCCCGTGACAGCTTGCATAGAGTCTGTTCCCACCAATTCTCCATGGATCCGCTGCGCACATTCAATTGCAAGTTTGGTCTTGCCCACGGCCGTGGGTCCGACGATAGTGAGTATTGACCGTGGACTCATGAATCATTCATTCACGGTGCAACAAAAGTGGGAATCCCGAGCATGACAGCACTTTTCGGAGAAGTTTCGGAAAGATCCCCTGCTCGCGTCGCGCGTACCGAGGTTGCTCGGCCAATTAAATGATGCGGTGCAGCTGATGTGACCGTACCTGTAAGGAAATCACCGGGGCGAGCAACAAGATCACCGAGGTCAAAGTGTGCAAGTCGACCATCGGATGTTCGGCCCGATCGCCTATTTGTGTTGGCGTCTTTACGGCCTTCACTGTGGGCCACCAAAATCTCTACACTTCTATCAACTTGAGCCAGGTTCTCTTCCCATGAGATTTGATTGACCAACTTCACGAGACGCTCGTAACGCTCCTGAACGACCTCTTTGTCAATTTGATTGTCCATCGTGGCAGCCGGCGTTCCTGGTCGTTTTGAATACTGGAAGGTGTATGCACTGGAAAATCGGGCCCTGCTCACGACATCCATTGTGTCTTGGAAATCCCTTTCGCTCTCACCGGGGAAACCGACAATGATGTCTGTGGTGATTGAAGCCTCTGGCATTGCCGCACGGACGCGATCAATAATGCCCAGATACTTCTCTTGGCGGTATGAACGTCGCATTCTCTGCAGTACCGCATCTGAGCCTGACTGCAGCGGCATGTGCAATGTTGGCATGACATTCTTTGTCTGAGCCATCGCCTCAATGACGTCATCGGTGAAATCACGTGGATGCGGACTCATGAAACGAACCCGCTCTAACCCAGGGATCTCTCCACAAGCACGCAACAACTTACTGAAAGCCTGTGGCTCCCCGAGATCAGAACCATATGCATTTACATTCTGTCCTAAGAGTGTTATTTCGACGACTCCGTCGGCTACAAGGACGTCAATTTCGGTCAAAATATCGCCTACACGCCGATCTTTTTCTTTTCCACGAAGTGAAGGAACGATGCAAAAGGTGCACGTGTTGTTGCAACCAACACTGATTGACACCCATGCGCTGTAAATCGCATCACGCTTGGTTGGCAATGCCGATGGGAAATCGACTAGTGCTTCAGCGATCTCCACTTGCGATTCTTGTTCGATTCGAGCGCGTTCCAGAAGAACTGGTAGGGAACCCAGATTGTGCGTGCCGAATACCACGTCAACGACGGGCGACTTGCGCAGAATTTCCCCTTGATCCTTTTGCGCCAAGCAACCGCCAACAGCGATTTGCATCCCGGGATTCGCAGCCTTAATCGGCACCAAGTGACTCAGATTGCCATAAAGTTTATTATCCGCATTCTCGCGAACAGCGCACGTATTGAACACAATAAGGTCAGCGACTACACCTTCTTGGACTGGCGTGTAACCCTCGGACTCCAAAAGCCCAGTAATGCGCTCAGAGTCGTGCACATTCATTTGACACCCGTAGGTGCGTACCTGATATGTGCGAGGTTTATCGATGAGGGGCATTTCAATGTTTGGCATAGGACTCAACAGTAATCCTGTCAAATCAGGAAGGGTCTCTCCCCTAGCCCACTGGCGCCGGCCTAGACGCCTCGCCCTCTTCGTCGAATACTTCGTCTTCACCTGGCTCAATGTGAACTGTGGGCAAAATCCGGTCTAGCCAGCCAGGCAGCCACCAGTTTCCTTTACCAATAATCGACATAATTGAAGGCACCGCTATCAGTCGGATCAAGAATGCGTCAATAAGTACGGCCGAGCCCAAAGCAACCCCGAAAAGCTTGATGGTGTTGTCAGGTGTGGGGACGAATGCAAGAAAAACGCTCGCCATGATCGCTGCTGCAATTGCAACCACCTTGCCGGAGCCTGCAAGCCCACGGCGCACCGCGGCCGCGTTATCCCCTGTGTGATCCCATTCCTCACGCATCCGAGAGACAAGGAAGACTTGATAGTCCATGGAGAGTCCAAACAGAATTGCAAACACCATGATGGGCAGGAATGGGAAGATTGGACCGGTTCCCGATACCCCAAGGATGTCGCTAAACCAGCCCCATTGGAAAACCGCAACCGTGATACCTGTTGCTGCGGCAAAGCTCAACAAACTCGTCAACGCCGCTGTCAGTGGAACCACCACAGATCGGAATAGAACCATCAATGCGAGGAATCCGAGAGAGACCACGATCAACAGAAAGAGCGGTAACGCATTGACGAGCACTTGCGTGAAATCAGAGGTAACGGCGAGCGCACCTCCCACGTAAAGCGAGCCACCCGTTGCGGCATTGAATTCCGGCCCTGTGACATCGCGCAGTTCCATCAGAAGATCCGCTGTCGCAGCATCTTGGGGTCCGGTTGAGGGAACAACAAAGACTGCACCCACAGTGCCGTCGGGGCTTAAACCACCACCAGAGGCCTGTAACAACGGGAGTATTGCCGTTGATGGATTCGTCGCTGCTACACCTGGGGTTGACTCAATGGCTGTTATCGCTGCCGCGTATTGCTCAAGGTCATTAGGTTGTGAAAGTTCAACGGCCACGATGAACGGACCACTCGTTCCCGGGCCAAAACCTTCAGCCGTGAGGTCGTAGGCGATCCGAGTTGGAGTACCTTCCGCGTTTCCGGATGCATCAGCGAAACCTAAGCGCAGCGAGAAAACGGGAATTGCGAGAATGGCAACTAGTCCGACGGAGACGATCGCAAAGAACCATGGGCGTTTTTGCAGGAACCGCCCGTACCGCGACCATTGCTTACCCTCTGCATGACCCTCCCCAGGTTTGGTGCCCCATGGCAGTCGCAGGCCCAGTGCTTTGGTGCCCAAAAGGGAAAGCGTTGCAGGCAGTAGCCACAATGCGGCCGTCATCACCATTAGCACCGTAACAATTGCCGCCAATGCCAATCCATTGAAGAAACCGATGCGCAGAATGAACAAACCGCATAGGGCAAAAATCACCGTTGCCCCAGCAAAAAGAACAGCCCGCCCCGCTGTGTTGACCGCTTCGAGGGCAGCCCGTTTTGGTTCATGACCAACTAAAATCGCTTGTCGATATCGGTTCAGAACAAACAGGGCGTAGTCGATCCCCACACCCAAACCGATCATTGCTGCCAATGTCGGTGCGAATGTGGCAACATCCATGAACAAGGCCACGATTAAAACAAGCATTTGACCTGCGGCCAGGCCTATGACCGCAACTACGATTGGCATCCCAGCTGCGATAACGGATCCAAAGGCAATGAGCAAAATTACAATGGCCACCAAAATCCCGAAAAGTTCACTAGAGGGAACTTCCTGCACGCTGCCTAATACATCGCCGCTGGCACCCACCGCTATTGCATCAGAGTTGACCGATTTAACAAGGTCAAGAAAGCTCACGACATCAGCGGTTGGGACGTCGCTACCCATGCCCCCCGTGAAAGTGACGGTCGAATACGCCACCGTTCCATCTGGACTAATCGGAGAGTTAGCTATCGCTGAGGCTTGCAATGCGGGCTCAAGCTGCTTCAACTCTTCTTCAGATGCCTCCGACATGATTGACGCCATGTCCCCATTTGCGGTTGGACAGGCATCACCGTACGGCGCTGCCAAATCAAATGGATTAGTCACGCACACAACTGCAGGAAGGGCGGCAATCTCTTCCAAAACTGGTGTGATGAATGCTGAAGCAGCTGGATCTACCGCACTGCCTGTGGCAGGTGACCAAATAATGGTGGCTGTTGCTCCCGAAGATGATGCATCAAGTTCGGCGTTCCCAATAGTGGCCAGCAGGTCCGTAGCGGTAGTCGACTCGGTGTCCGGCAAATCAAATGAATCGTTCAATGAACCGCCAAATGAAACACCGATTCCCACAACAGCGACAAGTGCGACAAAGTAGGAAATGAGCGCAACGAGTGGCTTACGAACAGCCCACTGTGACAAACCCGGCATGAAAACCCCTGACCTAGATGTTCCGAATGACCGTAGCGAGTCTAGCACCATCTGAACAGTGCTCACATTGAGGTAAATGCCTAAATTATTCCGTGTTGAGTTCTATTTCGACACCGACAGTTTCCTTAGCAACCTGAAAACAGATGCTGGGCGAATAACCTTTACGCTGTAACAAAGATGCGATCCGTCTCACCGCGACCGCATGCTCGACTGACATTAAACTCCGATATTTCTTCGCCGCCAATTCATAAGCCCGGGCATGTGTATCTTCCACGGTCAACTGCTCCAAGGCTAATTCGATGACCTCTAAATCGATGTCCTTACTGACCAGTTCACGTTTAAGCACACTTGGCGCTAGACCACGGGAACGGTGACGACTACGAACCCATTCTTGGGCGTAGGCAGTATCGTCGATGTAACCCATCGCTGAAACGCGATCCAAGACTCGCTCGATCAGAATGGGGTCAAACTCCCTGTCGAGCAAGTATGTGAATAACTCCCCGCGCGAACGAGGAGCGGCATTCAATCGGCGCATTACGACCGACATGATTTCCGACTCCCCGCTCCGATCACCAAAAACTGGATCAGTCATAGAGGATGACGACTATTCGTCCAGCGCGCCAAGATCGGCATTAGCGTCCATTTTGGCTGCAGACTTGGCAGATTTGGTCGGCTCTGGAGTCTCAATCTTGGGTCCGATTCCCATCTGCTCCTTGATGCGCTTTTCAATTTCATTCGCTAAATCAGCGTTGTCCCTCAAGAATGTGCGGGCATTCTCTTTACCCTGTCCCAGTTGATCACCCTCATAGGTGTACCAGGCGCCGGCCTTACGGACAATCCCTTGATCAACACCAATATCAATTAAGGAACCTTCACGCGAAATTCCTTCTCCATAAATAATATCGAACTCAGCTTGCTTAAACGGCGGTGCAACTTTGTTCTTAACAACCTTTACTCGGGTTCGGTTACCAACAGCTTCGGTTCCACCCTTGAGTGTTTCAATTCGACGAACGTCCATTCGAACTGACGAATAGAATTTCAAAGCCTTTCCACCGGTGGTTGTTTCCGGTGATCCGAACATCACGCCGATTTTTTCCCGCAGTTGGTTGATGAAGATGGCGGTAGTGTTGGTATTGCTGAGCGCACCCGCCATCTTGCGTAGTGCTTGGCTCATTAGTCGTGCTTGCAATCCCATATGTGAATCACCCATGTCGCCTTCAATTTCAGCGCGTGGGGTGAGCGCTGCAACCGAGTCGATAACGATTAGATCAATCGCACCCGAGCGGACCAGAGTGTCGCAAATTTCAAGTGCCTGCTCGCCATTGTCGGGTTGGGAAACATACAAATTGTCAAGGTCTACGCCCAGATGCGCCGCGTAGTCGGGGTCAAGGGCGTGCTCGGCATCAATGAAGGCGGCAAGTCCGCCGCGCGCTTGAACGCTCGCGATTGCGTGTAAGGCAACTGTAGTTTTACCCGATGATTCAGGGCCATAAATCTCCACAATACGTCCGCGTGGATAACCTCCGATACCCAGTGCAATATCCAGAGCAATTGATCCAGTGGGAATAATCTCCATGGGTACTCGCTCGGAGTCACCCAGTCGCATAAGTGAGCCCTTACCGAACTGGCGCTCAATCTGAGCTAATGCGGAATCAAGTGCCTTTTCGCGGTCCTTTTCGTTATTCGCCATGCTTTTTCTCCTCAACCCTGGTTACACGATCACAATTGCACTGCAGTTCATTGCAGTTCAGTGAGAGCGCATCACGTTTATTTATGTTTGACGAAGGCTAGGTGCGAGCACTGACATTTGGCTCACGTGATTTTCCTTTGTGGATAATCAGCAGAGGCTGTTGATAACTCGACCCAGCGCTCAGAGCCTATATCGAACGTGCGTTCGAAGGCTCGCGACACGCCGGGAGACTCACCCACACTGCCAACCCAATCAAGGGAACTATGGCGAGCGCACACAGCCAGCCGTATCCCCCGAGCCACATAATGAACCCGGCGGCGATACCGCCAAGCGCACCCGCAGCATTCATCGAGAGGTCCGACAAGCCCTGAACCGAGGGCCGCTCATTAGCTTCCACCGAGTCCGTCACCAAAGTTGAGCCAGCAATAAGGGTGAAGGACCAACCAAGGCCGAGCAGGAACAGCCCAATACCCAAGATCACTACATTATTTGCAGGAGCCAATCCCGAAATCACACAACTTGATGCCAAAATGAGAATCCCTGCGACGATCATGGGCACTCGACCGAAACGGTCAACTGCCATGCCGACGAGTGGTGAGAATGCGTACATACCAGCGACGTGAACGCTGATAACCAAGCCAATGAGTTGCAATGTGACATCAACGTGAGCCATGTGAACCGGAGTCATCACCATAACCATCACCATTACAACGTGCCCAATAGAGATTGCACCGATTCCCAACACTGCACGTGGACGGGTGCGCAGGTGTTCAATCCCCTCGCGCAACTTGGGGTGCTGAATTTTTATCCCCGGATCGAGGTCTTGTCGCAGTTTGGTAGCCAAGACAAACGGGTCTGGACGTAAGGCCACAAGCAGGACGATTACAGCGCAGGTCAATGCGATGCCGGAGATTACGTATGGCCCCGACAACCGAGGCAGGCCCAAATTAAGACCCACTGAACCACTGAAGTTCAGGAGATTGGGTCCAAGAACTGCCCCGATAGTGGCCGCCCATACAACATAGGAAAGTGACCGGGCTCGGTGCTCAGGCTTTGCGAGATCAGTTGCGGCGTAACGGGCCTGCAGACTAGCGGCACTAGCAACACCTACAAATAACGATCCAAATAAAACAACTGATATCTGCGATGAAACAGCACCGATAATCACCAGAATGGCACCGATGATTCCCAGTCCATAGCCGCTGGCCAAGGCAGGCCGGCGGCCCTTTGTTAAAGCGATACGGGCTAGCGGCAATGCGAAGATCGCGGCACCTAAGACTCCTGCCGTTTGAACAAGCCCAGCGAATGCTTCAGAGTCTGTCATCGATGCTGCGAGCAAGGCTCCCGCGGGAACAGATCCTGCGACAGCGATCCCACCAAACATTTGGGCAGCCGACAGGGTCGCGACAGATCGGTTGGCAATCGTGAGGATACGGGGGCTGTCTAGTGTTTCAATCACTAGTGATTGATCGATTGCACCCACACTCCAAACCCTAGCGCAGCGAACTCGGGACCTCCACGAAGTTGCACACTGCACGCCAGATCACGGCCGCTTCAACACCATCCGCTACTGCCGTATCCACCGTGCTACTAAGGTCAGGGATCACTACATCCTTGCGCCATGAAGCACTGTAACTAGGGCCAATTACGGTTTCAATGCGCTCGGACATATCACTTAGTCGCAACGCATTCCGCTCGTGACAGCAGATACTAAATCGATGAAATGGCGCTGGGAAACGTAATTGGTTGCGTCGATTCAGCATGCGCCACGGATGTACTCACGGAAGCCAAGATATCTGATAGCGACACGTCAAGGGCACCACAAATAGCGGCGATCAGCTCAGAGGAGGCTTCCTTCTGTCCACGCTCGATTTCAGAAAGGTAACCCAACGAAACTGACGCAGCGCCAGAAATATCACGCAGGGTTCGGCCTTGATCTTGACGACGACGGCGAAGTTCATCACCGATCACATTGCGCAAAACGATCATGTCCATTTCCTTCCTACTGCGTAATCACACTCCGGTTAAAGAGCATAGCTCCATGATACCCGCTATAGCCAGCATCTGCGAATATTGGCTCATTTCCACTCATCAAGCCGACTGAAGACTACCTGGCTATCAATCAAATCCAACGCTGCATTTACCGCTGCCACACGTATCTCATTTCGATCCCCAGCAAGTTTTACCATTTTCGCTGCACTGTGGTGTTTAGACGCACAACCCAGCCAAACGGTTCCCTGTTCCTGACCATCCTGGGGGCCCGGTCCGGCAATCCCAGTGGTTGAGAGAGCGTAATCAGAGCCAAAGAGCTCTCGTGCCTTTTGTGCCATGGCTATTGCGACTTCCTGCGAAACAACCCCATGAGCGAGGGCTTGCTCGTTGACCCCGAGAACCCCTCGCTTAGCCTGGGGGGTGTATGCCACCACTCCACCGAGGAAGACATCAGATGCGCCTGAGATGTCAATTAACGCGCTCGCAAGTAATCCCCCCGTCAAGGACTCTGCCACGCTGAGACTCTCGCCATTCCGACGAAGTGCATCGATTAAATCGCTGGGCTTCACGAACTAATTCCTTCGCGGTGACGGCCAATTCCCTTACGCAATTGGAGAGCTTTTCGAATATATGCAATCGCGGTTGTGAGGGTGAGGATGACCGCAAGGGACATCATTGTGATTTTCGCAATGTCCCAGATCGCGAGGAACGACTCTGACGCTGACGCTGGCCAAACCACCAAAAACATGCTGATCGCAATCATCTGCAGAAGAGTTTTTGTTTTACCACCGCGAGAGGCAGTGATGACACCGTGCTCGATTACCCAAAAGCGCAGGATCGTAACTCCAATTTCCCGAGCAATTATCACGATCGTGACCCACCAAGGAAGAGCACCCAGATATGACAGGCCGATCAACGCAACGCCGGTCAGGAATTTATCGGCGATAGGATCCGCGATTTTGCCAACCGTCGTGATCAAACCGTATTTGCGTGCAACATAGCCGTCAAGTAGATCGGTTAACGACGCCAATAAAAATACCAATGCCGCCCAATTTCGCGACTCCGATGTGCCGTGCAACAAAAGGTAACCCAGCAATGGAACCGCGATCAATCGGAGTGCCGTGAGAGCGTTTGCAATATTCCACAAAGAGGCACTCGTGGGTAAATCAGCGGCGTGATCCGCCTGCAGCTGGTGCTCGCGCATCAAGCAACCAGTTCCGCAACCAAGTCAACTCCACTGCTATCAAGAACTTTTGCTCTTACGAACTGCCCTATTTTCAGAGGCTCCATCTCAGTGTCCAACACGATTTCGGTCTCTCCATCGTCGGGACCCTGATGACCGGAATGACCAAAATAACTGCCGGATTGCGCATCAAATGACTCGATTACAACTTCCACAATTTCACCAATACGATCCTGCGCTCTTTGAGCCATGAGTTCGTCAACTAAGTCAGTAATCAAACGCACCCGTGCTGAAATGATGTCCGGGTCAACCTTAGGCAGCAAATTGAACGCCTCGGTACCTTCTTCGTCGCTGTACCCGAAAACCCCAACAGCATCAAGTTGTGCCTCTTCTAGGAATGTAACAAGATCGGCGAATTCTTCGTCTGTCTCACCTGGGAATCCCACAATCACGTTGCTACGAATTCCTGCTGTTGGTGAGAGCCCTCGAATGGTCGCGATTAATTCCAGGAAGGCATCTTTTCCACCAAAGCGTTTCATTCGCCGCAGCAATGTCGCAGAAGCGTGTTGGAAAGACAGATCAAAGTAGGGCGCAACGACTCGTGTGCCGGCCATGACCTTCAACAGGTCAGGACGAACCTCGGCTGGCTGCAAGTAAGCAACCCGTACCCGTGCTATCTCGGTCCCCTCACCGATTGCCGGCAGTAACGACTCAAGAAGTCTCAAGTCCCCCAAATCCTTGCCATAGGACGTCGAATTTTCACTCACTAAAACAGCCTCGGTCACACCCAATCCAGCAAGCCAAGCGACCTCGGCAACGACATCGGCGGGCGGACGGGAAATAAAGGATCCACGAAACGACGGTATTGCACAGAAAGTGCAGCGACGGTCACAACCCGATGCCAACTTGACCGGAGCAACGGGTGAATTTTCTAGTCTTTTTCGCAGGATCGGCGGTTGCCATGCGAGCGCATCGTCTGCCTCCGGCATTGCTTCCTGCGACCCGTGGCCAGGTATCGGGTTGGTATTGGCTGCACGATCAACGGGGCTTATGGGCAGCAGCGTACGGCGGTCACTGGGTTCGTGCGGAACCAACTTGTCACCGCGCATCACAGCGTCTAACCGCTCGCCGATCATCGGGTAGTCATCAAAACTCAGTACAGCATCAGCTTCAGGAAGGTCATTGGCTAGCTCGCTGCCATAGCGTTGAGCGAGACAGCCCACCGCAACAACCGCCTTCGTGACTCCGCCGGAATCCTTGAGGTCGGCTGCTTCAATGATGGTGTTAATCGAGTCAGCTTTGGCGATATCAACGAAACCGCAGGTGTTCACCATCACAGCCTGTGCCAATTCAGGATCGGAAACCAGTTTCCAACCTTGGGCCTCGAGCCTTCCCGCGAGTTCCTCGGAATCAACTTCGTTGCGGGCGCAACCCATCGTGATTAGGGCAACAGTTTTCTCAGACACCCCAAGAGTCTACCCGCCACGGATAGAAAGGATTAATCCCGGAAGTTCATCAGCCGTGACTAATACATCCCGAGCCTTTGATCCCTCACTTGGACCGACGACCCCGCGCGACTCCATCAAGTCCATCAATCGGCCTGCCTTGGCGAATCCGACGCGCAGTTTGCGTTGCAGCATGGATGTTGAGCCGAACTGAGTACCCACGACCAATTCCACGGCTTGTAGCAAAATATCAAGGTCATCGCCAATATCCCCATCAATCTCCTTGGCGGAGGCAACTGGAGTGGTCACTTCATCGAGGTAGTCCGTATCCCATTGATCCTTGCAGTGATTGACAATTGCCCGAATTTCATGTTCGGACACAAAAGCACCTTGGATCCGCATCGCCTTATTTTCACCCATTGGTAAGAAGAGCCCGTCACCTTGACCAACTAGTTTTTCGGCACCAGACTGATCTAGGATCACCCTGCTGTCAGCCAAACTAGAAGTCGCGAAAGCCAGGCGGCTCGGGACATTCGCTTTGATCAAGCCAGTTACAACATCAACGCTTGGACGCTGCGTTGCAAGAACCAGGTGAATACCAGCGGCCCGTGCGAGCTGAGTGATACGAACAACCGAATCCTCGACATCACGGGGCGCAACCATCATGAGGTCGGCGAGTTCATCAACGATAATCAAAAGATAAGGGTATGGCTCGATCTTTCGCTCTGAACCAAGTAACGGCTTTACTTTGCCGGTGCGAACTGCCTTATTGAAGTCGTCAATGTGACGGAAGCCGAAAGCTGAGAGATCGTCGTATCGGCGATCCATTTCTTTGACAACCCATGCAAGTGCGTCAGCTGCCTTCTTCGGATTCGTAATGATTGGAGTGATCAGATGAGGAACACCCTCGTAAATTGTCAGTTCAACTCGTTTGGGGTCAACGAGGATCATTCGGACTTCTTCAGGTGTCGATCGCATCAAGATCGAAGTAATTAGCGAGTTAATACAACTACTTTTGCCGGCTCCAGTCGCTCCTGCAACCAAAATATGTGGCATTTTGGCTAGGTTTGCCACGACGAAACTGCCTTCGACATCTTTGCCTAGCGCAACCACCATGGGATGCTGGTCATTAGCTGCGACCTTGCTTTTGAGTACATCGCCCAGTGCCACCAATTCGCGATCAGTATTAGGTATTTCGATACCAATAGCTTTTTTCCCCGGGATTGGACTCAGAATTCGAACTTCAGCACTTGCCACTGCATAGGCAATATTCTTACTCAGCGCCGTAACCCGCTCAACTTTCACACTTTGTCCAAGTTCAATTTCATAACGGGTAACTGTTGGTCCCCGCATGAAGCCGACAACCTTCGCGTCAATGCCGAACTGCGTCATGACGTCGGTCAGAGCAGTCACAACAAGGTCATTAGCTTTTGTGGCCGTTTTATGTGCGGGACCCACCTTCAGGAGATCACCTTTGGGAAGTTGGTAGGTGGTGCGCGGCGTCAGCGGTAATTGTTCACTCTTTTGCGGCACTGCCACAATTTGAGTAGCGCCTTTTGCTGCTGGAATTGCACTACCGACCACGATCGTGTCACTACGCGAGGTGGTTTTTCCTACCAATTTTGGGTCTAACTCGGCAACACCAGCCATGAGAGCAGCAGCCGGGCGTTCGTCTTGACTTGGTATTGGAGAAATAAATGGTTCATCTCCTACCAATTCGATATCCGAATGATCGGCGCGCAGCACTCCGTTCGGGTTGGCAAAGCCTGGACCTTGACCTATCTCCACATCTGTCTCAACATCAACGAACTCAACTTCACCTTCGTCGTGTTCACCACCATTGTCACGTTCACGGGATCGGATTCCCCCATGCAAACGATGGTATCCTCCGACGGCGACCTCCCGCAACCGGGCAATCGATGTCTTGGTGAGTACTAGGTAGCCAAAGAAACCCAATAATACGAGTAAAAATCCGCTCACTATCGAACCCAAAGCCGCGACCACGGGCGCTGTGACAATCCAGCCCATCGTGCCACCTGCGGTATTCATGGCTTCGGCACCGCTGCTCGGTGTCGCGGCGCCCTGCGCCAGGTGCCAAAGCCCTAAAACACTAACGACTATGGCCGTTATCCCTATGGCTAGGCGACCGGTTGCCCCATTCTGATCAGGGTGCCGCAGGAATCGCCATGCGAGGGCGAGGAGAAGAAGCGGCGCCACCCACGCCAAAGCGCCGAAAAAGGATGTGGCCAACATTGACGTCCAAGAAATGAACCAACCGTCGACTCCGAACCAAGTCGCTGCAATCAAGATAATAGCCGCGGCAATCAGGGAAAGACCCAATCCATCACGGCGAAGCTCTGGGTCAAGTTCGCGGGCACTCTTGCCGACACCCCGAGCCGCTCCACCAGCGAGGTGAGCAGCACCATTCCAAACCCTGCCGACCGCTCTGCCCGCACCTGCCAACGCCCGAGGTACGGGACCTGGTCGAGCCGGGCCCGATGTGCGTTGCACGGGTGATTTTCGGGTCCGCGTGGAGGCTCTTTTCGAGCTCGAGCGCGAGCTGCTCTTGGACTTGCTAGGGGAAGATCCACGCGTGCGCGTAGTCGAGCGGGAAGCCATGGGATCGAGCGTACCGAGTCAAACCATTAATCCCCAGCAGTCACACTCGTCCCGCGTGTCACAAATCTGCCATTCTGTGCTGCTAATGACCGCTTTTGATCCCAATTACGACAGGCACGATCATGGGACGGCGCCTATGGGTCGTGCCCACCCATTTGCCAACAATCTTGCGGGCCTTTTGCGACAGTTCATGGGGATCATCAATCCCCTCTTTCATAGCCTCAGTCAGTGCTTTGGCTACTTCTGCAGCTACCTTTGTCGTGTCAGAGGTTTGACCAACCCCACGATCTACAATCTCTGGACCAACAACGACACACTGATTGGCAATATCAACAGCCGCGTACACAGAGATGAAACCTTCCTCGCCCAAAATTAACCGGTCCTTGAGCAAGTTTTCGTCCGCACTTCCCACACTGGCTCCGTCAACATACACCTCACGCAGCGGGTACGCGCCAGCAATGACTGCTTCATCCGATGTCACATCAACGCATGCGCCATTGGCAGCAATGAGTACATGGTCTGTTGGGACGCCCACGCTGACAGCGAGAAGTGCATTGGCTTTCAAATGACGCCATTCACCATGAATTGGCATGACATATTTAGGTTTCACGACGTTGTACACATAACGCAACTCGCCAGCCGCGGCATGCCCCGAAACGTGCACCAACTCGTTACCTTTATGAACAACATCTGCTCCCAGCACCGTTAAACCGTTGATTACTCGATACACGGCGTTTTCATTCCCTGGTATCAGTGAGGAAGCTAAAACAATTGTGTCTCCCTCACCCACCGAAATATCGTGACTGCGATTAGCTATCCGCGATAACACCGCCATTGGTTCGCCTTGAGAACCCGTGCAAATCAGCACCGCCCGATCGTCGGGCAGTTGAGAAAGCTCGTCCATCGAAATAAGTGTGTTACCTGGGATCGTGAGGTAACCCAGGTCTCGAGCAAGGTTCATGTTGCGGACCATGGACCGGCCCACAAAAGCTATTTTGCGGTTATGCGACACCGCTATGTCGATTATCTGCTGAACCCGATGAACGTGTGAGGCAAAGGATGCAACGATTACCCGGCCCTTTGCCCGATTAAAGACTCTTTCAAGCACCGGGATTATCTCTTTTTCACTGGGGACAAATCCCGGGACTTCAGCATTAGTGCTATCGACCATTAGGACATCCACGCCGAGTTCACCTATGCGGGCGAAACTTGCAAGATCGGTAATGCGACCGTCCAATGGCAACTGATCCATCTTGAAATCGCCTGTATGCAGCACTCTGCCCGCCGGCGTTGTAATCGAAATGGCCATGGCGTCAGGTATTGAATGGTTCACAGCCAAAAACTCAAGTTCGAACGGACCAACTTTTTCAATTGCCCGATCTGCAACCGACAGCGTAAAAGGTTTAATCCGATGTTCCTTCAATTTCGCTTCAATAAATGCGAGTGTCAAAGTGGAACCGATAATGGGGATATCAGCACGGTAACGCAGCAAGTAAGGCACCGCACCAATGTGGTCTTCATGACCATGCGTAAGGACTATTGCATCAATATCGTTGATTCGATCTAGTAATGGTGCGAAGTCAGGCAAAATAAGGTCGATACCAGGGTGTGATTCTTCGGGGAACAAAACACCACAATCAACGATGAGCAACCGTGAGTCATATTCAAAAACGGTCATATTGCGACCGATCTCACCGAGACCACCCAGCGGCATGATCCGTAGAGTTCCCAGGGCTAATGGTGGTGGCTCGGGCAAGTCAGGTAGGAACATGTAATTGGTCCTTAATAGTTGTTAGTAGCTCAGGTGAACTAGGAGAATGAAGTAACGCCACCTGCGGCAAGATCGATTTTCAATTGCTCGATCTCCCTCGAAGTTGCATTGACTAACGGTAGTCGAACGGGTCCGCTCGGTAGACCTTGCAGGTTGAGGGCAGCTTTGGTCAAAATAACGCCTTGCGCCCGAAAAATTCCTGTATAAACCGGCAACAGGGATTCATTGATTGCGCGAGCTGCTTCAACATCGCCACTCCAAAAGACTTCGGCCATTTTTGCCAGCCTATCCCCCACTAGGTGACCAACAACTGAAACCATTCCACCTGCCCCAAGAGCCAGTAATGCCAAGTTCAATGAGTCTTCGCCGCTATACCAGGCAAGATCGGTCCGCGCCATTACCCATTGTGATGCTTCCAAATCACCTTTCGCATCTTTATTAGCGATAATTCTTGAGTGCTCCGACAGCCGTACAAGAGTTTCAGTTTCTATTGCGACACCGGTGCGGCGAGGAATGTCATAGGTCATCAGTGGCAGGTCGGTGCTATCAGCAATAGCCCAGAAATGTTCAAAGATTCCCTGCTGCGGTGGCCTGTTGTAATAGGGGGCTGCAGCCATGAGCGCGTCTACACCCACTTTTGCGGCCGATTGGGCACTGGAAATCGAATGTGCTGTGTCATTTGTGCCGACGCCAGCAATGACAGTAGCTCGATCACCCACTGCTTCCACAACTGCCTGCAAGAGAGCGAGATCTTCCGCGTCGGTCTTGGTAGATGCTTCCCCCGTAGTGCCATTGATCACAAGTCCGTCATGACCGAGGTTGTCAACCAAGTGAGTGGCGAGCTTCTGGGCTCCGGATAGGTCTTGGCTACCGTCGGGTGCAAACGGCGTGATCATAGCTGTGAGCATGACCCCAAACGGACTTTTCATGTCAAAACCTTATCGCTAGGCCGAAATACAGAGCATCGGCTAAGGAGCTACACGGCCATTGGCAATAAAGGTTGCATGGGTAATCGGCATTAACTTCGCAAAATGATCCTCGTAGACCTCGGCGACCATTTCAATCTCGCGTTGAGGATAGGAAGGGAAATGTGATCCCTCGACCTTGCGGCGCAAGGAAAGAAAGTTCATCAATGAACGTGCGTTCATTGTGACGTACGCCGACGAGAAAATCGTGACGGGCAGAACCATGCGCGCCACTTCACGAGCAACACCAGCCTCAAGCATCCGCAGATAAGCCTCGTAAGCACTAGTGCACGTGTCCTTTATGGCGTTGTCCACAAGATCGTATTGCTGGGTGGTCCCAGGATGAAATTCGTATGCGCCCGGTTTTCCCGACTGGATCAAAGGCCGATCATGGCCCGGAACATAAAAAACCGGCAGCAACTCCCGGTAGCGACCGGACTCTTCGTTGTAGCTTGCAATTCGGTGTCGCATATGTTCGCGCCAAACAAAAATTGGGGCTTTAACAAAGAAGGTCATGGAATTATGTTCAAAAGGACTGCCATGACGGTCGCGCATCAAATAGTTGATTAAGCCAGCGCTCCGTTGGGGATCAGCATCTACATCTTCTAATGACTGCTCACCAACCGTTGAAACACGGGCCGCAAATACGACATCAGCATCACTGGCATTCGCCCGAACCAATTCAACCGTAATGTCGCTCCGAAACTCAATTTCCACGAGCCACAGTCTAGCGGCACAGCGGTCTAGGGGCTGGTCAGCCAACTTGGCTGCGCTACCGTGTCGTTGTGGATACCGTGCGATTGGCAAACGCAACAGATGCCCGAGACATAGCCCAACTCCAGATCTCAAATTGGCAACTCACTCATTCTGTTTTGGCCCAATCACTGGATCCCGGCGACGTAGAATCAACGTGGGCTCAAGCTATAACAATCCACGGTGAACTTGGGCGGGTACTCGTGTGCGAACGTGATGGAACTCTTGTCGGTGTTATTGCTATTGAATTTCACGGTGAGCTAGGCCTAATTTCTCTTTTAGAAGTTGCCCCTGCGGTCCGCCGGCAACTCATTGGTGCCCGATTACTCAACGCTGTCGCCGATATCGCCGGACAGGCTGGATGTCGACACATGTCACTCTGGCTTAACGATGATCAAGCAGATGCCAAGAAATTCTTTGAATCCATGGGATGGGCTCTGAGCGGTGCCACCCGAACTGTCAGTGCAGAACTAGTAGACCTAGCAGAACCGACACTCGCCAAAAACGCGCGGAATTCAACTTCTGAAATTACCCAGCAGCAATGTGAATTGACCACTTCGTTGTCGCTGTAGAAGAAACATTAAGAGGCAGAAAAACCGGCGGCTCCACCGTGCCCACCGACACCAACAGCGTGGCATATTGAATTCACTTGACGCAAGCCCTTTCTGTTCCCGAGTAGGGGACTCGTGTCGCTATTTTTGCAACATTTAGGTAGTCCTGCTGATTCGACCCGGACACGGCCGCTAGCCTGCCACAATCACATTTGAGTTCGTTAGGGGCAACATGGCGGGAAAAGGCGGTAGTCGCCAGGACGACGGTGACACGCGCACGATTGACCGAAATGCACTCGGAATTGGGATAGCGACCGGAGCCTATGCGCTGTCCTTCGGCGCTATTTCCGTTGCCAGCGGACTCAGCGTTGTGCAAACCCAGACCCTCTCCCTGTTCATGTTCACGGGAGCATCACAGTTTGCCTTCGTAGGGGTAATTGGCGCAGGAGGGGGTGCCGTTATCGCTATCGTCACAGCGATGCTCCTCGGTGCTCGCAATAGCCTGTACGCGCTCTCCTTAGGACCAGTGTTATCGCCGAGTCGAAAGACGGTTCCTTTAACCGCGCTTTTGACAATAGATGAGTCAACGGCAATGGCACTGAGTTACAACAAATCCAAAAAAGCGTCTCGTCGGGCTTTCTTTGCGACAGGCATCAGTGTTTACGTATTTTGGAATATAGGGACCGCATTTGGATCACTAGGCGCCAGCGCATTGTCTGACCCCGGGGTTCTGGGTCTTGATGCCGCTATTCCCGCGGGATTTCTTGCATTGCTATGGCCGCGCCTCAACGGTGGATCAAAAAGTGAGAATCGCAAGATGTGGGCACTAGCAATCGCAAGCGCAGCAGTCGCGATGGTTTTAATTCCTTTCCTCCGGCCTGGTCTTCCCGTGCTGTTCAGCGCTCTAGTGGCCGTAGCTGCGAGCATTCTGTGGGGGGAAACTAGCCGACCGATTGTCGAGGACTGACCATGTGGGCCAGCATCCTTATAGCTTCATTTGGCACATACGCTGAGAAACTAGTCGGATACATGCTGCCCCATCACATGCTTGAGCGTGAATCAATTCGACGAATGACTGGGCTACTCCCTGTATCGTTACTGGCAGCTCTGGTAGCGGTCCAAACATTCGCAATCAGCCAGACACTGTTCATCGACGCACGGGTACTCGGCCTCGGTGTAGCGGTTGTTGCGCTACTCCTCAGAGCCCCGTTTCTCGTTGTAATCATTGCTGCGGCTGCGAGTACAGCAATTGTTCGTTGGCTCGGCTGGTTGCCATAATGGGCGAACCAATATTTCGGAAACCAATTTTTGGATCCGTATGGCGTTATCCCGAGGCAGATCCCCAACGACTGCAACGCGTGGGACGAAGGGGTCTTTTGCGGTTGGCTGTACTAGTACCGATGACGTTGTTGCTTGTCTCACTTCTGTCAATCAGCATTGTTTATGCGACCACGGGAATCTCGTTAAGCGAGGCAATAATCATCGGGTTTTTTCTCGCATGCACTACTCTTCTCATCCTGCGTGGCTGGATGCTTGGCACCTTTATTAACGGTAACGGATTCAAAATTGTTACTTTGTTCAATACCATTTCAGGCCATTGGAAACATGACTTCCAAGTTGAGACTAAGTCAACGCTTTGGAAACTCGCAGGCGTTCCGATTGGTATCAGGAGCCAAAGGGTGGTGTTCTTGTCAAGCAGTGGAAGAGAAATCCACACTCACATATATTTCGGAAGTGTTGACGGTATCTATACCCGTGAAAGATTTGACGTGCTTTTTGGATTACTTCACAGGTGGAGTGCTCCGGAATAAGCGCGCGGCCTCACGCATTGAAGCCCGAGCAGCCTTACGGTCCCGTGATTCGTCATAAGCCAATGCCAGTAGATAACACTTCACCCAGTCACTGGGATCATGGGATTCGGCGATCGATTCAAATCGAGCATCAGCAGCTGCAAGCACGCTCCGCCCTGATTCTTCCTTTGGTAAATCATCAGTTGGCAACAACCCAGATTGCGCAAGTTCGCGTCCCATTTTCTGCATAGCGAATCCAAATCGAATTTCGCGAAAAATCAAATAAAGTCCTAAGCCTGGCACAATCACAACCGCAACCGCGAAAAGAGTAAGAACTGGGTTACCTTCTTGAATCAAAAGTCGCGCTCGATCTATTGCGAAAACAAAATAAAGGACGCAAATCAGAGTGAAAATCGCGACCCAGATTTTGGGACTTTTTAATCGTGCCAGCACTTTCTCACTTTCCTAATGGCAAAACATTTTCTAGACCCACAACGACACCGTCAATGTGACTAATTTCTTTAATGGCAATTAGGACACCTTGCATGAATGACTCCCGATTGAGTGAGTCATGTTTTATCGTGAGCGTCTCACCTACACCACCAAAGACAACTTCCTGATGCGCCACTAACCCGCGTAATCGAACTGAGTGAATGGGGATTCCGCCTACCAGCGTTCCACGAGCGCCCATGTCTTCCTGCTGGGTTGCGTCCTGGCCCGGGGCCATATTTTGTCGCGCAGACGCAATTACCTCCGCCGTGAATCGAGCTGTCCCTGAAGGTGCATCCACTTTCTCCGGGTGATGCGATTCAATGATTTCAACTGATTCAAAATATGGCGCAGCAATACCTGCTAGAGCGATCATCAGCACTGCACCCATACTAAAATTTGGAGCAATTAGCACCCGAGAGTTTGTGCGCTGACTTGCCCATAGCGACAGGGTTTCAATTCTTTCCGGAGTGAACCCTGATGTTCCCACAACAGCATCGATTCCATGCTTAATACAAAAAGCGAGAGTGTCCATAACTACATGTGGATTCGTGAAATCAACCACTACTTCACATCGAGCCCTAGTGAGTTCTTCCAGTGAATCGTCAACATCTATCGCGGCGACTAGTTCACACTGAGAGTCTGCCTCCACGGCAGCAACAGTTCTGGCGCCCATTTTTCCATTCGCCCCGATCACACCTACTCGGATCATTTTGCCCATCTTTGTCCTTTCTATGAGCGCAGATTCGAAAGTTGTGTCACAAAACCTCTGTGAACTGGCAACTTCTTGTAGGGACCTATAACGCTCATTGCCAATGGATTAGCAAGAAATTCCTGAGCCAAAGCATTCACATCACCCGAATCAACCCTGTCAACACTACTGAGAACCTCTTGAACTGGAATCAACTCTTCGCCGTAGAGTTCCGCTTTTGCTATTCGGCTCATGCGGGCACCCGTATCTTCCTGACCCAGCACTGTTCCACCCTTAACTTGGCCTTTGGCTCTTTGCAATTCAAGCGGTGTCACACCGGTGTTCACCAACTCCGCCAGTTCAGATTGGCATACTTCAAGAACCTGATCAAGTTTTGTGGGAATACAACCAGCATAAATTCCAAAAATTCCCGAGTCGCGGAAACTCTGCGAATAGGCGTAAACCGAATAGGCAAGCCCCCGTTGCTCACGCACGGCTTGAAAAAGTCGTGAACTCATGCCCCCGCCAAGAATCGTTGACAGTATCGCTCCCGTGAAACGACGGTCATCACCTCGCACAAGCCCATGAGTACCCATCACGACATGTGCCTGTTCGGTTTTGCGAGTATCCAATGAACTATTCGCAAACCCAAATTTTTGTTTTGCCTTAGCCTGCCGACGTTGATTCGCAGAACCGCCGAGGTGCGTGCTTGGGCTACCGTCAAGGGCCTTGGCTACAAGTCGTACAGCACGAGCATGATCAACATCGCCCGCAATCGCAATGACCAAAGAGTCTGGTTGGTAAAACTTAGAATAGAAATTCACGATCGAGCGACGGGTAATTCCCAGAATAGTTTGTGCAGTTCCCAGGATTGGACGACCGAGCGCCGTATCGCCAAAAAGGGTTCGAGCGAATTGATCATGAACCAAATCGCTTGGGTCGTCGTCGACCATAGCGATCTCTTCAAGAATAACCCCACGTTCGGCCTCAATATCTTCGCTCCGAAGTTGAGCATCGGTTACAACATCACACAAAACATCAATGGCAAGTGGCAGGTCAGCCGCCAAAACCTTGACGTAGTAACACGTGTGTTCCTTGCTGGTGAATGCGTTAATGTCGCCACCCACAGACTCTATTGAGGCAGAGATATCAAGTGCCGACCTCTTTGTGGTCCCTTTGAAAAGTAAGTGTTCGAGATAATGGGCGGCACCCGTGTGAGAACCTTTTTCATCGCGCGAGCCAGCATCAACCCAAATACCGATACTGGCCGAGTGCACCCCAGGAACCTTCTCAGTAATGACTCTAACCCCGCTGGGCAGGACGGATCGACGTACTACCGATCCATCCGACCCCGCCAGCAGAGTTTTAGTTTTTGCCATTATTCCGCCGCGTCAGCACCTTCAGCAGGAACCGCGATTAGCGACAGTTTTCCACGTGGATCAATTTCCTTGATTTCAACCTGAATCTTGTCACCCACCTTGAGAACCTCTTCGACATTCTCAATGCGTCCCTTACCGGCAAATTTCTTAATTTCAGAAATATGCAGCAGTCCATCTTTGCCAGGCACCAATGAGATGAAGGCTCCAAATGCTGCCGTTTTCACAACCGTTCCCAAGTAGCGCTCACCGACCTCAGGCATTGTTGGATTAGCGATTTGATTAATCATATTTCGAGCCGCCTCGGCCGAAGGTCCGTCTACGGCGCCAATGTAAATGGTGCCGTCATCTTCGATGGTGATGTCAGCACCGGTCTCTTCCTGAATCTGATTAATGATCTTGCCTTTGGGCCCAATAACTTCACCGATCTTGTCAACAGGAACCGTCACCGAGATAACACGCGGTGCAGTAGCTGCCATTTCGTCAGGGACATCAATTGCTTCATTCATGACGTCCAAGATGGTGAAGCGCGCATCGCGAGCCTGTGTCAGTGCACCCTTGAGGACATCTGCGGGAATACCGTCAAGTTTGGTGTCCAATTGTAGTGCGGTTACAAAGTTCCGAGTTCCGGCAACTTTGAAGTCCATGTCTCCGAAAGCATCTTCAGCGCCCAGAATGTCCGTGAGAGCAACATACTTCTGCTTGCCGTCCACTATTCCCGAGATAAGTCCCATTGCGATTCCAGCGACTGGAGCCTTAAGTGGTACACCCGCATTCAGCAGAGACATTGTCGAGGCACAAACCGAACCCATTGATGTTGAGCCATTTGAACCCAATGCTTCGGACACTTGGCGAATCGCATAAGGAAACTCCTCGCGGGTGGGGAGTACTGGAACCAACGCACGCTCAGCGAGTGCACCGTGGCCAATTTCCCGACGTTTGGGCGAACCAACTCTGCCCGTCTCACCCGTTGAATATGGCGGGAAGTTGTAATTGTGCATGTAACGCTTGCGACTGTCTGGATTAAGAGTGTCGAGTTGCTGTTCCATGCGAAGCATGTTCAGTGTGGTGATTCCGAGAATCTGGGTCTCGCCACGTTCGAACAGTGCGGATCCATGAACCCGAGGAATTACATCGACTTCGGCAGAAAGCGTCCGGATGTCAGCCAGTCCACGGCCGTCGATGCGGACACCGTCCGTCAAGACGCGTTGGCGCACCGAGTTCTTGGTGACCGAGCGCAATGCTGCGCTGAGTTCCTTTTCGCGTCCCTCAAATTGTGAGCTCAAAGCTGCCTTTACATCGGCTTTGATTTCATCAAGGCGATCCTCGCGCTCGGCCTTGGAAAGAATCTCAAGAGCCTGTGAAACTGACGTGCCAGCAATTTCCTCAACGGCTGCATAGGCATCATCTTGGTATTCCAAGAAGACTGGGAAATCCGCGATTGGCTTAGCGGCGGTCTTCGCTAGTTCGCTTTGCGCCTCACACAGTGCCTTGATGAACTTCTTCGAGGCATCAAGACCTTCTGCGACAACTTCCTCGGTTGGAGCGGTCGCTCCTCCTGCAACAAGTTCAATAGTTCGTTCTGTCGCCTCAGCTTCTACCATCATGATTGCGACGTCATCACCTGCAATACGACCAGCAACAACCATGTCGAAGACTGCTTCTCCAAGTTGTTCATGAGTAGGAAATGCCACCCATTGACCGCTGATTAATGCGACGCGGACACCGCCAATTGGTCCACTGAAAGGCAACCCACTGAGCTGGGTTGAGGCCGAAGCCGCATTGATTGCGAGTACGTCGTAGAGATCCTTTGGATTGAGGGACATGACCGTAACAACGACCTGCACTTCATTACGCAAACCCTTTTTGAATGTTGGGCGAAGTGGTCGGTCAATCAAGCGACAGGTCAGAATCGCATCTTCACTGGGGCGACCCTCACGACGAAAGAATGAACCCGGGATCCGGCCCACCGAGTACATACGTTCTTCAACGTCAACGGTAAGTGGAAAGAAATCGAATTGATCCTTTGGCTGCTTGCCTGCTGTTGTCGCGCTGAGCAGCATTGTATCTTCATCGAGATATGCGCAGACGGATCCTGCGGCTTGCCGAGCGAAGCGCCCAGTCTCAAATCGAATTGTTCTCGTACCAAAAGAGCCGTTATCAATCACGGCACTTACAGATGCAATATTTGACTGCATTGGGGTGTCTCCTTACATTGGTTGAGACACTTCTGCACTGCCGCCATGTTCGGCGGTCTTCGATCGAGATTTGCGGGGTCATTCACCCGAAAACCACTACCGAGGACCGACATCCGCGGTGCACTTAAAGTGTCTAATTGGTTTCGTTATTTATTTAAATTGCCATAGCTGCATAACGTAATGTGGCGGCATTATTAATGCCGCCACATGCGCAGTTATCGACGTAGACCGAGCCGCTCAATGATTGAGCGATACCGGTTGATATCAGTTTTTGTGAGGTAATTGAGAAGCCGACGACGCTGACCAACCATGATCAAAAGACCACGGCGGCTGTGATGGTCGTGCTTATGGGTCTTAAGGTGGCCGGTCAGATCCTCGATCCGACGGCTAAGCATCGCAATCTGGACCTCGGGTGAACCGGTATCTCCGGGCTTGGTGCCGTATTTAGCGATGATTTCTTGCTTCACTTCAGTGTCGAGTGACATTTATTCCTCTCGGGCGCGCCATGTGAACCACTAGAGATGGTCGCCATGGGCATTGATTTCATGGACACGAATCTGGAAGCGCCCGCCTCCAAACCGTCTGGGCCATGATCCTAGCAGTGAACCAAGATTCCCCACACTTCGGCTATAAACTCAGAATCCGCGTAATATCGGCCACGTCGATGGCGATTTGAGTTAAATACTCGTCCAAACTGGCAAAAACTTCCTGAGGACGAATTAAATCTACAAATTCCACTCCGATTTGCGCCCCGTAGAGTTCAAGATCGTTTCGATTCAAGACATATGCTTCGACCCGCTGGGTGTTTCCTGCAAATTGTGGGTTTGTTCCCACTGAAATAGCTGCTGGTAGTCGGTCCCCTTCTACGTTGACGTAACCGGCATAAACACCGTCCGCGGGAACAATGAGGCACCCATCCCATTCCAGATTCGCCGTTGGATAGCCCAATTCGCGACCACGTTGGTCACCCTTAACAACCAGTCCACTCAGAATAAAATTTCGTCCCAGCAGCACTGCAGCTTCTGCTACCTGACCCAATAGGAGAAGCTCGCGAATCCTCGTTGAGGAAATCGTGCCATTAGCTTGAACTAAATCAAATACCTTGACCGTGAAACCTAGCTGGTTTCCATCTTCTGCGAGCGTCTTCACGTCACCACTAATCTGTCGCCCGTAAGTAAAGTTTTTACCAACAACGACCGTCTGGGCATTTAGCCGGTCTTTGAGGTAATCCTGGGCAAACTCCCGTGGCGTGAGACTAGCGAATTCTGGAGTGAAGGCGACGACCTCAACATGATTAACGCCATTTTGGAATAGTAATTGCTTTCGCTGTTCAATGTCTCCGATCAGTTTGGGAGCTTGCTCGGGTCTTACGACCAGATTCGGATGTGGGTCAAATGTGCAAATGGTCAGCCCGAGCCCGGATTCATGGGCGAAATCCTTCGCCGTCGAAATTAGCGCCTGATGACCTCGGTGAACGCCGTCAAAGATCCCGATGCAGACCAATGACCCAGATGACCTCACGAGCGTAGATTACTTGGTGATCGCACTCCGCCGGGAAAGACCGCGATATACGAGCACGATGAATCACGCCTTTCACTAAGGGCCGCGAGCTCACCTTCCGAGTCAATCAAGGCGATTACTGGTTGGGAGAATGCTTCCGGCCACGAGATCCGTTGCCCCATTCGCACGGCCATGGATTCTTCAGCGGTCAGCGTGAAGACCTGCCAAATCATCTCAGCAATCTCGGCAAGAGGCAGGACATCAACCCAAGGGTTACTTAGGGCCTCCAAGCCTTCCAAGTTATGGCAGGTTGCTTCGTTAAATGGGCCAATTGCTGTCCTGCGCAACGACGTTAGGTGTCCACCCACTCCCAGAGACTCCCCCAAGTCACGGGCAATGGCGCGAATATAGGTTCCCGAGGAGACCTTCGTGCAAATATCAATGTCCATGAATTCGCCAGCCGACGTAATGCCGACCACATCGAGTTCATATACCGATACTTTTCTTTCCGGAAGTTCCACTAATTGACCATCACGCACCCGAGCGTAGGCGCGTTGACCGTTTACTTTGATGGCGCTTACCGAACTCGGACGTTGCATAATTTCACCGCGAAGCGATACAAGCACCTCTTCGATCGCCTCAGGACTCACGTAACTCGAATCGCTCACCAGACCCAGTTCACCCTCCCGGTCATCGGTCGAGCTTGCCGCACCCAGTCGGATTGTCCCAACGTAACTCTTATCCGCGAGGCTTAAATGTCCGAGCAATCGGGTCCCCGCGTTTACTCCCAACACCAAGACACCCGTAGCCATTGGATCCAACGTTCCTGCATGACCAATTTTGCGGGTCCCAAAAATTCGCCGCGCTCGAGCCACAACATCATGTGATGTCATACCTGCTGGCTTGTCAACTAACAGAAAGCCAGCCGGCGCCTTAATCCCTTCGGCACTCGTTGCCATGAGTCACTAAGCGCCTTCAGATTCACGATATGGATTAACGTCACCAGCATATTTTGCATCTTTCGCCTGGGCATGCACCCTGGCATCGGCCTCCGCTGCATCCCTGAGCAACTGCTCAACGTGCGCCGCATTTTCTGGGATCGCATCAAGGATGAATTCCAAGGTGGGCGTGAATTTAACGCCGGTTCCTTTGCCTACCTCAGTGCGCAACATGCCCTTGCTCGACGCCAAAGCAGCAGCAGTTGAGACTCGCTCCTCCTCGGTACCAAGCACCGTGTAAAAGATGCTGGCATCGCGCAAGTCTGCGGTAAGACGAACATCAGTGATCGTGATGAAACCCAATCGAGGATCTTTGATTCGCATGTCTAGAGTTTGCGCAACAATAACCTTGATTCGATCTGCCAATTTTCGTGCTCGCGCTTCACTTCCCATGGTGATTCTCCTTGGACTACTTGCGTGGTTTCTCGCGCATTTCGAATGTTTCGATTACGTCATCGACCTTGACATCCTGATAGGAACCGAGATTAATTCCGCATTCGAATCCTTCACGGACCTCGGTTGCATCGTCCTTGAATCGCCGAAGTGTCGCAATGGACAGATTGTCTGCGACCACAACACCGTCACGCAACAACCTTGCTTTACTGTTGCGGCGCACAATGCCGCTGCGAACCAAACAACCCGCAACAGTTCCGAATTTAGATGACTTGAAGACGTCGCGAACTTCTGCCGTACCCAGTTGCGCTTCTTCGAACTCAGGCTTAAGCATGCCCTTAAGCGCCGACTCAATTTCATCGATTGCCTGGTAGATGATGCTGTAGAAACGAACATCAACACCTTCATGGGCTGCAAACTCAGCAACCTTGCCTTCTGGTCGAACATTGAATCCGATGATGATTGCCTTTGATGCACTCGCCAAAGTCACGTCATTCTTTGTGATAGCGCCCACACCGCGGTGTATCACGCGGAGAGAGACTTCATTGCCGACATCAATCTTGAGCAGTGCGTCCTCGAGAGCTTCAACTGAACCAGAGACGTCACCTTTGAGGATCAAAGTCAGTTCTGAGACTTCCCCACGCTCAATTGACTCCAAGAAGTCTTCCAGAGAACGCTTAACTCGGTTCTTCGCGAGCATTGCATTTCGCTCGCGCGCCTGACGAGTTTGGGCAATTTGACGGGCAATCCGATCCTCACTGACTACCAAGAAGCTGTCTCCTGCCCCTGGCACCGATGTCAAGCCGAGCACCTGAACCGGTGCTGAAGGGCCTGCGATGTCAACCGTATTGCCTTTATCGTCGAGCATGGCTCGAACACGACCATAGGCATCTCCTGCAACAATTGAGTCGCCGGGGCGCAAAGTTCCGCGCTGAACCAACACTGTTGCAACAGGCCCGCGACCGCGGTCCAAATGGGCTTCGATCGCCACGCCTTGGGCATCCTGATGTGGATTTGCTCGAAGGTCCAACGCTGCATCAGCTGTAAGCAGCACGGCTTCCAAAAGTTCATCGATTCCCAGATTATTTTTAGCGGAGACATCGACAAACATCGTGTCGCCACCAAAATCTTCGGCAACCAATCCGTACTCGGTGAGTTGGCTACGCACCTTGGTTGGATCCGAACCCTCTTTATCTATTTTGTTCACCGCAACGACAATCGGCACACCCGCCGCTTGGGCATGGTTAAGAGCCTCAATGGTTTGCGGTTTGACACCGTCGTCAGCCGCTACAACCAATATTGCGATGTCGGTGACTTCGGCGCCACGAGCACGCATGGCCGTAAATGCCTCATGGCCTGGAGTATCAATAAATGTAATGGGACGCTCGCCTGCGGGCGACTGTGCGATTACCTGATAGGCACCAATGTGCTGGGTAATCCCACCGGCTTCACCTGAAAGGACGTTTGTCTTTCGGATTGCATCAAGGAGCCGAGTTTTACCGTGATCAACGTGACCCATGACCGTTACGACGGGTGGGCGCGCCTCAAGATCCGTATTTTCACCCTCGTCCTCACCGAATTCGAGGTCAAATGTTTCCAAGAGTTCTCGGTCTTCGTCTTCAGGTGACACAATTTGAATCACAAAATTGAGTTCGGTACCCAACAAGCGCAACGTGTCGTCGTCAATCGACTGGGTTGCCGTAACCATCTCGCCCAGGCCAATGAGAACCTTCACCAAATCTGCCGAGGACGCATCAATCTTTTCAGCGAAGTCAGTCAGGCTTGCGCCACGCGGAAGTCGGACACTGTCGCCATTTCCTCGCGGTAGGCGCACACCGCCCATCGAGGGTGCTTCCATATTGTCAAACTCTTGACGCTTGGCTCTCTTGGATTTGCGGCCACGTGAAGGACGACCACCTGGCCTTCCAAACGCACCGGCCGTTGTTCCGCGTGCGCCTGGGCGACCTCCGCCTGGGCGACCTCCGCCAGGACCGCCAGGGCCCCCTGGACCACCGGGTCCACCCGGACCTCCAGCTCCACCGGGTCCACCAGCACCACCAGGTCGTGCAGGACGGTTCGTGAAGCCGCCGGGACCACTAGGCCTACCTGCGCCGCCAGGACCACTAGGCCTACCTGCGCCGCCGGGACCGCTAGGTCGTCCGGGACCACTAGGACGCTGAGGGGCACGGGCGGCGGGCATCATGCCTGGATTGGGACGAGGTGCACCTGCAACACCACCGGGGCGAGGGGCAGCTGGGCGATCGGTAACCGGTGAACCAAACGGATTATTGCCAGGACGAGGCGATGGCTTGGGCATACCGGTACTTCCGCCGAATGGATTATTTCCTGGTCGGGGTCCTGCTGGCTTCGGACTCGGTGTTGACATTGGCGTCGCTGAGGGTGCCTCGTCGGTGGAGGTTGTGGAAGCATCTGCTGTCTCTGACACCGGTGGTCTTGTCGAGGCATCTGAAGCCACTGCGGCTGGTGATGGAACAGCTTTCATGGCCAATGCTTCAGCCGTTTCAGAGGATTCCCCTACTTGCTCGGGTGCTGCGGCCTTCTTGACGGCCTTTTTGGCCACCTTCTTGGCGGGCTTCTGCTCACCCTCAGGGACGGCAGGGAGCGCTTCCTTGAGCCTTCGTGCTACTGGGGCCTCAATTGTCGAAGAGGCAGAACGAACAAACTCGCCCATGTCTTGGAGTTTGGCAAGGACAGTCTTGCTGTCCATTCCCAATTCTTTAGCGAGTTCATATACCCGGACTTTTGACACAACTCTCCTGTCTTGGCCCGGGCTTTACTTACCGGACCGTTACTGGGCGCTTAGCATTTTCATGCGGACACGCTCATGCGAAGGCCTTCATTGAGAAGCGCTCATCATTTTGTTCACGGTCAACCTCTTATGTCTTGATGGGACTTATCTTGATCACAAACCATGATGTGAGAGACGATTGCCGTCGACGTACGCACTTGGATTCGCCTTATTTCGACTGCACCAGCGCGCGCAAACTCACCCATGGTTCACTAACAGAGGTCCAATCTACCGTGCCAGGGATCCGCAGCGCCCCGCGGACCCGCCGTTGCCCCTTTTCAAGGCATTGAAGTCTCAGATGAAGATAAGCACCGCGACCCTCAAGGCACTTGTGCGAATCAACCGTGACCGCACTTAAATCCTCTTGCCACACCAGCCTGATCAATTCATTTTTCGTCGCTGTCTGGCGGCAACCGATACAGGTGCGTTGGGGCTCTTGGATCAATTCCAGACCTACTTACGCTTCTGGTGTGGAAGGAGTTTCCCTAGTCGACTCCTGGGATGGCTCCTGGGATGGCTCCTGGGATGGAGCGGAGTCGCTCCGAATATCAATGCGCCATCCCGTCAATCGAGCAGCCAACCGAGCATTCTGGCCTTCACGCCCAATTGCCAGCGAAAGTTGGTATTCGGGCACCAGTACTCGGGCGCTTTTGAGATCAGCGTCGATCACGGTAACCGAGGTAACCCTCGCCGGAGAAAGTGCTTGAGCAATCATCTCGGCCGGGTCGTCGCTGTGATCAACGATGTCAATTTTTTCTCCGCCCAACTCACTCATGATTTGACGAACTCGCTGGCCCTGTGGACCGATACAGGAGCCTTTCGGGTTCACTTCAGGTTTGTGTGAACGAACGGCAATTTTAGAACGGTGACCCGCTTCTCGAGCTATTGCAGTTATCTCCACCGTTCCATCGGCAATCTCGGGGACTTCCAATGCGAATAGTTTACGGACAAGATCAGGGTGACTGCGTGAAACCGTGACAACCGGACCTTTGAATCCTTTCCGAACACCGGTGACCAAACATTTGATTCGAGCACCGTGCGGATAGCTTTCGCCGGTTGCCTGTTCTTCCGGTGGAAGATTCGCTTCAATTTTTCCAATATCAACTCGGACCATGCGCGGGTTCGTGTTCTGCTGAATGACCCCGGAAACCAAGTCCCCTTCGCGGCCAGTGAATTCAACTAGTGTCGCTTCACCTTCAGCTTCACGGAGCCGACCCAGTAGGACTTGGCGAGCGGTGCTTGCTGCAATTCGACCGAAACCGTCGGGAGTGTCATCAAATTCGGGACTGAAACTCGCAATTTCTCCAGCAGCAATTGCCTCAGGAGTTGTCAGAGCTTCTTGAGCCCACACCGTCACGTGGCCACTTTTTCGGTCAAGCTCAACTCGAGCCTTTTCACATGAACCATCGGTGCGGTGATAAGCGACGAGAAGGGCAGCCTCAATGGAGTCGACCAAAAGCTCCAAGGACATATTGCGTTCCCTTACAAGCGCCTTAAGTGCGCTGATATCAATATCCACGTCTACTCCTCACGGTTGAATTCAATTTGGATAACTGCCTTGTCCACTTCGGGGACTTTGAACGACACAGCATTTTCTTTTGCATCGGTGCCCTTTACTTGATCACCCTCAACCTCGTGAACACGGATCAACAGATCATCCCGATCCTCTGCGAAAGACACATTCACTAGCCGACTAATCGCCCGACGCCAATGGCGAATCTCGGTCAAAGGACGATCGGTACCCGGTGAGGAGACCTCCAAAACAAAGGGGTGCTCTTCAAGCTCTTCGATGGCGTCGAGTTCCTCCGAGATGGCAAAACTGATCCGCGCAATTTCATCGAGGTCGATACCACCGTCTTTGTCAACTATGACCGTTACAACTTCGCGTCTACCGGCCTGCTTTATTGAAAAATCCTCAAGGTCGACACCCATGGTGGTGCACACAGATTCCGCGGTACCGCGTGCGCGCCCAAGTGGTATTCCCATAGTTCTCACCGCGATTTCCAATTGTGGTTGGTCAGTTGTGCCTCGTAGTCTACATCTAGAGCTAGGGCCAAAGATCCCACGCTAATCGGACAATGAGAATTGCCGTAATTCCCAGAAAGACAAAGCGCACAAATGGGCTACCCCTCCGAATGGCGGTCCGCGCCCCAAAATAGGCACCCCCGATGTTGCAGACCGCCATGACGATACCCAGAGTCCATAAAATCGAGCCGGTGAATCCAAAGACAATCAGCGCGGCCGCATTTGTTCCGAGGTTCACGATTTTCGCCGTCGAAGAGGCTGAAAGGAATGAATACCCCAACAAACTAACGAGTGCGATGAGAAGAAACGACCCTGTTCCCGGGCCGAAAATTCCGTCATAGAAACCGATGACTGACCCCACGCCAATTGCCGCAAGATAATGTCGTCTCGATCCACCCCAACGCATGTTGCTCGTAGCGCCCATAAGTGGGTTAACAAGCGTCCACACCCAAACCAGGACAAGTGCGATCAGGATTCCGACGCCAAAGTATTCAGTCGGAATCACATGGGTCGTAGCCGCTCCCAGTGCAGAAAATACAAATGCAACACCTGCCATCGGCAGTGCAGTTTTCCAGTCAGGATTCAGATGTTTCACGTATGTTCGCGCCGCGGTACCGGTCCCAAAAAAACTAGAGAATTTATTAGTGGCCAGAGCGTTGACTTCGCTGCCTGCTGGGAGCGCTATAAAAAGTGCAGGTAATTGCAGGAGGCCTCCGCCGCCACTTACTGCATCAACCCAGCCAGCCGCTCCTGCAGCGATAGCCAAGAGCAGGAACGTCCATAGAGTTAGGTCGTGCATATTTGGTGCACTGTTGCAATTGCATCTTGGATTGCAATGTCAACTCGCTCACCGGTCGCGCGATCCTTCAATTCAATCACACCGTTTTCCAAGCCTTTCCCAACAACGACGATTGTTGGCACACCAATTAATTCGGAGTCATTAAATTTCACCCCAGGGGAAACACCCACCCGGTCGTCAAAAATTACACGGAGCCCCATGGAATCCCAGACCGCTGCAAGCTCTTCGGCTTTGGCGCTAACTTCCTCGGACTTGCCCGCTGCAATCAGGTAGATGTCTGCCGGAGCTACTTCACGCGGCCAAACCAAACCCTTTTCATCATGGTGCGACTCGGCAATGACAGCAACGGCACGTGAAACACCAATCCCATAGGAACCCATGGTCACTGTAACGAGTTCACCATTTTCATCGAGGACCTTCAAACCGAGAGCTTCAGCGTATTTTCGGCCTAGTTGAAAAATATGCCCTATCTCGATGCCGCGAGCCAGGCTCACACTTCCACCGCATGCAGGGCATGGATCTCCGTCGAATACCTCAGCTACGTCAATGACTCCGTCGGAATTAAAGTCACGCCCAAAGACAAGGTCATAAACATGTTTGCCTTTTTCATTCGCGCCTGTGATCCAACGGGTTCCACGCACCACTCTCGGGTCGGTCAAGAATTCGATACCACTGTCAGAATTTTCTCCCAAAACACCTGGACCTATATATCCCTTTACGAGTGAAGGGTGCTTCTCAAAATCTGCCTCCTCAAAAGGGCGGGCGACTCTTGGGTACAAGGCAGCCTCAAGTCTGCGGATCTCAATCTCTCGATTTCCTGGCAAGCCAATCGCCAGCGGCGTTTCACTTTCATCAGCGTTTGTCACAATCATCAAAATATTCTTCAACGTGTCTGCATCGGTCCACGCACGATCAGACCTAACTAAATCTTTTCGCTCATTGGACAAACTCACAAGTGAATCAATGGTTGGTGTGTTGGGAGTCTGCTCTGCATGGGCTATCGGTGCATCGTGATGAGCATCTGAGGCGAGATCAAAGGCCGATTGTGCAACATGAAATGCTTCCACATTGGCTGCGAAGCCACAATCACATCGCACATAGGTGTCCTCACCGAATGCATTGTTCGCAAGAAACTCTTCACTGCGCGAACCTCCCATGGCCCCTGCCATAGCGGTGACAATCACATAATCCAACTTGAGCCGATCAAAAGTGGAGATGTAAGCATCACGATGTTTCTTGTATGAGACATCCAAACCTGCGTCATCGACATCAAATGAATAGGAATCTTTCATAACAAACTCTCGACCGCGAAGGATTCCGGCACGGGGTCTAGCTTCATCGCGATACTTCGTTTGAATCTGATAAATCGAAAGAGGTAGGTCACGGTATGAAGAAAATTCACCTTTAACCATTAGCGTAAAGACTTCCTCATGCGTTGGACCAAGGAGAAAGTCATTATCTTTCCGGTCCTTCAATCGGAAAAGATTATCGCCGTATTCGGTCCAGCGTCCCGATATTTCATAGGGCTCGCGAGGAAGCAGTGCAGGAAAATGCACTTCTTGGAAGCCCGCCTGATTCATTTCCTGGCGGATGATTTCTTCAACGTTGCGAAAAACCTGATAACCCAGTGGCAGCCATGAAAAAATACCGGGCGCAAGCCTTCGAATATAACCGGCACGAACCAGGAGTTTGTGACTGGGGACTTCGGCGTCGGCCGGATCCTCGCGCAATGTCCGCACAAAAAGAGTTGACATACGTTGAATCACAATTACCTCAATTTCACTTATTCAGCTGTTTCAGACCTATAACTTGATATTGCCCTTGACGGTAGAAGAATAGTGGCCAAACACGTAGATATATCGGAGAGGCTAAAACAACACGGTTGCAAATGTTGCCATTTGCTTGAAACCCAGTCGCTCATACGTTTTTCGAGCCGGGATATTGAAATCATTCACATAAAGGGTCACGATCTTCGCGAATGACGAACGGATCTCAACAATTGCGGCGGCCAACGCTGGCCCTGCCAAACCTTGTCCCCGGACACTGGGGTTGACCCACACGCCTTGAAGCTGCGCTATGTGATTTGTCGCGAAACCTACCTCCGTCTTGAAGAGAACGCGTCCGCCTTCGATAACAGCCAGTGCCATTCCCGAATCAATAACTTCCGCAATCCTTCTCTTGTATTGATGTTCTCCACCATTTGCGATCGGGGATACGCCCACCTCTTCAGTGAACATATCAACACACGCAGGGAATAACAGATCGAGTTCACTTGGCAAAACCCTTCGAACTCTCGTGTCCAAGGCGCACATCGGATCACTATCAATGTGCATGAACGGTTGGTTTTCACGGACAGCCCGAGCCTGACCCCAAAAGGTCTCCAATCCCTGCCATAAGTCACGAACCTGAAGCGATTCACCAAGAATCGATGAACTTCTTCGCCCGGCCCTGATGAGCTCAGATGCAAAGGCATTGCGTGCTGAGGCATCGGTATTGACCGGGACAATATTGGCACCCACAAATAGCATGCTGTGAAGGTGATCCCCGATAAAAAATCCCCATAGAGCTCCACCAAGTCGCCAATGGTCTATCAGCGCGGCTTCTATCCGACTGATGACAAAACCATTAACCGATGGGTTCCTGCTGGCCAAAGCAAGGGCCTGAGGCAATTCGCGTTGGGTGACGTTGCGGACCACCCCGGGACGAAAGGCCAAGGTTCTTTCACGTTCAACGATTGTCATGAAAGTCCGCTACGCCGTAACGACGGTAGGTTCACCTTTGGTTTCCATTGATTCCGCAAGTTTCATAGCTTCTTCGATCAAGGTTTCCACGATCTGTGACTCGGGGACAGTTTTAATCACTTCCCCTTTGACAAAAATCTGACCCTTACCATTGCCTGATGCCACACCAAGGTCGGCCTCTCGTGCTTCACCTGGCCCGTTAACAACGCATCCCATCACGGCAACGCGAAGCGGAACGTCGAGGCCCTCAAGGCCCGCAGTGACCTGCTCAGCGAGTGTGTAAACATCGACTTGGGCACGACCGCACGAAGGGCATGAAACAATTTCCAGACCACGTTGCCGCAGGTTCAAGGACTCCAAAATTCCAATGCCCACTTTGATTTCTTCCACTGGTGGCGCCGATAACGACACTCGAATAGTGTCGCCGATTCCACGGGAAAGTAGCCCGCCGAAGGCAACGGCCGACTTAATGGTTCCTTGAAAAGTTGGGCCTGCCTCTGTCACTCCCAAATGAAGTGGATAGTCACATTGCTCGGAAAGAAGCATGTAAGCCTTCATCATGATCACGGGATCGTGATGCTTGACCGAAATCTTGATGTCACCGAAACCATGTTCTTCAAACAGCGAAGCCTCCCACAACGCTGATTCCACCAGGGCCTCGGGCGTTGCCTTGCCATATTTCTCCAAGAGTCGCGGATCGAGTGATCCAGCATTTACCCCAATGCGAATCGGAGTCTTGGAATCCAAGGCGGCTTTCGCGATCTCACCCACCTTGTCATCAAATTTTTTGATATTTCCTGGATTAACACGAACGCCAGCGCAACCAGCATCGATTGCGGCAAAAACGTACTTCGGTTGGAAATGAATATCAGCGATCACCGGAATTCCCGACTTTTTCGCTATTTGCGCCAGCGCATCTGCATCATCTTGGCTTGGCACCGCGACTCTGACAGCCTCACAGCCTGCAGCCGTTAGCTCAGCAATTTGTTGAAGTGTGCTGTCAACGTCCGCCGTCAACGTGGTACACATTGACTGGACACTGACGGGTGCGCCACCTCCCACAGCGAGCGGCTTCGCATGGTGTTTGAGGATCAACTGCCGGGTCTTGCGCCTGGGTTCAACAATCATTGGTGGGGGCGCAGGAAGTCCTAGATCAATGCTCACTCCCCCATTATCGGCCCTAAGGACTAACCCAGCGAGATGGGCTTAACCAAATCTGCCCAAATCACGATGACCCCCATGGCCAACAGCACACCGGCGACCACGTAAGCGACCGGAAGCAGTCGGGCAGTATCAACCGGTCCTGGGTCAGCCTTCCCCCTAAACCGTGCCCACTTGCGCTTGATTCCTTCATATAACGCACCGGCGACATGTCCACCATCAAGGGGAAGAACGGGGATCAAATTAAATAAGAAAAGGAAAAGATTCAATGATGCGGCTAACCCAAGGAATGTGGCCACTTTGGAGGTGATCGGGGAATCCATACTTGCAATCTCGCCGCCTAACCGACTCGCGCCCACCACTGAGACCGGACCATCCAACGCCCTTTCTTGGCCACCAATTAACGTTTCGCTCACCAGTTCGTACAGTCGCACAGGCAGCGAAATTAAGGCCTCAACAGATCGAACCGTGATGTCCCACATGAAACCTGGAACAGTTGTTATTGATTGCCGAACATATTCAAATGTCGGGCGCAGGCCCAAGAATCCCACGGTTTGACTTTCACCCGTTTCCGCACCATTTTCGTCGTAGACGGGGCGCGTCACTTCAGCGACCGCAAGGGGAAGGGAAACCTGTCCTTCACCTCGGTTGACAACGAGTGTTGTCTCGACATTTGGGTTAACCAATATCCAATCAGTCACGTCTTCCCACGTGGTCGCTCTTTGGTTGCCAACCGAGACTATTTCGTCACCTGCAAGTAACCCTGCCTGAGCCGCTGGAGTTGCCGCGGTTCCCTCCGGGCAGACACCCGAAGGCAGTGAGTCGCCCGTGGGTTGCAGCATCGTTGGTGTGCAAGGTACGACTGCGGCCACTGTCAAAGAAGGCTGCGGCAAACCAATTCCCACCAAGACAATCGTGAATAGAAAGAATGCAAGTGCAAGGTTCATAAACGGGCCACCAAGCATGATGATCACCCGCTTATGGACGGGTAACTTGTAGAACAGTCGATTTTCGTCACCCGGAAGCATCTCATCAAATGAGGCTTCCCTCGCCTGAGCGACCAATGTTGCAAACCGACCGGTCGACATGGAGCGGGATCGACCCTCTGGATCGTCTTTCGCAGGTGGGAGCATTCCCACCATCCTGATGTAACCACCTAATGGGATTGCTTTAATCCCATAACGTGTTTCGCCGCGCACCTTTGACCAGATTGTTGGACCAAAACCCACCATGTAGTCCGGAACGCGAAGCCCAAATTTCTTTGCCGGGACAAGGTGGCCAACTTCATGTAAGGCGATTGAAAGACCAATGAGCAACGCAAAAAGGAGAATTCCAACTACTTCCAGCATGCTCACTCCCTTTCACTCAATGTCGGTCGACCAAGGTCAGTTATTCAGGCGTTGCTCCCGCGCCCAACTATCTGCAGCTAGGACGTCTTCCAGTGTAAGCACGTTCCCTGACACGTAGGCACTTCCCGGCCCATCTTGGCTTGAACCCGCTAAATGTGACTGAAGGATCCGTTCAATGTGGACGACAATTGACGTGAATGAAATCTCACCTGCTAAGAATGCGGCAACGGCACTTTCGTTTGCGGCGTTAAAGACGGCCGGTGCTGTGCCACCTGCTTCCCCTGCTGCTCTGGCGAGTCCGACCGCCGGGAAAACCAGTTCGTCGAGTGGCATAAACTCCCAGGTTGCGGCACTCTTCCAATCGCATGCGGGCGCTACATCGGCCACCCGAAACAGATCTCGGCCCGCAGACAAACCCCACGCGATGGGAATTCGCATGTCCGGTGGACTTGCTTGGGCAATCGTTGAGCCGTCGACAAACTCCACCATGGAATGGACCACTGATTGCGGGTGAACTGTGACTTCAATGTTGTTAAAGGCGATGTCAAACAGTAGGTGAGCCTCGATAACTTCCAAACCTTTATTCACCAAAGTTGCAGAGTTGATGGTGACCAGGGGACCCATCTTCCAAGTGGGGTGTGCAAGTGAATCGGCAATACTTACCTCTTCCAACTCCAAGGCACTTTTCCCGCGAAATGGGCCACCACTGGCGGTGATAATCAGTTTTCGAACTTCGGATCTTTTCCCCGCGAGCAAACATTGCGCGATCGCCGAGTGTTCAGAATCAACGGGAACAATCTGGCCTGGGAAGGCGATATTTTTCACCAGATCCCCGCCAATAATGAGGGACTCCTTATTCGCCAGTGCCAACTTGTTACCCACTGAAAGGGTTGCCAGTGTGGCTTGAAGCCCAGCAGCGCCCGCGATCGCGTTGAGCACAATGTCCGCATCCATGCGCGCCAATTGCTCCGGGGCATCAGGCCCGATCACCAGTTCAGGGATCCTGCGTTCCCCTTGGGAAAATCCACGATTTTGAGCGCCTGCAAGTAAATGCATCTGCACGTCCTGGGCGCAGGTGCCTAGAGTCACACCAATAACTTCCACGTCAAAATCAAGGGCGGCTTGAGCTAAGTGTTGAGCATTCGCACCTGTTGCGCACAATCCGACGACGGTGAAACGGTCTGGATTGCGTGCAATTATGTCCAAGGCTTGCACCCCAATGGAACCCGTGCTACCTAGAATCACGACGCGAATGGGTCGAGTCGGTTCTGTGTAGGACTTAATCACAACCACAGTTTAGAAGGTCATCAATGTCATGGACGCGGATTCACCCCTATGCTGGGAGTTTAGTGTCGATAGCAACCACCGATCAGAGGAAAATCAATGACCATCGCCGCCGAACGAGTAATCAATGGAGTTGTTCAAGAGCGCAATTTGATCACTGAGTTGCCTGGTCCTCATTCGTTGGCACTGTTGGCTCGCAAAGAGAACGCTGTCTCCTCCGGCGTGGGTATTGGCCTCCCTGTTTTCATTACCAAGGCCGGCGGCGGAATTCTTGTTGACGCGGATGGCAACTCACTTATCGACATGGGCTCAGGCATAGCCGTCACCACTGTTGGTAATGCAAACCCAGAGGTGGCCAGCCGAGTCGCAGCACAGGTTGCGAACTTCACGCATACCTGCTTCATGGTCACTCCCTATGAAGGATACGTCGAAGTATGTGAAGTACTCAACCGACTCACCCCCGGGGATCACGAGAAGCGCAGTGCACTTTTTAACTCGGGCGCCGAAGCCGTTGAAAATGCCGTAAAAATCGCACGTGCATTCACTGAGCGTCAGGCTGTTGTTGTTGTTGAACATGGGTACCACGGACGTACCAACCTCACAATGGGGATGACGGCCAAGAACATGCCCTATAAACACTCTTTTGGCCCATTCGCTCCAGAAATTTATCGAGTCCCCGTCTCCTACCCATTCCACGATGGTCCGCATGGTGGCGCAGAAGTTGCCGCATGGGCTATCTCTCGCATGGAGAAAGAAATTGGTGCCACAAATATTGCGGCAATCGTGATCGAGCCAATTTTGGGTGAGGGTGGTTTTATCGTCCCCGCTCCTGGTTACTTCAAGGCCGTGGCTGATTACGCGCAGGCAAATGGAATTGTTTTCGTTGCCGACGAGATCCAATCTGGATTCGCTCGCACCGGTGATTGGTTTGCTAGTGAATTCGAAGGCGTTGTGCCGGACCTGATCACCACTGCCAAGGGAATTGCCGGCGGCATGCCGCTTGCCGCAGTTACTGGCCGCGCGGAGATCATGGACTCGGTACATGCTGGCGGATTGGGTGGTACCTATGGCGGAAATCCAGTTGCCTGCGCCGCAGCACTTGGGTCAATGGCGTGGATGCAAGAACATGATGCCTGTCAAATCGCTAGGGATATTGAAGCAATCATGTTGCCACGACTTGCCGACATGCAAATAAACCATCCAACTATTGGAGATATTCGCGGTCGAGGGGCCATGATCGCGATTGAACTCGTTAAGCCCGGCACGCTGGAACCCGATGCAGCCAGAACCGCCGCACTCAACAAGTACTGTCACCAGCACGGTGTGGTCACACTCACTGCCGGAACTTACGGCAACGTATTTAGATTCCTACCCCCATTAACGATTCCAATTCCACTTTTAGAAGAGGCCCTAGGAATTCTTGAGGCAGCATTCGAAGCAACGGCCTAACCGGAAATCTTCAGTTACTCCCCTGGAATCCGACCATCTAACAACGGCTGGGCAGGATCCCACGTTGTTCCATCCCGTTGATCCTTGCGGCGCCGAGCAATTGCACTGAGGGCCTCCAGAACCACACGATTACCCAGAAGTGCCGTGATGTCGGCATGGTCAAATGGTGGGGATACTTCAACAATATCCATGCCAACAACTGGAAGTTCGTAGCAAATCCTGCGAACCGCGTCGAGTAATTCTCGCGCGCTGAGACCGCCGGGCTCAGGAGTGCCGGTCCCTGGTGCATGCCCTGGGTCACACACATCAATGTCAACACTGAGAAAAATCCCATCACAATCAGCCATTGCGATCTCAAACGCCTGTGTCAGACATTCATTGAGTCCACGAGTAACGATTTCCGTCATCTCGTAGGAGCGCATTCCTTGCTCAGCCATCCAACCGAGTGTTGCCGGTTCGGGCCAATAACCTCGCAATCCAATTTGCAGGAACCTATCTCCACGAACCGCCCCTGATTCAATCAGTCTGCGCATTGGTTGACCGTGTCCAATTAACGAACCAAAAGTAATATCACCGGTGTCAGCATGTGCATCAAAATGAATCACTCCAATTCTTCCCCAACCATGAGCCCGAGCCACACCTGTTGCATCAGGCCAAGTAATCGTGTGGTCACCGCCAAGCACAATCGGGATAGCCCCGGTCCGCGCAATTTTCTCGATTTCGACTTCAAGGTCGACACATGAACGGGCCGCATCCCCGCTGTACAACTCGACATCGCCTGCATCGACAACCTTCAAGTCCGTCAAACCATCAACCCTCATTGCAAGTGATGGCCTGCTGCCGTCATGTTCCAAATAACAGGCCGCCCGCAGCGCCTGCGGACCAAAACGCGCACCCGCCCGATATGACGTCCCACCGTCGAATGGTGCACCAACTATGACAACATCGGCGTCGGCAAAACTCGTGAGCTCATCAAGATCGCACTCAGGCACACCCAAGAAGGTGTAGTTGGGACCAAATTGACTTCCGTATCTCGTCATAAACTCACCCTACTCTTAAGAATCGAAGCCAAGGCCGAGTGAATCAAGTAAACGTAACCACAGATTACGCTTCCCCTTTTCTCGGTCTGCCCTCTGCAAAGATTTGGTGGTCCACGAAATTACCCAACTGCGAAATGGTTCCGGCGGAAATGGCAGTGGCTTTGTCTTGACCATTCGGAGTTTTGTTCGTGCGGTTTCTCGCCCCTGAAGGAGATCCAGTGACGTCAGCGCGGCAAAACGCGAAGCCCCCACCCCTAGCCCGGTAAATCCCGCGACGTACACAGTTTTGCCCCCATGGGCTTTTCCCCAGAAGGCACTAAATCGTGAACAGGTGTCGATCGCACCTCCCCAGCCGTGAGAGAAATTTACATCGGCCAGTTGTGGGAATGTCTGCACAAAATGATCGGCTAACCGTGCGAATGAGTCAAAATCTGTATCGAACTCGGGCTTAACGCCGGCTTTGCCGTGATAAAGCGCGTCATATCCTCCAAATAGTATGCGACCGTCTTCGGTGACTCGGTAGTAATGAAATTGATTGCCGCTGTCACCCACACCCTCGCGATTCAACCAGCCAATTGATGCCCGCTGCTCGGTGCTGAGTGGTTCGGTTACCAAGACGTAGTCGTAAACCGGCACTATTAAGTGTTTGAGTCTTTTCAGTAATGGTGGATAGGCATTCGTTGCCAAAACAACCAAGCGACCTGTGACGTCATGACCACGCACCTTTACAAGAACGGAATTTCCCGAATCTTGCAATTGATCAACTTCTGAGTCCTCGAAAATTTCTACGCCCAAACGCTCAAGTTCCCGGGCCAACCCCCAGGCCAACCGAGCCGGATCCACCACCGCAACTTCGGGGTCGAAAAGTGCTCCCTGGTAAATCGGAGAGTTGATTCTTGATCGAATCTGATCTGACGTTAAGTATTGAGAACTAACCCCCAAATCATTCATTGCATCATGGACCTCTTGCAACTCTCGTGCTTGATAATCCTGTGTTGCCACATCAATCTCACCGGAGACAAGCCAATCGCACTCGATCTTCAATTGACTTATTCGGGCATCGATCTCAGTCAAATTTTGTGATCCCAATCGAAGTAGTTCCGGCATTTCATCTGGCCAGCGTGCAAGGCCGTTACTAAAACCGTGTGTCAGCGAGGCAGCGACAAAGCCACCGTTTCTACCCGTAGCTCCACTCGCAATGCGATCACTTTCGAGAACGACAATCTTCCAGTGCGGATTCTCCAGTACAGCCTCAAGCGCTGACCAAAGACCGGTAAAGCCTGCTCCAATAACAACCAGGTCGGCTTCAATGTCTTGATTGACAGGAGGCATTGCAGCGGGTCGCTGCAAATTATCCAACCAGAAACTTTCATGCCGGAGGGACTTGGTTTTGGTATAACCATTTTGTGAGGGTATTTCACTAAACACGCGGGGTCCTTACGTCGAAGTTAACGTAATGAGTCAGACCGAGCGCCTGACTTTCCCACCAATCCCTTCGGACCTAACATCTAGTTGACTTAAATATTTTACTCAATCACTTTTGCACCCGATTAAAAAGGCTTTTCAATTGTGAAACGGTTTCAGATTAACTCTTAGGAAGAAGCGCGTCAATATTTACTGGGTTCTTTGAGATGTCATTTTCCAACGCCTTCCGCCTGCGGCTTCCCACAAACTGGCTAATGAGGACGATCAGCAGTGCGATCACGAATACGAGGGTCGCTAGAGCGTTAACCTGTACTGGAATTCCTCGCTGCGCGGCCCCCCAGATGTAGATCGGAAAGGTCACAACAGTCCCCGCGTTGAAGAAACTGATTATGAAGTCATCAAATGACAGTGAGAAGCCCAACAGCGCCGCACCGGCAATGCCAGGGGCCACGAGTGGGAGGGTGACATAGCGAAATGCTGCCCGAGGACCGGCGTACAAATCACGGGCCGCTTCTTCAAGTCTGGGATCCATTCCCTGTAGCCGAGCCTTAACGGTCACGACAACAAATGAAATCGTGAACATGATGTGGGCGATTACGATGGTGATTTCACCCAATGGAAACCGCAAATTCAAGAACAAGGCAAGAAGGCTGGCACCCATAACCACTTCCGGTGTAGTCATGGGAAGAAAAATCAGGAGATTGGTGGAAGAGCGTCCGCGAAACCTGTACCGCACGAGAGCAAACGCAATCATGGTTCCCAAAATCGTAGCGATCAGAGTTGAAACTAGGCCGATTCGAATGCTGATCATGAACGAATCGCACACGCCTGGAACTCCACAAATATTCTTCCAACCATCCAATGAAAAGGTATTCCAACTGGTGTTGTATTTGCCCTCCGGCTTATTAAAACTCAACACGGCAACGACAGCAATGGGTATGAATAGGTAAACCAAAACCGCGACAGCGACAACCCCAAGTAAGTTGCGACGAATCCAGCGCATTAAACCAGATCCTCCGTTCCAGCCCGGCGAATATAGGTGAATACCAACACGAGAATCGAGGCCATCAACACGAATGACAGGGCACTAGCCGTTGGGTAGTCTCGGAATTCGATGAAGTTGGTTTGGATCACGTTACCGATCATTCGGTCTTGAGTGGAACCCAATAATTCAGAGTTGATGTAATCACCGGTCGCAGGAATGAATGTCAGCAAAGTTCCCGCAACGACACCCGGCAATGAGAGCGGCCAAGTCACCTTACGAAATGTTGTGAATGCTGATGCGTAGAGGTCATTTGACGCCTCTAATAAGCGTGGATCGATTTTTTCCAAAGCTGCATAGAGTGGCAGGATCATAAATGGCAGAAAATTGTAAGTAAGTCCTGCGATGACAGCGATTCCCGTGTTAAGAATTCGATCATCAGGTAGCAAATGCAAGTAATTGAAGAATGACGTGATGAATCCTTCGTCTGCGAGAATCGTCTTCCATGCGTAGGTTCTCAACAAGAATGATGCAAACGACGGTGCAATAACAAGAACAAGCATGAGTGCCCGCCACCGACCGGCCTTGAAAGCAATGAAATAGGCCAAGGGGTACGCGATAAGAAGCGCGAGTCCTGTCGCGATACCTGCGTATACAAATGAGCGAAGAAATTGTGGCCAATACTCCACTAATGCATCAGAGTAATTACTTATTTGAAAGGCCGGGACGTACTGTCCTGATTGTCCCGCTACAGGAGCTTGCAAACTGGTTAAAAACAATGTCACGAACGGTATGGCAAAGAAGATCGCCAACCAGGTCATGCCGGGAAGTAACAAAAAATAACCGGTACGAGATTTTCTCTGACCGACTACACCACTTGTGCTACCTGTTGAGGGAAGAACCGCAACCACGCTCAGGCTCCTGCTGCCATCGCTTGCACCGTCGTGGCCAGAAGCGTTTCCCCACCAGCAAGACCAAAAGTATGCTCGGGAGCCCAGTGCACCAGCACCCTGTCACCTACACTGGAGCGATCTCCCACAATCACATTCTGTTCAAAGACTGTGATGTTTTGACCCCAGGGCACCGTGATCAAATATTGAGTGGACACCCCAGCATATGAGACGTCGACTACTGTCCCCTCCAAAATGTTATTGCCGGTTGGGATTTTCTCGCGGTCCGGAATGTCAAGGACTGTCATTTTCTCAGGGCGAATGCCAACAATTATTTCGTCGCCTGTAGCCGAGTTGCGTTGCACCGGAACTAAAAATTTAATTCCATTCGCTAGGACTTCAATCATGTTTGAATCACTAGCAATCCGTGTGCCAGCGAATAGATTGGACTGACCTAGGAAATTCGCCACGAAAACAGTCTTGGGTAATTCATAGATTGAGGCAGGGTCACCCAGTTGCTCAATACGGCCAGCGTTCATGACAGCGATCGTGTCAGCCATAGTCATGGCCTCTTCCTGATCATGGGTCACGTGAACGAATGTAGTTCCCACTTCCGTTTGAATCCGCTTCAATTCAATTTGCATCTGGCGGCGCAGTTTGAGATCAAGAGCACCCAAAGGTTCATCCAGTAGTAGAACATCAGGCTCATTAATTAGTGCTCGGGCAACGGCAACGCGTTGTTGTTGCCCGCCGGAAAGTTGGGTTGGTTTGCGCCTTGCCATGGGCGCTAGTTCAACGAGTTCCAACATGGCGTTCACTGCAGGCTCAACATTCTTGATGCCACGACGACGCAACCCAAAGGCGACATTCTCGAAAATATCCAAATGCGGAAATAACGCGTACGACTGGAAAACCGTATTGACCGGTCGCTGGAATGCGCGAAGCGAGGTAATGTCTGATTCACCAATCGAGATACGACCCGACGTTGGATCTTCTAATCCGGCGACCATACGCAGAGTAGTCGTCTTGCCACACCCAGAAGCTCCCAAGAGTGCGAAGAATGAACCTGCAGGGATGGTCAAGGTGAGGTCGTCCACAGCAGCAACGTCACCGAACATCTTGGTGAGATTTGATAGGTGCAGATCCTCCACATTGCGTTCGCGATCGTGAACCACCAGCCGCCCCTTCAGGTTGAATATTTGAGAGAATTTGAGGGGATCGAATCACTTCGATCCCCTCGAGAAAAACCTAGTTCCCGGTCGCCTTTTGGAATAGTCGTTCATAAGCTTCATTCTGCTCGGCGGAAAGTTCCATAAAGACGTATGCCGAATCAAGTATCTCTGTGGATGGGAAAATCCACTCACTTGTCGCTAATTCGGGATCAATATTTTCCATGGCCGCCTGTGCGCCTTCTACGGGACACAGATAGTTGACCCAAGCAGCAACCTCAGCCGCCACTTCAGGTTCGTAGTAATAGTTCATTACTTTCTCGGCATTTTTCTTGTGCTGAGCCAACGAAGGAATCAGCATGTTGTCCGTCCACAACGTGCCGCCACTTTCGGGCAAACTGAATCCGAAATCCTCGCCAAGCGCAATAACGTCTCCCGACCATCCAATAACGGCTATGACATCACCGCTATCCAGCGCGCCAATGTAGTCATTTCCCGTTACCTGGCGAATTTGACCGTTATCTACCTGCTGTGTTAGGGCCGCAATAGCTTCTTCGAATTCGGCGTCCGTGAAGTCTGATGGGTTGTAACCCAGCCAGGCCAGAATGCACCCCATCGTGTCCCGCATTTCTGAAAGTACCGTGATTCTTCCCTTTAACGCGGGGTCAAAAAGTTCATCGAGTGAGACGAGCGCGTCCTTACCCGTTGCAGACTTAAGAGCGGGGACGTTATATCCCAATCCAGCAAAGCCAGACTGCCATGGCAAGGTGTAGTCGCGGTTGATATCGAATTCCACCGCTGAAAGCCGAGGGATCAGATTCACCGAATTCGGGATGCTCGCTTTGTCAAGTTTCTGAGCGTACCCGTTTTGAATCCACAGTGCAGCCATCCAGTCGGTGAGGACAACAATGTCGCGGCCAATATCGCGTCCCTGTTCTAGTTGGGTACGCACTTTGGCAAAAAACTCATTGTTGTCGTTGACATCTTCCGTATAGGTGACATCGATTCCCGTTGCGGATTTGAACTCTTCCAGAGTGGGGTACGTGCCAGTCTCTTCATCTGTATCCAAATAAGACGGCCAGTTGGACCAATTGACCAGCATTTCCGTGTCGGACATGTCTTCAGCAGCGGACGCTTCCGTGGAATCGCCCGAACTTGTGCCACAAGCGGTGGCGAGCATTGCCGCTCCACCAATCCCGGCGGCTTGGAGCAACCTCCGGCGTGACACTGAAGATCGCATACCTTGGGCTATTGCTGCAATTGCTTCTGGACGGTGTGAATTCATTGGGATTCCCTTCGTGCGCTCGTGAGTAATGCGATTCTCTTTTCGTGCCATTAATTTCCGTACTATGGCGCTCATGCTATTGCATGGGCTATTGAATGGGACACACATTATGGTCTTCCGAGTCTATCTAGATTGACCTAATGTTTACCCCATCTTCGCCCCATTCCGAAAAAAAGTACGGACAAAAGTCTCTAAATAATACAAGCGCATCACAGTTATATAACAAGGTGGAAATAATATGCCTGTATACCCGTAAACTATTTGACTTGGAGATGCATTCCGGTTGTAGCATTCTTTAAATCACTCGAGATGGAGTTGTAAATGAGCATTGTTCGTGCTGCCCTAGTTCAGACTGACTGGACCGGCGACAAAGAGTCCATGATTGTTAAGCACGAACAATACGCACGAGAGGCGGCGGCGGCAGGCGTAAAAGTTATCTGTTTCCAGGAACTTTTTTATGGGCCCTATTTTTGCCAGGTTCAAGATGCCGAATTTTACGCCTACGCTGAAGCCATTCCCGGCCCGATCACTGAGCGCTTTCAAGCACTTGCTCGTGAACTCGAGATGGTCATGGTTTTGCCCATGTATGAAGATGCGGGTCCGGGCTTTCTTTACAACACTGCAGCGGTCATTGATGCCGATGGAAGTTACCTCGGCAAGTACCGCAAGCAACACATTCCGCACGTCAAGGGCTTCTGGGAGAAGTTTTACTTCCGCCCAGGCAATGGTGGTTACCCAGTTTTCGACACAGCCGTAGGCAAAATTGGTGTTTACATTTGCTACGACCGCCACTTCCCCGAAGGTTGGAGGGCCCTTGGCCTTAATGGCGCACAAATAGTCTTCAACCCTTCAGCCACATCTCGTGGACTATCCGAGTACCTGTGGAGCATTGAACAACCAGCTGCAGCCGTCGCCAATGAGTATTACGTGGGAGCAATTAACCGCGTAGGTATCGAAGATCTCGGTGATGACGACTTCTACGGACAGTCATACTTTGTCGACCCAGAGGGTAGTTATGTCGGAGAAAAAGGCGATCCTTTCAAGTCGGAACTCATCATTCGCGACCTTGATTTGGAATTAATTACCACGGTGCGGACCCGCTGGCAGTTCTACCGCGACCGCCGCCCCGATGCTTATCAGGATCTCACCCGCCCATAAAACTCGCCGTCCAGACGGAAGGATTGTCATGACAATTTTGATAAAGAATGGCCAAGTTGTCTCACCACAGGGAGCCATTGCGGCAGACGTTTTGGTTGACGGGGAAAAGATTGTAGCCGTTTTCTCACCAGGTGATACGTCTATGGGAAATGAATTGGCTTCGAGCGCCGACACGGTAATTGATGCCGCAGGAAAATACGTTATCCCCGGTGGTGTTGACGCACACACCCATATGGAATTGCCCTTTGGTGGGACTTTCGCCTCCGACACCTTTGACACAGGCACACTGGCTGCCGCATGGGGTGGTACTACCACCATCATCGATTTTGCTGTTCAAAAAACTGGAGAAAGGGTGCAAGACTGTTTGGCCGCTTGGCATGAAAAAGCCAGCGGAAACACCCATATTGATTACGCGTTTCATCAGATCCTCGGCGGAGTAGATGACGAATCGCTCAAGGCTATGGACGAGCTCGTCAACGAAGGTATAACTAGTTTTAAATTATTTATGGCATATCCGGGTGTCTATTACAGTGATGACGGCCAAATATTGCGGGCCATGCAAGCTGCCTCCAACAACGGCAGCATGATCATGATGCACGCTGAAAATGGAATAGCGATCGACGTATTGGTGGCCCAAGCACTTGCTGAAGGCAAGACCGACCCCAAGTACCACTCCCTCACCAGGCCATGGGAAACCGAGGCCGAAGCTACGAATCGGGCGATCATGCTCTCCCGAATTACGGGCGCACCTCTGTATATCGTTCACATGTCAGCCAAACAGGCCGTGCAAGTTTTACAGTCGGCCAAAAATGAAGGTTTGAATGTCTTCGGTGAAACCTGTCCACAATATCTTTACCTCTCACTAGAGGAACAACTTTCACAGCCAGGATTCGAGGGTGCCAAGTGGGTATGTTCCACTCCCCTTCGTTCACAGGCTGAAGGTCACCAAGAAGAACTTTGGAAATATCTTCGAACAAATGATCTGTCCATCGTCAGCACCGACCATTGCCCATTTTGCTTCAAAGAGCAAAAGGAATTAGGCCTGGGGAACTTCGCCGCGATCCCTAATGGAATTGGCTCAGTTGAGCATCGCCTTGATCTTCTCTATCAGGGTGTGGTCAATGGACACATTTCGCTTGCCCGGTGGGTGGAAATCTGTTCTACAACTCCGGCCCGCATGTTTGGCCTTTACCCCCAGAAGGGTGTGATCGCCCCCGGATCGGATGCAGACATTGTCATCTACAACCCAGCGGGTCGAACTGAAATTGGCTTCCATAAGACACACCACATGAACATGGATCACTCAGCGTGGGAGGGGTTCAATATTGATGGTCACGTTGATACTGTCATTTCACGAGGCAAAGTCGTTGTCGACAACAACACTTACCTTGGCCACAAGGGGCACGGTAAGTTTCTCAAGCGGGGACTCAGCCAGTATCTGATTTAGTCCCTTTTAGTTGTCCAACACATGCCACATGAGAATCAAGGAGATACAGATGCACACTATTCCCCATTGGATCAGCGGCCAAGAGGTAGTACCGACCTCAGGAAATTTCGGACCAGTCTTCGATCCTTCAACGGGGGAACAGCAAGCGCAGGTAGGTCTTGCCAGCACTGCGGAGATGGATGCTGCTATAGCCACAGCAAAAGCAGCTTTTCCCGCGTGGCGCTCCACCTCCCTCTCACGCAAGTCGGAGATTCTGTTTCGTTTCCGGGAGTTGGTTGTTGCCAATAGGGATGAAATTGCCCGACTCGTCTCTATTGAACATGGCAAGGTCCCCAGCGATGCAGCGGGTGAACTAGCTCGGGGAATCGAGAACATTGAGTTTTCCTGCGGTATCCCTACTCACATGAAGGGTGGGTTCAGCGAGCAAGTTTCCGGCGGTATTGATGTTTACTCCATCAAGCAACCCCTCGGCGTTGTTGCCGGGATCACCCCCTTCAACTTTCCAGCGATGGTTCCTCTCTGGATGTTCACGAATGCAATTGCTACAGGGAACACCTTTATTCTAAAGCCCAGCGAAAAAGATCCCTCCGTCACCGTGTTTATGGCCAAGTTACTTAAAGAAGCAGGCCTACCTGACGGAGTCTTCAATGTCGTTCAGGGAGACAAGGTTGCAGTAGATGCCATCCTGAATAACCCGGACATCGCTGCCGTGAGTTTCGTTGGCTCAACCCCAATCGCCAAGTACATTTATTCGACGGGAACCGCGAATGGAAAGCGAGTTCAAGCACTTGGCGGGGCCAAGAACCACATGATTGTGCTGCCAGACGCCGATATCAACATGGCCGCCGATGCCTCCGTCAGTGCCGGCTTCGGATCTGCTGGCGAGCGCTGCATGGCAATTTCCGTCGTCGTGGCCGTCGGTGATATTGCTGATCCTTTGATTGAAGCGATTTCGGCGCGCATTCCGGCCTTGAAAGTGGGACCAGGTACTGATCCCGAGAACGAGATGGGCCCACTGATTACTGGAGAACACCGCGACAAGGTTGCCTCGTATATCGACGGTGCTGCTTCGGAAGGCGCCACCGTAGTTGTTGATGGTCGCGAAGGACCACTCCCGGAAAAGGGCTACTTCCTTAACCCATCACTCATTGATCATGTTCGGCCAGGTATGAAAGTGTATGACGAAGAAATCTTCGGTCCTGTCCTCTCGGTCATTCGCGTTGATACATACGACGAAGCCGTGACGCTGATCAACGACCATCAATACGGAAACGGCACGGCAATCTTCACCCGCGACGGTGGAGCCGCCCGCCAATTCCAATTTGACATTCAGGTGGGAATGGTCGGTATCAACGTTCCCATACCCGTACCAGTGGGCTACTACAGCTTTGGTGGCTGGAAGGCTTCAATTTTCGGTGACGCCAACATGTATGGACCTGCCGGAATTGAGTTTTACACCCACACCAAAACCGTCACTTCTCGGTGGCCAGATCCGTCGACAAGTTCTGTCGACCTGGGATTCCCTCAGACTCGTTAAACATATCGAGAACTATTCGCTGACGAAAGGTTAAAGCCATGGATTTTGGTGTGGTAATGCAATGCACTCCCCCGGCTGCACGGGTTATTGATCTTGCGCGCAAGGCGGAAACATACGGTTTCAAATATGTCTGGACCTTTGACTCACACATTTTGTGGGAAGAGCCATACGTTATCTATAGCAAAATTCTCAACGAAACACGCAACATCACCATTGGACCAATGGTTACGAATCCGGCTACTCGGGACATAACAGTCACAGCATCAGTGTTTGCGACATTGAACGAGATGTACGGAAACCGAACCGTGATCGGAATTGGTCGAGGTGATTCAGCCGTTCGAGTAACCAATGGCAAGCCCGTAACCGTGGCCGAACTTCGGGAAGCCGTTGTTAACCTCAAAGGGCTGGTTAATGGCGAGTCCATTGATTACAACGGCAATGACATTCGTCTCCCATGGGCGGCTGAAAGCCGCACCCCAGTATGGGTTGCTGCCTACGGTCCAAAAGTACTTGCGTTAACGGGTGAGGTGGGCGACGGATTCATCCTGCAACTCGCCGACCCTTCCATCGCTGAATGGACCATTAAAGCAGTAAAAGACGCCGCCAAGGCCGCTGGACGAGATCCAGACGCCGTGAAAATTTGCGTTGCTGCTCCTGCCTACGTCACCGAAGATGTTGCTCATGCCCGCGACCAACTCCGCTGGTTTGGTGGAATGGTCGGTAATCACGTGGCTGACATTGTCGACCGATACGGCGAGGGCGGTGGAGCCGTTCCGCAGGCACTCACCGACTACATCAAGGGTCGAAAAGGCTATGACTACAACGATCACGGCCAAGCGGGAAACACCCATGCTGATTTCGTCCCCGACGAAATTATCGACCGTTTTTGCATCATAGGTCCGGTAGAGGAGCAGATTCGACGCCTAGAGGAGCTCAAGTCACTAGGCGTTGACCAGTTCGCCCTGTACCTCCAGCATGACGACAAAGATCACACTATGGCCGAGTATGGAGAAAAAGTGATTCCAGCTGTATCAGAGAAGCGCAAAGCAAAAGAGTAAAGATGGCCTCAACTCGTGATCGAATCTCCAATGGATTTGTATCTTTTTTATGGGCCCTCGCAGGCATCGCAATCATTGGACTCATGTGGGAGCTCACAAAACTAATTGGCACGATCATCGATCTTCCTTTTAATACATCCAATCAAGCAATGCCCCACATTTGGACCATGTTTTCGGCCTTTTCTCTGCCCGAAGTGAGGGGTTCAGACACGACGGTATTTCAAGCTGTCCTTGCCGCTTCAACCTACTCATTGACGCTAGCACTCGGTGGGTTTGTAATTGGAGTCTCTGTTGGTCTGCTCCTCGCGATAATCATGCAAAGGTTTTTGTTTTTTGAGCGCGGCCTCCTGCCATTCGTGATCGCCTCGCAAACCGTGCCTCTTATTGCCCTCGCCCCACTGATTGTCGGGATTGGAAATCAAATTAGTTTTGGACCAATTCAGTGGTCAACGACGTATTCTGTGATGTTTATTGCCGCGTATCTGGCTTTTTTCCCACTGTCTGTTGGTGCACTTCGTGGCTTGCAAGCGCCAAGTTCCACATCGCTTGAACTGATGCGCTCATACGCTGCAACAAACAACAAAGTTTTATGGAAATTACGCTTTCCAGCAAGTATTCCCTACCTTGTACCCGCTCTCAAAGTTTCAGCTGCAGCTGCGGTGGTCGGCACAGTCGTTGCCGAGATCTCAACAGGAGTTCGAGGTGGGATCGGAAGACTAATGGTCGAATACGCACGCGAAACCACATCCCAGCCAGCGAAAGTTTATGTAGCAGTTTTTGGCGCAATTTTGTTGGGACTTGTTGTCGCAGCCGCAATTACCGCAGTTGATGTATTGCTCACCCGGAATCTTCCTAAGAAAGGCCTCGCATGACAACCACCTTTGATACAGGTAGCGCACTTGCGATTTCCAATGTTTCAAAAGTATTCAACAAGGGCAATGAGAATGAAGTGATTGCGCTCTCTGACGTGAACTTAAACGTTCACACTGGAGAATTCATTTCACTTATTGGCCCTTCAGGGTGTGGTAAGAGCACTCTCCTTCGGGTCATTGGGGACCTCACTGGTTTTGACTCGGGCAGTGTCCAAGTTTCTGGGAAGTCTCCCGAAGACGCTCGCAAGGAGCGCCTTTACGGCATTGCTTTCCAACAGGCGGCCCTCTTTGACTGGCGAACAGTGAGTAAAAATATTGAACTACCCTTAGAGCTCGCGGGCTGGGATAAGTCCCAGCGTGAAGTGAGATCAGCGGAACTACTCGAGATGGTGCAGCTTTCTGAATTTGGTAATCACCGTCCTTGGGAACTTTCCGGAGGCATGCAACAACGTGTTGCCATCGCTCGATCACTCGCTGTTGACCCACCCTTACTGCTCATGGATGAACCATTTGGTGCACTCGACGAAATGACCCGTGAACGTATGCAGAATGAACTGTTACGCATCCGCCTGGACACTGGCAAGACAATTGTTTTTGTCACTCACTCAATCCCCGAAGCGGTATATCTCTCGGATCGGGTGGTCGTAATGTCACCTCGACCAGGTCGAATCACCGCGGAAATAAACGTTGACCTGGGGGAACGGACTGAAACAACTCGGGAATCCGATCACTTCTTCCATTGCGTGACATCAGTGCGTGAAGCCCTGCGTCTCCACGACACGTCAGGAACATCCACTTCTTCATTCCGGGGTGAAGTCTGATGAATTCGAAGCTGAGTTATCTGTGGCCACCGATCTTGATTGCTGCACTGTTTCTCGGCGCCTGGCAACTCCTCGTGGTCGTTCAGGACCTCAAGCCATTCCTACTTCCCGCTCCAAGCCTGATCGCTTCCGAATTCTCCAATGGCGCAACCCTCATGTGGGGTGCAGCTTTTTACACTGGCACGACAGCATTTTTGGGTCTGTTATTTGGCACAATTGCGGGGCTATTTATGGCCCTGCTTGCGCAGAGGTTCATCACAGTCAACAAACTGGTGACACCACTCGCCGCTGGATTGGCAACGGTACCGATTATTGCTTTAACTCCAATCTTGAACAACATGTTTAACATCACGAGTCGCACCCCACGTGTATTGGTTACCGCCATAATTGTGCTGTTTCCCATTTTCGTGAATGTGATGCGTGGCCTCATTCAAGTCAATCCCCTTCAAGTTGAACTCATGCGCTCACTCAACGCGGCTCCGAGAACCACACTTAGAATCCTTCGCATCCCGAACGCCATTCCATTTTTCTTCACCGGCCTCAAAATTGCTGCGCCGTTGGCAGTGATTGCGGCATTGGTTGCCGAGTATTTTGGGGGTCCCCAAGAGGGCCTCGGTAGTCGAATAGCGAGCGCTGCCGCAAACACCGCTTATGGTCGGGCTTGGGCATACGTATTGGCTGCGATTATCACGGGTTTGATTTTCTATTTAGCCATAATTGCCATCGAGCGCCTCGTGACGCCTCGCAGTGCGCAACTGCACGTAAAGGCTTAAACCACACACCGGAAAATCAAAAAAGGTAGAAATAATGAATAGAGGAAAAAGTTGGATTCGCGTCGCAGCAGTCGCTGCCTCGGGTCTCCTGTTTCTGACTGCGTGTAGCAGTAGCGACGAAACCGCATCTGAAACAACAGATACAGCAACCACCGAAGAAGGCGCCACAGAGGAAGCCGCTGCTGAGTGCACGGAACTCACTCCCGTCTCACTTCAACTGCAGTGGTTTGTTCAGGCTCAATTCGGTGGCTATTACGCGGCTAAAGACTTGGGCTACTACGAAGAGCAATGCCTCGACGTAACCATCCTTGAGGGTGGCGTTGACATCGTTCCGCAGACTGTCCTTGCACAGGGTGGCGCAGACTACGCGATTTCATGGGTACCAAAAGCTCTCGCCTCACGTGAGCAGGGTGCAGGAATCGTTGACGTCGCTCAGGTGTTCCGCACATCCGGAACACTTCAGGTCTCATGGGCAGACTCCAACATCACAACAGCAGCGGACCTTAAAGGTAAGAAGGTTGGTAACTGGGGATTTGGAAACGAATACGAACTTTTCGCTGGCATGACCAAGGCCGGACTTGATCCAGCCAATGATGTTGAATTGGTACAACAGCAATTCGACATGCAAGCACTTCTCAATCGCGAGATTGATGCAGCGCAGGCCATGACCTACAACGAATACGCTCAGGTATTGGAAACAGTAAACCCTGATACCGGCGAGCTCTACCAGCCAGCAGACTTCAATGTCATCAACTGGAATGACGAAGGCACCGCGATGTACCAGGATGCAATCTGGGCATCAGAAGAGCGTCTCGCTGACGCTGCCTACCAAGACACAACCCAGCGTTTTGTTACCGCATCACTCAAGGGTTGGATCCAGTGTCGCGATAACGCGCAGGAATGTGCTGACATCATCACGGCAAATGGTTCCAAGCTTGGCGCAAGCCACCAGCTTTGGATGATGAACGAGGTCAACAAGTTGATCTGGCCATCAGCCACGGGTATCGGCGTCATTGAGCCAGAACTGTGGGCACAGACGGTAAGTGTTTCCCTGAACACAAAGAACCTCGAAGGGGCAACAATTATCACGGCTGAGCCACCAGCAACGGCATACACAAACCAGTACGCGGAGGCCGCAAATGCAGCGCTCACCGCTGAAGGTTTGAATACGACCGGAGATGCTTATGCTCCGATCGAGGTTACCCTCAATGAGGGTGGCAACTAACAGTTAGAAACATAAGTGTGGGGCAGGAGCGATATTTGCTCCTGCCCCACACTTATGCTCATTCCCAATGGAATCGGAAATACTTAACTCTCCAAATTTGCCATTACGTGCTTGATCCGCGTGTAATCTTCGAATCCATACATTGATAAATCTTTGCCATACCCAGAGTGCTTGAAACCACCGTGAGGCATTTCAGCGACAAGTGGGATGTGCGTATTGATCCACACACAACCAAAATCAAGTCCCTTTGCCATGCGCATTGCACGACCAAAGTCTTTTGTCCAAACCGATGATGCAAGGCCGTAATTCACGCCATTGGCGTATGCCAATGCCTGCGCTTCATCGGTAAATTTTTGGATAGTGATTACCGGACCGAATATTTCATTTTGAATCATCTCGTCGTCTTGTTGAAGTCCCGCGATTACAGTCGGCGGAATGTAGAAGCCGCGATTACCCTGTCGAGAGCCACCAGTTACAACTTTGGCGTGATGGGGAGCGCGCTCAATGAAGCCGAGTAC
>JAFMHB010000005.1:107864-119145 GCA_017854795.1 Candidatus Nanopelagicales bacterium
GAAGCCGCCACCTGCATTCCAGCTCGAACCGACCCCGTTATGGAAACCATTTGAGGAATTTTGTGCTCGACCAGTTCCTTTCCGGTATTGCGGTCACCACACACCACATTGAATACGCCGTCGGGCAGAGCTCCTGAGGCAGCAATCAACTCTGCCATTTTCAATGTCGACGCTGGCGTTGTGTCGCTGGGCTTAAGAACCACGGTGTTTCCCGCAGCGATCGCTGGGAAAAACTTCCAAGCCGCCATCATCATGGGGTAATTCCAGGGAGTAACTTGGCCAATAACACCAATTGGCTCTCGGCGGACCATCGAGGTAAAACCTGCCATATATTCCCCGGCAGCCTTACCCTCAAGTATTCGGGCCGCACCCGCAAAAAATTTAATTTGGTCAATCATGGGTGGGATTTCCTCGACCATGGTGACCGGAATCGGCTTCCCTGTATTTTCACTCTCAACAGCAACAAGTTCTTCGGCGTGATCCTCAAAGGTTTGAGCAATTGTCAACAAAGCTTGTTGACGCTCCGACGGCGTGGAGTTCTTCCACGACTCGAAGGCTGTTGCGGCCACTGTAAACGCGCGATCAATGTCGGCGGCATCAGAAATCGGTGCTGTTGCAAAAATCTCACCCGTTGAAGGGTTAACCAGTTCGCTGACTTCACCTTTTTGAGTGTCAACGAACTCTCCGCCCACGAAGTTTCTTAGTACCTGCGTCATGTTTTCCTCCCATTAGAGATTTACCGCACGGTACCGCAAAAATATGGGTTTCACTAGATTTTTAGATATAAATATACGGTTTTAGTTGTTTAATCGGTCAAACCTTGCGGAAAGGCTTGATTTTTATAGAAAATAGGGCCAAAGTGTGCACATGGCTCGCAAATCTGCACCACTTGATGACGCATCTCGCGCCATTATTGAGCAACTTCAGCAAGATGGTCGCCGACCGTACGCCACGATCGGAAAAGCTGTTGGGTTATCCGAAGCCGCAGTCCGGCAGCGGGTCCAAAAATTACATGATCAGGGCGTTATGCAAATTGTGGCGATCACAGACCCCGCCCAAGTTGGTTATCTTCGTTCAGCAATGATCGCAATCAAAGTTCACGGTGATGTGGAGGCGGTATCCAAGCAAATTGAACAGCTACCCGAGATTTCCTATCTGGTGCTTGTCACAGGGAAATATGATCTTTTGGCTGAATGCGTAGCCGAGGACGATGACCACCTTCTTCGGGTCACAAATTCTCAGATCCGAAATATTCCGGGCGTTGTTTCAACAGAAACTTTCGTTTATCTCGGCCTTCGTAAACAAACCTACAGTTGGGGAACCAAATGACAACCACACCGCAATACGTTTCTGAATCAGGATCAGATCGACTCGCAGACAAAGCTCGCGAACACCTCTGGATGCACTTCACCCGTCACTCGACGTATTACGAGGGTGGGCACGTTCCGGTTATTACCAAAGGCCAAGGTGCATACATTTGGGATGATCAGGGAAATAAATATTTTGACGGCCTGTCCGGACTTTTCGTTGTTCAAGCCGGCCACGGGCGCCGGGAACTTGCCCAGGCAGCTGCAAAGCAAGCCGAAGAGTTAGCTTTTTTCCCGATTTGGTCCTATGCCCACCCCAATGCAATTTTGCTTGCTGAGAGACTGGCTCATTTGGCTCCGGGTGATTTAAACCGAGTGTTCTTTACTTCCGGTGGTGGCGAAGCCGTCGAGAGTGCATGGAAACTGGCAAAGCAATATTTTAAATTAACTGGGAAACCAACGAAAACTAAAGTGATTAGTCGGGCGGTTGCCTACCACGGAACACCCCAAGGGGCTCTCAGCATTACCGGCATTCCCGATGCCAAGATACCTTTTGAACCACTCGTGCCCGGTGGAGTGAAAGTTCCAAACACTAATTTTTACCGCGCACCCGAGGAATACCGCGGAGACGAAAAAGCCTTCGGGCTCTGGGCCGCCAACCGCATTGCCGAAGCAATTGAATTCGAAGGTGCGGACAGTGTCGCCGCAGTATTCGTTGAGCCAGTCCAAAACTCGGGCGGGTGTTTCCCACCTCCCCCCGGTTACCTCGAACGCGTTCGCGAGATCTGCGACGAATACGACGTGCTAATGGTTGCCGACGAAACAATTACTGCTTTCGGTCGCATCGGTGACTACTTTGCGATGAACCGGTTCGGTGTCACACCGGATATCATCACGTGCGCAAAGGGAATGACTTCCGGCTACTCCCCGCTGGGAGCAATGATCGCCAGCGATCGACTCTTTGAGCCCTTCAAGCACGGAACGACTTCATTCCTGCACGGGTATACGTGGGGTGGTCATCCTGTTTCAGCAGCCGTTGCAATGGAAAACCTAGACATTTTCGAGCGAGAAGGTCTCAACCAGAACGTGCTGGACAACGAGGGAAACTTTCGTCGCACTCTCGAAAAATTGAGCGATATCCCAATTGTCGGTGATGTCCGTGGAGCGGGCTACTTCTATGGCATCGAACTCGTCAAAGACAAGAAAACCCGCGAAACGTTTGATGACGCGGAATGTGAGCGGCTCCTGCGCGGGTTCTTGTCCAAGGCACTTTTTGACAATGGACTGTACTGTCGCGCCGACGACCGCGGTGACCCCGTTATCCAGCTTGCACCGCCACTCACCATCGGCCAGAAAGAATTCGATGAAATTGAGGGCATCTTGCGCAACGTTTTAACCCAGGCACTCGAAGTACTGTAGGTTTTTACGTGGCCAGAGCCGGTACGAGTGACAGGACAACTGTAAGGCGCTTACCTGAGAAGGCAAGGACAGATGTGCCAACATTGCACGCTGTCCTAGACGCAGGTCTGGTTGCACACATCGGTGTCGTGGATCACGGGCAGCCCATTGTTATTCCAGTAGCTTACGCTCGTGATCGCGACACCGTACTCATCCATGGTTCGGCAGCCTCGAGAATGTTCAAGCTACTGGAGTCAGGTTCGCCCGCATGCTTCACCGTGACCAAATTCGATGGACTGGTTTTGGCACGCAGCCTGTTTGAATCGAGTATGAATTATCGATGCGCGATGGTATTCGGGACTTCAACCCGGTTAAGTGGCCAGGCCGAAGTTGATGCATTGAAAGTCATCACCGAGCATTTGATGCCCGGTCGTTGGGATCATGCACGACAACCCTCGCCGAAGGAACTCAAGGCAACTATGACCCTGTCACTCCCCCTTACTGAATTCTCTATCAAGATCAGTGAAGGACCGCCCGATGACCTCGAAGGGGACTTGGAAAGTGAGACAGGAAAAGCAATTTGGGCCGGACACATACCGATGTATGAGCAACTTGGGGAACCGATCCCGGACCAGTACGTCCCCGAAGGAACCCCTGTCCCAGATTACGTAGCCAGCTGGAATCGCTAAATAGATGAACGCCAGCCTTTGGTATTCGCAGCGATCCCAGGATCCTACGATTTTCAATGGAGCCCTCGAGAGCGATCTCAATGTGGATCTCGCGATAGTTGGGGGCGGCTTCACCGGCCTTTGGACCGCTTATTACGCGAACAAACTTGACCCTACTTTGAGAATTGCAATAATTGAATCAGAATTCGTTGGTTTTGGAGCGAGTGGACGCAATGGCGGCTGGGTATCGGCACTGTTTCCCGCCCACTTCACCTCACTCGCGCGGGCTACTTCTCGCGATGCCGCTCGTCGAATGCACCAATCGATGGTGGCAAATATCAGCGACATCGGCCAGGTGGCACACTCACACAATTGGGATATCGACTGGGCACATGGTGGCACCGTTGTCGCTGCCCGCAGTGCCCTTCAAAACGACCGGGCACTGGCAGACGTTAAAGAATTCGCTGACTGGGGCTTCCCAGATGATTTGATATACCTCAGCGCCAATGAAACTCGGGATCGAATCAACGCAACAGATGTCGTGGGAGCAACCTTCACTCCCCATTGCGCGGCAATAGATCCATATAAATTAGTCAACCAACTCAGCACCTTCCTGCACTCACGAGGGGTCTCAATTTTTGAAGGCACTCAAGCGTTACGCATTGCCCCCGGCAAGGTGTTGACCACAGGAGGGACCGTGCATGCACCAAATATAATTCGAGCCACAGAGGGTTACACGAAGACATTGCATGGTGAGAAACGGTCGATTGCACCCGTGTATTCACTGATGGTGGCAACCCAGACCCTCTCCGCGAGTAATTGGGAAAACATTGGACTTGGTGAGCGTGAAACTTTTTCGGACTACCGAAATCTAATTATTTACGGGCAACGAACCGCAGACGACAGAATCGCCTTCGGTGGGCGCGGTGCGCCCTATCATTTCAATTCGAAGATTTCACCCCATCAGGATATGAATTCAAGTGTCCATCATGAACTTCGCACCACCTTGATTGACATGTTCCCAGTTCTAGCGGGTGTTGAGTTCACCAATGCCTGGGGTGGTCCACTGGGTATTGCGCGTGACTGGTGGGCAAGTTGCAACTTTGACCCAACAACAGGGCTTGGTTCAAGTGGGGGATACGTAGGGGATGGTGTTGGAACCGCACACCTAGGTGGCAAAACATTGGCGCATTTGATCACAGAAACCCAGTCCGAACTTACGACGCTCCCCTGGGTTAATCACGTGTCGAGAAAATGGGAGCCCGAACCATTGCGATGGATCGGCGCCAATCTTGGACTGCAAGTGATGCAACGCGCCGATTCATATGAGCAGAAGACGGGAAAAAATTCGCGAAGTGCGGCCTATATGAGCCGTATGCTTGGCCATTAACTTAATTGAATTTATCAATTTCCCGTTCGGTGAAGACCACATGGACGCGGGTCTCACCCAATGTTCGAGCAAGCACGGCAACAATGCTTGCTCTGATCTCATCTAGTTCTGGAACAGATTTGGCTCCCACGTAGGACAACCGCACATCCACCTCGATGAGCGATCCTCGATTCACCGCGTAGACATCCGTAACCAACTCCCCATGGTCTGACAGCAGCGCTCTGATCTGCGTTTCCAACTCTGGATCTTCACGCGAACCCGTGATGCGGCCAAATTCGGACTTGATGGTGTGCCATGGTTCAGAAATCAAGAGCAGGACTAATACAATCACAAGAAGTGAGTCTGCAATTTCTCTGATATCAAACGACTCACTCGTGATCGGGGTTCCACTGGGGATCACGGCAACGGCGATGAAAGTAACACCCGTTGCCGCGCTCATGATTGCGTCCAGACGTGTCGCTTTTCTTTCGGCGTTGAGTACGCCTGAAGGAGTTTTATTCTGCGCCCGAGCATAATTTATCGACAAAAGAAATAGGATAACTGCCGCGGTTATTCCGTAGGCACCAGCTATCCCAAGGTGGATTTCAGTTGAATCACCATAAATAAAGTATTCAATTATTGAAACGACGGCTCCTACGAAGGCAAGGCTGATAACTCCAACAATGATCGCTGAACGAATCAAGACGTACGAATTCTCGAGTGCACCCTTGCCATAAGGATGTGCATGATCGGGTGTCGAACGGGCAGCAATCATGACTTTTCGGGCCACGATGACACTTGCGAAGTTGATGAGCGAGTAAAGAGCATCAACGGATAACGCCGCAGCTCCTGAGAAATAAAAGGCGATGAACCCCAAAATTGCCAGCAGCAGCATAGTCCATTGCCCAACTTTGAGCGCATTTGATTCCGACACCTAAGAAGCCTAGCCGTCGAACCGTATAAATATTGGATACAATCCACGATATTGGATACATTAAGGCTAGGATTCTCATATGCCTACAGGTCCAATCGAATTATTTGCCCTCCATCATCACTCCAGCAGTGAAGATCGAGCGATGGCAGCAGTTGTCAAAGAGTATGTCGATACCAACGTAAAGCCCCACGTTGCTGAATGGTTTGAAAAGGGTGAAGTTCCAGCACGAGAACTCATGCGTGACTTTGGCTCGCTGGGCGCGCTCGGCATGCACCTTCAGGGCTACGGGTGCGCCGGTACGACTGCGACCGCTTATGGCCTTGCAGCCCTCGAGCTTGAGGCTGGGGACTCCGGGATTCGTTCAATGGTTAGCGTTCAAGGATCGCTCGCCATGTTTGCCATTTACGAATTTGGTACCGAAGATCAAAAGCAAACTTGGCTCCCCCGAATGGCCACGGGTGAAATTATCGGATGTTTCGGCCTCACCGAGGCTGACTTTGGTTCAAACCCTCAAGGCATGCTGACAAACGCCAAGCGTGATGGCCAAGACTGGATCCTCAACGGCTCAAAGATGTGGATTACAAATGGAAGTGTGGCCGATGTCGCCGTTGTATGGGCCCAAACCACAGAGGGCATTCGTGGTTTCATAGTTCCAACAAATTCACCTGGTTTTGTATCGAACATCATCCATAAAAAAATGTCATTACGCGCCTCAATAACAAGCGAGCTGGTTTTCACAGATGTCCGCCTACCTGCAGATTCAATGCTTCCTGAAGTGCAAGGTCTTCGCGGGCCACTGAGTTGTCTCAATGAGGCCCGGTTTGGAATTGCATTCGGGGCATTGGGCGCAGCTCGGGACTGTCTTGAAACCGCAATTGACTATTCCATTAATCGAGTTCAATTTGATCGGCCCATTGCCGGCTATCAACTCACTCAGAAAAAACTGGCGGACATGACTTTGGAACTGGGGAAAGGGATGTTGTTAGCACTGCACCTCAGTCATCTCAAAGACACCGTTGGAGTTACCCCTGAACAAATTTCATTAGGGAAACTCAACAACGCTCGTGAGGCACTCAAGATTGCACGAGAATGCAGAAGCATTCTCGGAGGCAATGGAATAACTCTGGAATACCCCATTATTCGGCACATGAATAATTTGGAATCCGTTTTCACCTACGAAGGCACTAACGAGATGCACACCCTTGTAATTGGACATGCGCTCACCGGTCTAGCAGCATTCAAATAAGTACATGCCTGGTCCTCTTGATGGAATAACTGTCGCCGACTTCTCACGAGTCCTCGCAGGACCGTATGCAACGATGTTGCTGGCAGATTATGGCGCGACCGTGATTAAAATTGAGAGTCCCGGATATGGGGACGACACTAGACAGTGGGGCCCTCCTTTTACAAGTGACGGCAAAGCCACTTACTTCGAATCAGTAAATCGAAACAAGCATTCCATTGCATTGGATTTTAAGGACGCAATCGATTTAAAACGTGCGCACAAGTTAACCTCGCAGGCCGATATAGTGATTCAGAATTTTCGAGTAGGTGCTCTTGATAAATTTGCTTTGGATTACGACAGTGTAAACGCAAGAAATCCCAAAATTATCTACTGTTCAATTAGCGGATTTGGGAGCAAAGAAGGAAAAGACCTACCAGGTTACGACCTTCTGATTCAAGCCATGGGTGGTCTCATGAGCGTCACTGGAATCCATGAACCCACTAAAGTGGGCGTGGCGTTGGTTGATGTCCTCACCGGCCTACACGCAAGTAATGCAATCATGGCAGCCATTATTGAACGCAATGAAACAGGACTTGGGCAACATTTGGAGGTTAATTTACTCTCCGCTTTGCTCTCTTCTATGGTGAATCAAAGCAGTGCATTTGTTCTTGGTGGCGTAACACCGGGAGTGTTGGGCAATGCGCATCCGAGCATTGCTCCCTACGAGGTCTTCGATTGCTCTGATCGATCAATCGTGATCGCAGTAGGAAACGACACCCAATTCGTGCGTTTGTGTTCCGCACTCCAACTGCCCGGATTAGTCGATGATCCTCGATTCACGGTGAATTCAGACCGGGTTGCTAACCGTGAAATCCTTCGAATCCTTCTCAATGATGCACTCGCTGTTAACACCGCCGACCACTGGTATTCAACCCTGCATCAGTATGGGATTCCGTGTGGTCCGATCAACTCAATCCCCCAAGCATTTGCATTGGCGGGGCAACTTGGGCTTGAACCTGTACATAATGGAACTGTCGCCAATCCAGTGACGTTTAGCCGCACTCCTGTTGAATACCGATTTCCACCACCAGAACTCGGTTCATCAACCAAAAAGATCATAGAAATATTCGGGTTGGACCTCTAACCTGCGCCTTGCTCAGCGGTAGACCTGTTCGCCAGGGAGCGTTTGGCCACATTGGTAAATACTCGAACAAGAACACCGATAAATACTAAGTCGAGAACCATTTGAGCCATGGCTACCGATCGCGCTGGAACAGTGACCGGTGCGATGTCACCAAATCCGACCGTGGCCAAAATAGTGAGCGAAAAATACATCGCACTAAAGGGTGTCAGCACCTCGGTAAATGCTTCCGAGTCATGAAGGGACATTTCAGAGTAAATGCTCGCAAAAATAGCTAATAGAAGAATCCCGGTCGAAAACATTGCTTCGCCTGCGCGAATATTAGGAAATTTGGACTTCTGAACAGCGCGGATTGACCGAATAAAAAACAATATGTAAATCGAGGCCAAAACGAACATACCGATGATTACACCCACCGACTGAAAGTTTTGTTCTTTGGGCGTCCTACTGAGAATCAAAGAAATGAGAAGGACAAGCGCTACGGTACGCAGGAAAGTGAAAATAAGTTCGCGAATCACGGCGTTTCGGTTTACTTGCATCGAACCCGCGATCTCGGAATCTAATGTCATTGCGACCCTTCGCTTCCTAATCCAGTGCGGCAAGTTGGCCGCATGCTCCATCTATTTCACTGCCCCGTGTGTCTCGTACCGTCACTTGAATCCCTCGAGCTTTTAAAATTCGCACAAAGGCTCGTTCATCCTCAGGCCGGGAAGCGGTCCATTTAGACCCCGGAGTCGGATTAAGTGGAATGAGATTCACATGAACTAACTTGCCTTGGAGCAATTCTGCCAACAACTTCGCCCGCTCAGGTTGATCGTTGATATCTTTGATAAGTGCGTATTCAATGCTGACACGTCGTTTTGTGATGTCTGCGTATTCCCAAGCGGCATCTAGCACCTCTTCAACCGACCAGCGGGTATTTATGGGAACCAACGTGTCCCGTAATTCATTGTCGGGCGCATGTAGTGACACGGCCAATGTGAGGGGCAAACCTTCTGTCGCTAACTGACGCATTTTTGGAACGAGTCCAACTGTTGACACGGTCACTCCCCGGGCACTTAAACCAAGACCGGATGGACTCGGGTCAACTATTCGATGCACCGCACCCATCACCGCTGTGTAGTTCGCCAGAGGTTCACCCATGCCCATAAACACAATATTGGACACGCGACCTGGTCCACCGGCAATCTCGTTTCGTGCCAGAGACTGGGCCCCTGCCAAAACCTGGCCAAAGATTTCAGCCGCCGACAGGTTTCGAGTTAACCCTGCTTGCCCCGTTGCGCAAAAGGGGCAGTTCATCCCGCAACCGGCCTGTGAAGAAATACAAATAGTCACCCTGGATGGGTACCGCATGAGGACACTTTCGACTAACGAACCGTCGTGCAACCTCCATAGAGTCTTAACAGTCTCCCCATTATCGCATTCAATAGTTCGCATGGGGTCAAGAATTTGTGGGAACAGTTCACTGCGAATATGGGACTTGGCTACCTCGGGGATGTCACTCCACTGCTCAATATCCGTGTTCAAATGTTCAAAAACATGGCGCGAGATTTGGTCGGCACGGAAACCAGGCATACCCATGGCGGTCAAGGCTTCCTTGCGCTGGGGAACACTCAGATCCAGAAAATGAGTGGGAGGCTTGCCTCTTTTGGGGGACTCAAAAACCAATTCACCCGGTACCGGCATCAGATACCTGACCCAAGAAAGATACTAAATAAAACCCAGGAGACGAATGCATTCGGAATGAGCGAGTCCAACCTGTCCATAATTCCACCGTGGCCGGGAACGATTGTCCCCATATCTTTAACTCCGAGATCTCGTTTTATCGCGCTTTCAATGAAGTCACCGCCCGTAGCACCGATCGTCATTACGAGTCCTGCAATCAAACCTTGCCACCAAGGAGCGTCGAAAATATAGATGAAGGCAAGAATTCCAACGATCGATTGCAGTGCGATGGAACCGACCAACCCTTCCCATGACTTTTTGGGACTGATCTGCGGTGCAATGGGATGTTTGCCGAAGAAAACACCAATGGCGTAACCGCCAATGTCATTGGAAACTGTGAGGAGCACGAACACCAAAACGCGCCATGGACCGTTGTCGGCAGCAAGTGAAAGCATGAGGAAGGCGGCCATGAAGGGCAGATAAACAACTAGCAACACCGATACGCTGATGTCAGCCACGAAACCTTCGAAACCTCTTCGCAGTCTCCAAATCATGACCAACAAAATCGCAATTCCAGTGGTTGCGAGTTGGGCTTCAAAACCCCAAACATAAGCAACTGCAGGTATTACGGCCGTGGCCAAATAAACGGGGGTGCGGGCAACATGAATACCTTGTGACCTCAGCACCGTGACGAATTCATGGACGGCTACCAAGAGGGCAACAATGGCCAGCACGCCAAATAACCATTTAATGGTGAAAAGTGAGACGATGACCAGAACGGCGAGCACGACCGCAGAAGCTATGGCGGCCGGAAGATTACGGCCTGCCTTAATTCCGGGGTTTTCACTCATGAATTAAACCTCGAGCAGTTCTGCTTCTTTGTTTTTGAGAATTTCATCAATATGCTCGGTGTGCTTGTGCGTTACTTCATCGAGGGTTTTTTCAGCTCGCCGTACTTCGTCTTCCCCTGCTGTGCCATCCTTTTGCATTGCCTCGAGGGCTTCCTTGGCACCGCGACGAATATTCCGGATAGAAATCTTGGCATCCTCGCCCTTGGTTCGGGCTGACTTAATGTATTCCTTGCGCCGTTCCTCGGTTAATTGTGGCAACGCAACCCTGATGACATTCCCGTCCGTCGTGGGATTGATCCCAAGATCGCTGTCACGGAGCGCCTTTTCAATTCCAGCAGCCGCACCTTTGTCATAGGGAGTTATCAGTATCATTCGGGCCTCAGGGGTTACAAATGAGGCAAGTTGGTTGAGCGGAGTGAATGTTCCGTAATAATCAACATTGATCTTGTTAAACATCGCAGGTGTTGCCCGCCCAGTTCGAATCGTGCTGAAGTCTTCCCTAGCGACAGAGATCGCTTTGTCCATTTTGCCCGTAGCTTCTAAAAGCACTGCATCAATATCCTCGCTCATTCCCATTCCTTTCGAAAGTTCACTGGTTCAGTTACTAATTAGTGTTCCTATTGCTTCGCCACGAACCGCGCGAGCAATATTTCCCTCTTCCAATAAATTGAAGACGACGATCGGCAGATCGTTGTCTTGACACAAACTAATTGCGGTGGCGTC
>JAFMHB010000020.1 GCA_017854795.1 Candidatus Nanopelagicales bacterium
CCATATTTGCTGAGTTCGTCAACCACTGATTCAAATTCGTCCATGGTTCCCGCTACTACTCGCAGTATCGAGCAGTAGGGGCCCGTAACTCGGAGTATTTCCAAAATATGAATGTTCTCAATAGCCGCGGGGTCCTTCAAAATACAGGTCGTCCCGTGACAATCTAGGCGCACTATTGCCTCGACAGTCCAACCCACCGAGCGCGGATTGACATGCGCGCTGTAGCCCGTGATCACCCCTGCTTCTTCCATTTTACGGATTCGATTGGCTACCGAAGGGGTAGATAAATGCACGATACGAGAGAGAGCGCTGTAGGAATGTCTGGCATCTTTTTGAAGTGCATCAAGGATGCGGGCATCCATGTCGTCCAGTTCATGCATTACTTGCAAGTTCCTGATCGGCTCGATCCGTTAGTTCAGCGCGAACTTCCCACAGCTCTTCCATGATCGAACGGTCCCGCAAATTGCGAACAATTTCAACCGGGGTTCCCTGGGTCCCGCTTACGGTCCCGCCAATGGTCCGCTCAATTACTTTGACATGAACACTTCGCCAGATCATCAAAGCTTCATCGATGTCAACCAGTAATTCAACCAGCGAGTACAAGGCCTCATTAGCTTCCACGTTTAGGTACAGCTTTTCCAATGAGAGATCTGATCGTCCCAACGCGGCTTGAACACTGTCAACTAATACTTTGAGGCTGTCTCTCAGATTTCGAAAACCTGGAGAATCGAAACCTGAACCGTGACCCAGCGCTGTTCGTACGTGCTGGTAGTCCCACGGTGTCATCTTCTCTAGCATGGGCAATTGCGCTGTCGTGTAATTAATACAGTCGCGCGCACGGACTAGATAGCGAGACGCTGCCGCAATCGCATCCTGTGAAATTTGAATAACCGCGTAGTCGATCTCAGCAATCGCCAGTTTGAGCCACAATTCAGATGATTGGTGGACGACCGTGAAAAGTAATTCATCACGGTGCTTCCACGTTTCAGGTTCAGGTTGAAGGGTGAGAAGTTCGTCAGTTCGGATGTAAACCTCGTAATCGCTGCTACCTTCGCCTGCAAGTTTTGGTTCACGCAATTCATTCATGTGACGTCTTCTTCCCTTAACGGATGGGCACCTACGTGGATCGGCCAAGGCCTAGGCCTTGGCCTTGGCTGCCTGATGCTATGGGTCGCAAGGCCAAATATCAACCTGTGCAAGGGCTAGGCAACGTTCGGAACGTAAAGCGTGCTCGAACGTTACGAAATCGTCATTACGGGACAATTTCATTGCAATTATTGGGATCTTTAAATAATTCGTGCCAATTGAGTCGTCCCGCAACCGAGCCGCTCTCATTTCATTTTGAAAGTCTGATTACTCGCTACTTACTCTGTTCAATTATCAATTGAGCTGTCCGGCGAGCAGCCGAAAAAGCACCTTGGATGTGCCCAGGTGAGTCGACGGATGTTTCGGTTGATGCAAAAAATAGGCGTCCACCAAGGTGTGATTCGCGTAGCGCGTGTGATCCAAAGAGTTGATAGTCATTTAGTTGATCGACTCTGGGTGGCGAAGTGAACTGAGAAATACTCCAGTCTTTGATCAAGACGGATCGGGGTGCCTTTGCTTCCGGACCAAAAAGCTCGGCGAGTTGGTTGGTGACCGCTTCTTCGGTGATTCCTTCTCGACTAAATCCAAAGAGTGCACCAAAATTCCCTTCCACATCACTTACATCGTGGATCTCTCGAAGCGGCCCAACATGGCTCATTGCACTTCCGGCTAATCCACGTTTGCGCCAAAACGGCGAGTCGTAGATTGCGACCACTTTTGTTACCGCACCCATCCAGACCGGCGTATTCGTGGCAATGCTCGTTAGGTCTGCGGGGAGCTGTGGGCTAAATGAGATATTGGCAAGGGCCGTCGCTGGTGGCAAAGCCAGCACAACTTGTTTCGCCATGTAAACACCGCGATCGGTTATCACCGTTACGCCCTTGTCAGTGCCCTGATCGAACTTCAGTTCGGTCACCTTCGTTGATAGTTGCAATGTCCCGGAGGGCAGGGATTCCGCTAATGCGATTGCAATTTTTTGGGTTCCTCCAACAATTCGCCAGGCCTGTTGATCAAGTGGGTTGCCATCTAGTTCCTGCACACTCCCCGGAATTTGATACATCATGTTGCCATCGGCGTATTGTGGGAAAAACTCTATTCCAAATTCATTTATGACTTCTCGCACGTCACGTTCGTTTTGCCAGAACCACGTTGCGCCCAGATCAACACCTGGATCCACGGAAAGTAGACGTCCACCCACCCGATCACGGGCTTCGCAGACGGCAACCGACATCCCGGCTTTGGCCACAATTCCTGCGATTCGAAGGCCACTTGCGCCGGCACCTACAACAAACACGTCAAACACGTCGACTACGTCAATGGCTTGAGTCACTCGGGCACACTAATGGACTTTCACAGTCATTGGCGTTTGCATTTCTCTGAGCAGTACTTGACCTGGTCCCAGTCTCGAGCCCATTTCTTACGCCACTCAAATGGACGGCCACAGGCAGCACAGATTTTTGGAGGAAATCCATTTTTGGACTGAGCCATTCGGGTCATAGAAAAACGATACCCACCCCGAATTCCGATGGAAATAATCGATCATCTACATTAGTAAGGTAATCCTTACCTAACCACCGGATTTATTAACCAATGAAAGGTCCTCGTGTCCCATATCCGCCGAATATCCCGGTCTTCCCTCTCATTCTCATTGCGGCCCACTCGAGGAAAATTGGGCGCAATCGCTGCCGTGGCCCTCCTGCTCCCGGCCTTGGCCGCCTGTTCCAGTGATTCCAATTCAAACTCAGGGGCCACAGAATCTTCCGAGACAGGTGAGCTGGTTGTGTACTCAGGACGCAGCGAAGAACTCGTTGGGCCACTTTTTGCCGAATTCACTGAAGCCACCGGAATCAACATTTCCGCCCGTTTCGGTGACAGCGCCGAGTTGGCTGCGCAAATGCTTGAAGAGGGTGACCGATCACCCGCTCAGGTTTATTTCTCCCAAGATGCGGGTGCTCTCGGCTCAGTGAATTCACTTCTCAGCGCATTGCCCGAGAGCGTGACCAGCCTTGTCGCACCCGAGTACCGTGCGGTCGACGACACCTGGACCGGAGTTACCGGTCGAGCACGAGTGATCGCCTATGACCCCGAAAATGTTCCAGCAGATCAAGTCCCCCAATCAGTGTTTGAACTCACCGATGAAAAATGGCGCGGTCAAGTTGCAATTGCCCCAACCAACGCTTCCTTCCAGTCATTTGTGACAGCCATGCGCCTGACACAGGGTGACGAAGTGACACAAGAGTGGCTGACCGGTTTGGTCAAGAACGAAGTTCAATCGTATGAAAAAAACGGATTGATCCTCGATGCAGTGGACAGTGGACAGGTTCAATTGGGTTTGATCAACCACTACTACTGGTATGAGAAGGCCGCTGAAGTAGGTCAAGAGAATATGCGTGCGCAAATTTCTTTCATGGCGCCACAAGACCCTGGCTCATTGGTCAATGTCGCAGGAGTGGGGATCCTCAAAGGTGCAGCGGAGAACCCAGCAGCCATCGAGTTTGTTCAGTGGTTGCTTTCACCGAATACCCAAGAGTGGTTCGTTGCCAACACATTTGAATACCCGCTTATTACCGGAGTCGCGTCTGCACCGGAACTGCCTGCACTTGACACACTCGCAGGGCCAGATATTGAGCTCGCTCAACTTGCCGACCTGCCAGCAACGCTGGCAATGCTGCAAGACGTTGGCCTACTCTAAACACAACTATGCACAGTAAAGACCACGCGAAGGCGCCGTTTCTCCTATTCTGGGGAGCGGCGCTTTGCGCGTGCATCGCCGCGATTCCGCTGGTGTACCTGGCGATTCGAATTGGCGGCGCAGGACTAAGTGAAATTATCGCGATTCTTACCCGCCTGCGAACGTGGGAGACCGTAGGTATCAGTGTTGGACTGGCGATTGTTGTTGTTACTGCTTCGCTGCTTATTAGTTACCCGACAGCACTTTTTCTCACGCGAACAAGGTTGCCACTTCGCAGATTCTGGTTCACGACCGTGGCACTCCCACTTGCAATTCCTTCCTATGTCGCTGCCTATGCATGGATTGCATTGATTCCCGGGATGAACGGATTCTGGGCTGCAGCGCTGGTGTTAACCGCCGTCAGTTTCCCCTACGTTCTCTTACCGCTATTAGTCTCACTTCGATCCGCCGACATGGGACTTGAGCAAGTTGCAAGGTCACTGGGGGAAAAACCCACGGCGGCTTTTTTTGCAACCACATTTCGACAGAGCGTCCCTGCAGCGGCAGCGGGTTCACTGCTTGTGGCGCTATACGTTCTTTCAGATTTCGGTGCAGTGGCACTGCTCCGAGTTGATGCGTTCACCCGGGTGATCTACACCTCCTACCGGGCGAGTTTTGATCGAAGTAATGCAGCTGTCCTTGCCGGCATGCTGGTGATTCTCGCCGTGATTCTGATTTCACTTGAGCGTAAAGCCCGCGGACGTTCACTCCGCTTTCGAGCAGACAAGGGTGTCGCCTCGATAACTGTCCCGAAGGCCCTCACTCCAATTTTCTCGGCACTTAGTTCACTGTGGTTCATCGCGATAGCGGTAATTAGCCTTGGCCTCCCCATAACTTCATTGCTGATCAGGCTCGCTCAAGGAGCGCGCCGACCACTTGACTGGGCTGAATTGATGGCTGCCGTTGTCAACACGGCGTGGATTTCCGCGTTAGGAGCCGTGATCGCGGTCCTGCTAGCGCTGCCCATTGCTGCACTTGCGTCGAAGTATCGCCGAAAAAGCACTGGCGCCATTGAGTCCATCTCTTATTCCGGTTTGGCATTACCGGGAATCGTGATCGGACTCTCCCTTGTTTATCTCTCACTCAATACAGTTCCTTTCCTTTACCAAAGTTTTGCACTCCTCGCTTTCGCCTATGCCGTTCTCTTTCTTCCGAAATCGCTCGGTGCATCACGCACGTCACTTGAAGCAGTTCCCCCGGCATTGACGCAGGTCGCCCAAACATTGGGTTACAGTCCGCTGCGCGCTTGGCTATACACGAGTGGTCGTATTTCACTTCCCGGAATTGCTGCTGGCGGACTACTCGTCATGTTGACAGCAATGAAAGAGCTTCCCGCCACCCTGATGCTTCGTCCTACGGGATTTGACACCTTGGCAACAGAACTGTGGGGTCGCACCGAACTGGCGGCATTTGGTGCTGCCGCCCCCTACGCCCTTGCACTAATTTTGCTTGCCGCAATTCCCTCCTTTGCTCTTTCCCGCAGTTTCCTAACGAGCGAAAAAGAAACTATGGTGGTCGCGTGAGCGCGATTTCAGTCAAAGGCCTTAGCGCTGGCTACGGTGGCGCGGCCGTAATAAGCGACATCAGTTTTGAGTTGGCGGAGCAACAACTCCTGGCCATTTTGGGACCCAGCGGTTCAGGTAAATCCACTCTGCTGAAAACCATCGCTGGATTTTTGACACCCATTAATGGGTCAATCACCCTTGACGGTGTAACCGTGTCAGGTGCCACAACATTTATCCCACCCGAAAAACGAAATATTGGGCTGGTCCCGCAAGAAGGTTCCCTTTTCCCCCACCTTGACGTAAGTGCAAATATTCGTTTCGGAATTAAACGGGATTCGCAATCACGTCAGCGAGTCGAGGAGCTCCTTGAGATCATCGGCATGAAGGAATTCGCACACGCCAGGCCTCAAGAACTCAGTGGCGGTCAGCAGCAAAGGGTTGCACTAGCTCGAGCTTTGGCACCCAAACCTAAATTGATTTTGCTCGACGAACCCTTCACAGCATTAGACACTTCACTGCGAGCACAAATGCGTGATGACATTAGAAGTATTCTCACCTTGACCTCCACCACCGCAATCATGGTTACCCATGATCAAGAGGAGGCACTGGCAACTGCCGATCAACTCGCGATCATGCAAGGTGGCAAACTCATTGCTTTTGGTACCCCACTCTCGCTATACAACGCCCCCAAATCGATAGCGGTGGCCCAACTCCTCGGTGAGATCAACGTGATTCCAGCGGTTGTTGAGGCCGATCACAGTGTGCGCACGGACTTTGGCGTCAGCACCACCCAAGATTCTGGTGACCTCAATCCCGGAGAGTCGGGAGTATTAATCGTGCGACCTGAAGCGATTATTATCGACGAGCATTCAACCCCCAATGCAACAATCGTTGATTCACTTTTCCACGGTCACGACTCGCTGATCAGCGTGCGCATGGATAGTGGTTTGGTTGTTAAGTTGCGTGAACCAACTCAGATAACTCGCACCCCCGGTGATCGATGCGCGGTGAGCGTGACGCGACTTGGTACTTTTCTGCGCTCGTAGGCCCGCGCACCCATCAATTCCCCAAAGTTCGGCGTTAAGGTGGTAGGCCGAGCGCCCACAGGACACAATTCACCTATGAGCGTTGCGAGCACCCAGGTTCACGGGCAGCCTGTTCGCAGCCGAAACCTCGCGATGGTTGTCTTCAACCTTGGTCCAATCTTTGCTTGGATCGCAATTATCGCCAGTTTGTTGACTCAAGTAACTTCCTCGTCTATCGACATCGGCCCGATCCCCGCTGCACTTGCACTCATTGCTTTGGCCTTGGGTATTCCGCATGGCGCAGCCGACAATCTGACTTTGGTTAACACGCTCTCCTGGAGGGGCTGGATCCGCCTGAGCATTGTCTATACGTCCATTGCCGCAGCTGCTGCATTATTAATAATTGCCTTCCCTGTGATTGGATTTATTCTCGTAATCGCGATGACGGTGTGGCATTTCGGTACAGGCGATGTGCAAGCGACCGCCGAACTTGAAGGTCAGACCGCTCCCATAGGAAAATTTCGAATTCTTTATGCAATGGCTTTGGGTAGCGCACCGGTGTTGCTCCCACTGACTTCTCCCGCGGCCTTGAGCACTGTTGTTTCCCTCGAGCCGACACTTGCCGCGATTTATTCCAATCCTGTGACGGCAATCATTCGAGGTGTTGTACTCGCCTTGATTGTCATCTCTATCGTGGTACTTATTTCTCAAGGCGCCCTTCGTAGTGCTTTCGAATTATTTACTTTGGCCGTTCTCGGCCTGGTCGCTTCACCATTTATCGCTTTCGCCGTCTATTTTGGTTTTTGGCACGCAGCCCGACACACAGCGCGCTTAGCCCAGGCGACCACAGGCGCGATCAACATGCGTTCGCTCGCATCCGTAACGAAAATTGGTATTCCATCACTGCTGGGATTTATCGGGATTCTTGCCGGGGTGACCATTTATCTCGGTGATGCCCCTTTGAGCGGTACTGTCCTCTGGATTGGTCTTGCAATCGTGTGGGGATTGACGGTTCCCCACATGTGGTTCGTGTCACGTTTTGATCAACGGCTGCGGGCCGAAGGAATTCCGAAAAGGCAGCCTTCACAGCCCCAAAGCCTTTCTTAACGCACGAAATCGAAAAAAGCGCGACAATAGGTGCATGAGTTACGAGACTGTAGAGAATGATCCTCGACCGATCTACCTGGTGACAGGCGCCACCGGTTATGTCGGTGGTCGGCTGATCCGGGAACTCGTTCAACGTGGACTCCGAGTTCGCGCACTTGCTCGGCACCCCGATCGGCTCAGGGACTTCCCGTGGGTCGATCAAATTGAAATTGCCGCCGGCGACGCCGGTGATCCAGAGTCACTAAGCGCTGCAATGCAAGGTGTCAGCGTTGCCTACTACCTCCTTCACTCACTCCAGGAAGGTAAAGACCTCGAGTTCGAAGAGAATCGAATCGCAGAGAACTTCGCCAAGTGCGCGAAGAAGGCCGAAATCAAAAGAATCGTATATCTGGGTGGGCTCGCACCTGACCTTCCCATAGCCGAGATGTCCCCCCATATGCGATCTCGCGTAGGGGTCGGTCGAATCTTGCATGACTCCGGTATTCCCACAATTGAATTACGCGCCGCCGTAATCATTGGCTCAGGTTCGGCCTCGTTCGAAATGCTCCGCTACCTCACCGAGCGTCTTCCCGCAATGATCACTCCACGTTGGGTCAGAACTCAGACACAGCCGATCGCAGTGCGAGACGTGCTACGTTATTTGGTTTTATCTGCGGAATTACCGCCTGAGGTCAGCAGGTCCTTTGACATCGGTGGGCCCGATGTCTTGGCCTACCAGGACATGATGCAGCGATACGCCAAAGTTGCGGGGCTACCCCGGCGTTTGATTTTGCCGATCAATGTTTTGACCCCAAAACTCTCCAGTCATTGGGTGGGGCTGGTTACTCCGGTGCCGCGCGCAATCGCACGACCACTCGTTCTGTCACTACGGTACCCAGCGGTGTGTTTGGAAAGCGATATTAAAGACTTTATCCCTGATCCACCTGAAGGCCTTCTCCCCTTTGATCAAGCAGTCGCATTGGCGCTTACTCGAATTCAAGATGCCCAGGTGACAACACGTTGGTCAAGTGCCAGTACACCTGGTGTTCCCAGCCAACCGCTACCAAGTGATCCTGACTGGGCCGGCGGCACTCTCTACGAAGACATTCAAGTTCTTAATTCCAAAGCCACACCCGAAGAATTGTGGGCCGCTGTTGACTGTATCGGCGGTGACAACGGCTGGTATTCGGCGAAATTGCTCTGGGAGGTTCGGGGTTTCATAGATCGAATGGTGGGCGGTGTGGGTCTTCGACGTGGTCGACGCGACCCCAATGTTTTACACGTTGGCGAGACGGTTGATTTCTGGCGGGTGGAGGAAAGACAAGCCCCCGAGCTACTGCGTCTACGAGCGGAAATGAAAATGCCAGGACGAGCATGGTTGGAATTTGTGGTAACCGAAGGAAAGAACGGTGGCTCCACGCTGACCCAGCGGGCTGTCTACTGGCCGAAGTCTTTTACCGGGCACGCGTACTGGTGGTCGGTGGCGCCATTTCACGCATTGGTATTCCCACCGATGGCCAAACACATAGTCGAACGGGCAGAATCCAAACCCGGCTTCATAAAGTCGAATAGTTAATTTTTTTTCGTTGCAAATGTGAAAGCTGCTAAGCCAATGACAAGTGCGCCTGAGCCAGCTCCGGCTAGGAACACGTCATTACTGGAGTTGTTATCCACGAGCTGACCGAGAAATACGACAGCAATAATTGCAACGACAACCCCAATGAGTTTGTTCTTCAGGTCATCAAGATCCTTGATCTCCAGCCACGCCGGCAATTTGACTTCAGAATCAACGAATAGTTCATAAAGTCCATAACCAATCACCAACAGCACTGTCGCCAACAACAGGGTGTCCACCGCTGTCAGAATTCCAACGACGGTGTCCTTGAGTGGTGAAGAAGAGTTGAAAATCCCGATGATGGACCTAAATACTTCCCATGTTCCGATCAGCATGAGTGTTAGCGCACCAAGGAGTGAGCCAAGGACCGGCAAAATAACCACGAAACGTGAGAGTTCAACGAATCTGCGCATGTGCACAAAGTAGTGGCAAAGGCTCAACCACGCGGGCTAAACCTACCGATTGGGGTTCTTGCGCGAAAGCATCACAGCGATGAGGAGGACGACCGTGAATCCGGAGAGGAGAAATGCCATTGGATTAACAAAAATCCCCAACATTGAGTCGGAAATAAAGACAAAGACCGTCAGCCAAATCGCGGCCGCCGACCCTCGCGTCGTTGAGATCGAAATAAGTGCATGGGCACCGCCAAGAACCAAAGCCAAGAGTCCCACTTGAACGACTGAAGCGTCAATTTGCCCCAACGCCGTTCTCGCGAATGTCACAAACCAGAAAACCACACCAATGGTTGCAAGGATATGGACACCAATTGTGCCGAAGCGGTTCGTGGTCATTACGAAATCATGCCATGGCCAAAAACCAATAATTGAATCGCGGGGATAGACGCACACCCAGCATCCTCTACGGTCATTCCATGCGAGCAGTTCTCGGGTTCACCAAGGCAAGCCATCCGATTCCCACAATCGCAGTCTCACTCGTCATTAGCGCATTCGGGTGGAGTCTGGGTTGGTCCGGATGGTCACTCGTTGCCGTATTCGTAACCATGTTGGTCGGACAGTTATCGGTGGGCTGGAGCAATGACGCTCATGACGCAAACCTCGATGCCCGTATTGGACGAACGACTAAACCAACTGTCGCCCTGGACGTTTCTGCGCGGTCTCTTTGGCTTGCAGCGCTCACCGCATTACTTATTGCTATCGCATCCAGTTGGGCGGTCGCCGGTTGGTTGGGCGGTTCATTCCACATTTTTGCAATCCTGATGGCTTGGCTTTACAACATTCGACTCTCTCGCACCGCCTGGTCGTGGCTTCCCTATGCCCTCGCTTTCGGAGCGATGCCTGCATTCTTATCCTTTGGATTAAATGATGAACCTCCGACACTTTGGTCCGTCGCCGTGTTCGCGATCATCGGGGTAAGCGCCCACCTGGCAAATGCTCTGCCTGATGCTGAATCTGACTCTGCTGCAGGTGTCGGTGGAGTTGTAGTTACTTTGGGTAATCGCCGATCCGTTATTTTGTGTTGGCTACTGCTGGCGCTAGGTAGCGGGATCTTGGTTGTGGTGAGCCTTGCAGCAAACGTCTGGCTCGCACTAATCATTTTCGTTGCGTTCGTCCTCGCGGTCATCTTTGGTTCACGTTCGCACCACAGAGCAGCAATGTTCTATTCCCTCATTGCAATGGTCGCAATTGACGTTGCCGCGCTGGTGATTGTCACAGCAATCAACTAGGCGGCTAAGGAATCGACAATCCGGTTAAAAACCCTTGGCAATGCTCGCGCAGCTGGCACAATCATTGGTCGCAGTCCACGGCGAGAAGACGCCCACAGCAGACCACCTGTCATTAACCGGTACGACCTAGTGACCTTTTGCCAATCGCGTTCATAGTGCTCAACGTGATCGGTGGATATTGCGTTGACCGCTGCGTGTGCTTCGGCGAAACCTAAACGCAGGCCCTCACCGGTTAATGCGTCGATATAACCGGAAGCATCCCCTACTAACAGCACCCGATCAGTGGATCGGGCACTCACTCGTTGCATGAGTGGCCCTGCGCCCCGCAACTCGCTCACTCGGGGAACTGAATCAAGTCGGGCAGATAGTTCGGGTACTCGGGCGATTGCTTCATCCAGGTTCAATACAGACCGGCCAAGGACGGCAACACCGACGGTGTTCGGACCCACCGGTGTTACATAGATCTCTGAGTCGTCAAGCCAATACACCTCCACGACATCACTCCACGGTGTGATACCAAAGTGTTGGCGAATCCCAAAACGTTGCACACCGGATGGAGCTCCGCCCAAGCCCAGTGTGCGACGAACACTGGAATGCAGACCGTCAGCGCCGACAAGATAACGAGAGCGCAGGTCACCCGCTTGAATCCAACCTGCACCTTGGGTGATCTTGTCAACTCGTTCGGTGACCATTGCTACACCGAGTTCCTGTGCCCGCTCATACATTGCTGCGTGCAAAACTAATCGACGCACTCCCCGGCCAGGGCCCGATCGGAATCGCGCTTGGGCCATTTTTCCTTTAGAGATGTATCGAATTCCATAAAAGTCATGCCCGATCGGGTCAACTCCAACGGACTGTAACTGCAACAGGGCATCGGGCATTAAGCCTTCACCACAGGCTTTGTCGATCGATCCTGATCGTTGTTCGACAACAGTTACGTCAAGTCCACTAAGGCGAGCTTGGATCGCGGTCATCAATCCGACCGGTCCACCACCAATAACAATGAGGTCGTTCATTTGGGCAGCGTCCCCAGGGCCTCGTTTTCCACTCTAAGTCGCGCAGTCAGCAAAGGGATATTCAGTACGGTGAATATCACCGCGGTTACCCAAGCGAAGCCGACCATCGGTAGCGCTATTCCTTCAATTACAACGGCGACGTAGTTCGGGTGACTCAACCAACGGTACGGGCCACTAGTAACGCGCGGCATCCCTGGAACGATCACAACGAGCGTGTTCCAACGCTTACCCAGAGTTGTGATGCACCACCAGCGCAGGGCTTGTGATGCGAGGACGAGTGCAAACATGGTCCATGCAAAAGCAGGGTTGATCGGCTTCTGCCACACCCACACTTCAACAAGTGAGCCGACCAAAAGGAATACGTGTAAGGCAACCATGTACGGGTAATGGGATCTGCCGAATTCAATTCCACCGTGTTCCGCACTCCAACGAAGGTTCCGTTTTGACACGACAAGTTCAACAATTCTCTCAAGAGCAACGAGCACGATCAGGATCGTGAATAAGACGAAGGCTGTCATCGGATTACCATTCCAGTAGAACCAATTCGGCGCAAAACCCAGGACCCATCGCCGTCAACATTGCGGGTGTCCCCGTTTCGGGGACTGATCCGTTTGAGCCGTACAAGGTGTCACATAAAACATGTAAAACCGATGAGGATGAAAGGTTCCCAATCGCTGCGAGTGATCGCCATGTCACGTCGAGTTGGCCTTCGTGCAGGTCAAGGGCCGACTCCATTGCCTCCAGCACCCGAGGCCCGCCCGGGTGACACACCCAGTTTTTGATGTCAGTGATTTTGAGATCGTGATCCCCGAGGAAGTCACTGACGTCGTCTCCAAGGTATTGGTTGACTATGTCGGCAACTCCGGCTGACAGCACAATGCGAAATCCACTTCCGCCAATGTCCCAACCCATGGTCCGCTCAGTGTCGGGGTAGAGCCTGCTACGAGATGCAATGACTTTGGGCCCGGTGATCCCCATACGAGCCGCGCGCCTCTCGCCCACCATGACAACGGCCGCAGCGCCGTCACCGAAGAGGCCACTTGCCACAATGTTGGGCATCGAAACATCATCACGTTGCAAAGTCAACGAACACAATTCAACCGATAACAAAACCGCAACTTCGTCAGGGTGACCGACGAGGTAGTCGTGAAGTCGCGCAATCCCAGCCGCGCCGGCGACACAACCGAGTCCAAATATTGGAATCCGCTTAACGTCTGGCCGCAACCCCAACCGTGACACAAGCCTGGCATCAAGGGACGGTGCGGCAATACCCGTCACCGATGTCGTCATAATCATGTCAACGTCAGCGGCCTCTAGGTGTGCAGCAGCGAGCGCTCCAGAAATAGCAGTTGCCCCGAGATCTAGTCCAACCCGAATGAACGCATTATTTGCTTCGCCGAAATCGGCAAGTGTGGCGTAGTCCTCCAAGGGGATTGCCAAGTTTCGATGTTTGACCCCCGTAGCGATGTGGATCCGTTCAATGACTTTTTGATGAGCCCCTTGGGGAGACACGACAGCAGTGAACGCCTCCGTGAGCTGCTCTTGGGGGTACCCGTACGGGCCGACCACTGCGTGCGCAGCGGCAATGTAGGTCACCAGACCATAGTAGGTGCCAATGGGCAACAGCGATAGTCGCGGCGCAATGACTGATTTCTCACTCTCACGGGAGGGCGGGAAGAGCCCTACAGGGGATCGGATCTAGTTACCCGCTTGAGACCACTGCGCCGCAATCCAATGTGGGATTATTTTCTGCTCTCGCAATGTGGGCAACCAATTCCTTGTAGACAAGTTCCGGGTTATCACCATGAGGATCATGCCCACTATTAGTAACCATCACTATTCGACTTCCTGGAAGTAGCTCATGCAGGGTATACCCGTGTGCCGAGGGCAACATCGGATCACTGTCCCCCCAAATAATCAATGTGCGCACTGGCTCAACCAAGGTCAAGCGGTCCAAAGCCGACACTCGTTGCCCTGCAATTCCAATCACACTACGCAACGTGTTAACAAAACCGCTGAGTCTTGCTTCGTCATTGAGATCCCGCAACGTTTGAACCAACCGGTCGTCAAAACCATGACGACGAATTCCGAACACTCCCAAAACACCAACCACATGTTTAAGAGTCGAAGTGACTTCTGGTCGTGAGATTACTCGAATGACCATTTCAGACCCTGGCAAAGTTGCCGCGCGCAACGACACACCAACTTCGGTACCCAACCCCCCGCTAGCAATCAAAGTGAGTGATGTGATGCGGTCGGGGAATTGGTAATACATCTGCATGCTCACGCCACCACCGAGGGAATGTCCAACAAGGTGAACTCGTTCAATGCTAAGAAAATTCAGAACGTCCCTGAGCATGGTCGCATTTGCTCCAAGGCTGTAGTCACCATTTCCGGCTCCGGATCTCCCGTGACCGAATAGGTCAACAAGGACAACGGATCGACCACTTTCGGTTAACTGTGAATACAACTCCGACCATGTATCCATGGAAGAGCCCACACCGTGCACGAGCAATACCGGGATCCCACGCCCTGAGAAATGCCGATAGGAGATCTCAGTGCCGTTAAGGCTCACAATTTGATCGTTATCAGTATTCATGGCCCTCACCTCTTATGGTTTTTTCCATCTACAATTATAACCCACCAGTTAGCACTTGATCTTTTATCGAATCAGCGAACTAACTCCCTCACAATTTTTTTCGTAACTGTTATTGTGCGCTTGCATTTACAACGAATCGGAAAGTGAAGTGACTAACAATGGCCCAGAATGACCCCGCAAGCGTGTCTCAGGGTTCAAGGAAATCCAATCGACCAAGTTGGAGTGCAGGAAAACTTGCCCTTTGCGTGATTTTCATCGCGCTAGCGGTGGGACTGGTCTACCAAGGAGTCCAATACATCAGCGAAGGTGTCGGTGCGCTAGTCCCCTACCTCATGATTTTGGTCGGGCCATCGATAGCCGTTTACTACATTTGGTTTTTGCTGTTTCGAGCACCGGATCAGGACACCGAATAAGCGGTATTGGCCAAACACTCTAGGCTCCTCTCGTGGACAATACGCTTGACGTAACTGGACCTTGGGACTTCCCCGAAATATCAACTTTTCTCGCTCAGACCGTGATTCCGATTCGCGTAGCTTCCTCAGGTTCACGTGGTCCCATCGTGCAATCACTGTGGTTTGACTTTCATGACGGAGCTTTGTGGTGCGCTACCCAAGCAAGTTCACTTCTTGTAAAACGACTCACCACCAACAACGAAATTGGATTTGAGGTTTCAGGAGACAACGCCCCCTATCGGGGAGTCCGTGGTACAGGAGTGGCAACCATCCACCCTGAGTTGGCTGGCGAAGTACTGAATCGGCTGATCAGAAAATATCAAGGCGACGCCGAAACCGATCTCAGTCGTTGGTTGCTCAGCCGGTTAGACAAGGAAGTCGCAATCAAAATTACAGCACTATCTCTGGCCACATGGGATTTCTCCGGCCGCATGGGTTAATGGTTTTCATGGAAAATGTGAAGGCCCCTCGAAGTATGAGTTCGAAGGGCCTTCACTTTCGAGAAGCCTTTGTCTCGTCCGATCCCTCGGGGCGCTCGCACAAATGCTGTGTGCTGCATTCCTACTTGAGTCAACTCAAGCGCCGAAACCACAGTAATGCTTCCCTCGAACAAACTCCCGCGATTTGCTCCAACAGCATTTCAGAGCCTCAAACCCAGACCTTGCGATCCAAGTCATCCACGAACTGCGTTCATTTGCACGAATCGCGCCTTCCAGTGCGATGTATTAAGACTAGGCGCTTCTTTCCGCTGGTTCCAGTGGATCTTGGTCATTGACCGATCATTGAAATCAGTAACCGTGTTGGGTGCAGCATTAAAGGCCAGTCGGATACGTCTCTGGCGGCTCCCCCATATCCCACAATGAAGTTCGCTCCAAGGGCTGCAATGCGGTGGTCGTATCGATGTGAATCACGGCGTCAAACTGAGCTCGCAAGTCCGCGTGAAACCAGTGACTGGTTCTTTCCGACTCAGGTCGATAGATGACACCAATAGCCCGTTCAAGTCGGTACGCGCCCAGATCTTCATTTCCTGAAGCACCTGTAGGAATCAACATCATGGGTTCCTGCTGCAAGTGAAACGCGTCCTCATAACTTCCATAGAGGGCTGGGCGCACCCTTTTACGTTCAGCCGGCCCGCCCCACTCGGATGCCGCTGTAACCCGCCCATTGTGAGTTGTGAACCCAATTGAGAAAACTTTTGAAGGCCACAATTCGCGGACCAATTGACCCACGTTGACTTCACCCCGGCGAGACATATCTGTCGCTCTCGCATCCCCTACATGTGAGTTGTGCGCCCACACAACAATTTTCGAGTTAGCAGATTCTTGCTTAAGGTGTGCGTCTAATGCATAGAGTGTTTCAACCATGTGCGTATCACGCAGATTCCACGATGAAACATGACCCCGATACATGCTCCGGTAGTAGCGTTCAGCATTCACTACCAACCGAGCATTGCCTTCGGCAAAGAAGTACTCATCACGTGCTAACCAACCATCACGGCTGAGGATTTCCTTTTGTCGATTACGCAAGTCCACTAATTGTTCAACGACTTGATCCTCACATGCAGCTGTGATATTCAGTGCGGAGCCGTGTCCGTAACGCTGCCCATCACTCTCGAAAGTATCAAAACATGAGTACCGATATCGAGCGTCGGCGGCGGCACGTCGATCAACGGTGTCGAGATATGCAACTACCGCTTCCATCGAAGCTCGCAAACTATAAAGATCAATTCCATAAAATCCAGTTTTTAGTTTCTCGGAGCCTTGATCGGAATTGTGAGCGCGTAACCAGTCGATGAAGTCAACAACGTCTGTGTTGCGCCACATCCAAGATGGGAATCGTTTAAAGTCTTGAAGCGCTTGATCGGCATCTCGATCCCTGCCATGCCCACGCACATATCGATTAACTCGATATGCATCCGGCCAATCAGCCTCCACCGCAACGGCTTTGAAGCCCTTTTCGCGGATAAGTTCCTGGGTTATTCGTGAACGCTCGCGATAGAACTCGTGAGTCCCGTGAGACGACTCTCCAATAAGTACTATTTGTGCATCGCCTATCAAGTCCAATAAGCCTTTGTAATCCGCAGTATTTCCGGAAAGCAAGGAATAATTAGATACGATTCCACTCGAGCGCGTTTCAATCATTTTCATTTCTTCAGTCTGACTTGATCACAATGATTTCACTGGAAAAGCCCTTTCAATTATTTTCTGTTGACCAGTCAAGTTCCTTGTAGCCTCAGCAAAACTCATGAGCAAGGGCGCACAATACAAACTCGCACTCCTACGTAACAGTCGTTGGCGTAGCAAGCTACTAACGGAGGTTGGTAATGAGTAATCCAGAGTATCGAAACCGGTCAGATGCCGGGAAAGCATTGGCACGAGCACTCGAGTCGCACCGTAATCAACACCCATTGATTCTTGGCCTCCCTCGAGGTGGGGTTCCTGTTGCGTGGGAAATTGCGCAGGCTCTTGATACTGACCTCGACGTGCTTGTTATTCGTAAACTCGGTGTCCCATGGCAGCCCGAATTCGCATTCGGAGCAATTGGAGAGGGCGGTGTCACTATTGTCGATTATGAAGTCTGCGCAGAGACGGGAATTGATGACAAAGATGTTCAAGCTGTACTTGAGCAAGAAAGGATTGAACTATCACGACGAGTGGATATGTTCCGCGGATCTCAACCCTTGATGGATGTTCAAGATCGTGACGTGATTGTCGTCGACGACGGAATTGCAACCGGATCAACCGTGCTCGCAGCGGTCAGAGTCCTTCGAAACCTTGGGGCTCAACGGGTCACCGTTGCGGTTCCCGTGGCTTCGAGTTCTGCCATGAATCGAATTGCACCTCATGTTGATGAATTGATCTGCCTGCACACACCGGAGCCCTTTTATGCCGTGGGGATGCATTACGAGGATTTTGCCCAGGAGTCTGATGAACACGTTCGTAATCTACTTGCTGGCTTTGGAGCAATCCCCGTTTCAATTCCTGCCATTGGACTACTCGGTCAGGAAATTGAACTACCGGGTTCACTGACGCTGCCGACCAATCTCAAGGGAATTGTGATTTTTGCTCACGGAAGTGGCAGCAGCCGGCTAAGTGCACGCAATATTCATGTTGCTCGGATCCTCAATAGGGCGGGAGTCGGGACATTACTGTTTGACCTACTCACAGACCGCGAGGCGCTGGATCGCCAAAATGTTTTTGATATTCACTTGCTGGCATCACGATTGGAATCAGCTGTGGATTACATAACGTCCCACGAGCAATGGAGCAAATGGCCAATTGGACTGTTTGGTGCCAGTACTGGCGCGGCAGCAGCACTTGTAACAGCGTCACGCAGAAGCGGACAGGTAAGCGCAGTTGTTTCTCGAGGAGGACGACCCGATCTTGCAGGTGCTTCGCTTCCTCTCGTTGAAGCGCCGACCCTCCTTATTGTGGGCGGTGAAGATCACGCTGTTATTGAACTTAATGAACTCGCTGCCCGCCAATTGCACTGTCCCCATGAAGTCAAGATCGTTCCTGGTGCAACCCACCTTTTCGAGGAGCCCGGCACTCTGGACGAGGCCGCACTGATTGCACGCGAATGGTTTGAATCTCATCTGCCTTTACATCTTGTCTACTAAAAATTCACTCTTGATCTGTTAACGAACCACAACTACCGGACAGGATGCGTGATTGACGCAGTAGTTTGCGACCGAACCTAAAGTGACTCCCGGCAACAACCCCACCCCGTGACTACCAATAACCAGAACCACTGCGTTTTTGGACGCGGCCCCTAGAGCTAACTCTGGCCTACCCTGCACCACTTGCCGTTTAATCTGAAGATCCGTTCCGTCGGGAAAGGCCCTCTCCATTGGGGAGTCGAGAGCTTCCTTCGCGGCGTCAGCATAGTTTTCATCTGTCGAAGTGGGCGTGATGAAAATCCGCCACGGGATATCAAAGGCTGAAATAACGCGTACGTTTAAACCCTTTGCCCGGGCATAGTCGACTGCCCACCGGACTGCCTCCACGCTGTTCTCTGAACCATCAACACCGACTACTACTTCTGGTTTTCTCACAAAGCCCCCTCATATCGACTATTAGCCTTTAAGGCTATACATAAATAGCAACATGATGCGCACCACGGAATCATTACATACAGTCAATATTTGTCGGATTTTTTTGCCTTTTTACACGCGAAAGAGTTCAACCATTTCCGAGACAACATGAATGACATAAGTATGAAGTAGTGCTCTCAAGTGATCGATATTCTTTCCTTTGGCTGCAGTATGAGCTCTGTGAGAATTCACCTACTATCGCTGTTGAGGAGCAATTCGTAATGACAAGTGGTTTTCTGGAGGGGGTTCATGTCGCCGAATCGGTATGGTCGGCTCATCCGGATTATGTAGCTCTGGTCATGACCGTACACGGAATCCAAGGTGGCGAATCCGATACACAAAGCGATGCGATGCTGGTACGTGCCGAAGCGCAGGCCACCAAATGGTTGTCGGTCGCGCCAATCGAGGAAATGTCCGAGGTTCGCAAGTGGCGCGAGAAGTTTCTTTCCTTCGGCGTTAAACATAAAACCGCCAAAAGTAGTGTCGAGGCCCTGCTCAAGCGATCGGGTAAAGGTCTGCCCCGAGTCGACCGGCTCACTGATCTCTATAACGCAATTTCTGTTCTTCACCAGGTACCGATCGGTGGTGAGGACCTTGACACCTACCAAGGAAGTGCACAACTCGTTGTGGCCACCGGAACCGAGGAATTCGCCACCAGGGAGAACGGTGAGGTTGTCAACCTCTCTCCTGCACCTGGGGAAATTATTTGGCGTGATGACTCAGGGGTTACCTGCCGCAGGTGGAATTGGCGGCAATGTGTGCGCACGCAGTTGAACACACAAACACGTAACGCCGTTTTTATTTTCGATGGAATCGGAGCAGATGCCCAACTTCGGGTCACTGACGCGGCACGTGAGCTTGCTGACACCATCGAAAATTGGTGGCCCGGCGTTCGTATCGAGGAAAGGATTCTTTCACTGCCTCACACACCGGAGACGCCGTTGTAGATCAGAAGTACACCAAGAGTGAGAAAGACCACGGACATCACAGCTACGTTGTTACGCAGTAACCAGTCTTTGACAACGGAAAGCGGTCCGAGCACACGCGGGCCGGCGACGGTGTACGCAACGATCGGAGCCGCAACACTAATCGAGGCCACAAGTGCAAAAACCCCAATGACAACAATTTGCTGTTGAAGCAACCATTCAGCACTGCCAATGTCAATGCCTCCTGCTGCTGCAAGCAGTAACACCTTCGGATTTGCAACCGAGAGCACGATAGCCAACACAAACGCAGATCGAGGAGTAGCAGTTTGCAGCGTTCGCATCCAGCTCGGCACCTGTACCGTCGGTGGGCGAGTCACCCACTTCCCAATAGCTAACGCAATCAGTCCGATACCTGCCACGATTCGCACCCAATCAAGCCATCTAGACGATTGTTCGTCAGTAGAGATCGCTCCAGACAACACGGCAAAAATCGTCACGATCAATGCGATGGAAAAAAACCAAGTGCCTAAAAATGCAAAGGCAGCAGCACGCGGTCGATCGGTGAACAGCAGCAAAACAGCCGGGAGAATCGGGAACGGGGACACCGCAATTCCTATCGCAAGAGCCACGATTTCATCCATGTACACCCCTCAGAACAAACCGGCTATTTCCGAATCAATTCCAAGAAGAGTTTCCCATACTTTCCCTCACATTCACTTCATGTTCGTTCATTGATTATCCGTTCATGAAAGGCATGGGAATCCAGTGCATGATCGGCAAGAGTTACCTCAAGTGCTGTTTCATGTCAGACCCCAAAGCAATGCTGCCCTTGGTACGTTGGCCTAGGGAGGAAACATGGAATCACGTTCTGAACGCTCCACTAATGCGCTGATGCTGATTATCGGAATTCCGCTTGGCATTGCTTTAATGATCTGGACTGCATGGATTACAGTCACAGCTTTCATCGGTGGTCAAGCACCATTCTTCTTCATGGAATTTGAAGGATTCAATCTGATCCGAGGACTCTTCTGGCTAATAGTCGTTGATCCAATTGTCCTGACCTTTGCATACTGGATCTTCATGCTGGTCATGCTTCCACTCATTGGACTCGCAGTGGGCGCTTCTGCGTTGTCGGCGCGCAGAAACAACAAGGATGAATGCTGATTAATCGAGGGGTCAACTAATTGGTGCGACAGTCACATTTGTCATGGAATTGTGCACTAGTTCCCCTGTGAGCACGACAACTGGTCTGGGCTTATCCATATGTGCGGTACGGATGGGTTACTTAATCCACATCCAGCGCAACGTTACTGCTCAACCGAGCCAGAGAATTGAGATCCTCGTCAACTCCTACACCTGAGTTCACAATCTCAACCTCTTGCAACCTGCGTTGGTAACGCATCTCGCGCACCAATGCCCGCTCAATCACCGAAGCCCGACTGCGGGCGGCTCCAGAAACGACTAATTCGTCCAACGAATTAACCAAATGATCGGGAATTCGAACAGAGATTTGAATGCTCATTTCGAGACGGTACCGAATTAATATTTATTATGCAATGCAACGGCAACATTCCAGTCACTTGGGCCAAGGATCTGATGATTGGTCCGCCGGCGTTGCTTGCGAGGTTGTCCACAGTTTGATTACGAGTGTGTATTTGTTGTGCGCACACCTTTAACGTGGGTGTTGTTGAGATTGCTTGTTGTTGGCCTATTGCCTCTTGGTCCCTGACCATGAACCTCGCCTCCCGTGGTGTGTGCGGGAAATTTGTCGAGGGGAGTGGGGGTGATGGGAAGGATGAATATTCCTTCACCGAAAGAGGAAGGCCCAGCCAAATGGCTGGGCCTACTCGTAAGGTTCGCACACAACAAGCGAATCTTAACACGGGTTGGAGTAATTGCGTCAAGCATTGCTTTACGTGAATTACTTCGATGGCTGCTTCACATGATCAGAAACTGATTGGTGGTGAGTCGGGTGGTGACGGCTCTGCCTTCACCACCTCCAGCATTTTGGTTAGTAGTCGTAGAGGCATCCGTGCTTGTTGAAGTGAAGGGTGAGCTGTTCCTCATCTTGGAATCCCACCAAATACATCAAGTGATAAAGCGATCAGTGGAACCCCTCTTCATGCATCCGCCGCTGGGGGTATCAAAGCACCCCTACGGGGTGCTCAAAGTCGAGCGCGCGCGTACACACGTGAAGGGGCTCTCGGTGAGATCCTCACTCCAGCGCTGGATTGTTGTTCCCTTGAATCAGAGACTTAGACAGCTTCCGAGGCGGAATTTTTTAAAATACTGAATACTTCAGCTATGACACATGTAATTCGGGATCTGCTTCTTTCCGATATCGGTCCAGCGGTCCGGCTATTGGAAGAGTGCCGGGGTCTGCCCGACACGAAGCCAGCCGATATTGCCCAGTTCGTCAGCGAAGTCTCCAAGGGTGCTCCGGGTGTTGTGACCGTAGTAGACGGCCGAATCGTTGGAGTTGTGCAGGCCCGGACCGTGGCTGATGAAGCTTGGATCAACGTGGTAATGATTGATCCGGCTTGGCGTAATCAAGGATTCGGTTCAGCGATGATCCAACGACTTGAGGAACAACTGCTCCACCTTGGCGTTCTCAAACTGTCAGCTCTGTTGGCCGAGGCTCAAGCAGGTGAAACTGCTTTGCTGAACAGAGGATTCACTCCTACGCACGGACTAGTCCTGTATGAAAAACTCGAACCAATTGCACCCGCCTCGATGCTCATCGTTGATCAATACGGTGGTGAAATCCTTTCAGCGGAACTCTGGGACCGGGTTGCGGGAATGGAGGAAGAGAAAGCGATCATTGCGGGCCGGGTCGTTGCACCACTCGCGGATCCTGGAACCGCCAGCAGGGTGGGAGTTAGAGCACCCGCCACGGTCATGCTCTTCGGGCCACCGGGAACAGGAAAGACCACATTCGCAAAAGCAATCGCTGGAACACTCGGGTGGCCCTTCATCGAACTCTTGCCTTCGAAACTTGAAAGTGGTTCAGATCCCATGTCAGCCGAACTGCGAACGGCAATGACGGATCTTCTTCAACTTGATCAAGCCGTTGTGTTCATCGACGAGTTCGACGAGATCGCTTCAGCGCGCGAACGCAATCCGGGCACCAAGGGTGTTGTCAATGAACTTTTAAAGATGATTCCCTCATTTCGCTCGGCGACCGGACACCTACTCATCTGCGCTACTAATTTCATCGCAGATATTGATTCTGCGGTTCTGCGCCCTGGCCGTTTTGATCTGGTCATCCCAATTGGACCACCTGATCTCACCGCCCGACGATCCCTTTGGGCTGCGGCGTTAGCGTCGATGGATCAGAAAGAGGTGGACATTGAAGCTCTGGCTCAAGCTACCGAGGGTTACACACCCGGTGACGTTGAACTCGCAGCGCAGCGTGCTGCCGCTGTGGTGTTCGACCGAATCAGATCAGGAGTTGAACCCGACCACATCACCTTCGAAGACTTACAAAACGCGATCGCCCGTACTCGAGGCTCGGTCACCCCTGAAATCAGGGATAACTTCGCGGCTGAAGTCAGTAGGTTCGCGCGCGTCTGAGTCACTAAATGACAGGACATAGTTAGGTCATAGGAACGTGATACCGCGATATCAATGACAAACTCCCATGTATCTATGAGGAGTTGAATCGGTATGGGATCAGTGCAACGGGGAGTGCGATCACGCGGCAGGGCGATTATTTGTGGACTAGTGACAGTGGTCGTGCTGTTGACGGCTTCTCCCGCCTGGTCGAGTTCCGAAGGGAACCCGCCTCAGGCAGGCGTATCCATTCCCCAAGGACTGAGCTCTTCGGAGAAAGATCTATTCCGAGCTATCTTCGGCGGCGCGGGTGAGTGGGCACCTGAAGGAACGCCAATTGCAGACAGTGGTTTTCGACCTTATCCCAATGGTTTCTCTTTCCTGAATTTTGGTCCGAGCCTGTATCTCAATCAGCGATTCCTTGGCCAGCCGGAACCTCTTGCACGCAACGGCGTACCAGTGAAACCGATCAATATCAACTCACGGGACATGCGACTGGTCTTTGGTGACGGGGTCTGCGTCGCGGGAGAAGAGTTGAACCCAAACGGTCCGTGCGCGCTAACCGAGTCGGCACTGACAATCGTTGAACTCTCAAAAGAATGGAGCAAGACCGGTCGGTGCTACGGGTTTGTCACAGTCGCCGCCGGACTCTTCAACGGAATAATCTCTCCCGCCGCATTGCGCACCGGTGAGGTCAACACCATGACAACGTTAAGCAGTCCCACACAACGAGCACTCTCGCGCACTGTGATCTCGCAGTACTTCTCTGCGACGGGCACTAAACAAACTTCGATGGCGGAGTTGATCAGGACACTAAGCGAAAGTCTCAGGAGCGGTCGCACCCCTTACTCGCTTTTGATGTTCGGCCAACCAGGTGGTCACGCAGTACTTCCCTACGCGGTCCTGGACCGCGGCAACGCACTGTTTGACATCGCGATCTATGACCCCAACTTTCCCCAACAAGCCCGTGCACTTCGTGTCAACGTCGCGGCAAACACGTGGAATTACGAAGGTTCGGCACTTCCCGGCAACAGTTCTTTGTCCTGGTCATCAGATGGTGGGCCCTCTTCAGCGATGTGGCTGGGAGATGTTGCCAGTGGGCTGACCAAGCAGGAATGCCCATTCTGCCTGCGTTCGATTGACGACACTCGGGTTGCCTTCACTCCCCTGCGACGAGAAAATGCAAACGCTTTCCAAGCTGTGCAACTTCTCTACCCTGATGGCAGACCACTAGATCCGAGTTTGTACGAAATTATCCCGGTCACGAATCAAGTGAGCGAAGAGTTCGTGAGCCCCCCGGCGATCCGTGTTAAGGGTGGGATCGACTTCGTGGTTTCCTTTAATGGCTCTGACGTTCTCGTGCCGCAACCTCTCACCATGACGGTAATCCGCCCTGGTGAAATACGCAGAGTAGATCTCGAGGATCTCGCACCGCAGGTGCGCACCCAGATTCGGATCGGAGCGCAACTGCCTGTTGCGCAAGTGATCTCTGAACCCGTGAAGCGGGTGCGAATCATTCAAACCTTGGAATCGAATCCCTCCTCATATCGATTTTCCTCCGAAGTCATTCCCAGGCGCGGTTCAGTGAATGTCACCTTGAGGGTGAAACCCGAGCGGAAGCGTGCAGTGCTGCGTAATGATTCGCAAGATGTGCAGAAGGTCACGCTGCGGTTGCGAAGTCGAACAGGGGAAGGGGACTCAAACTTTGTAGTACGGGGCATCACACTTGCCTCGGGTGCTCGATTCATCGTTCGTTTTTCGAAGTGGGAGGGACCAACGGGACGTCCCACTCTTTGGCTAGATGATGGACGCGCAAAAGACAAACTTATTGTCCGTGTTCCCATGCAACGCGTCGCTGCGGAATAGTTGATCAAGCATCAAGGAATGCCGTGGCCCTAAAACTCGCAAGCCCCACGTTTGCGATGAGTACTGCTGCTAAGGCTCACGCAAATCGTGGGGTTGGCAAAGTTGTATTCAAGTTCTTCCAGTATCAGTTCAGTGATTAGAGGGATAGGCCGCAGCTGGATTCAATTGCTTTATCCAATGTCTCGGACAAGGTGCTATTCAACATTGTGTTAAGGCCATAAGCATGGATAGCAATATCATCCGAATTCTGCTCTTTAGCCGATTCATAAATGCTATTGAGGATTCCCGAATCGACAAGCTCTAACACTTGATAGCGGAGCAGTGCATCTTTGCAGGAGTCGTTATTGGCGTCGAGAGCAGCCGCGATCAGGTCATCGAGAGTCTGCTCGTAGGCGGTGATAACTGCCTGAAACGTTTCCCAATTGCCAACGATCGTGGCAAAGTCGGCGGGCTGCGACGAGGCTGCTGCGATAACGGATTCTTCAACGGCGGTCACCGCCACCTCACTTTGCACGTACTGATCCTTGAGCTCTTGGGAGAGATCCCCGCTGCTCGAGGATTCAGAGCTGCACGCACTCAGAAGAAGAGCACTTGCGGCGATAGTAGATATAACGGCTATCTTTTTTCTTTTCATGATCAGAATCGTGTCGGAAAACTCGGGCGAGCAGTACCGTGGAAACACGGTGGTCAACGGTGTTGACCACACCTAGTGTCCTGTCAGGTCACTCGGGCCTCAGCACAAGGAATGGGGATCGATGAGCGACATTGAAGGCACCAATATCCAGGCCCAAGGACGAACATCACGCTCACGCAGGCGCCGAATCAGTCTCGCCATCGCAGGCGTAGTGGTGGTCCTCGTCGCTGGTACCGTCGTAATAGGAACCCAAGCAAACGGAAGTCGCTCAGGAAGTCTTCTTAGCGGCGAAAATTGCAATGGAGTTATCTACACCATCAAGGGCAAAGGCCCCTGGAGTGACTTTGTTGGACTCACGAATCTAGCCAACGGTGATCAGATCGTAGCGCTTAATAAATGTCAAAAATTTAGCAAATGGGTCCTCGACAACGGGATAACTAACGTTACTTATTTTACGACAACGGGCTACTTCTGGGCAACAAGCAAAACCATTTGCGCAAGTGAGTACAGCTCAGGTATTTACTCTGCAACCTATTGCGAGGACGGCACTGGTAACGGGACTGAAAAGAATTATGCCATTGTGATCGGATAAAGCACCCACCATTACTCCCAGGCCTGTCATCGGTACAACAATTATGAGTGTTGTTGTTGACGGCGCTGGCGAAGTTGCGGGGCAGAACTAACGGGAGACCCTTTGCCTCTAGCGAAAAAAGTATTGGTGTAGTCCTCAGTGTTCGAGTGTGAACTAGTGACCGGAAGCAAGTTTTCCGCTTAAACGATCATGGAATTGAGCACTTTTTTCATTAAGTCCAATTATTCGAACAGTCTTGCCGCGTTTTTCATATTTCGTGACAACTGCATCTAGTGTTGCCACCGTTGAGGCATCCCACACGTGTGCCTTGGTCAAGTCGATGATCACTAAGTCTGGGTCCTGTGAGTACTCAAACTGGTACACAAGATCATTACTCGAGGCGAAAAACATTTCTCCATGAATTGAATACCGAACCGCCTCGACTCCAGATTCAGGGACAATTTCTAATACTCGATCCATTGTTGCTAGGTGCGCAACCCTGCGGGCAAAAAGAACCGTTGCCGTTACAACTCCTGTGATGACTCCAATGGCTAAATTGTGGGTAATAAGTGTTGCAAGCACAGTAGCTAGCATTACGGCTGTTTCACTCTTGGGCATCGCAAGTATTGTCCGCAGACTGTGCCAATCAAATGTTGCGTACGCAACCACAACCATGACGGCGACGAGTGCTGCCATGGGAATCTCTGCAACGATTTCTCCAAGTGACACAACAAGAATGAGCAAAAACACTCCAGCTAAGAACGTGGAAAGACGAGTGCGAGCACCTGAGCGCACGTTGATCATGGTCTGTCCGATCATGGCGCAACCACCCATGCCACCAAAGAATCCAGTGACAATATTTGCCACTCCTTGACCCCATGATTCCCTGGTCTTATTTGATCTGGTGTCGGTAATGTCGTCGACCAACTTGGCAGTCATCAGACTTTCCATCAGCCCAACGAGTGCTATCGCTAATGCGAACGGCGCAATGATTGTCAGAGTTTCGAGGGTAAAGGGAACGCTAGGAATTCCCAGCACCGGCAAACTGTCGGGGAGTTCGCCTTGATCACCCACCATGGGAACATTTAGGTTCAGGACGGTCACTGCAACCGTCAGAACGACAACGGTCACCAGCGGAGAGGGGATCGCGGTAGTAATTCTGGGGAGAAGCACAATGATCGCAACACCAATAACAACCATCGGATAAACAATCCAAGGAACATCAACTAGATACTGCAGTTGCGACATGAAAATGAGTATTGCCAGTGCGTTGACAAAACCCACCATGACACTGCGCGGGACGAATCGCATAAGTCGTGCAACACCGGCTAAAGCTAAGAGGATCTGGAAGATCCCACCGAGAATGACCGCTGCAATCAAATACTGCAAACCGTATTCGCGTGCCAGGGGTGCAACGACGAGTGCAATCGCTCCGGTTGCCGCTGAGATCATGGCAGGTCGGCCGCCGGTGAACGCAATAGTCACTGCCATGGTGAAAGAGGCGAATAGCCCCACTCGCGGGTCCACTCCCGCCAAAATGGAGAAGGAAATGGCTTCGGGGATCAGTGCGATTGCGACAACGAGTCCTGCAAGAACTTCGGTTCGCATGACTCTTGGACTCAGCCAAGCGGGACGAGTTATCGAGATGGAGGTTAAAGACACTTGATTTACCTTAACGACAGTACAGTTTTTAACCTAATCCCAATCCAAAAATCTAGGAACACCAACAAATTTCGGCTCGGACGCCAATATGCCACAAAGTTTCCGGATCACTGAACGGTAAGGGCATCCATCGCTTGTGTGCCTCCTTGCAAATATGCTCCATCCATGATTCGTCCAATCCTCGCTGCTTTCATTGCGGTCAGCCTCCTCGTTTTCCCTCAAAGCGCGGCTGCTGCAGCCGATGATTCGACCGTGCACCAGATTGGGACCTACGATTATCTAGTCCAACCGGACTTCACCGGACTTGCGCAAGCCGACAAGGTAACCGAAGACACCACTCTTGGTTTGGGAACATTCGCCAATCTTGATGGCGAGTTGGTCATGGTGGGCGGGGTTGCCTATCGGGTACCAACAACCGGGATCCCCGAGCGAATCACAGGCAAGGAGCTCACGCCATTTATTCAGGCGATTAAATTCAAACCAACTAAATCCGGTCCCATTCCCCCCGGTACCCAATGCAGCCAACTGATCCCGGCCATTAATGAACTTGTCGGAACGGATCAAGGAATCATTGCGGTTAGGGTCCGCGGGACCTTCACGAAACTAGAAACCCGCAGTGTTCCCAAGCAAACACAACCCTGGCCAAGTCTTTCCACCGTAATTAGTCAACAAACTCAGTTCACCCTCGACGGCAACACAGCTGTACTCGTCGGGTTCCGTCAAGGATCAGACTTCCTTGGAGTTGGTCAACCAGGGCTGCACCTTCACGGACTAACGCCCTCAAAAAATGCAGGAGGTCACGTCCTGTCCTGCACTGCAGGCAGTGACGTGCAACTCTCAGTTCAGCGTGCATCCTCGGTCGACATAAAAAACTGACGCGGAAGTGGTGGCAACCGAAGTCGCCTTCAACTTTTAATGAAGCCGTGACATGGATCGCTGATTTGAAGATTTGATACATCCGTGTCGAGATAGCGATTGCAGCAGCACCCAGGTTTCAACTGGCAGAAGCCCAACCATAGATTTGAGGTGTCAGAGCCAGAGAGGGTTGGATTAAGAGAGTCAAGGCTGAGGCACCCAGAAGTGTCACGGTCAAGGTATTCCGCATTTTGATAACCAGCCTTTCCGTTGGTATCGCTCAACCCTGAGAGCTACCTTTGAACATCTATTGCGGTGATGCCACCTGATCAACGACCGGTTAGTTTCGCTAATACGGCTGCAAAGATAAGTTGGCTACGGATCAAGCCCGAGTACGGCAGCAAGTTCTGGTGGTACATATCCAGCGATCACGTCACCCGCGTCAATCTCTTCGACCGTTGCTATTTTCCGGCCAAGTAATAGCGTTCGGACATTGAACCAGCCGGTAAAGACCTCACCTGTTTTTCCGGGCCGTGGTAAGTCTGTTGCAGGGGTCCCAGCATTGTAATTTCCGCTCGCAATGCTGTTCCCGGAATTTGCGCCACGGTAATTAAATCGAATCACCAGCGCCCCTCGCCTAATCCATTGAGCGTAAAGTGTTTGCCCTCCTACTGGCATTGCGAAGGAGTCACCTGGGTCGTAGGCGATCCCAGTGCCATCACTCTCTGTCGTCCACCTATTAAAAGCCAATCCAGCACTGACAAGATCGCCCACACCAGAAACAATGACCGTGCTACCGACCGCGTAGGCACCCGAATCAATCGGGGCGCTACCGGCGCTGGATCCTTGATCGTTGTACGTGACTGTGTAAGTAGGAATACCAACAGACACTGTTTGTGTTGCTGATCCCACTTGGCCCCAAGCATCTTCTATGTTGAAAACGATGGATGTGGTACCTGAAGTGCCGTAATCAGGAGTAAAGGTTAGAGCGCCGGATGAAGTGTTAACATTCCACGTGCCGACGCCGCTTACATAAACATAAGTGCGACAAACTCCTGATGTCGGTTCGACGACACACGCGCTGGAGGTGACCAGGTTTGTGCCAGTAGGGGAGGGAGTAAATGTAACTGGTGTATCTCCAGCCGTTGTCACATTTGAGGCTTGCACTACCGGATCCGCGGGGTCCGCTACGGTGATTGTCAAAGAGTTTGCGACTTCTGAACCACTGTAAGTAGCTTTATAAGTAACGATATCGGTGCCGGCATAGCCCGTAGCCGGTGTAAACGTTACTGCTTTGTATGGTGAACTGGAACTAACAACGTAGGTCCCAATACCTGACTTTGTGAGAGTCGATGAGCAGGAGTTATCTGCAGGATCCACGACACAAGCACTTGTGGGGGTGACAGCACTACCACCCAGAGCAGTCAGCACTTCCATGGTGACCGTTACAGGGTCTGGGGCTGTCGTCGATCCTGAGGCAGGAGCAACATAGGACTGAGGATTCATCACTACGCTGATGGTCGCCGTACCAGATTGACCGAGCGTATCGGTTGCTCGATAAGTAATCGTTGCTACGCCGACATAGGGAGTAGAGTCGAACGAGCCAAATGTCACTTCGCCCGTTGAAGTATTTACCGTCCACGTTCCAATTCCTGCTTGGGTTACAGATGTCTTACAAATAGAATCACCAGGGTCGATCACGCATGCGAGCGAGTTATCAATATTTGTACCTGTGATGACAGGCACTATGTTCAGGCTTGAGGTGGTTGTCGTCACCACCGTGCTAGTTCCGAATGAGACGGTGGGTGGTGCCAGTGTGGTTACTGTGGCTTGTGCAGGTGTGGAGTCTGACGTACTTACTCCGATCACAGTACTTCCAACATATCCATTAACTGAATTGACAAAAGTGCCAATTTCGGCTGGTATGCGACCGTCATAAGTGAACACGCTCGAGCTGTTTCCGGGAATATTCAGTGGACCAACGAAGGAAATCGTGTTTGTGCCGTCCGTTGTTCCCAATGATGGGGTCACGGGTGTGCCGTTCTGTGTTGCCGAAGCCGATACGTAGGTCACTCCCAGAGGAAGTGTGTCCACGAGGTTGTCAAGGGCAACAGCATTGGCTGCGGAGTTGGAGACTGTGACTGTATAAGTGATGTCTGTTGTTCCTGTGCTCCGCGCGGTGGGTGATGATGCCGTTTTGGAGATACTCAAAGAGTTGGAAACCCCGGTCACTTGAGGAAGGGAAGAAGGGTACGTCCCCGTGTACTTCATCTGGCTACCCGACGAAATGTAGTTTACTGGCACAATCTCGGCGCTTGAACTGCTTATTCCGACTGCTGTAAAGGTGTAAACGGTTGTGTAATTTCCACCATATGTTCTGGTGTCCATGCCCGTTAGGTGCAATACGTCATTAAACGTGGTGGTGTCTGAATCATCCCCCCATGAACTCGTTTGATTGGTTTTTATTTGTGTCCCAGTTAATCGCCATGACCCTGCGGGGAAAGTTGCTTTGGCAGCTGGCGTCATTGTGATCTCCTCTGTGCCGCCAATGGTCCCGGTGTCTCCTTTTATCGTGACCGTCGCTGTTGATCCAAGGCTGCTACCGGTGGCGGCGAATGCTATCGAGACAATTTTATTTGCACTTGCGCCGATTGTGCCGTCATCAATGGTGAGGATTGTCTGAGTTGACGAGCACACTGGCTCAGCCCCTGCAGCACTGGGATTGCCCGAGTAAATAGTGAGCAGGTGAGTTTGCGGGGTAGAAGTTCCCGAGACTGCTTTAGCTAGAAAATAAGTAGTTGCTGGGCTCGCCGAAGTTACATCACCGCTTGGAAGCGAGTTGGGCTGTCCCGGGGCCAGGGACAGTTTGTCACCTTGAAAATTTGCAAGGGTGACCCACATATTCTCGATTGGGTCGCTTGGATCTGGTGTCACTGTGTAACCGAGATAACCTGCGTTAAATCCATTTCCAATGTCAACTGGGAAATTGGGGTCGGCGAGAGGCAAAATAGATGGTGCTCCACCTGTATTGCAATCCGGCACAACTCCCGCTTGGGTTGGCGCCGGACTAACAACACCAATGGCTGTAGCGCCAATCACAGCCAGAACAAGGGCAAGCCCCGTCTTTTTATAGACCCTTGACCTCATGGAAGTCACCTTTCAACCCTTGTACAACGTTATGACAGCAATGTTCCCCCGTGCAGAGAATGTTCCCCCGTGCGGAGCATCATTATGACCCCACTGTAATTGAACATTTGTACTCGGGGTCTATTTGTCGAATTGTCGAAAGTGAATTAATATTTCCTTCTACGAGTGGCATGATTCTCGCCCAAATTGGTTGTCAGTAGATGCAATAAAGCCCTGACAGTTCCCATCACTTAAGTGTCGGTAAACGACACGTGAAATGCTAATTCCCAGCAAAAATGGTCCAATCCAGTCAAAGACCAGCATGTTTGGTGCGAACCTATTAATTGATCAAGACTCCATGGCCGGGTCTTTCCTTTTCAGTGGAGGATTTCTCATCCTTCACATCACCCCCCATCCTCTCGTAATTTCCCCGCAATCAACACGGGATCGAGGACTTGGATCGGGGACCCAGGGGCACTGGGACATTGGGACAAAGAGGCAAGGCTAGGCCAAGAAGAAGATCACACCAAGCCGTTTCCATTTAACTTAATTACTGCAAGTTAAGCGATACCCAGGGACTACTTACCCAGCCACACTTTGAAAATATGTGTCCACCCGTTGGCTCCCATGTTGGTGGAAATAACCTGTCCACGCGCGCCTGAATACTTACCTGATCCACCGATCACTGGACGGATTGTGGTTTGTCCTGCCGCAATGGTTGCCCCCGCGGCTGGGTAAAGAGAGACCCCTCCGAGAACCATCTGATCTTTTTCCGTTCCGAAAACAAAGGTGAGATTCGATGAACGCAGTTCCTGCCCACCGGGCATAGCCGTATCAAGTGTGGTCAATGTTCCAGCCAAATACTGACCATTAGCAGCCACACCGTTAACCGCCATGGGAATGAAGAAGGTCCGCAACGCACCAATCCCGGTTCCACTCACCGCAATCGGGTTCACCGCCTCGTGATACACGCGAACCGTGATGGGCTTGTCCGCAGCGGTTGCAGGAGCAACGGCGACAGCGGTCACCAATCCAATGGACATGATCGAGGCAAGAAGTAAGCGAGTGATTTTCATGATCGAATCGTAGTCATAGATGCCCTAGCGGCACTAAGCGCAGCACGCGCCTCTACTCTCCACGGGTGGCATTTCTGTGGTGGATGCAGGATCGGGATTGTCGTCCTTGATCACATAAAACTCCCACGGCGTCCCATTGGGGTCGTGCAACCACACCTTGTCCTGCACGGCGTAACAGCAGGTGGTGTCACCTTCCTCCAGATCAACCAGACCTGTTGCATCAATACGCTCCCGAGTCTGCGAATACGCCTCGGCGGTGGGCTCTTCCACACCCAGGTGGTTCAACGCTCCCGCGACCCCATGTCCACGTGCGTCAGCTCCCACCTCGATCAGCACCAGTTTCAGCGGTGGCTCTGCAATTTCAAAGTTGGCGTACCCTTCACGGAGCTTGTGGGGCTGAACCCCGAACACCTTTATATAGAAGTCAATGGAGGCCTGCAGATCAGCGACACTGAGGGCGAGTTGTAAGCGAGACATGTGAACCTTCCGTATTGATTGTTATCGATATAAAAGGTATCATCCGCATAGAGATTCGTCAATATAGATTTCTTATCGAAAAGGGAGAGTTCCAATGGCACCAGTAATTGCTACCGATGAACCGCGGATCTTCAGCATTACCGAGTGCTGCTCCCCCGTCGCCACACCACACTTCACCAGCACAGACGCCGACAACCTGGCCCGTGTACTCAAAGCCATTGCCGAACCTGCACGCCTACAAATCCTGAACCTGATCCGTGTCAGCGAAACTGGTGATTCCTGTGTATGTGACATCACCGATGCCCTCAATCTCAGCCAACCAACAATCTCCTATCACCTAAAAAAGATGGTGGAAATCGGATTACTGAAAATGGAGAAGCGCGGATATTGGAATTGGTATTCGATTAACGATGATCAACTGGCGGGCCTGCAGAAAATCTTCGCGACAGCGCCGGCTCTCCGCAAAAAATAATTCCTACTTGAATGCTTTTCAAGGTTCGTTAACTTAACCCGACTTGCGGGTATTCACGTAGTCACTCACAACGTAATCACCCAATCGGTCTGGGTCCGTTGCAAGGACCTTGCCACCGTTGCGGCGCGCCATGGTGTCTAGGAAGCGCGCGAGCTGCGGGTCTTCACCCAGCCGAAACCAAGTGATGGCAACTTTTCTGCGGGTCATTTCATCAACTGCCTGAACCGTTAACTGGATTGTCTCGGGGTCGGGAGGCCAGTTAAACCACCAATCACCTTGCGACACTAGGTGCGCTGTTGGTTCACCATCAGTTACCACCATCACAATGCGTTGGCTTCCTGGGTGCTTGTCAAGGAATCGACCGGCAAGCATGAGTGCATGCTGCAGATTAGTTCCAGGAGTTTCACTCGCTTGCAGGTCGGGGATATCCATCGGGTTCACGACACGGGCGAGGTTCGAGAAACCAATTACTTGCAATGCATCTAATGGGTACTTCGTTGACGAGAGTGAGTGAAGCGCCAACGCCATTGTTTTTGCGGCGCCCCACGTGTCATTGATCAACATTGAATAAGACTGGTCAACCAATAACACGACGGCTGCCTTGGTCATGTTTTCCGTTTCGGCTACTTCGAAATCTTCCGGGTGCAACTTCACGGTGTCACCCGTTGCCAAGCGCCTAAAAGATGCATTTTGGGCCGTGCGCACAATGTCAATAACCCCGTCGTCACCAAAACTCCACTGACGGTGGGTCCCCGTTGCTTCACCCGATTTTCCAGTCTTGTGCATCTCGTGTCCGCCGCGGGCGGCACTGTCTAAATGTTTGAAGACTTCACGCAATGCCGATTCACCGATACGCCGAACCGCTTTGGCCGATAGTCGCAGGGAGTCCCCCTCGGAAACGAGGAATCCTTGTTCCTGTAGTTCTTTTTGGAGTTGGATCATTGCTTCGGCCTCTGCACGCGCCGCCTGACCCATGGTGCGTTCCAAAAGATCCAAATCAATTTCGGTTGGATCCCCCAGTGAATCCGCATCACCTATTTGACCAACAAGGGATTCAAGATCCCCCATCTCGGCCAATGCTTGGGTTGCCTGCGGTAAACCCTGTGATCCATCACCATTTAATGGCGTCCCCTTGCGACGTGAAAACTCAGGACGCAATGCCCTCAGGTGATCTTGCATTTCAGCCATGTGATCCTGTAAGCCCATGTCTGCCATGGCCTGCTGCATTGCCTCGGCGAGTTCGGCTCTCTGCTCGGGTGACATGGACGCAAGCATCCGATCCATTGCAGCGGATTTTCGCGCAAGGTCATCAATGAATTCGTCAAGTGTTTCCGGGGCATCGGGAAAAAAGTCTTTATGTTTTTCGATGAACTCCTTGTAGTCGTCCTCAGTAGCGGACCCCTCACGGTGTTTGCTCAACAATTCATTCAGGTCCTGCATCATTTGCCCCATGGCCGCTTTGTTCTCCGGGCTTGACATATTTTTTAGTGACTCACTCATGCCGGCGAACTGTTGATCAATAACGTCACGCTGTAAGCGATCTTTCATGTCGGTAAATATTTGTTGGGCAACGGGTGAACGCCACTGGTAATTTTCAAGTTCTGCCATTGCGCGCGGGATGTCATCAGGTAATGCATCTAAGACCGCTTCAGCAAAGCGGGCGTCATCACTTGGGTCAGGAAAGAGTGCACCGCGCTCGACTTCAATTGCCTCGGCCAACATCTCATTTAGGTCATCGAGCAAACCGTTCATGGAAGCTGACTCACGCACTTTGTTGTAACGGTCACGTATGTCGCGATACATCTGCTCTAAACCCCGACGACCCTTGCTCCCGGTGCGCATTAAGTCACGCAATGCTTCTTGCACTGACTGGCCAGCAAGGATTCGCTCACCTAATTCGTCAACACCCTTACCCGTGTCGACGAGGGGGGCGAGCGGATCAGGGCCCCCGGAAAAGGGCCCGTAAATAGATGGCTTGCGCCTGCTCAAAGCTCTGGAACCTCGGTGACGGAACTGCCGTAGGTACTTGTTCCGTCTTGCTGGTCTTTATCAATTCGACGGGTAAGCCAGAGTCCTTCAGCCGCAAACTCAATGCACGAGGCAACCAGTCCGGCCGACTCCGCCATGTGTGCTTCGGTTGCGGTCATTAGCGATCCAATACCCTCCATCGGGCCAACGGCCTCCAAGATCGACGCGCTACTCATTAAATCCGAGGTGGCTAGTGTGTTTCCCGCGTCAAACCAGTCAACCAGGTTGGTGAGAAACACCCGAGTGCTCTGCCCACCCAACAGCGCACGCCACGAAGCCGCCGTTGCTTGACGAGCCAGCAACGTGAGGATCTCAACCTCGGAGCCTTCTTGGGAAACTTCGAATTCAACCTTGCCCCGAAGGGATGACACAACGTCTTCCAAATCACCGATTCTCACAACAGGCTCACCGTCACCATTGATTGCGGCCCGCCGCAGCGCAGCACCGGATAACTCCTCTACGCACGCGATCGAAAACCGTGCAGAGACACCACTGCGCTGGTCAACATAACTCGACTCGCGAACCAAACCGGTAAACCGTGCCACAACATCAAGTATGTGTTGCGGGATCACCGCTTGGATTGCTGCTTCTTGTTTTATCAATTCAATTTCCAGTTGGAGGTCGAGTGGGTAGTGGGTGCGAATCTCAGCACCAAAGCGATCTTTGAGCGGAGTAATGATTCGACCACGATTGGTGTAATCCTCTGGGTTAGCACTCGCCACCACCAACATGTCCAGCGGCAACCGCAGGTTGTATCCGCGAACCTGGATGTCGCGTTCCTCCAAAATGTTCAGCAACGCAACCTGAATCCGCTCAACGAGATCAGGCAGTTCGTTAATCGCAAAAATTCCGCGATTCGTACGCGGGATCAGGCCGTAGTGGATCGTCTCAGGGTCTCCCAAAGAGCGACCTTCAGCGACCTTAATCGGATCAATGTCACCGATCAGATCCCCAACAGAAGTGTCAGGGGTAGCAAGTTTTTCACCGTACCGCTCACTGCGGTGACGCCAACTAATCGGGAGTTGATCCCCCATCTCACTTGCCAGTGCAATGCAGCGAACACAAATGGGCGCCGTCGGTTCATCACTGATCTGACAACCCGTTACGTGGGGACTCCACTCGTCCAACAAATTAATCAGTGAACGAATCAACCGGGTCTTTCCTTGACCGCGCTCACCGAGTAGCACGAAATCGTGACCGGCCAGCAATGCCCTTTCAACCGCCGGACCCACCGTCTCTTCAAACCCAACAATCCCCGGCAAAGTCACTGATCCTTCCCGCAACTTGGCCAATAAATTCTCTTGTATTTCAGCCTTCACCGTGCGCGCACGGTAGCCACTAGCAACGAGTGATCCAAGATCCGTCGGCAAGTCAGCGGGGCTCATCAGTGCAGGTTTTCCCATATTTGCACGATAGATGACCCCAGTTCCTACCGCAACCGCTGAATTGAACCCATAATCGATTCAAATAACGAAAACTTTAGGTCAACAATTCGCGACGCGCGGCGTCCCATTCCGGGTCAGTCGGACTACTAAAGATCAGATTTGCACGTTCCCACGAAACCCAATTGTTTTCAACGAGTGGAACAATTTTTGCCTCAGGCTGCCCCAGCACCGTGACCGTGACCGTCTCACCGGCTTCCACCTCACGCAGGACTTCGCTGGCATTCAGACGTAAATCCCGGACCGCAATCGCTGACATGATCTCAAAGTAACACTCGTGCTATTACATTGCTATTAAAAACTCACGAACTCAAAACTCAATCCAATTTAGGTGAGCCAGCATTGACAGCCGTAGAGGACCCGCTGTGAACTAAAGCCAACTGCCGTCCGAACCTGACATGGCACCCTCTCGCAACTACAGTCACTCCATGCGCCCACGATCACTCACCTTCGCCGGCATGACTGCCGCCCTATTCACCTTGACCGTCCTCACCACCTCCGCTTCTGCAGTTGACGCTCCCATTTCCCCCAGCACCTGGAATGCCTACGCAGCCGCGATAACGGACTCGGCGGTGAGCCGCCCCGGTGAAGTAGTGAACGATCTTCTACTTCCGGATCCCTCCGATCCCCGAACCCAATGGCGTGCGTTCAACGGGGTTCCCCACTTATTGGTCCAGCGCCTCTCGTGGCGCGCAGCTACGACCGTTGCTCCCGGCGAAGCATTCACTCTCTCAGGAAACACTTTTGTAGCCGTCCCCGAGGAAGTTGACGAAGTGTGCGCTGAATACAAGTGCACCCAACTCAACGAATCCAAACTCAACTTGCAACTCGCTCAAGTCCTTGGCCTTCCACCGGATGCCGGTTACAACGTTATTTCCCGCTTCTGGGTTAAGCCCAGTGATCTGATCCGACCCTGCACCAATGTCGACATCACAGTGACCTCCTGTCCTCAAAGCGTTGTCAACACCGTGAGTCAGGCAGGGGACTGGAGTTCTTTCCTGTTCAATCAAGCCATGGATTCCTGGCGAACCCAACGCACCGGCACCCAGCAGCGCATTTCCTGCGCGAACGACTTTGAAAACAAAACCAAGGGCAATTGTTTCGGCTATCCCTGGACCCGCTTGGGCTACACATTCGACTGGACACCTGCCGCGAAAGATGACCGCGGAGTTACCGAGTTTGTCGTTGTCGAAGGCAGTCAAGCCTTCTTTGAATCCTTCGGCACCGCCCGCACTTACTATCCTTATTCACGCAAGTCCTAAAGAGGATTTAAAACTTTTAATTATCGATGCTCTCTCCCCGAACCCGCGAACCCACGAACCACCACAGTCCGGCATCACTGCCCTAAAGCAGTGCGAGCACTGTTATCGCAAGGATTGAATAAGCCATCGAGCTAGTTCACGAACAAAATAATGCTTGATTCATTCAGTCACTCAACGTTTGCATGAATACGTGTAACCACTGACCCGTACGCCATTGCGCTCCCACCAAGAGAGGTAGCAGCGCCCACCGGTGTCCACCCTCCAAGTTGAACTCTCGGCGTAACTCTTTTTTCCAGCAGATCCAGGGAAGACTTGCTTGGCGGCATAGATCAGTAGCGGGTTCCGATTGTCATTGAATGCGTACGGACGAGAACTGATGTAGGTGGAGTAGGAAGCGTAAGCCTTCAAACATGCGTCGGATTGTTGTGGAATCCAACTGGTCAAACTCGGTTCCAACTTGCCCTTTTTCTTCATGTTGAAAACTAGAGTGAAATTAAATGGATCAAATGGGCCTAAAACGGGACCAATGGGGTTGCTACGCGCAGGTGCAGCAACGTTGTAGGCAACTAACCCGTACTTATCTTTCTTCTGCATGGGGAAAGTGAATTCGAATGCTCCCTGTGCATTGGTTGTGGTGCTTGCAAGTAGTTCTCCTCGGTAATTCGGTGACTTCACCTTTCCCGTATACAGGTTCAACGTGTCATTGGGAGAAGGAATACCAGAGCGGAAGAGTGTTCCCACCACTGAAATGTCACCACCAGGTTTAGTTGTGGTCTTTCTTTGCGTCACAACAAGGTTGCTCTCAAATGGCGCCCCTGAACCTTGCTTCGCGCACGTTTCACGCACCCGCTCAACTAAATACGCTTCTTCACCCCAAGGGATCAAGTCCATGTCAAAAATCAGCGGAGCTAAACGCGGAAATCCGTTCTCCGCCGTGATGCGGACCTTAATCTTTGTTACCGGCGGATTCTCCACTCGGGGACCCGTCACCATGAACTTGCACAAACCGAATGGCATAGTGATCGAGGTCATGGATGGCTGCTGACTCTCCCGCACCACAAACATTCCCATGTACGGCTCCATTGGGATGGACCACATGTCGAGTTGCACCGCTACCGGATCGTTGTAGGCAAGTTGCGTCTCGACTTTAAGACGATCACCGTCATTAAACGGTGTTCCATCTTGTCTGGTGAGATCTATCTGTGTCGACGTACACGAAAGAGAGTCCTGCGGATCCGGAGAGAACATCGGCTGCACCTGAGCAGCCAGTCCAGCGGGTTCAGCCAAAGCGGGCGAACCAGAGACACCCAAAAGCACGGCAAAGGCGCCAACAGTCACCAGCACCTAGCGAGTCACTCTCCGTCCAGATCCCACGTCGAAAAGGCTACTGCTCCCAGAGTTAGCATGCAGTCTTTATCGCCAACTAGCGAGGTGTTGAATCGTTGCATCTGACCTTCTCCAGTTACAGGATTAACCAGAGTTGCGAGTTAGTGTCAAAGGCAAATGATCTCGAACACACGGGTCCCCCTGAACCAGCATTTACCCATTCAGCCCATGATCTGCTCCAACCACCAGAAAGCCCTGTCCCCCAAGCCAAGTGTGAATCCTCCACGTTTGTGCAATCGCCGGTAATCGGCATGCCTACTTGCTGCAGTAATGGCTGCATGCCCGAGATTTCTTCGGTCGGTTGCGGCGCAGGGTTAGCCACGGTCACGGTGAAGTTAGTCCGCACGATGGGACTTTCCAAGGCATAGGCCCGGAAGGTGGTCGAGCCAATGACAGAGGGGGCTGTCAGGAATCCAGCGGGCACGCTGATCTGAATGGTTCCAGGGCCAACAATGCCAGCCACACCACCGTTGAAACCGATCTCAAAATAACTACTATCTTGGTCGTCGTAGCAAACATTGGTTTTTACACCATCTCCCCAACTACTAAAGAGTGTGCTTGTGTACGTCACCCCAGTTGTAGCGCACGTCAATACATTGCCCGAAAGGGTGCCGTTATGACTACCCAGAGTGCTCAGACTCCATGTTCGGGTTCCATTGTCCTCCCAAAACCCTACCCAGCCCGTGACTGTTCCCGTCACATTCAAAGTGAAAGTTGCGGCTGGGCTACTACCGGGCGCCCACGACGCTGGACTAACGCTCACCGAGGCAACGTTTGCCTGCACACTTCCTGATGGAGATATCCCGGCAAGAAGCAGAGCCAGAGCTAGGACTAAAAAGATGGATCGTTGGCGAGTAGCCAAATTCGAGAGCACAATTCGTCCTTCGGTTAGCCATTACATAAACGTGATCCGCCTGCAAAATCTAACACAAACAGCCCACAGTTCAATCACGACGTAAGCTTCGTTACGAGTCGAGAACAACATCAAGGCAAAGAACCAAAATCTTTCTCACGAACAAA
>JAFMHB010000044.1 GCA_017854795.1 Candidatus Nanopelagicales bacterium
GCAACTTCTCTGCCGCGAACTTTTGATCAGGGTGGTAATGCACGGGGAGTCTTTGATCAGGATCCAATAACTTAACCAAGATCTCAATCGATGTTCCAAATCTGTCGTAATGCGATTGACCCAGCCACAGAACCGGGTTCGATTCAACCGCGTCCCGCAGGAGTGTGCCATCAGCTAAACGTGACAGCCCCGTTGTCGACTCCCCAAAACGTGTGGTGGTCGAGGCGATCCATTCCTCCGGGCGCATGGGTCCACCAGGACCATTACGCAACTTCCCAATTCGATACCCACCCTTATAAAAGTGATCAAACTGATTCGAAGGCAACTTCGAGGGAGTCGGTGGGGTCGCTGTCGCGTCGGAATCTTCCATGGCAGCAGGTTATCCGGTTAACTCGCTAACTAGTTAACGCTTCACTTCCCCTGGAATCTCTTTCTCGCCCACCACCAGAACAACGGCGGCCGGTGCACGTGATGTCGCCACGAATTGATAGACGCCAGCTTCTGCAGGTGCACGGTAACGAGCGAGGTAAATGTAGTTGGTGTTGAGAGACGAGTAGTAGAAGTCAGTGCGTTCGTTAAACTTAATGACCATTTTCTTTCCCGAGGGTGAGGTAACCACCAACCGAGGGAGCTTTCTGTTCTTGAGTGCGTTCTCTGGTTTCTTATCCACGATCAAATATTCCACAACTAACTCTTCACCCTTTTTGAGTGCCGCGCGGAAAGCTTTCTTCTGCCCTGATTTGGTGAAGGATGCTCGGATAGCAAACGAGACCGTGCCATCAACCAACAAAGGACCCGCCTTAGGAGTGGTGTCGCTATTGAGCAAGATCACCGGTGTGTGGGCCCAAGCAGGTGTTGCCATCTGTGGCATAACCATGGCCAATGCGACAAGTAACGCAATGGGAAATATTCGCTTCATTGGCTTTCCTTATTTCTCTTCCCGAATGTGCTTCGTCCTGCTAATCAACGTAAGTCTGCCACCTTTTACCGTAGTCAGCCGACCGTTCGTCCGGATTCAAAGACCGGCGCAAATTGTTCGATCTCGGCGGTGGCAACCCCGTTGGACCTGGCGACCTGACACCGGTTGGCAATACCGGCTTGAATGTGGTCCCACATTTCCATGCATGTCATTTCCGCGGACGCTCCTGAGCACGCTGAAGATCGCTAGTATGTGATCGCGGCCCGACAGGCGCCTTATTCAGGATTGACCTCCACCCGCACGACTTTATTCGTGCTGCCTGGGGGTCATTGTGGGTTTGATTCGTGGAACGGGTCCTAGTATCCGTTCGCTTTACGAATCAGGAAGTGCAATCGAACAAATGACGGCCCGCATGCTGCATGAACATGGTGTTCGGCCGGGCCCCGGAGAAATCCGCTCGTGGCAAGCTTCTATGCCGGTGCTTGCGAACGATCTTATTGAAGCCGGGTTGAGTAATGTCGAGATTTTGGTCGAGCAGAAACTTCCTTTGACCAGTCGCCGAATCGATGCTGTTTTGGCGGGGGTTCATCCGGTTACCCAAAAGAATTCATATGTATTAATTGAGTTGAAGCAGTGGAGTCAAGCGGATCTGTATGAGGAGAATCCGGAACTCGTACTCATTGACGCCTATGGCGGAAGGCCAGTTTCTCACCCGTTGACCCAAGTAGGCGGGTACCAGCAATACCTCACTGACTTCCTTCCTGCCTTGAGCGAGCAACACTTAAACGTTGCAGCAGCGGCCTACCTTCATAACGCAACCCAGTTCACCGTCGATCCACTTTTCAATGTTGAACAACGACGAGACTTGCGCATGTTTACCGGTGACATGAAATCAAAGTTCCATGACTTCCTGCGCGAGAACTTCGACACACAATCCCCAGGAACACAGTCAGCGGATGATTTCTTGAACATGAAGGAAGGACCCAGCAAGCAACTCCTAGCCGTTGCAGCCGATGAAATTCAAAAGCGTGAGCAGTTCGTTCTTCTCGATGAACAGAAAGTCGCTTACGAACTTGTCATGCACGCCGTGAAGCAAGCGCAATGGGGGAACACCAAGACAGCCGTGATTGTCACCGGGGGACCGGGAACGGGCAAGAGCGTGATCGCACTGTCTTTGCTCGGAGAGTTAGCGCGGCAAGGTAAGACGGTTCTTCACGCGACGGGTTCAAAATCATTTACAACCACACTTCGCAGAATCGGTGGCAAAGGTTCCGGTCGAACCAAATCGTTGTTCAAGTACTTCAATTCATTCATGGACGCTGAACCCAATTCGCTTGATGTCCTGATCCTTGACGAGGCGCACCGAATCAGAGAGACATCTGTTAACCGTTACACCAAAGCGGAGTTCCGAACAGGGCGCGCTCAAATCGACGAACTGTTTGCAACAGCCAGGGTCCCGGTCTTCCTCTTGGACCAACATCAAGTTGTGCGACCTGGAGAGCTCGGAACGGTAGCCGAGATTAAGGCTTACGCCAAGGCTCTGGGCATCCAAACAAAATCAGTCTCCCTCAATGATCAATATCGCTGCGGTGGCAGTGCGGCCTACATCAATTGGGTCGAACGATTCCTTGGCCTTGCCGAGGGTGGCCCCATTGCGTGGGAACCCGACGGCAGTTACACCCTCACGACCTCGCAGTCTCCCAGTGAACTCGAAAGCTTTCTTCAGAAGAAAAACGATGAAGGTTTCAGTGCACGAATGACCGCAGGCTATTGCTGGCCGTGGAGCGACCCGACCAAAGACGGACAACTCATCCCCGATGTCAAGATCGGACTGTGGTCGCGGCCATGGAACCTCAAAGGGGAACGTGCAGTCGGCGGAGCACCACCCAGCCCCCTTTGGGCCTCTGACCCAAGCGGCTTTGGACAAGTCGGCTGCATCTATACCGCCCAAGGATTCGAATATGACTGGAACGGCGTGATCATTGGCCCTGACCTTGTCAGACGCGGTGATCGCTGGGTAACCCAACGATCAGAGAACAAAGACCCTGACTTTAAGAACACCAAGAAGGTCTCAGATCAAGAGTTCCACGCGCTCGTTCTCAATGTTTATAAGGTGCTTCTCACGAGAGGGATGATCGGGACTTTGATTTACTCGGAGGATCCGGAAACAGCCAGATTTCTTCAAAGGCTAATTCCATCGTTTTAACAATTCACAATTCGGTTACACGTTTTAAGTGCTCAACTAAAATTTCGGGACTTAATTGCCTTCCATCGGGCGTTGCTTCCATCTTTTTTGCACTTCACCAAACCGTATTTTGAGGTCATAACTTTTTTGTCGATATCAGATGTTTTACAAAATCTACCTGGAACTGGACTTGCAGCATGCGAAGCAGGAATCGTTGAACCAGTGATAATTAAAGTTGAAACAATTACTGCGATGAAATGTTTTCCACCGATGTGCATATTTCTCCTTGAGAAACTGACTTGTTTGGAGCCTCCGAGTCTACCTGGAACAAGTCGGCTGAGGGTGGCAAGTGAACGAGCTTGATTTAATAACCTCAGATGTCAGTTGAATGGAAGTAATCGAAAAGTCCCTGCTTTATTGGTGCATCGAATTTCAAGATCATGGTGACCACAGGCAGGAGTTCCCCATTGTTTCCTGGCATTGTCGTTTCTTGTGGATCATGTGCTGTCGCACGACCAAGGAAGTAGTGATCGGCTCCTAAAGCATCATCCTTTTTGACAAAAACAAAAATATCTACCGATCCTGAGACGATGCCAGCAACATCATTGCTCAGTAAGGTTCTATTGCTTTTTGAGTACCACCTCATGTTTGAAGGATCAAGAAGTCGATCCTGATATGCGGTGCTGGCGACTATTTCATCCGACTTTTCCAGAGTGACAAATACGGTGCAGACACCCAATTCGACATCACTCTTATACCCATAAATCGTAGATGCTGTGCTTCGAGGCCATCCCACGAGTCGAGCCGCATCCCGTCGTGAGTACTGCATACCTGGGGTGAAAAGGGAACCACAAAGATAGCGGTCGCTAATGAGCGCCTTGCCAGTTTTAATGAGATCTGTGACGGCAACGCGAAGGCTTGACTCTTTTTCAAAAGCTTTTGAGAAAGCTGCTGTCGATTGGATCGAGTCACCAACGACTTCCGCTATCCCAACTCGGTAGCGTTTAACATCCGCTTGCGAGTAACCAGTGAGAGTGAAAGTGTCCAATACGCTGGAAACCTGGGCTTCGATTGCGAGAAGTCCCTGGGACTGAAACGCAAGTGGTAGTTCGGACACCTTCACTGAGCCATTCTCAAGAAGCATTTCCAGAAGGATTAACTCATGGAGCCGCTTCGCTGCCAGAACTTCGTGTGACAATAAATGAAGTGCTCGTGAAGAAAAATCAGAGAGTTCATCATCTACTTGGAGCAACGACTGAAGGAGCTCCGGAAAATGCTGCTTCTTTGTAGCGAGTAAAACTGGATCCACCGATTGGAATCGATAGAAGTCCCACAGCGCAGGTACATCGCCAATTCTGTTTTGCATGAGCTCGAGCGAGACTTTCAGATTCGCCAGGCTGTCCAGTTTCGTACTAGTTATCGAATTCAGGATTCTCTCACGTGAAATTTCATCAAAACTGATGCTGGACAGTCCGGGCAGGGCGCCTGCTTCAACCGTTTCGTTCAGTCTTTCCCGAAGAGACTCCCTATTAAGTGACTCGTCACCAAACAGAGCGATGGGAATCAAAAAGTTGTTTTTGTAATTCCCAATAAAGTCGATGACTACCAAGTATTCCTTGCCCCTAGATAATCTCAATCCGCGGCCAAGTTGCTGCACAAACACAATCGCCGATTGAGTTTGACGAAGCATGATTACCTGATTCACTGAAGGAATGTCTACGCCTTCATTAAAGATGTCAACGGTAAGGATGTAATCAATATCGCCGGACTCGAGTTGTGAAACATAACGCTCGCGATCCTCAATAGAATCCTGTCCCGAAAGGGCAACCGTGCGCAACTCATTGCCCCGAAGCGATTGACTATTGAGGGCTTGCGACAGTGACCTAGCCTCCTCAATACGGCTGCAGAATATGAGGCCGCGAGGAGCCACACCGGCTTGACCATAAATTTCGATGGCACTAACGAGATGCTTTACTCTCTCAGGAGCCGTGAGCAAATTAAGTTCAGTGGCATCATCCGTTGTTGATCCATCGGCCAATGTGAGGTCAGCAATTCCATAGTAATGAAATGGGCTGAGCATTCCCTCGCTGAGCGCCTGGTTAAGACGGATTTCATAAGGAACGTTGTAGTGGAATAATTCGAAAACATTGAATCCGTCGCTTCTTTCAGGTGTAGCAGTCATACCTAAAATGAATCTTGGGTCAAAATAATCAACGACTCGCTGGTAGGTCACTGCTCCAGATCTATGAGCTTCATCGATGATTATGAAGTCAAATGAATCAGGTTGGACTGTGTTGAGAAGCTCAAGCTGAGAGAGTGTTTGGATAGTGGCAAATACGTATCTGCAATCAATTTGCTTCGACGTCCCAGTTAGCTTTCCGTAGTCGGTGTCTTTGCCGTCCAGAACCTTTTTGAATTCAACGATCGTTCGATCAAGTATTTGTTCCCTATGGGCAATAAACAGCAGTCGTTCGGGTTGAAATGCTCGAACGTCGAGTGCAGCGAGCATTGTTTTCCCCGTACCTGTCGCCGAAATTATCACGGCACGTCGTGCACCTTGTGCTCGGACAAATTCCAAGGCGAGTAAGGCATCTTCTTGCATTTTGTTGGGCGTAATGGAAGCAATGGAGGGCCGTGGGTCGTTTTCAATGGGATCTCGTTTTGGGGTGTTCTCGTAGACAGATGTGTACTGATCGATCCATTCTTGATCCAGAGGTCGCGAGGAAGAAATTTGCTCATTTAGTAGTTTTGATATTTGCTGCACAAAATCGCTATCCGTTGCAGCGGAGACCTTCAAATTCCATTCATGGTTTTGTGAGAGAGCCGCGCTCGTCAGGTTTGCGCTGCCTATCATCGCTGTCATTGAATGCAATTGCTGAAAGATGTAACCCTTTGCGTGGAAAGCACCAGACGTGTGGAGCCTGACGTCAAAACCTAATTGTTTTTTTAGATTCAACAGTTCGGAAAAGGCTTGCGGTTGATTAAAAGTCAAATAATCAGATGTGATAATCGTTCCAGATCCTTTGAAATCACGCAAATGTTGTTTGAGCTGTGCGATGGCTCCCTGAGTTATAAAGGCAACCGAAAATGTGAATGAGTTGCTGCGTGCAAGTTCTTCAACAATTGTGTGCTCAACTGTGTTTCCGTCATGGTTGAGGATCAATTTTGGGTTATGGAGTCCAACGCCGGGAGAAGCTCCATCTATAAAACCGAATTCAATATCTTGCCTAAACTGATCAGGCCAGATGTAGTCAATCTCTTTCACAACAAATCCATCTGGATGAAAGCCACGGCGGGTAGATCTGCAGGGGCCCAATTAAGTTTGTTTAGTTCCGACGGGTGCACCCATTTCAGTGCTAAGTGTTCTTTAGGTGACGGAGTTCCTACAAGAATCTGGCAGTAGAAGGTTGTGAGAGTGATTGAGGCGAAATCGTATTCGTGTGTAGTCGACTCAATCTCGCGTCCTACCTCCACGCTGCAACCAAGTTCCTCTTCAACTTCGCGTCGCAATGCTTCCTGCATGGACTCACCTGACTCTATTTTTCCCCCCGGAAACTCCCACATTCCGGGCAACTCTCCGGACTCACCGCGTTGAGCACAAAGTACAAGTCCGCCAGTTGTAATGACCGCTCCAACTACCGAAATATGTTTCTTCACAAGCCCTCCGTCTGTGAACTCAAGCTTATGTCACTTATATGTCAAATGTTGTGGCAAAATCACGTGGAGCCTTAGCCAAAGACGGTCGACACTGCCAAGTTAGATCTCCCAGCCCGAACCATGCGGACTCTTACACTCGGTCTTGAATGTGCTTCTGCGCACCCGTGCCTCGGAATACTAGGAGGTCGCTGATTCCAATCCAATGACTTGCTGCTGAACGAGTACTAGGCCTGTGAGTGACGTGATCGCTAGAACGAGCGCGATGACTCCGATCCACTTCCACGGGTTACGTTGCATCGGGCTTTGTACTGGTGGCGTGGTCTCGTTCTCAGACTCCATGTGATCCCCCCGATCTGTGTTGCGGTTTCGCTTTGGCAGTCATAGTGCTGCATGGGACCTACATTGTTTGGCTGTTGAGATCTCAGGGCGGTTGTCCACAACCTAAATTTGTCTCTGTCCTTCTCATTTCTTGCGCATTAGCGTGTGGATCGTTGAGTTTTCTTGTTTGTGCGCTGTTGCCTCTTGGTCACTGACCATAAACCTCGCCTCCCGTGAAGTTGTGCGGGAAATTTGTCGAGGGGAGTGGGGGTGATGGGAAGGATGAACATTCCTTTGCCTGAAGAGAAAGGCCCAGCTAAATGGCTGGGCCTTCTCAAGAGGTTCGCACTAGACAAGCGAATCTTAACACGGGTTGGAGTAATTGCGTCAAGCATTGCTTTACGTGAATTACTTCGATGGCTGCTTCACATGATCAGAAACTGATTGGTGGTGAGTCAGGTGGTGACGGCATGAGCCGTCACCACCTCCATCATTTTGGTTAGTAGTCGTAGAGGCATCCGTGCTTGTTGTAGTGAGGGTTGAGTTTGAATCCTTTGAGCTCCAGGCTTTGCCGAATGGACTTGAGCTGTTCCTCATCTTGGAATCCCATCCAATACAGCAAGTGGTAGAGCAACGCGGAGGTTTGAATTTCATTGAGTCCACCGAATTCATAGAACCCTCCTTCATGTCTGCGCCTTACAGTGATGTTCCAACCCGATGTCAGGATTTCCATTCCTGAATCACGCAGTGGAGTGAGAAGGTGCCTGGGGTATCCGCCGTTGGGCATAACGTTCCTTTCGTCAGTTTTTATTTGGCTCAACGGATGTGTTGAGCACTGACACAACTCAAAGCACCCCTACGGGGTGCTAAAAGACGAGCGCGCGCACGTGTACATGAGAAGTCAGGTGCAGCAAGGCGAGTCGGATATTTGATTCCGATCCTTAAAATTCCGGATCCATGCACGCAGAATCGATCTCTTCCTTCAGGAATAGCGATACTCCTCATTGCTCGATTCATTCACTTCACGGGGTACATCAGCGGATCTATTGATTCCGTTACGGGAAGTGAGAGTGAATCTTTCGCCGGTGTTGGATTCGTTGTTACGGTTTGGGGTAGAGATTGTTATTCATATGCGACTTTTTGGGGGTTACCCGAGTTGGCAGTATTGATCTAGATTGCTTATGAAGTGATTCGTGTGGTGGTGTGACTACGCCGACACACTTTCCGTCTTTGACCTCGCAGCCCGTTGGTTTGCGCGGGCAATCTGCGGGGAGAGTGGGGGGTGAGTGAGATGGAAGATCTTCCACCAAAAAGTGGCTGCCCAACTGGAAAGTCAGGCAACCACAGATGGTTCACACTCGCTGTGCGGACCATATCACGGGTCGGTTTGGTTGCGATCAGTTATTTTGTTCGTGAGAAAGATTTTGGTTCTTTGCCTTGATGTTGTTCTCGACTCGTAA
>JAFMHB010000006.1 GCA_017854795.1 Candidatus Nanopelagicales bacterium
TAATGATTCGAGGAACCTTCGCTAACATTCGGCTGAAAAATCTAATTGCGCCGGGGACTGAAGGCGGAGTCACCGTTGATTTTACCGACCCAAGTGCGCCCGTAACCACAATCTATGACGCAGCAATGAATTACAAGAGCTCGAACATTCCCTTAATTATTTTGGCGGGCAAAGAATACGGTTCCGGGTCAAGTCGTGACTGGGCAGCTAAGGGAACCGCGCTTTTAGGTGTTCGAGCGGTCATCGCAGAGTCGTATGAACGAATCCACCGCTCCAATTTGATTGGAATGGGAGTACTTCCACTTCAGTTCGTTGAAGGTGAGAGCGCTCAAGGCCTCGGACTGACGGGCAGTGAGGTATTCGCGATCGAGGGAGTTACCGAACTCAACAATGGAGTGACACCTAAGCGCTTGATGGTGAGTGCAACCACACCAGCCGGCAGTGTCATTGAATTTTTTGCTATTCTGCGGATCGACACCCCGGGTGAGGCTGAGTACTACAGAAACGGTGGAATTTTGCAGTACGTCCTTCGTTCGCTTCTGTGACCAGTACACCTGTTGGGTGGCCAACGGACTTGGTGTCCGCATTCGATCCGGAGTTTCCTGGACAGGTCGCCCGTTGGCTGTTGGAGCGCCTGCCGGGAGAGTTTCGCGATTCGGAAATCAGAAATGACCCAATGGCCATGGTTTGGGTGCTTAATGAGCGTGTGGAAAGTGATATTGCGTTGATGCGGCGCCTATATGCCACCGCGCGGATTAGTTCAGGTTCAGCGAATCCATCGGTCCTATTAGAGGCTCTGAGTGAGATTGGTGCGCGGTTACTGCGCACTGAGCGCGAAGTGAACTCAGTTAAGAATGCCCTCGCCGCGCTGGATCACAGCAGATTAAACACGTCTGATCTAGACTAGGGAGGTGCGTTACTTGGAGGCAATTCGGGATCCCCGTGACGTTCGTGCAATCCCGGCGGACAAACTGCCTGAACTAGCGCGGGAGATTCGCGCTTTCTTGGTTGAGAAAGTCTCTGCCACCGGTGGCCACCTAGGCCCAAACCTAGGCGTGGTTGAGCTCAGTATCGCGCTCCATCGGGTCTTTCGGTCACCGGAGGACGCCATTATTTGGGATACCGGCCACCAGGCCTATGTTCATAAAATACTGACAGGTCGAGCGGTGGATTTTGATTCGCTCCGCCAAGAAGACGGCATGAGTGGTTATCCCAGCCGCAGCGAAAGCCCGCATGACATTGTTGAGAACTCACATGCTTCCACAGCGTTGTCTTATGCGGACGGGCTTGCTAAGGCTTGGCAACAACGAGGACTGCTCGGTGAGCAGCATGTCGTTGCAGTAATCGGTGACGGAGCCTTGACCGGCGGTATGGCCTGGGAGGCGCTGAACAATATTGCAACGGGGGAGAGGCCGGTCGTGATTGTGGTGAATGACAACGCGAGGTCTTATTCGCCAACTATTGGGGGACTAGCCCACCACCTGCATACCTTGCGCACGGCACCAAATTACGAAAAGGTTATGGGTTGGGGCAAACGGGTGCTTCTGCGAACGCCTGTAGTTGGCCCCCCTGTTTTTGACGCATTGCACGGCATGAAAAAGGGCGTCAAGGATGTGGTTGCGCCACAAGGTATGTTTGAGGATCTTGGCTTGAAGTATGTCGGTCCGGTTAACGGCCACGATGAAGCCGAGGTTGAGTTTGCGTTAAGCCGTGCTCGGGATTTTGAAGCACCTGTGATTGTTCATGTCATAACCCACAAGGGCCAGGGTTACGCTCCTGCAGAAGCCGATGAAGCGGACCGTTTTCACGGTGTTGGAGTGATTGATCCCGAGACGGGACTGCCAGTTGTCGCAGCGGGTAGAAGTTGGACCAAGGCTTTCTCCGACGAGTTGGTATCAATCGGGCGAGTTCGACCCGATGTTGTCGCCATAACCGCCGCGATGCTGGGTCCCACTGGGCTTGATCAATTTGCCCAGGAGTTTCCCACCCGCATCTTTGACGTGGGTATTGCCGAGCAACATGCCGCTACAAGCGCAGCGGGTTTGGCCTACGGCGGAATGCACCCGGTTGTGGCGTTGTATGCGACGTTTTTGAACCGAGCATTTGACCAAGTTCTCATGGATTGCGCACTTCACAAGGCAGGGGTGACATTTGTTCTGGACCGGGCTGGCATTACCGGAGATGACGGAGCTAGCCACAATGGAGTGTGGGACATGTCCATGCTGCAGATAGTGCCCGGTCTTCAAATCGCCGCACCACGTGATGAACCAACACTCAAACAGGCTCTTCGAGAAGCGGTTGATATCAACGACGCACCTTCGGTAGTTCGGTTTTCTAAGGGCGCCGTCCCACAAGATATTCCGGCTTTGGCACGCGAGGGGAGCGTGGACATTCTCGCTCGTCACGGAAATGCTGAGGTATGTATCCTCGCTATCGGTTCCTTTGCTCAACTCGGAATAGACGTCTGTGAAGGGCTTAAAGCCCAAGGCATTGGTGCGCAGGTGCTTGATCCAAGGTGGGTTAAACCGATACCGGAATACGCCTTGGATCAGGCCGCAAAGGCCAGACTGGTTGTGGTGATCGAAGACGGCATTCGAGCCGGTGGCGTGGGTGCCGCATTAAGCCAAGCTTTGCGGGATGCAAACGTGGATGTACCACTTCGTAACTTCGGTACCCCGCTTGCCTTTCTCGATCACGCAAATCGGGGCTCGATTCTTACCGATCTAGGTCTCACCGGACAGGCAATTACCCGTTCAATCACCGAGTGGATGGCCAGCAGTGAACACGGCGAGATAGCCGATTCGATTACGCAGGAACGCTAGCGATCCCTTGGGCTAGGAAGCGGGGGTTGCTGTAGCCCTCACGGTCAAGGTAGGGGGTAATCCCACCAAGCCAGAACGGCCATCCGGCACCAAGAATCATGCAGAGGTCGAGATCCTCAGCCTCGGCCACTACCCCCTCATCCAGCATGATTCGAGCCTCTTGCGCCAGAGCCTTTAATGCCCTGTCTCTGATCTGATCCGGGGTCATGGTGCTGGGGGCGTCGCCAAAGATTTCTAATACTCGTGGGTCTACCGACCTGTTGCCTGCTTCATCCCATAACCAGATTCCGGGTAGACCTGCTGCAACAAGTTGACCCATTTTCTCGGAGGCGTGGAACCGGTCGGGGAAGTGTCCATTGAGAGTTTGTGCCACATGTTGGGCAACTGCTGGGCCCACCATCTGTACGAGAACGAATGGCTCCATGGGTAGTCCCATCTCATGTACCGCCGCGTCAGCGTCAGCGAAACTCGCGCCTTCATCTACGCAGGCAATGATTTCGCCGAGGAATCGATTGAGTAGACGGTTGACCACGAATGCGGGTCGATCCGCCACCAAGACACACGACTTCTTGAGGCCTTTACCGACGGCAAATGCGGTCGCTAGCGTCGCGTCATTGGTCTTATGGGCTCGCGCAATCTCCAGAAGTGGCATGAGCGCCACCGGATTAAAGAAATGGAATCCAACAACTCTCTCCGGGTGCTTCAATTCAGCCGCCATTTCGGTGACGCTGAGTGATGAAGTATTCGTTGCCAGGATGCAATCCGGCCGCACGACTTCTTCGAGCTGTGCGAATACTGTCTTTTTCACTCCGAGTTCTTCAAAGACCGCTTCAATGACAAAGTCAGCATCAGCAAACGAGCGCTTATCTGTCGTTCCGCTGATCAGGGCCTTAAGCCGATTGCATTTATCGGGGGAGAGGCGACCTTTACCAAGTAACTTGTCCAATTCCGCGTGGACATAACTGACACCTTTGTCCACTCGTTCCTGATCGAGGTCGGTCATCACAACAGGAACCATGAGGGTACGGGTGAAAAGCAACGCAAGTTGGCTTGCCATCAGTCCTGCGCCAACTATTCCGACTTTCTTCACAGCAAGCGCCAATGATTTATCGGGAACCCCGACTGGTCTTTTGGCACGTTTTTGAACCAGGTCGAATGCATACAGTGATGCGCGAAGCGGATCTGACATGACGAGATCGGTCAGAGCTTGATCCTCAGCGTCAAAACCCTGACTGCGAGTTGCCGTTTTTGCGGCCGCAACAAGATCAAGGGCCATGTATGGCGCGCGGGTTGCCCCATGAACACGTGAGTCAACTGCAGCGCGAACTCCTTCAACAACTGCATCCCAGTTTTCTCGATCAATCGCTGGTCGCTCGACAGTGATCGCATTTGTCAGGACCTTTGATGCCCAAAGGATTGATTGTTCGAGAAAGTCGGCAGGTTCAAACATGACGTCCATGACGCCGAGTTCAACTGATTGTTTGGGTTTCATCTGCTTGTTCTGACTCATTGAATTACTAATTATTACTTCAAGAGCATTTTTTGGCCCAACCAAGTTCGGTAGCAACCAAGCACCACCCCAGCCAGGAATTAACCCGAGAAAAACTTCCGGGAGTGACAATGCTGCAGCATCGGATGAGACGGTCCGATAATTGCAGTGCAATGCAAGTTCCAAGCCGCCACCCATGGCGGCACCATTCACGAATGCAAATGTGGGCACGGCGAACTCACCGAAACGTCGCATTACGTCATGACCCAATTTTCCAAAAGAAGCGATGATCTTTGGATCATTAACCAAACTCATTGCAGAGAGGTCTGCTCCCACAGCGAACACGAATGGCTTTCCCGTCACGCCGACGGCTGCGATATCCGAGCGATCCGCGATTTCATCTAACGCTCTGTTCAGCGATGCGAGTCCGCCTGGGCCGAAAGTTGATGGGCGAGTGTGATCTTTGCCATTATCCAAAGTGATCAGGGCCATCGTGCCTGCGGCAAGTGGCATATCGAAATACCGAACTCGTGCTTCGGTGACGATTTCCTCGGGATTGACTACTGCAGTGGATCCTTGTGATTCGCTCATGCCTTACTCCCTGAAAGATTTTCCCAAATGACTGTTCCACCCATGCCCAAGCCAATACACATTGTGGTGATTCCATATTTTGCCGTCGGATTCATTGTGAAATCCATGGCTAGGTTGTTCATCAAGCGAATACCGCTGGAGGCCAACGGGTGCCCAACAGCTATCGCGCCTCCCATTGGGTTCACTCGCGGATCGTCGTCGTCGATTCCAAAATGGTCGAGGAACGCCAGAACCTGAATAGCGAAGGCTTCATTGACTTCGAATAAATCGATGTCATCGATTGTGAGACCGGTCCTAGCCAAGGCTTTTTCGGTGCTAGGGACCGGGCCCACGCCCATCACTTCGGGTTCAACACCTGCGAATGCGAAGCCAACCATGCGCATTTTTTTTGAGAGCCCCAATTGATCGGCAACCTGCTCATTCGCTAAGAGTGCGGCTGTAGCTCCGTCCGATAGACCCGAGGCGTTACCAGCACTCACGCGACCATGTGGTCGGAAGGGTGTCTTCAAACTCGCTAAACCTTCAAGGGTTGTTCCTGGCCTGGGGGATTCATCCTCACTGACCAAGACACTGCCTAGTTCAGCACTGCGTGCGACCACGGGAACCAAATCAGGCTGGATCAGACCGTTGGCGTAAGCCTTCGCGGTCTTCTCCTGTGAGCCAAGTGCGAAAGCATCGGCACGTTCCTTGGTGAGGTGTGGAAAACGGTCGTGCAAATTCTCAGCTGTCATGCCCATGGCCATGGCCTCTGGGTCAACAATTCTTTCTGACAGGTAACGCGGATTTGGATCCATTCCTTCACCCATAGGGTGATGGGTCATATGTTCAACTCCACCTGCAAGCGCAAGGTCATAGGCACCCGCCATGATGGCACTGGAAAGTGTTGTGACCGCGGTCATCGCGCCAGCACACCATCGGTCGACGGAGTAGCCCGGAACCGTGTTGGGCAGGCCGGCCAGCAGTGATGCGGATCGCCCAATATTCATACCCTGATCACCAGTTTGACTGGCGGCCGCAATAGCGACGTCATCAATCTTTTCCGGTGGCAAGTTTGGATTTCGGCGGAGCAATTCCCGCATTACCTTCACAATCAGGTCATCGGCTCGGGTCTGAGCATAAAGGCTCCCGGCCCGAGCGAATGGGGTCCGTGCTCCGTCAACGAAAACGACATTAGCGAGTTCAGTCATAGATCCTCCTTGTGAGAGTCCTATGTTACCCGCTAGTAACTTATTTCAGCACCTACTCCAGCATTTTCTCGAAACCGTTTCACGAAGATTAACGTCGGGGGCGAAATTAAAGTAGATCCTCAAATGTCATCTGGTCAGGTTCCTGTGAACGGGCCAACAGTAAAACTGGGAGGACAAGGTCGCATTGCCACGCTCGAGCACCGCCCTCGCTGAGCAAATCACGGTAGAACTGCTCATCATCCGTTGGTTCAGACCAACAGGCACGCCGAACTAAATCAGGCTGCATCAAGTTCTCCGTCGGAATATTCAGTTCCTCCGATATGCGTGACAATTCGGAACGAGTGAACTCCAGTCGCGCGTGAGCTCCGGGATTCTTATCGGCCCATGCCTTGGGCGGTGGTGGGCCTTCACTCCTCGGTGGTGGTTTGGGGAGTTCGGACTCGGGCAGTGCTCGAGCCCGTTCCACGGCGGCAACCCACTGTTTTTCATAGCGCCCTGCGCCACGGCCATTGAATCCTTGGACTTTAAGCAGTTGATCGGCTGGCTTTGCCAGTGACGCGGCCATAATCGCGCGGTCGGGCAAAATCCGACCAGGTGCAATATCACGACGACGGGCAATGTCATCGCGTGTGAGCCACAGTTCCCGCACGATTCCACGAGCTAGCGGCGTTTTCGCTCCGTGGACACCTGAGGTGCGTCGCCATGCTTCTCCCTTATGTTCGCGGGGCCGCCATGAAAGCAAAGCATCGAATTCCTGCTGTGCGTACTCACGTTTGCCACTCTCGTCGAGGCTTGCGGCCAGTGCATCGCGCAGTTCAACGAGTAACTCCACATCCAGTGCGGCGTATCTCAACATTGCCGTTGAAAATGGTCGTATCGACCAATCCGCGGCACCATGACCTTTTTCAAGGTACACGCCCAGTTCATTTTCCATCAGAGGCCCGAGACCTACGCGCTCACGGCCGAGTATTCGGCCTGCCAATTCAGTGTCAAAAAGCGAGCTCGGCGTCAACCCCACCTCACGCAGGCAATCAAGATCTTGGGTTGCCGCATGCAAGATCCATTCGACACCGACCGTAGCCGCGGCAATGGGACTCAAATCTGGACAGGCGATTGGATCAATGAGTGCGGTACCGGAACCGTTCCTTCGTATTTGAATTAAATAGGCCCGCTGCGAATACGTGTACCCGGATGCTCTCTCAGCATCAAGTGCAAGTGGGCCGTGGCCACCGGCGAGAGCCTGTGCGTACTCGTTAAGTGCAGCCTGCGTCGTGATTAATTCTGGGACGGGCTCTCGAGGCTCATGAGGGATTTTAACCTCAACCTGAACATCAGTTTCATCCTCCGAAACAGTGTTTTCCAAGCTATCCGACTTATCCACGGCGTCGAGCATGTGCGACATGGGCAACGCCTTCGGGTAGTGGCACCAAACCACCCGCGAAAACAAGAACATTAATCCACGCCGCAAGATGGGTGCCTAAGTTATCCAAGGGCACACCTGACGAATCTTCAATCGGCGTCCACGAGGATCGCACTTCAACAAAGCCATCTGCTGGGCGATCTGACAACGTCCCAAAGGACTGACCAAAATTGGAGGTCACGGTTCCGCCTAGTTCGGTTATTTCCAAGCCACCGGTGCTCTCGAGGATCCAACTCCAAGCAACTTCTCGCACAAGGTCATCGTTTAATAAATCCGATTCAAGTTCGGCACGCGCGAAAATTACAGCGCGAAATGTGCCACCCCATTCTTCGACGCCATCTGGGTCGTGAAGAAGGACGAATCTGCCGGAGAAGACGTCACTGTCGACATCTGTCGGTTCAGCCGTCATGGCCAAGGCAAAGGGTGCCAGTCGGCTCGGCGCTGGAACCTGGGTCAATGTGATGTCTGGGCGAACGAGGGCAGAACTGATCTGCTCAATGGTCAGCGCAAACTGATCAGCTGCAGGAGTTACGGTTCGCATCGCTTAAGACTAATGAGACGGGTGGGATTGCTGGGACTGGCGCGCCGCTAGGGGGACTCGAAATTCACCGATATCGAGTTTATGCAGTAGCGCTGATCCGTGGGGGTCCCAAAGCCTTCTCCCTCGAATACGTGCCCGAGATGACCGCCGCACGTAGCACAGCGAACTTCCGTGCGAGCGGAGCCCATGCTCTTGTCCTCAAGGTAGACCACGGAGTCTTTTGCCAAGGGTTCATAGAAACTGGGCCACCCGCAGTGTGAGTCGAACTTGGTCTCGCTCGTGAACAGCTCAGCGCCACAGGCACGACACGAGTAAGAACCCGCACGTTTCTCATTGGTGAATTCACCCTGATACGCGGGTTCGGTCCCGGCTTCACGTAAAACGCGATACTCCTCCGGGCTCAGGCGCTCGCGCCACTCATCCTCGGATAAGACCGTTTCATAGTTTGTTCCGTCAGGTCGTTGTGCGCCGTCTCGAGCAGGTGTTGATGAACCCATGACCCAAGGGTAACTCTCAAGGGATTTTCGCGCTCATCTGTGCTCCGAGCAAATTTATGTGTGAGGATGACCCCGTGATGGAACTTCTGGAAAACTCCGGTGCATGGCTGTCTACTAACGATTTGGATAACGCCCGGGCTAATCTGCCAATTGTCTATATTGACGCAATACCGGTCAGGGTTGACGCCAACGGCCAAGTGACCGAGGTGGGTTTACTCCTTCGCGTTTTACCGGACGGCACTATTAGCCGAGCCGTCGTGTCAGGGCGCGTTTTGTATCGGGAGCGAGTGCGCGATGCAATCATGAGACATTTAGAGAAAGATTTGGGCCCGATGGCCTTCCCGAAATTGCCTGCCTCGCCACAACCTTTCACCGTGGTGGAGTATTTCCCAGACGAAACCGTGACGGGTTTCCATGATCCCCGTCAACATGCCATTTCACTGGCTTACATAGTTCCTATTGAAGGTGATTGTGCGCCATCGCAGGATTCACTTGATCTGATTTGGGTAACACCGGATGCTGCAACCAGCCCTGAATTTGAATTAGAAATGGTGGGTGGTCAAGGACGATTGGTCCGAATGGCATTAGCCCACTGCGGATTGCTGCCCTAGATTCACATCATTTATTCGCAGGGAACTGAGGCGCCACTTTATTGATCTTCCCCGCCAGAGCCGCCGCAAGATCTTCACGGCCAAATGCATGTGCCATCTCAACAAAGGCATCGTCCGCGCTGTCATTGAAATTGGAATTAAGGGCCCGCACCATCTGAGACTTAATAACGGCCATCGAGGCCGGTGAACAATTGGTAATCAAGTCATTTGCGCAGGCATAGGCGTCGGCCAGAGGATCATCACTTGCTGCAAGCACAAGCCCGTAACCCAAAGCATCCGTTCCTGTGAATGTGCGACCGGAGATCAAAATTTCCGTAGCTCGTGCAAGCCCCACCAATCTGGGAAGCAACCACGCAATCCCGTACTCAGCGATGAGACCCAGCCGAGAAAATGTGGAACTCAACTTGGCATCAGATTTAGCGAAACGGAAGTCGGCACTCATCGCGATCACAAACCCCAGTCCTGCCGCAGGGCCATTTATGGCAGTGATTACCGGTGTTGACAGGTGAAGGTATTTTCCAGGTACGGTCTTGTGGCTTTGTCCTTGTAGAAATCCTTGAACAAGTTCCGGGTCCTCGCCCAAAATACTTAAATCAGCGCCAGAGCAAAATCCGCGACCGGCTCCCGTCACCACAATCGCGCGAACCTGCGGATCCGCATCGGCGAAATCAAGTAGGTCGGAATACGTGTGGATCATGTCGGGCAATAGAGCATTTAACCGGTCAGGACGGTTAAATGTAATCGTTGCAATGTGAGCGTTAACCGAATAAGTGACGAATTGAGTAGCAGGAGAGGAAATCATGCGCTATTCATATCAGCAAGGCCACAATTTGTTGCTGAGTGAGGTTAAATTAGGGCACGCACAAAATTCTTAGGCGACTGTTCTTGACAATACACAAGGTGAAAGTTGAGGCACCAATGACAAACAATTTTGGACATCCCGAGCCAAAGCAGGGTGTGCGAATAACTTGGCGGGGAATAGTTCTCATAATTATCGGCTTCTTACTGGCTCTCTTTGCGGTTCAGAATTTGGATACTGCTCAGGTTAGTTTTTTGGGCATGGATTTTGAAATTTTTGTCTGGGTAATCGTGACAGTGTCGTTTTTACTTGGCATGTTGCTTGGGGGAGCCGTGCGTGGCACCGCCCGCAAGTTGCGAAAACCGAAAATCCAAAATTAGAAACAACTCAAGCGTCGTAGGGGTCTACACCTAACAGAGTTTCGTCCTCGGGGGTGAGTTCTCTCACTGTTTCATCGAATTGGTCAAACTGTGGGTTTGCTTTGTCTTGATCCGATTCGTCATCAACGTATTCATTCGAATCGATGAAATGCATGGCGGCTACTTCGACACTGATGAGTGCTGGGGAGGTCACACCGCCAGCGTGCGCGGGGTCATCACTTGAGTCCTCAGCATCCTCACTTGCCAAGACGTACTCGGAGTCTTCGAGTGGGTAGGTCAGACCATCCAATGATCCTTCACCACCAAACTCTCCTGTGTCGCCGTAGAGACCGTTGCGAATCGCCTCCGCCTCCATAATCATCGTGAGTCGATCGGCTGCATCAGCGATATCACCTGGTTCGCTGGCGACGTTCCGTGTCGCTCGCAACACATTTACTGCATCGGATTCATTCGCATTCTTCGACATGTCACCAATGTACCTCGAAAAGTCGCACGAACGCCTGCCCAATTTCAATCGAGGGCTGGCAGGCAAATCCCTTGTTAACATGCCAGACTAGGACAATGACTGCCATGCTCGACGATGTTGCCACGCTGAATCTGCTCAACGAATTAGAACCTATTGTTGAGCGGGAACTCAACCGTCACATTGCGATAGCCAAGGAATGGTTCCCGCATGATTACATCCCTTGGGATGAAGCTCGCAACTTCGCCCATCTCGGTGGTGCGGATTGGACGCCCGAAGAAAGGCGGTTCAGTGAGGCCGCACGAACAAGCCTGATTATTAACCTACTCACCGAAGACAATTTGCCCAGTTACCATCATGAAATTGCAACTATTTTTGGTCGTGACGGAGCCTGGGGTGAGTGGGTTGGTCGCTGGACGGCGGAAGAGGGTCGACACGGAACAGCTATCCGCGATTATCTGGTTGTTACGCGTGCAGTCGATCCAGTAGAGCTTGAAAGAGCCCGCATGGTCCACATGCAGGAGGGCTTCCAGGCCATTCATCCGGGGATATTGGCTGGCCTGTCCTATGTGTCTTTCCAAGAGCTCGCAACGCGTGTTTCACACAGAAATACCGGTGCGGCGACGGGGGACCCCATTGGTGAGGCACTTTTGCAACGCATCGCTCTCGATGAAAATTTGCATATGATTTTTTATCGAAACCTTCTCGATGCTGCGCTGGAGTTGCAGCCTGATGCAACTATGACTGCGATTCTGGCCAGCGTGAGGGATTTTGCAATGCCAGGCAACGGTATTGAAGGCTTCCAGCGGAAGGCGGTGGAAATCGCTGTTGCTGGGATTTATGACTTAAAGCAACACCGCGACGAAGTCATCATGCCTGTATTACGCAAATGGAAAATTTTCGAGCGTAATGACTTCGGTGCCGAAGGAAATGCCGCTCGAGATCAATTGGCGGAGCTACTCGCCGATATGGATGTCAATGTCAGCAGATTTGAGGAGCGACGTGAAGCCCTCCGAATGCGATTTGCCACTAGAGACTAATCAACAATCAGCGATAAGCCGTGGGGAAGCCCTAATGGCTTGGGAACGGCATGTGGATGCCGCTCTTCACGACGACGACAAAAACGCACTTCGGAGTTTGTTCGGAGAACTTTCGACCCTTGTTCCATCCGAAAAAGTCAGTACCGAATGGTTAAGTGTTATGTCCGGCTGGGATGCACGAGCGAAGACGGGTTAAGAAAATAGTTCCATCATGCAGTCTCTATTCGGGTAGCCCGGTGACTGCAATAGTTGTCTCACCGTCTGTTTCTCCCACGACTACCGAGACGAACATCCCCATGGCGGAGTAGTCACGCATGATCGCGCCATCTAAATTCGTTTCCTGATTGAGTGCATACCCTGCAGAGATCATCAATTGACCGTAGTCGTCCGCCACCTCTTTAGCCGATCCGTCCATGACCCACATTCCATAAGCTGTGCCATCGGTCTGAACCGTTGCCATAACTAATGATCCAGAATCGGGTATTGGGAGCGGCCAGTTTGCAGGCAAAGCAACATCTGTTCCAGCAACTATCTCGTTCCCTTGTTCATCCGTGATTCTGACGTTGCCCTCTTCAATGTCCACATCACCGCCTATGGCGTTTTCAGCGATTTGTTCAGCAGCGAGTTCGGCGCTGTCACTGCAAGCGACCAATGCGGGTATGAAAATTATGGTGAGAGCGGCAGCAGCCGCGATCGAGCGTTGACGAATTTTCATTGGTCCCCTTACGTAGATGTCGCTAACGCTAGGTGACTACTGAGGATTAATTCAGGCTGTGGGATTGCATCTGACCGGTCATGAATGACCATAATCAGGCGTATCGATTAAAAGTTACGAGACGACTTGTTTTCTAACGTGCAATTCAGAGTCTGTGTCCGAGGGGGGACTTGAACCCCCATACCCTTTCGGGCACTAGCACCTCAAGCTAGCGCGTCTACCTATTCCGCCACCCGGACTGGGTGCCGCTTGCGCGGCAAAGCGTAACTATACAGAGGCCCTTTTTTCCAGTGAATCCGGATTGAATCGAGTAGAGATATCGGTCTGGCCGATGCCGAAACCTGCCGAATGTGTGGCTCAAGTTGCATGTCTCCACCTCGACGGACATTAAGGTGGCATGATCAACGTATGAGTCAGGGATCGGAAGAATTCGTACTGAGTGCAGGGTCAAAATCTGCAATGGAAACAGATGTAGTCACTCTTACCCAAGAATTAATCAGAATTGACTCAAGTAACTGGGGTGATTCGCCTGAAACAAAGGGTGAGGCCGAGGTCGCCGAGTATTGCGCCCAGCGACTGCGCGAAGTCGGTTATGACCCACAGGTTTATACAACGACATCTGATTCACGCAGGGGAGTGCACCTAAGAATTCCTGGGACCGATTCAAGTGCTGATGCCCTCGTTGTGCATGGGCACCTAGACGTGGTGCCCGCTATCGCCAACGACTGGACGCACCCGCCTTTCGGAGGGGAAATCCACGACGGATTCATTTGGGGTCGCGGCGCAGTAGATATGAAAGATATGGACGCCATGATTCTTGCGGTGTTGCGTCATTGGGCTAAAAAAGGTGTCAGGCCACGGCGCGATTTGATTATTGTGTTTTTTCCTGACGAAGAAGCAGGCATGCATCACGGCTCCTCCTGGGTCGTTGCGAACCGTCCCGAGTTCTTTGAAGGAGCCACGGAGGCAATTGGTGAAGTCGGTGGTTTCTCCATCTCAGTTCGCGACGACCTGCGTTTGTATCCGATTCAGACAGCAGAAAAAGGTATCCGCTGGCTTCGACTGCGGGCAGCGGCGCGCGCAGGCCACGGCTCGATGATCCACACGGATAACGCGGTGACCGAGTTAGCGCGAGTCGTAACGCGAATTGGTGAACACAGGTGGCCTGTTCGTCGCACACGAACGGTGGACGCATTTCTCGCTGAACTCAGTGACGCCTATGGGGTTGAGATTGACGGAAGGGATACCGATGAGCTGGTGTCGAAGTTGGGAACACTAGGACTATTGGTCGGTGCAACGCTGCAAAACACTGCGAATCCGACCATGCTCAGCGCTGGGTACAAAGTAAATGTAATTCCCTCTGAAGCTACCGCCTATATTGATGGTCGTGTACTGCCAGGGTTCGAAGGGGAATTTGACGAAACAATTCGTGACCTTGTCGGAGAGCACATTAACGTCGAGTCAGTAAGTTCTGACATTGCGATTGAATCCGCTTTTGACACAGCAACTTTTGATTTGATGGCCAGTGTCTTGAGGCATGAGGATCCGGGTGCACGTGCTGTTCCCTACATGATTTCGGGTGGAACAGATGCTAAGGCACTGAGTAAAATCGAAATAGATTGCTACGGATTCTCCCCATTGCGTATGCCACCTGACCTCGACTACTGGAGACTTTTTCACGGCGTTGACGAGCGAGTGCCAGTAGACGGTTTGCATTTCGGGGTTCGCACCCTGGATCGATTCCTACGTTCAGTTTAATTCGATTTTGCGAAAAATTGAGATTAGTTAAAGAGCACTGGATACCCGATAGACCTTTCGACGGAGCCGTACCTTTTTTCGACCATCCCGGAAGATCCTCGTTTGATCCAATTCCCACCGTCCCCGTTCAGCCTTAAATGTGAGTAGCTGACGAGTTTCTTCTCGGTCACTATCTCGAGAGAAGCAAATTTCGCGAAACTCCCAGACCGGTTCGACGCGGGTCGATGGCTTCATCGGCGTTGCGCCCAACCTGCTTCGGGGTAGCCCATGTGCGGATCCGAAACGTCGTTGAGTGCCGAAGTTATTTCTTCAGGGAGTTCAAGTTCCTCAGAACCCAATGCCATGAGCAACTGTGCATTTGTTCGAGCACCCAGAATAGGAGCGATAACTCCGGGGCGGTCACGCAACCAGGCAAGTGCAACTTCTGCAGGACTGGCATCCAGACCCTGAGCAGCGGTTGTGAGTGCATCGACAATTCTCTTGGCTCGTTCGTCTGAATAGACATTGACAAAAGCACTGGTATCAGCGGATGCACCACGAGAGTCGATAGGAATTGAATGGCTGTACTTACCCGTGAGGACGCCCCTGCCTAGGGGAGACCAAGGCAGTATTCCGATTCCGAGTGACTTGGCAGCAGGAACAATTTCTCGTTCGACACCCCGCTCAAGGAGTGAATACTCCATTTGGGTCGTGATCAAGGGCACCGAGTTCGACTTACCTTGTTGAATTGTGCAGGCCCTTGCCGTTTGCCAACCGCAATAGTTTGAAACTCCTGCATAGCGAACCTTGCCTGAGGCAATGGCTGAGTCGATCGCGGAGAGTGTTTCCTCAATGGGCGTATGTGAATCCCATGCATGCATTTGCCACAGGTCAATGTGTTCAACATCGAGGCGTTTAAGGCTGCGGTCGAGTGCGTCTAGGAGGTGTCTGCGGCTGGCATCGAACCTACGCTCCGTATTTGGTAGCGAGACCGCCTTTGTTGCTAAAACAATTGCTTCGCGACATTCAAACTCCTGAATGAGGGTTCCTAGCATTTCTTCGCTGACACCCTCGCCGTACACGTCCGCCGTGTCAATGAGGGTTCCACCTGCGTCGAGGAAGGCTGCCAATTGGTCACGGGCGTCGTATTCATCCGTTGTCCTGCCCCAGGTCATCGTGCCCAGCGCTAAACGCCCAACTCGAATACCCGAATTACCCAACGGCCGTTGCTGCATGGCACAACCGTAGACCCATGGGTCCCCAAAAGTTTGCATTGCAGGCCGTAGGCTGCCCCCATGAAACTCTCAGTCAACCTTGGATATTGGGGCGCAGGAAACGATGCAGATAATCTGGAGGTAGCCAGGGAGGCTGACCGCCTGGGCTATTCGTGTGTGTGGGCCGCTGAGGCATATGGCTCCGATGCAGCCACTGTCCTCACGTGGATTGCTGCGCAGACCACGCAAATCGATGTTGGTAGTGCCATTTTTCAGATTCCTGGACGGACGCCAGCAAATACCGCGATGACCGCCGCGACCTTGGACACGCTTTCTGGGGGTCGTTTTCGACTTGGACTCGGGGTTTCGGGACCACAAGTCTCTGAAGGTTGGCACGGTGTCCGATTCACAAAGCCACTCCAACGCACACGGGAATACGTTGACATTGTGCGGATGGCGCTCTCACGCCAACGAGTTCAGTACGACGGTGAATTTTTCACTTTGCCACTGCCTGACGGCCCCGGCAAGGCACTTACCCTCACGGTTCACCCGGTAAGGGAGAACATCCCCATTTACTTGGCGTCCATTGGTCCCAAGAATCTCGAACTTACGGGTGAGATCGCGGATGGTTGGTTGGCTATTTTTTATTCCCCCGAGCATGCGGCTGAACTCATGAAACCACTCATCGCTGGTCGCGAAAAGTCAGGCAAAACAATGGAAGGCTTTGACGTTGTTCCAACAGTTCCCGTTGTTCCCGGTGCAAGTGTTGAAGATTGTGCGAACTTCGTGCGTCCCTATGCGGCCCTATATATCGGGGGAATGGGTGCGCGAGATAAGAACTTTTACAACCAGTTAGCCACTCGCATGGGCTATGAAGAGGCAGCAATCGAAATTCAAGACCGCTACATGTCGAAGGACTACGCGGGCGCGGCAGCTGCGGTACCAATTGAATTCATTGACGCAACCTCACTTATTGGACCACCAGAGCGAATTGCCAAGCGCCTTCCCGCCTATGCAGAAGCTGGAGTCACAAACTTGAGCGTTGCATCGTTTGCTGGGACATTGGCTGAGCGCGTAGGAACTTTGCACGTGATGAAGCAAGCACTTAAGAGTTCCGGTTTGGGTGACCTGGATGCGAACTTTAACGATTAATGGAGATGTCGTGGTTTGAAGCAATCGTATTGGGAGTAATTCAAGGTCTAACAGAATTCCTACCCATCTCCTCGTCAGCGCACCTATTTATTTTTAGTCAGTTTTTTGGCTGGTCAGATCCCGGAGCAGCCTTCACCGCGGTGAGTCAGATCGGCACCGAACTTGCCGTCATCTTGTATTTTTGGCGGGATATTAAGCGCATCGTGTCAACGTGGTTTCGTTCGTTAGGTAACCCCGCACTGCGAAAAGAGCTTGATGCTCGCATGGGTTGGTACGTGATCGTAGGGACAATCCCGGTAGCTGTACTTGGTTTTACATTCTCAAGTCAGATTGAGACCACCGCCAGAAATCTGTACCTAGTAGCCACGATGTTGATTGTTTTCGGAATCATCTTGGGTCTTGCAGACCGTTACGGTCGCAAGATCAAATCAATTGATCGCCTGAAATTCCCCGAAGCACTGGCCTTTGGTTTTGGTCAAGCGCTTGCGTTAATACCAGGAGTTTCACGTTCGGGTGCAACGATCACTACGGGTTTGGCATTGGGTTATGACCGTGTTGCGGCAACGCGCTACGCGTTCTTACTGGCTATTCCAGCGGTCATGGGTTCTGGTCTCTATGAGGCTACAAAAATCTCCGAGCAACAAAATACGGAGTGGGGACAAACTATTGTTGCGACTATAATTGCATTTTTCGTTGGGCTTGGTGTGATCACCTGGTTATTGCGTTGGCTAACCACGCGTACATACACCCCATTTGTTATTTACCGAATTGTTCTCGGAGTTGTGGTCCTCGTGTTACTTTCAACGGGTACCCTTTCTTCAGGTAGTTAAAGCCAACCGCTTTTTTTAAACCCGCGAAACAGTAAACCGCAAGTTACTGCCATAAAAATTAAAACAATTGGATAGCCAAAGTCGGATTTTAGTTCCGGCATGTTTTCGAAATTCATTCCAAAGATTCCCGCAGTCAATGTAGGTACAGCAGCAATAGCCACCCACGCTGAGATTTTGCGCATGTCTGTATTTTGGTTCAAATCCTGGAGAGCGGTTGATGCCATCAGCATTGTGAGTAACGCATTATCGGTACTCTCAACGATGTCATCAACTCGGAGAATATGTGCACCAATATCAGCGAAAAATGGTTCCAGTTGTTTTGGAATAGATTCATCCGTCTCATTGGCAAATTTCTCGGCGGCGTTGACCAAGGGTGACACGGATTGACTCACTGCGATGTTTTCGCGTTTTAATTGATAGATATTTTTCGTTGTTTGTACCGTAGGTTTCATTGAAAAAACATCTTGCTCAATAACGCGCATATCTTCATGGACTTCTTCGGCAACCGCAAGATAGGAGTCAACTGTGATATCCATGACTGCATATAGGACAGCTAATGGACCATGAATTCGGAGCCGCTCACTATGGGACATTCGCTCACGCACATTTGCGAGGTCACCCGCGGAACCGAACCGGACAGTTATCGCGAACCACTCACCAACAAACACCGAGGTTTGTCCGGTAGTCACTTCCCTGCTATTCGCGTCGTAGGACAATGTCTTTAGCAGTGCAAATCCTTCACCTTCACTGAGGTCGAATTTGGCTCGTTGCGCCACATTGGCGGCGTCTTCAACGTCGAGTGGTTCTAGGCTGAAAAGTTCGGTCACCAGGCGAAGTTCGGATTGAGTGGGGGTGACTAGGTCCACCCAGACAAATGACCCCGGTTCTGCCTTAACGTGTGAGATGAGTTGAGTGATGGCGGCTCGAGCATCATGTGCTGCGGTGTCATCATTACTGGTTATATGAATTGGCTCCTTGTGTTGATGCTCAGATTGGCCATCAGCTGAATAACGTCCCATGCCTCGAATCATGTGAACATTGTGTCAGTCAAGGGGGCCTCTTTCTGCCCCACGCGAACACCTTCACAATAAATCACCTAGCAATCGTTTCGGCACTACGTTAGGGGCCATGGCTACGGTTCTGTTAGTTCGTCATGGGCGGACAAGCGCCAATGACGCGGGAATTTTGGCAGGATCGGCTCCTGGGACTGTTCTCGACAGTCGGGGAATTGAGCAGGCTCAGGCATTGGCCGAACTCCTAGCAGGCTACGAAGTTTCTGCCATTATTGCGTCTCCGTTGGAGCGAACCATGCAAACAGCCGAGTTTCTTGCGACATCTCTGGTAAATACTTCCGGTACTGCATTAGAAATCTCGATGGAACCGGCACTCGCCGAGTGTGAGTACGGTGATTGGACTGGACGTAGCTTGGCTGAACTTGCGAAGGAGGATATGTGGCGGGCAGTTCAAGACCACCCTGCATCTGTTGTTTTTCCCGGCACCGAGGGAGAGTCAATGGCAAACATGGCGCAGAGAGCTGTGGGCGCTATTCGGCGCTGGAATGACCTATTAGGACCCGATGCCGTTTATGTCGCGGTTTCTCATGGAGATGTCATCAAAGCTATTCTCGCTGACGCACTGGGGATGCATCTCGACCTGTTTCAACGAATTGGGGCTGACCCATGCTCGGTCAGTGTCGTCAATTACACACCTTCCAGACCCTTCGTTTTAAGTATCAATGGCAATGGGTCCGATGTACGTCGACATGTGAGAGTTGCTCATAAAACCAAAAATGATGCACCTGTGGGAGGTGGGTCTGGTGACTAGGCGCGTCATTGAATACCGTTTACCCGAGCGATTTGTGGTCGGAACTGTAGGCATGCCGGGTGAACGAACATTTTACTTGCAAGCGAAATCAGCGGGTGCACTGACGGCAGTTGCTTTCGAAAAGCAACAGGCAATTGTCCTTGCCGAGAGAATCGACGATTTACTCGATGAAGTTCGAATCAGCAGGGATCCCGGTGGTGTCGTTCCAGAGAGCGCACCACCAGAGTTGTTGGACTCAGAGCCATTAGATATGCCCCTTCTTGAAGAGTTCCGAGTTGGAGCCATGGCTTTGGGTTGGGATGAAGGTAGTTCTTGTGTCGTGATTGAAGCACACGCAATCGCGGAGGAAAGTGATCAGGTGCCCGAGCTAGGTGAAGACGGGGATGAAGGACCCGACACGCTTCGAGTGTGGCTCAGCGCACCGTATGCACGCGCATTTGCTGATCGAACCCACCGGGTTGCGGAATCTGGACGTCCACCGTGCCCCTTCTGCCAGCAGCCCCTTGATCCGGAGGGTCATATTTGTCCGAGGGCCAATGGGTACAAGCGACGAGACTTTTAATTCGATTTTCAAGGGAACCCTTGAACCCATTGGGCAATTGCGGGGTGCGAGCAATGGCTCTCTTTTGTGTAAAGACGATTCCGATGCCCTGTTTGTATACAAGCCCACCGCAGGTGAACGCCCCCTTTGGGATTTCCCGGATAACACACTATCGGCACGTGAAGTTGCTGCTGCAAATCTTGATGTCATGTTGGGTTGGAATCTGGTTCCTCCAACACGCTGGATTGCCGATGCACCTGCGGGGCCGGGAATGGTGCAGAAATGGGTCGAAGAAGTCGATGAACTTCGTCCGGTCAACATATTCGATACTGACGGTGTACCTGCGGGTTGGCTTTCGGTTCTGGAAGCTGTGGATCAAACAGGTAGACCGGTAACACTTGCACATGCTGCCAGCGAGTCACTCATGCGAATGGCTCTTTTTGATGCGATTGTGAATAATGCGGATCGTAAGGCGAGTCATGTGTTGGCGGATGAACACGGACGGATCTTCGCCATTGATCACGGTGTGTGTTTCCACGAAGAACCAAAATTGCGCACTGTTCTTTGGGGATGGGTAGACCAACCAATACCGGAGCGCCTGCTGACAGCCCTTGTGCAATTGCAGCACACCCTCGGGGAATTCCACGAGCAGATCGACACATTTCTATCCAAGGCTGAATCACATGAACTGCGACAAAGAATCAAGGGTCTTCTCACAACTGGATTATTTCCCCGACCCAGTGATGACTGGCCGGCAATTCCATGGCCGGTGTTCTAGAGGCAACAAATTCAACCGATAGGCTCGCCAGATGCAGAGTTGGTCTGAGCCAGTAAACCCGAAACTTCCAGGAGTGGGTCTCGACCTTCGGCTATACGACTCCGCTACCCAAACTATTAGACCCACGGCACCCGGGCAGACGGCCAAAATATATGTGTGTGGCATTACTCCCTATGACGCGACTCATATGGGCCATGCAAACACGTACGTGGCATTTGATCTCCTGATTCGTACCTGGCTTGATTGCGGAATCGCTGTCGAATACGTTCAAAATGTCACCGATATTGATGAACCACTCTTGGAGCGCGCGGTTGCCACAGGTCAGGATTGGCGCGAAATCGCGGATCGAGAGACTGCGTTGTTCCGTGAAGATATGCAAGCCCTCGGCGTGATCCCACCACAGCATTACATCGGTGCTGTTGAGTCCATTCCACAGGTGGCCGAGCACGTCCTACAACTGCAGGCTGCCGATAAGACTTATGCCCTTAATGGTGACATTTATTTCAAAATCGCTGAGGCACCATTGTTCGGTTCGATTTCACACCTCACGCGTCCACAGATGCTGGATATTTTTGGTGAGCGAGGAGGTGACCCCGATCGGGCGGGGAAAATAGACCCGCTGGACCCATTGCTGTGGAAGAACGAAAGACCCGATGAGCCCGCATGGAACACGGTTCTCGGGCACGGGCGTCCCGGTTGGCATATTGAGTGTTCAACAATTGCTTTGACCTATTTGGGGGAACAGATCGATGTGCAGGGCGGTGGTTCTGATCTCGTTTTCCCACATCACGAGATGAGCGCGGCACAGGCAGAGAACCTCACCGGAATTGAACCTTTCGCACGGTTCTACGTCCATTCCGGAATGGTTTCGTGGCAGGGGCATAAAATGTCAAAATCACGGGGCAACTTGGTTTTTGTTTCAACACTGCGCCACGAAGGGGTTGACCCGGCGGCAATCCGGTTGGCGTTACTTGCCCACCATTACCGCAGTGACTGGTCATGGACTCCACAAGGCTTGGAAGGTGCACAATCACGGCTTGACCTGTGGAGAAGTGCTACAAGCTTGGAAGGGGCAATCGCCGCTGAAAGTGTGCTGGATCGGGTTCGAGAAGTCATGTCAGACGATCTAAGAACACCTAGCGCACTCGATGCAATTGACACCTGGGCACGGGACTCTCTTCACGCAGGTGGGTCTGACTCCAAAGCTCCAGGTGTGGTTAAAGATCTTTGTGCAACTCTTCTTGGTGTTTATCTTTAATCGCTTTTTTCTTCATGGCCACCAAAGCCCTTGCGCATAGCACTAAGGATCTGGTTGGCAAAGTGATCGTTACCTTGGGAAGCGAAGCGGGAATACAATGCTGATGTCAGTACCGGAGCAGGGACTCCTTCCTCAATTGCTGCGATTGAGGTCCAGCGACCCTCACCTGAATCAGACACACGACCGGAAAACTCGGTGAGTTCCGGGCTCTGTGCTAACGCCGATGCCGTGAGGTCGAGAAGCCATGAACCAACCACTGAACCACGACGCCACACTTCGGCGACAGCAGGAATGTCAATGTCATATTGATAAAACTCTGGATGGGCTAGCGGTGCAGTTTCCGCATCGTGATCTGAACTCTCCGAACCTGAATTAGCATGTTTGAGAATATTGAAACCCTCGGCATAAGCTGCCATAAGCGCATATTCAATGCCATTGTGAATCATTTTGACAAAGTGGCCAGCTCCGCTCGGTCCGCAATGTAGCCAGCCGTGTTCTGCAATTGTCTCGGGCCCTGAGGGATCTGTTCGTGGCGCTGACTCAATACCGGGAGCCAATGAATTCCATAGGGGAGCGAGCGCGTTTACCTGTTCAGTGGGGCCACCAATCATGAGACAGTATCCGCGTTCCAGGCCCCAGACTCCACCGGATGTTCCGACGTCAATAAAGGAAATTCCTCGAGTCATTAATTGCTGCGAATGGGCAATGTCGTCACGGTAGTAGGAATTTCCACCATCGATAATTGTGTCACCAGGCTCAAGCAAGCCAGCAAGTTCATCGATCAAGTTTTGCGTTGGTGGCCCTGAGGGCACCATGACCCATACCGTCCTAGGTGTTGGTAAAGCGTCAACCAACTCTCTGAGGGAATTCCTTCCGTCCACACCATGAACTCGGAGGTCGGATACAAACTCCTCATTGCGATCAAAACCAACAACAGTGTGACCTGCAGCAACAGCGCGGCGACTCAAATTCGCACCCATCCGCCCAAGTCCAATCATGCCTAGACTCACGGTCATGTTGTGATCAACCACGACGACTCCTTAAATGCGTGTGAAGGGGAACCCGATCTGTCGTGTGCAAGACTAGATGAGTGACCGATCCCACCGAGACCCCTGCTTGGAAAGCCCTCGAGAAACAGTGCACCGCTATCGCTCCAATCCGAGAGTTGGTGGACCACGACAGAAGTGAATATCGCACTGTGTTGGCGGGTATTGAGGTTGATTTTAGTCGCCAAAGGATCGATTTGACGGGCTGGCAAATGCTGAAGGAACTTGTCGATCAATGTGACGTCGCGCAGTTACGTGATCGCATGCTCAGTGGAGCTCACATCAACACGACAGAGGAACGCGCGGTGTTGCATACGGCACTACGTCTCCCTCGTGACTCCAAGCTATTCGTCGATGGCATAGACGTTGTAAGGGAAGTTCACGACGTTCTGGATCGTATGGCGATTCTGGCAGAAAATGTTCGAAATGGCACTTGGCGTGGTTTTTCCGGTGAACGCATTACATCTGTTGTGAATATTGGTATTGGAGGATCAGATCTTGGGCCTGTCATGGCTTATCAGGCACTGCTAGCGTATAGCGATCAATCGATCGCAATGCACTTTGTGTCAAATGTGGACCCCACGGATCTGGTGGAAACCCTAAAGGTGTGTGATCCCCAAACAACTCTGTTCATTATTGCTTCAAAGACATTCACAACCACCGAAACAATTTCGAATGCGCAACAAGCGCGGGACTGGGTGCTGGCCGACTACCCGCAGCAGGATCACGGAGGCGTCGTTGCCCAGCATTTCATTGCCTTGTCAACGAACGCACAATTTGTTGCAGACTTTGGAATTGACCCCGTGAATATGTTCGGTTTCTGGGATTGGGTTGGTGGTCGCTACTCAATGGATTCGGCCATCGGTTTGAGTACCATGATTGCGATTGGACCGAAGAATTTTTACGACATGCTCAATGGTTTTCACGCGGTCGATCTTAATTTTGCCAATGAGCCTTGGGAGTCAAATGTGGCCATGCAAATGGGTGCTCTCGCTGTTTGGAACAGGGATTTTCTCAAGATCGAGACCACGGCCGTTCTCCCATACTCTCAATATCTATCCCGATTCCCCGCGTATTTGCAGCAACTCACTATGGAAAGTAATGGCAAAAGTGTTCGTGTTGACGGTGAGAGCGTTGAATACGAAACAGGGGCAATTTATTGGGGGGAACCGGGTACGAACGGGCAGCACAGTTTTTATCAACTTTTGCATCAAGGGACCAGCGTGGTCGCCTGCGACATCATCGTGATTGCGCGGGCGCAGCGTGAATTGGGTGTACAACAGGACGTCTTGGTCGCCAATGCATTGGCCCAGGCGTCGGTTCTTTCACTAGGAATCAGTGCTAACCAACTCGCAGATAGCGGAGTTCCTACACAACTAATTCCACACAAGGTCATGCCAGGCAACCGGCCTGTGAGCGTTATTTTGTGTTCAGAATTAACTCCTTACACATTAGGAGTACTTGTTGCCCTCTATGAGCATTCCACATTTGTTCAAGGAGCAATCTGGGGAATAAATTCATTTGATCAATGGGGTGTGGAACTGGGTAAAAAGGTCGCAACGGGTATTAGCCAATCCTTTGCTGACTCGACCCAAGTCCAAAAATTTGATGCCAGTACTCAATATTCCATTAATAGATATTTGGACTTACGCCAATAGAGTTAGCTCTCACGCCTGCGCAAATACCTCTCAAACTCTTTAGCTATTGCATCCCCTGAGGCTTCGGGCAACTCTGTTGTCTCTTGTTCTTCTTCAAGTTGGGCCACGTAGTCGGCGATATCTTCATCGGCTTGGGCGAGCTCGTTAACCCCGGCCTCCCAAGCGCGAGCATCTTCGGTGAGTTCCCCGAGAGGTATGGGCAGATCAAGCAAGTCCTCAATCTTGGCAACCAAGGCCAGTGTTGCTTTTGGGCACGGTGACTGGCCAACGTAATGGGGGACAGAGGCCCACAATGACAGATTCGGGATTCCAAACTGATCACATGCCGCCGCGATTGCCCCGACAATTCCAGTGGGACCTTCATAGGTTGACGGCGAGATGTTGAGATCACTTATGAGCTGTGGGTCACTTGATGTTGCGAATACGGGCACAGGCCTTGTGTGCGGGTTGTCTGAAAGCAATGCTCCAAGGGTCAGAACTAGTCCCGTGTCAAGCTCTGCTGCAAGACTAAGGATCTCTCTGATGAACTGCGGCCACTTCATATTAGGTTCAATCCCGGACACGAGAATCACATCGCGCTTAAGTTCCAGAACATGCGCGGTGTAGACGCGAGTCCCTGGCCAAATAATTCCACGATCACCGGAATCACTCACGTACATGTGTGGTCGATTGACTTGGTAGTCGTAATATTCTTCAGGGTCAAGTTCGAGAAGCAAATCTGCCTTCCACGTCTCGCGTAGATGATTGATCACACCCGAAGCACTTTCTGCGGCGTCATTCCAACCCTCGAACGCACACAACATTATGGGGTTGTTGAGAACAGGAAGATCGTCATATTCGATCATGTCGATCCCCCCTCTCCACCATTATCGGAGGTTAATCTCGCACTTGTTTGAGTACTGAGCACCGCATGTGAGATCAACTGTGCGACCCGAATTGGCCAGTAGAGAGGAACGTCATGCACCGCACCGTACCAATGCTGAAGAGCAATGTTCATTTTTCCGTGAACTTTTGTCTCAACTTTGTTTCTTGCCTCGGCCCAACTATCCGGAGCTGGAGTCGTTAATGGGGTGGATGGGATGAAGGGATCCCTTGCCATGAGGATCCAGGTGGGTATAGCGAGAGCCTGAATGTCTAAATCCGGGTTGTAGTCCAGAAATGCCTCAAGGACCGCCATGTGGCGGTCAAATCCAATCGTTGTCACAAAGCCACCTTGTGGTGCCTCAACATACGTGCGTGCAATCGCGGACATAACCGACTCTTGCTTGTCAGACGAGGACAACATGTGCGCCGGGACATAGTGAGACCTTAATTCCGTTTCACTGAATGGACCTATTGGTGGCGTCAACGCGGCGTTCACGTCCTCGCGTGTGATTAACCCGCTTTCAACAATGTTTGCCGGCGTGAATGCTCCACCATCGATGAGTACTGAACTCGTGGTTCGACTCGGGTACTGGGCTGCAATGTTGAGAGCAGCCGAGGCGCCCCAAGAATGGCCTACAACACAAGCTTTATCGATCCCAAGTTCATCCATTAATTCAATGCAATCTTCGCTGACTCGTGGAATGTGATAATCCGGAGTCATTTCCCTTGACTCACCGTGACCACGTAAATCAATCGAAAGTGTGCTGTATCGACTTCCGAGAGCATCAATTGTGGGAGACCAAAAATCTGCCTGTTGGGATAGTCCATGCAAGAGAACTATCGGCGTGAGATGTGAATCGAAACCCTCTTGGTAACGAAATGCAACACCTGAGCCACTCATCACCGGTGGCACGATCGGATTCTTCACTTGCCTACTCTCGCATTAAGGTTACGTGTGACCAAACCCAAGGCTCTCTTGCTCGATCTTGATGGAACTTTGCTCGAATCCGAAAAACTCTGGTTGATTGCCGAACAGCAGGTCATGGCGCGTTATGGCTATGCCTGGACTCCCGCAGATCAACATCACTGTTTAGGCGGTCCATTGGAGAGAGTTGCCCAGTACATGGAGGTAAAGACCAATGGTTCAGAGCGATCGGACATTATTGGAGGCCAACTGTTAAGTGCGGTTGCAGATCTATTTGCGACCGAGCCTTTGGAATGGCGGCCGGGTGCTGAAGCGCTTGTTGCGCAGGCACACCAACTCCAGATACCAACGGTGATTGTTACGGCTTCTTGGCGATCGGTCTTGGACACGGTTATGGCTCGCATGAGTGAAACCGTGGGCATGTTCTCTCATTCCATTGCAGGTGATGAAGTTCACAATTCCAAACCACACCCAGAGCCGTACCTCTGTGCTGCGATTAGTCTTTCTGTACCTATTGGAGATTGTCTCGCTATCGAGGATTCACCCACTGGTACCCAGTCTGCGGTGAGTGCAGGTGCCAGAGTGATTGCAGTCGAGCACATGGCCGCCATTGATGTCGCTGGTGCAGTTATTGTCAGAACCCTTGTTGGTCAGGATGTGGAATCACTGTGGAAACTCGTTAACAACTGATTCCAAGGCTGTTTTAATGGATTCTTCAACAAGTGAGCTGCCCGAGGTCCATGTACTTTGTTCGGGTAGTGGCGGCGGCGCACCACCAAATTCGGGGCACAGTGGTTTAAATGAACACCAACCGCAAAGTTTAGAGGGGGTAGGCAAAAATGACCGCTGTTCCGAACTGTGTGCGATTGCACTGCGCAGCGCAAGAATTTTTCTTTCTGTGATCAGTAGATCATTTTGGGTGGGCTCATATCGTAAAAACTTCCTATTACCCAAATACATGAGTTGCAGCATTCGTGGCAACTCACCATTGATTCTCCACCAAGCCAACCCATAGAAACGCATCTGGAACATAGCTTTCTCCGCGTACATGGGAGAAGGAGCCTTCCCACTTTTGTAGTCCACAATTCGAATATCGCCAGACGGGGTTCGATCGACCCGGTCAATGAAACCCCGGATCGAGAATCCTTCATCGAGCTCAACGCTCAATGCCAGCTCTCTAGCATGTGGTTCGAGTCGATTGGGGTCTTCCATCGCGAAGTAGGTTTCCAACAGGGGCCGAACGGGCGCCAAGGTTTTCTCCACCACATCCGAGCTAATTAGGTTTAGCGGCTCCGACTCAAACGCTGTACCGTAAATCAGTGCAGCTTCCTGTGGTTTATTTACTGCAAGCGCCTCGAGTGCCGTTGTGAACAGTGAGATGGCCAGCTCATACGTACGTTTACCGGCTGGGGCATCGAAAATATTTTCCAAAACAGAATGCACCAGTGTTCCACGAACTGCTGCGATTGAGGGCTCTTCGGGCAACTGATCAATTGTCTTGAACCGATAGAGCAAAGGGCACTGTTGGTAATCGGCGCTGCGCGAGGGGGAGAGTGAAGTCGGGAACACCTTCCGAGCCTAGTTGCCCAACTGACCCAAATCGTTCACCTCGTCAAACAACGCGGTACGCGGGTCAATGACCCACGCCGATAAAGTCGCCACATGCCCAAACGCCCAGTTCACCCCCCAGCGCCGCGCGAAGTGGTCAGCGTGGGAGCCAGGCCGAGAGGCCCACTAAGTGCGGGCGACCTCGTGCAACTCATTGATGCCAAGGGCAACAAATACACCATCACCCTCGCAGATGATCTCATTTTTCACAGTCATCGTGGGCAACTGGCCCATAATGACATGATCGGTAAAAGTGAGGGAATCATCATTAATAGCGATCGCGCTATCTCATATCAAGTTTTGCGTCCGGGACTGGACGACTATGTGCTGTCGATGCCGAGGGGTGCCACGGTCGTCTATCCGAAGGATGCGGCACGAATCGTTGGCTTGGCCGACATCGGCGAAGGTTCACGGATACTTGAGGCTGGAGTAGGTTCAGGGGCTTTGACCTGCTCACTGCTTCGCGGTTCCGGAATCACAGGATCCGTTGTCAGCATTGAACGCCGCGAGGATTTTGCTGAGATCGCAACTGAGAATGTCTGCCGGTGGTTTGGTGGTTTTCCTGCGTCATGGAGTTTGAAAATTGCGGATCTGGTCGAACTTAAGCCGGAACTTGGTGGCTACGACTCTGTTATTTTGGACATGTTGGCACCCTGGGAGTGCCTTGAAGTTGTCGAAAGCGCATTACGGCCTGGTGGAGCACTCGTCGCCTATGTTGCCACAACAACGCAATTATCCCGGCTGGTGGAAACATTGAGGGTTCGTAACGTGTGGACGGAACCGCGCGCGGAAGAGAGCCTGCTCCGCACATGGCACCTAGACGGTCTTTCAGTTCGCCCTGACCACAAAATGAATGGTCACACGGGTTTCTTGGTCGCAGCGAGGTTAATGAACGGTCCTTCACTTGATCGAAAGCGCCGTCCAGCCCCTGGGGCCTACGGAGTGGACTACCACGGTCCCGGCGGTGAGAATTATTTAGAGGGAACAACCCCCCTTTCAGTCGCTGAAAAGGTCTAGTCGGGTTATGGTGTTATCGGTAAAAGACAGCATGGACCCCCTAGAGGATTGGTGACAACATGGAGCAAAGCTCTAATCTGACTCAAATACAGGGTGAGTTGGCTGCTGCTAGGGATCACAATGAGCGTCTGATCAATACATTGCGTGATGCACGTGAGCAAATTGTTTCACTCAAAACAGAAGTCGATCGTCTAGGTCAACCTCCGAGCGGATTCGCCACCATTTTGGTGGCTTACGAAGATGCAACCGCCGACATCATGGCCTCGGGTAAGAAACTGCGCGTGGGAGTAAGCCCTGCCATTGACGTTGCTGATTTGGTTCTTGGCCGTGAAGTCCTGCTGAATGAGTCCATGAATATTGTGAGTATCCGGCAATACGACGAAACTGGTGAGATTGTCGTTTTGAAAGAGCGAATCGACGGTGACCGGGCATTGGTTGTTGCACACTCTGACGAAGAACGAGTCATCAAACTCGGAGCTCCGCTCATTGATCAAAAACTTCGTGCCGGTGACACCCTCTTGTGTGACATGCGCAATGGGGTTGCGGTAGAAAAGATTGCGCGTGCTGAGGTTGAAGAATTGGTTCTCGAAGAGGTCCCTGACATCCATTACGAAGATATTGGCGGACTGGGTGAACAAATTGAGGCGATCCGCGACGCAGTGGAGTTGCCTTATTTGCATGCTGAGTTGTACATGGAGCACAAACTGAAACCACCAAAAGGAATCTTGCTTTATGGGCCTCCCGGGTGTGGTAAAACCTTGATTGCAAAAGCAGTTGCGAATTCATTAGCGCAAAAGGTGGCAGAGAAGACCGGAATGGGGGAGGGGAGGTCCTACTTCCTCAATATCAAAGGTCCAGAACTGCTCAACAAGTATGTTGGTGAAACAGAGCGTCATATTCGTCTCGTTTTCCAGCGTGCCCGAGAAAAAGCCTCTGAAGGCATGCCCGTGATTGTGTTTTTTGACGAGATGGATTCACTGTTTCGAACTCGCGGCACCGGTGTGAGCAGCGATGTAGAGAATACGATTGTCCCTCAGTTGCTCAGTGAGATTGATGGTGTTGAAGGTTTGGAAAATGTAATCGTGATCGGGGCGAGTAACCGGGAAGACATGATTGACCCCGCAATTTTGCGCCCTGGGCGACTTGATGTCAAGATCAAGATTCAACGTCCTGACGCTCAAGCGGCTGCAGCCATCTTTTCAAAATACCTCACATCGGATTTGCCCCTGCATGACGAGGATTTAGCAGAGCATTCTGGTGATCGAGACGCTACAACGGCTGACATGATTTCTCGGGCAGTTGAGCGCATGTACACCGACATGGATGAGAACCGTTTCTTGGAAGTGACATATGCCAATGGTGATAAAGAAGTGCTGTACTTCAAGGACTTCAATTCGGGTGCCATGATTGAAAATGTCGTCGCACGAGCAAAGAAGTCGGCAATCAAAGACTTCCTGACCTCAGGGCAACGCGGGATTCGTGTACAACACTTGCTGGATGCCTGCATTGACGAGTTCCGTGAAAATGAAGATTTACCCAATACGACAAATCCGGACGATTGGGCACGCATTTCAGGTAAAAAGGGCGAAAGAATCGTCTTCATTCGGACGTTGATTGAAGGCAAAAAGGGCACAGAGCCCGGTCGTTCGATCAGCACAGCGTCCAACACCGGTCAATATCTCTAGACATTCACCAACTGTTTGCACTGGAGGATTAAAAGGTGTTCATGAGTGTCAATCGGATAATGGGTATCGAGACCGAGTACGGGGTAACCGTGCCCGGCCACCCAACCATGAACGCCATGGTCACCAGTTCACATATTGTGAATGCTTATGCGCGCTTCAGTGGCCTTGACCAAGGATTACACGCACGCTGGGATTACGAAAGGGAGTCACCCTTGCGCGATGCCCGCGGCTTTGATCAAAGTCGCGCAGACGCCGATCCGAGTCAATTAACCGATGACCTCGAACTTGGCCTCGAAAACATTATTCTGACTAATGGAGCTCGGCTCTATGTCGATCACGCACACCCTGAGTATTCAAGCCCTGAGGTGACAAATCCGCGCGATGCAGCACTGTGGGACAAAGCGGGCGAAATGATCATGCATCAGGCTGCTTTATTTGCGCCAAAGTTCGATGGAGCACAGATCAAGTTGTATAAGAACAATGTTGATAACAAGGGTGCCTCGTATGGCACACATGAAAATTACCTCATGGCCCGTCAGACGCCATTCGCGAATATTGTGCGTCTGCTGACGCCTTTTTTTGTTACCAGGCAGATTTTCACTGGTGCTGGTCGATTAGGTCAAGGTCAAGAAGGTACCGTCAAAAAGTTTCAAATTTCGCAGCGCGCCGATTATTTTGAAGCTGAAGTGGGCCTTGAGACAACATTGAAGCGGCCAATCATTAATACCCGAGATGAACCGCACGCGGATCCTGAGAAATACCGGCGCCTACACGTAATCGTGGGTGATGCGAATATGTCAGAAAAGGCCACGATGCTCAAAATGGGCACGACTTCGCTTATCTTGGCATTAATCGAATCCGGCTTCGAAGATTTTGGCCTTTTCGATATCGCCAATCCTGTTGCAGCAATGTCCAAGGTTTCGCACGACACCGAGATGAAAAACATAATCACGATGGCGAATGGCTCATCAATGCGTGCCGTGGACATCCAATACTCCTACCTCGAGACAGTTCGGTCTCACCTGTATTCACACACCGACCCGGATATTCAGACTGACGAAATTCTGGATCTGTGGCAGGAGACCTTAGATTCGCTCAATGATCAATCTGGGGAGCACAAAGTCGCGGCTCGCTATATTGATTGGATCGCAAAGTATCAATTGATGCAGGGTTACCGCGATCGTGACGGGCTTGAATGGGACAATCCACGCCTGGGAGTCATTGACCTTCAATACAGCGATATTGATCCGGATCGCGGAATCGCCATAAGGCTCATGAACAGGGGATCGATTGACACGCTATTTACTGCAGATCAAATCGAGGTCGCGACCCGCGATGCACCACATGACACCAGGGCATACTTCCGAGGCGAATGTGTCCGCAGGTATCCACAAAATGTCGCAGCGGCATCCTGGGACAGCATAGTTTTTGACACTGGGGGAGACACACTCCTCCGAATTCCTACCCTCGAGCCACGACGAGGTAACAAGGCATCAGTTCAAGGGCTTCTTGAGCGGAGTGAAAGCGCGGCAGACCTTCTCAATTCATTGCGATCCCACGACTAGCAGTTAGGCTAAGAACATGCCAACCCACGATAACAATCAAATAAAGCGTTCCCGCCGCGAAGAGGATCAGACCGATCAGGACACGGTTGCGGTTGCAGCGGCTAACAACGCTGAGCTGGACAACGAAGTTGATTCGCTTTTGGACGAAATCGATGAGATCTTGGAAGTCAACGCAGAGGATTTTGTGAAGTCGTTTGTGCAAAAGGGCGGCCAGTGAACCCCGAGTCCTCATTCGCCGCGCACTTGCAGTCTCAGGGAAAACTCCCAAATGCAATGACTGCGCCAACGTCACATGAGCATCTAGCACCGCATGGAACCACAATCGTCGCCCTTCGTCACGCCCAAGGTGTTCTTATGGCAGGTGATCGCCGGGCAACCATGGGCAACATTATTGCCCAGCGGGACATTCAAAAAGTGTTTCCAGCTGATACCTATTCACTAATTGGCATTGCAGGATCTGCAGGAATTGCATTGGAACTAGTTCGATTGTTTCAGGTCGAACTCGAGCATTACGAAAAAATCGAGGGAACATCACTTTCACTAAATGGAAAAGCCAATCGGCTCTCGAGTCTTTTGCGGTCCAATCTCGGACTCGCAATGCAAGGTTTATCAGTAGTTCCGCTGTTTGCTGGTTTCGACAACGAGTTAGATATTGGCCGTATATTTTCTTACGATGTCACGGGTGGCCGATACGAAGAACACGATTTTTATGCCGTGGGATCTGGCTCGCAATTTGCGCGGGGTGCACTCAAGAAAATTAATGCACTCGATCAGAGCGAAGACGAAGCAATTGCTGCAGCGATAGAGGCACTTTTTGACGCAGCGGACGACGACAGCGCAACCGGTGGACCAGATATAAGCAGGGGAATTTTTCCTGTTATTTTCACGGCGGGAACAGATGGTGTGCGAGAAATAGACACCGATCACATCGCTCAGCTTTCGCAAGCGATGCTTCAACGCCGTGCAAGTCATCCCAATGGCCCGCGGGCACGTTTATTAAACGGTGGTGATTCCACATGAGCATGCCGTATTACGTTTCACCGGAACAAATAATTGCCGACAAAGCGGAGTTCGCCCGCAAAGGGATTGCGCGTGGACGATCTGTGCTTGTGGCAAGTGCACGTGAATCAATTTTCTTTGTAGCCGACAATCCGTCCCGGGCACTACATAAAATCGGAGAAATATATGATCGAATTGGATTTGCGGCAGTCGGCCGCTATAACGAATTTGAAAATCTGCGAGTTGCAGGGGTTCGGTTAGCCGATACCCGCGGCTACTCCTATGACCGAGTTGACGTAACGGTTCGAACAATTGCAAATGCCTATGCCCAAACACTTGGCAGTATTTTCATTGAAGCTGCCAAGCCATTTGAAGTTGAAATAGCGGTCGCGCAAGTAGGTGAGACCCCGGATCAAGATCAGTTGTATCGGATCTCATTTGATGGTTCAGTTCATGACCAAGCTGGCCTTATCAGTATGGGAGGCGACAGTGAGGCCGTTGGAAATCACATGTCGGAGAACTGGAACATTGGTGCTGGCGCGCACGAAACCTTGAAGGCCGCGGTGAATGCGCTTTACCCCGATTCTGAGCCAGACATCACCACCCTTGAAGTTGCCACCTTGAGCCGAACAGGTGATGGACGGCGCTTTCGTCGATGCTCAGGCGCAGAAATCACAGAGTTACTGGGTTAAGGGGACAGTACCGATATGGAGCGTCGAATCTTCGGCATCGAGACGGAGTACGGTGTTACCTGCACATTTAAAGGCCAACGCCGTTTAAGCCCCGACGAAGTTGCTCGTTACCTGTTCCGTCGCGTAGTGAGTTGGGGCCGTAGTAGCAATGTCTTTCTCTCAAATGGGGCCAGGCTCTACCTCGATGTCGGTTCACATCCGGAATATGCAACAGCCGAATGTGATGACTTCATGGAATTACTGGCTCAAGATCGGGCCGGCGAACGAATCCTTGAGGGCCTGAGTATTGAGGCCGAGGAGCGGTTGGTTCAGGAGGGTATTTTTGGCGATGTTTATCTCTTCAAAAATAATACGGATTCCGCAGGGAATTCGTATGGTTGCCATGAGAATTACCTGATCGAGAGAACCACTGATTTTGCATCCCTCGCACAAACTTTCATTCCTTTTTTGATCAGCAGGCAAATCCTCGTAGGGGCTGGCAAGGTTGTACAGACCCCTCGCGGCTCCACCTACGCTGTTAGCCAGCGCGCCGACCACATTTGGGAAGGCGTTTCCAGTGCTACGACTCGATCCCGACCAATCATCAACACACGAGACGAACCCCATGCCGATGCAGACTTGTATCGACGCCTGCATGTAATTGTTGGTGACAGCAATATGAGCGACACGACAAATCTTCTCAAAGTGGTGTCTGCGCATCTGGTGCTCTCGATGATCGAGTCAGGGGCAGTGATGCGAGATCTCACTTTAGCTAACCCCATCCGCGCCATTAGGGAAATTAGTCATGACACCACGGGAACACGAACGGTGAAACTGGCAAATGGAAGGGAGATCTCAGCCATCCAGATGCAGAGTGAATACTTTCACAAAGTGTCAGATTTCGTTACCCGCCGCGGAATTGTGGATCCGGTCACACAACAGGCCATGGAATTGTGGGAAAGGTCGATTAAGGCGGTCGGTTCTGGTGATCTGCATCTGATTGACCGAGAGATCGACTGGGTGATCAAATTGCGTCTGATTGATCGTTACATGCGAAAAAACAACATGACCCTCGAGGACGCCCGGATTGCTCAGCTTGATCTGGCGTACCACGACATTCGTCGCGACCGTGGCTTGTTCTATCTACTAGTCCGCGGCGGGGCCGTCGAGTCGTTGTTGACTCCAGAGCAAATCGAGGTGGCCAAAGATATAGCGCCGCAGACCACTCGAGCCAAGTTGCGCGGTGACTTTATTTCTCGAGCCCAAGAGCGTTCAAGGGATTACACGGTTGACTGGGTCCACCTAAAACTCAACGATCAAGGGCAACGGACTGTTCTGCTCAAAGATCCTTTTCAACACACGGATGAACGGGTTGATCGACTGATCGCGTCAATGTAGGCCTTGCTGGGTTAAAAAGGTATTCTAAGTGAGTGAGAAAACAACTAGCAAAGAGCGCTATCGCCTTGTCCTCCCTAATTCTGTTGGCGGGCTGCTCCAGCAGCCAAGACGGTGACCCTGAATTCACTGAAGCGGGCAGCACTTCGGGGCCATATTCAGTGAATGACTGTGGCACTTTGGGTTCACCCGTCATCTCAGAAATTGCGCCCCCTGGACTCGCAATTGACGGTCTAGTCATTGGTGAGGATGCAGTTCCCGCCATTAGCGTTGGGCCAAGCTCAGTTCCAGCAGTCGAACTAGTTTCGCAGCAACTCATTGCAGGAAGCGGCGCAAGCGTTGTTGTTGGGGACACCATCACTGTTAATTACTGCGGAGTCGGTCAAATAAGCGGTGCATTATTCGATTCTTCATGGGCACGGGGAGAGGCCGCAACCTTTGACCTTATCCCTGGTGGTCTCATCGAAGGTTGGACTCAAGGTGTTCCCGGGATGCAGGTTGGTGAGCGTCGTTTGTTAGAGATCCCTGGTGATTTGGGGTACGGCGCTAACCCTCCGGGTGGCATTGAAGTTGATGAAACACTGATTTTTGTTGTTGAACTAGTTTCCATCGGTTAATCTCATAATCGCTTACACCTTGCAAAGGATAGGAATCACATGTCTGAAATGACCAAACCCGAGATTGATTTCATTGAAGGACCAGCACCGGTTGAACTGGTGATTACAGATCTGGTTGTGGGATCAGGCCAAGAGGCAACCCCAGGTGCCACTGTCGACGTGCACTATCTCGGGGTGGAATTTGAAACAGGTGAGCAATTCGATGCATCATGGGATCGTGGTGAGAGTATTAATTTTCCACTTTCGAGCCTTATCGCAGGTTGGCAGGAAGGCATCCCCGGAATGAAAGTTGGCGGTCGCCGGCAGCTCGTCATTCCACCAGCACTCGCTTACGGGGAATCCGGTGGCCATCGGTTATCGGGAAAGACTCTCGTGTTCATAATCGATCTTCTCGGCGTTAAATAGACACCAGTGCATTAAATGCCTCGACGCGACAAGACGGAACGGCTACTCAACTTAGTTTTCGCCATGATGTCAACGCATCGAGCGATTTCGCGTTCTGACATTCGGGACAACGTTGCAGGCTACGAGGATGTAAACTCGGATGAGGCCTTCGAGCGGATGTTCGAACGAGATAAAGATGAACTTCGTTCAATGGGGCTTCCCATTGAAACAGTTGCGGACAATATGGGTGACATTTTGGGTTACCGAATATCGCCAAGTGAATACGAGTTTGTCGATTTGGAGTTAACCCCAAACGACCTCATCGTCTTGGGAGTTGCTGCGCAAGTGTGGGATCAAGCAGTACTGAGCGCACCCGCTCAGACTGCGTTACGCAAGATCGAAGCTAAATATGGAAAGAGCGTTGTTGCTCCGCCTGCCGAATTGTCAGGTCTAGTTCGGCTACAGGCACAGGATGTCTCACTTCCAATATTGCTTCGAGCAGCACGTGAAAAACGAGTCGTGAAATTTAATTATCAAAATCGCGAGGGAATACAGTCTGCTCGGAGTTTAGAACCTTGGGCCGTCATTTGTCGTGAGGGGCATTGGTACTGCATCGGTTTTGATCTCACTCGGAATGAACAGAGGACTTTTAAGCTTCCTCGGATCCGCGGCAGCGTCAAATTAACCTCTGAATTGCACACGGCTCCACGACCTGAAAATCCGTTAATGGAGATTCCCAAGGCTCATGATCAGATCATCGCCAAGATCACCATCGCCCCCAACGGTGGAGCCATGCTTCGAAGGAACGCAACTTCGTGCGAGCACACTTCTGACGGTGACCGGTTGACTGTTCAGGGTTCACTAAATGATTTAACCCAATGGACATTGCTGGCATTGCCCGATGTCCTTCGGATTGATTCACCTGTACTTGCCGACGCAGTCAAGGTGGCGAGTCAGCGGATGCTCGATGAGCATCTTGCTGTGATCTCAATTGGGCAAAATCGTGGCTGAACAAGTGTCTGACCGAATTTCGCGGTTACTCGCCCTTGTTCCTTGGCTCGCACAACGTCCTGGTATTACCTTGACACAAACCGCCGATCATTTTGGTATCAGTGTCGAAACATTGACAAAGGATCTTTGGCAACTCGTATTATGTGGGCTCCCCGGTTATGGACCCGATCAATTGGTGGACATTGATTTTTGGGACGATGACCGAATCTGGGTTCAAGATCCCCAAACTCTCGCAGTTCCCATGCGACTAAGTTCCGAGGAGGCAATCGCACTTTCGATTGCGCTTCGAAGAATGAATCAGATTCCCGGTATAGCCGAGAAGGACACAATCAATCGCCTGCTTGTGAAGATGGATGCCGTCACTGGATCGGCGATAAGCGTTGTCAAGGTATCTAACGTGGATCAAATTGCTCAAAGTGAATTGATAGAGTCAGCTCTTGCCAACCGCCTTTCACTGACTTTTGATTACTCGTCGGCGAATGACAGCCAATCGAATCGCACAGTAACTCCTATTAGGGTTTTCAGTGTCGATGATTACTTGTACTTGGCCGCCTGGTGTGATCATGCTGAAGCGGTGCGTTCATTTCGGTTTGACCGGATATCCAATGTCACCGTAATTGAACCGTTGGTTCATGATCAGTCAGACCTGATGACCGAGGTCACGGGGCTGCCCGACCTAACATCAGCTCCAACTGCCCTGATCCGCATTGATTCGGAGATTGCCTGGGTCACCGAAGAAGCCTGGGTGCGACGTGCAACCGCTGACATCGGAATGCTCGAGGATGGACAAATCCTGATATCAGTGCCCTATTTGTCCAAGGAATGGTTGATACACTGGGTCATGTCCATGGCAGGGGCGGCTACGATCTTGCAGCCGGTCTCCTTTGCCGAGGAAATCAGTGATTTAGTAGAAAGATCGATCGTCCGCTTGAGAAACTGACAGAAACTGACGCTGAGGCCGACAGACGCTCGTGAGGCTATGTAAGATGCTAGTGTCATTAACATTGGTAGTTCCAATAGCAATCGGTACGGCAGGAGATGGATCACATGTTCAGTAATCTCAAAGGCTGGGAATGGCTCATTATCGTGGCTTTGATCCTGCTGTTGTTTGGGGCAAAGCGTCTCCCCGATGCTGCACGAGGTTTGGGCCGGTCCCTTCGAATCTTCAAGGCTGAAACCAAGGGCCTTGTGAACAACGAGTCTGATGAAGCAGAAAAGTCAGTCGAATCCAAGAAAGCGGACTCCAAGGCGGTTGAAGGCGGTGCCACAGAGTCAACAGGATCTGCAGAGAGCGCAGAAACTGAATCTGCTTCTCCCACTGAACGTTAATTAGAGCCAGTGGCCCTGCGCGAAAAGCAGGAGTCAGTGGGTATGCCCCTGACCGAACATCTGCGGGAGTTGCGTTCCCGGTTTGTAAAAAGTGGCATTGCCATCGTTATTGGGATGGTTATTGGTTGGATCTATTACGCCGAGATTTTCGCCTGGATCAGTGAGCCATTCACCGATGTGATCGCCTCGGCGAAGGCGAATGGTCAAGATGTCGTCTTGGCACTCACCGGCGTTGCAGATCCTTTCGTTCTGCAAATCCAAGTTTCTGCCGCTGCCGGCATCGCTCTGAGTTCGCCAGTCTGGCTTTATCAACTCTGGAGATTCGTCACTCCAGGGTTACACCGCAATGAGCAAAAATGGGCCATTGGGTTTGCGGCTATTGCGACTCCGCTTTTTGCTGCGGGTATTACCCTCGCTTACGTCGTTTTGCCATTCGGTCTGGAAATCTTGCTTGGGTTCACGCCCGAGAACGTTGAGAACATTGTCTCCGTTGATCGCTACCTGTCATTTTTTCTCAGAACAATCATGGTCTTTGGGGTTGGATTTCTTACTCCACTTCTTATCGTTTTGTTGAACTTTGCCGGAATTCTTTCTGGAAAACGACTGGTTTCTTGGTGGCGTTGGATCATCTTCACGGTTCTCGTCTTCTCCGCCGTTGCAACACCCACGGGGGACCCCATCAACTTGATGTTGCTTGCTGGACCGATCATGCTCCTTGTAATTATCGCGGTGGGTATTTCACTCCTCAATGATCGTCGGCGAGCACGGAAATCTCGAAATTCTGATTTCAGCGATCTGAAAGACGATGAAATCTCGCCCCTCGATACAGATCTTGAAGATCGATGAACCACGGCTAGACTGTCAGCATGACTTCCGCGGCCGAAAAGTACGCCGCATCGCGTTTACGGGCTCAAGACAACAAGACGCTGGTGGGCGCATTTATTGCTGGCTATCCCTTTGATTTAGACCCATTTCAGTTGGAGGCTGTACGAGCAATTGAATCGGGTAAGGGTGTTTTGGTGGCAGCACCCACCGGCGCTGGAAAAACTGTGGTGGGGGAGTTCGCGATATTTCGCGCACTCAATACCGGCACCAAATGTTTCTACACGACCCCGATTAAAGCCCTTTCAAATCAGAAATATGCCGAACTCGTTGATCGCTATGGCCATCAGAATGTTGGGTTGCTAACGGGGGACAACAGCATCAATGGAGATGCCCCCATCGTTGTAATGACCACCGAGGTTTTGCGCAACATGTTGTATGCCCGCTCGAGCACACTAAACAATCTTTCATTTGTCGTGATGGACGAGGTCCACTATCTTGCAGACCGCTCACGGGGTGCCGTCTGGGAGGAAGTAATCATCCACCTACCTGACTCGGTCACAATTGTTGCATTGAGTGCGACAGTGAGCAATGCCGAAGAGTTTGGTCGTTGGCTTGCAACAATTCGAGGAGAAACTGAAGTAATTGTTGAAGAAATTCGACCTGTCCCTTTGTGGCAACATGTAATGGCAGGGAAAAGGCTCTACGACCTTTTTATTGATGACTCGCAACATGAGGTAAACCCTGAGTTAGCTGCCTTGGCTCGTAATGCATCACAAGCTGCGGCTACCAGAAATCATTCGAAATATGGAAGCAAGGGTCGCGGCGCGCCAAGAAGAACAACTTTAACGCCGTGGCGAAGTGACGTCGTCGCATTACTAGAAGCTGAGGTGTTGCTTCCAGCCATTTACTTCTTGTTTAGCAGGGCTGGCTGTGATGACGCTGTTGAGCAAATCCTCCGATCAGGGCTGCGCCTAACAACCAACATAGAGCGGGAGAAGATTCGACATCAGGTTCTGGAATCAACGAGGGATATACCCGACGAAGATCTGGCCGCCCTTGGCTTTAGCGACTGGATAGACGCACTTGAGCGCGGAGTTGCAGCTCACCATGCAGGCGCCCTGCCGAGATTCAAGGAAATTGTGGAATCACTTTTTCAGCAGGGATTGTTGAAAGTTGTGTTTGCAACCGAAACGCTGGCATTGGGGATCAATATGCCGGCAAAATCAGTGGTTCTTGAGCGTCTGGTTAAGTGGAATGGGGACGCCCACGTTGATCTTTCACCGGGGGAGTACACCCAGATTACCGGACGTGCAGGCCGTCGCGGAATTGATGTCGAGGGGCATGCCGTCGTGCTCTGGCAGCAGGATCTTGATCCCAAATCACTTGCTGGTTTGGCATCAACGCGAACATATCCCCTCAAATCTTCATTTCGACCCAGTTACAACATGACGGTCAACCTTGTCGGTTCAATAGGCACTGAACGAGCCCGCGAATTATTGGAAACCTCATTCGCGCAATTCCAAGCTGATGCTTCTGTCGTCGGATTAGCCACTGAGTTACGCAAACTCGACGAAGCCAAGGCTGGCTACTTTGATTCAATGCAATGCCATCTTGGTGACTTTGAGCAATACAGTGCTCTGCGATTCGCAATTTCGGTTGCAGAACGCCAAGACAGCAGGCAGGTTGTGCGCCAGAGACGCGATCTCGGTGAAGCGCAACTTCGAACACTCAAAGTGGGGGATGTAATCATGCTCTCCGCGGGTAAAAAAGCTGGTCCAGCAGTTGTCGTTTCCCCAGCAATAAACAGTGACAAAGTTGAGCCACGACCCATGGTGCTTACAGGGGATCGCCAAGTGCGTCGACTCAATTTCCATGATGCACTTGTGGATCTGACTCCAATTGGCAGAATCCGAGTTCCCAAGAGTTTCTCATCCCGTGATGCTCACATGAAGAAGAACTTGGCATCACAGGTACGTGAAATGGGACAAAAAGTATCCGACCCCAAACGACGAGGGAAAAAGTCCCATGAGGTGAATCCACTTGTTCAAGATCTCAGGGATCAGATGCGCGCCCACCCGTGCCATGGCTGCGATGAGCGGGAAGCACATGCACGTTGGGGGGAGCGGTATCAAAAGGCCGAGAGCCAATATCAAGAGGTGTCTTCTCGCATGAAGGGCCGGACCAACACAATTGCACGACGATTTGATCGCCTGTGTTCGGTCCTCGGTGAACTTGAATACCTAGTCAAAGACCCCAGAGGTGAATGGCAGGTTACTCAACGCGGTGATCTACTCAAAGGAGTTTATTCGGAGAATGACCTACTGATAGCGCAAACAATTTTAGCAGGAGTGCTGGACGACCTCGACCCTGCAACATTGGCTGCCGTTTGTTCAACCTTCGTCTATGAAAGCCGTCGTGGTGATTCTGATGAACCACCTTCAGTTCCTGGCGGACCAACCCAAAAGGCACTCGACGATATCCACCAGATTTGGGGTCACGTGGAAGGAGTCGAACATGACCATAAAGTGCACGAGAGTCGCAAACTTGATGCAGGCCTTGCATGGGCTCTTTACCGTTGGGCTAAGGGTGCCACACTCATGAAAATATTGACAAGCAATGACGTAACAGCCGGCGACTTTGTTCGTTGGGTTCGACAAGTTATTGACCTACTTGGTCAAATCGTCGCTGTTACTCCCCCCGAGTCCGTTTTGCATACAAATGCTTTGGCCGCGATTGATTTGTGCAAGCGCGGAATTATTTCTTATCCCAGCGCAGCCTGAAGTAGCTCGTCAACGTACTTTTCAACACCCCACTGCACGGACACTTCATTGAGAGCTTGGCTGTCGACAGGTTCATAGGGCACTTCGAAATTCCATGCGCTCACGGGAAGTCGAGTCTCTGCCGTAATCACCGCAAGGGCGGCGCCGAGGTAGTCCACTCCAGCGCTAATCCTTTCGGCAAGGCGGGGTGTTAATGGCTTCTCCCACGTGGAGGAATTCACCGATGCCTGTATCAACCCCTCAAGGTCGGTATAGGCGTTGACAAGGGCACTCGCGGTTTTGTCGCCAATCCCCGGGATGCCGGGCAGTCCATCGCTTGGATCCCCCCTGAGGGCTGCCATAGCTAGATACTTGGTGGGGGACACACCGTACTTGGCTTCAATAGATTGTGGATCCAATAACGGCCAATTTTCTACACCACCGGTGACCTGCAGCAATAGGGAAACTCGATCGTTTACAACTTGAATCAGGTCCCGGTCACTCGTCACGACGAATGAGCGACCCAGATGCTGGGAGGCAACGGAGGCGATAACGTCGTCAGCCTCAAAGCCATCAATCCCGATCCTGGATAGGCCCCAGGCGTCCAGAATGGCTCCAATGGCCTCAATTTGAGGACTCAGGGTGTCGGGGACCTCCTCCTGACCAGACGCGATTTCTAGTCGATGTGTCTTATAGCTGGGCACCAATTCAACACGCCATGTTGGTCGCCAGTCGTTATCCCATGCGGCGACAATTCCGCTTGGCTGGTGAATCGTGATCATTTTTGTCAACATGGATAGAAAGCCTCGAATGGCATTGTGGGGACTTCCATCTGGTGCCGTCATCTTTTCCGGGAGGGCATAAAACGCCCGGTAGTACAGCGTTGCACTATCAAGGATTAACAGAGGTCCAGTCACGGCGAAAGTATGACACTCGGACTAATCTGTCCTACATGGCTGCTACCTCTGATTATCTGGAGCGAATTACTCGAGCACAGGTCCACATGCAGGAGCTGGGGATCGATCTGATGTTGGTTACCCCGAGCGCAGATCTGCGTTATCTCATTGGGTACAACGCCATACCTCTAGAACGCATCACGGCACTGGCGATCTCACCACACAAAGCCCCATTTCTCGTTGTACCTCGACTTGAGATCTCGACCGCTTCGGCGAGCCCTTTTGGAGACCTTGGCTGGCAAGTAATTGGCTGGTCTGAAAATGACAACCCGTACGACATTATTCGCAATACCTCTGGATTTTCCCAGGGGAGGATTGCAGTTGACAATCACATGTGGGCTGAGCGGGTTCTGAAAATACAAAAAAATTTCCCCAATGCACACATTGAACTGGCCGCTCCGATTATTGGTGCTATCCGGATTATTAAGACTCCAACCGAGTTGGATTTTTTACGTGAAGCCGCAGCAGCCATTGATCGAGTACACGCGCAAGTCCCTGATCTACTTCGCATCGGGCGTACAGAGGAGGAAGTTGGTCGCGACATTTCCGAACTCATTTTGGAAGAAGGGCATGCACACGTTGACTTCGTAATCGTTGCCTCTGGTCCAAATGGTGCCAGTCCTCACCATGAACTCAGTAGTCGCGTAATTAACGCAGGAGATCCCGTTGTTGTCGATATTGGGGGAACCATGCCCAGCGGCTATTGCAGTGATTGCACGCGCACGTACTCGATGGGAGATCCGGGAGCCGAATTCATCCAACGTTACAAGGTGTTGCAACGCGCTCAAGAATTATCAACCGATGCAGTACATAACGGTGCAATCAGTCACAGCATCGATGCAGCGGGCAGAAATGAGCTTGCCAAGAATGATCTAGCCCAATATTTCATCCACCGTACCGGTCACGGTATAGGTCTTGAAACCCATGAGGAACCCTACATTGGTGAGAATAATGAAACGATAATTGAAAACAGCATGGTTTTTAGCATTGAACCCGGTTTTTATATAGAAGGTGTACATGGGGCTCGCATTGAAGACATCGTGATTTGCACCCCCGATGGACCCGAGGCACTTAACCATCAAACTCGTGACCTTGTCATTATTGAGATTTAGTTCGCGTTTACATGTCTAAGCGAACCTTGATCACCAATGCTGCAATCTATGCACCGAGTGTTCCCTTCGCAACGGCAATGCTGATTGACGGCGAAGAAATCGTTTGGATTGGAGACCATAGCGGCGCTGAAGTTCACCGAGAGCTCGCCGACACGGTAATCCATGCCCAGGGTCATTTTTTGGCACCGGGCTTCGTTGATGCACATGTTCACGCAACAAGCACCGGAATCATGCTGAGTGGCTTGGACCTCACTCAAGTCACGAATAAGACTCAACTCCTTAACTTGCTCAGTGATTACGCAAAGCACCTCAACGGGGGGACCGTCCTAGGCCACGGTTGGGATGAAACCAACTGGAGCGATCCCGAACTCCCCACTCGCATAGAGATCGATCGAGCAACTTGGGGGAGTGTTGTCTATTTAAGTAGGGTTGACGTGCATTCAGCGCTGGTCTCGAACTCACTTGTGGCGCAATTGCCAGCGAGCCGAGAACTCACGGGATTCGACGAGGGTCCGGTCACTCAACTCGCTCACGGAGCCTTGCGCACATTTGCATTGGGATCAATCACTAGTGGTCAACGAAGTAAAGCTCAAGAGACCTTTTTTTCACACGTACTTTCGCGTGGAATTGTCAGCGTTCACGAAATGGCAGGGCCACACATCAGCAGTCATCAGGACGCGCGATCGTTAAAGGAACTCGCTTCACAAGCAGGCATGCCACATCTGGCTATCTACTGGGGTGAACTCTTCAGTGAACATACCCGCGAAACCATTTCTGATCTTGAAGCTATAGGTGCTGGTGGTGACCTGTTCATCGACGGTGCGATTGGTTCACGAACGGCATTTCTTCACGATCCTTACACCGATAACTACGAGACACATGGTGCCAATTACCTCAATGTCGATCAAGTAGCGCATCATCTAATTGCCTGTACCCAAGCAGGTATTCAAGGTGGATTTCATGTGATTGGTGACCAAGCTTGCGAAATCGCACTAAAAGGTGCCCGATTGGCGGCTGCCCAGACTTCGGAATCAGACTTTCGAAGGCTCCGGCACCGCTTAGAACATGCGGAAATGCTCACAGATGACCACATTGAAACCATGCGAACCCTAGGCATGAGCGCAAGTATGCAACCTCTATTTGATGCCTGGTGGGGAAACCCTGGTGGCATGTATGAGTCTCGTTTAGGCGATCGATCACAATCGATGAATCGGTGGGGGAGTCTGCAATCTCACGGAACCGCGGTCTGTTTTTCATCTGATTCGCCGGTAACACCGAACACTCCATGGAATGCAGTCCACGCTGCAATGCACCATCACAATGCACATGAGCGCATCAGTGGCAGGGCTGCTTTCGCTGCGCACACAAGAGGTGGTTGGCGCGCACTTGGGCCGCAATACGACTCAGAGGGCGTTATCGAAGTAGGAGCCACGGCTAATTTAGCGACCTGGCACGTTGAGGATTATCAAGTGCATGTTCCGGATTCACGGGTTACCCAGTGGAGTACCGATCCTCGATCCGCCACTGTGCCCTTGCCCAATTTAGGTGAGGCGGAATCACCTGTTATTCCACTAAATGTTTGCACAATTGTAAAAGGGAAAATCGTTTTCCTAGAGGAGAGTTTTTCCGATCGGGTTAGCACCAATGGGTAACGCACTTGTCACACTTGTACTGCGAGTCATCTCTGCTGCTGTGGCGGGTTGGTTTCTTTCTTTGGCTTATCCCTTCGCGAGCCAGTGGTGGCTAGCACCAGTCTCAATTGCGATTTTTACTATTGCGGCATGGAATACGAATAAGAAAATAAGTGCTCTCATCGGATTTATTTTCGGCCTAGTGGCCTTTCGTTTGCAACACGATTGGTTGATCGTGGTGGGCGTTGACGCAACCTGGATTCTGTCCATCTATCTAGCCCTATGGATTGCCCTTATCGGCGTTTGTATTTCAGTTCTTTCCCGAGCAATCACTCGACAAATAATTCCTTGGCCGATAGGACTTGCCGCAATAGGTTCAATTTGGGTGGTGGAAGAATTCTTGAGGGGACGTTACCCATTCGGTGGTTACCCTTGGGCAAGGCTGGCTTTCAGCCAGGCCGACTCACCATTGGCTTTTTGGTCCCGGCTGGGTGGAGTGCCTTGGCTAAGTTTCATCGTGGTACTCATTGCAGTTTCATTCGTTGGGATTGTGTACATAGCTTCCATACGCGCGAAGTTGGTTCTCATACTGACCATTACCGCCTCCTTTCTCATCCCACTTGCCCTTAGTGCCAATGCAACAAGCGCACCGACTGATTCGACCATTGCCATCGGCGTCGTGCAAGGGGGCACTCCACAAATAGGCATGGGTGCCATGGATGTTCGCCGAGCCGTCCTTGAAAATCACGTCAATGAAACAATCAAGCTGGCTTACAAAGTTAAGAGCGGCGAAGTTCCTCAGCCAGAGATAGTTATTTGGCCAGAGAACTCCTCCGATTTGGATCCATTCACCGAACCTGACGCCGCGACGCTGATCAACCGAGCAGCACAAGCAATTGGTGTCCCGATTCTTGTCGGCGCAGTGGTTGACTCCTCCACGGATCCCCAAAACGAGGTGTACAACATGGGGATCTTGTGGGATCCCATAACAGGACCCGGTGATACATACATTAAGAATGCCCCTGTTCCCTTTGGAGAGTTCATTCCATTCCGCAGCCTTTTGACTCAATTCATTTCACGGTATGACCGAGTACCGCGCGATTTTGCTCACGGGATCGAGCCGGGTATTTTCACCATTAACGGTGTCTCCCTGGGTGATCTGATCTGCTTTGAGGTAGCTGTCGACCCGGTCGTGAGTACGGTTATCAACGAAGGTGCGCAAATTCTTGTGGTTCAAACAAACAATGCAACCTATGCGGGAACGGCTCTTCCGGAGCAACAGCTTCACATTGAGCGACTCCGCGCAATTGAATACGATCGCACGGTGATCGTGGCTGCAACAACCGGTATCAGTGCGGAAATTTTCCCAGACGGTAGCGTGGGTCAGATTCTGCAAGATGGTGTCACAGGGTCATTTGTTGTGGAAGTGGCGCCGCACTCGAACTTGACTCTAGGTGCGCGGTTTGGCCCCTACATCGAATTGATCATTTGTCTGTTTGCCATAGGTATTTTGGTCGCAATCCCGATTCGTAGGCGTCAAAGGCTGACAAGTTAGGGTGAGCACGTGAGCGCAGTTCCGCAACCAGTTGACGCAGCACTTGGACGGGTTTTGGTCATCATTCCCACGTACAACGAAGTGGAAGCACTTCCCTTGATTCTGGCTCGCGTACAAAGCAGTGTCCCAACCGCGGAAATTCTCATTGTTGACGACAACTCACCAGATGGCACAGGCAGGATCGCTGACCAATGGGTTGCCCAGAACACGGGGATTCATGTCATTCATCGTGTTGGCAAGGCAGGACTAGGCGCCGCCTACCTCGCAGGTTTCTCGTGGGGCCTGCAGCAGGGCTTTGATGTACTCGTTGAAATGGACGCTGATGGTTCACACCAGCCTGAACAGTTACCGGAACTGCTCGAGGCTCTGAAATATTCGGATCTCGTACTTGGCTCGCGTTGGGTCCAAGGGGGAGGAACCCAGAACTGGTCAAAGAACCGTGAGATTCTCTCCAAGGGTGGCAATTACTACACAAAAAAAATGCTGGGGATCGACATCAATGATGCCACTGGTGGGTACAGGGCATTCAAAGCCAACACACTTCGCGCCCTAGATCTGCACGAGGTTGCGTCCGCTGGTTATTGTTTCCAGGTTGACCTTGCGTGGCGGGCGAAGCAGCGTGGCTTTGTTGTCACCGAAGTGCCAATTACCTTCGTGGAGCGTGAAGTCGGTACGAGCAAAATGAGTCGCAAGATCGTCACTGAGGCTTTATGGAGAGTTACGATCTGGGGAGTAGACCGGCGAATCAAGATGTTACGTCACAAGATGTCAAAAAACAGTGAGGTCAATGAGTGAAGATACGTTCACGCCTTTTAGTTTTCGGTTATCCACTGGTTGAGATTTTGCTATTTTGGTGGGTCGCCAGCATGACTGGGTGGGGGATTGCGATCTTGTTAATCATTGCTGGTTTCCCAGCAGGTGCAGCCTTGATGCGCAATGCAGCCGCCAAGGCCTCCGTAGTTGCGACGACACCCGATGAAAATAAGCCGAAGGTTGCACGATCTGCGGCTTTAATGTTTGTTTCTGGGCTTCTCATCTTGGTACCGGGTTTCGCCACTGACATCCTTGGCATAATTTTTTTAATCCCACCGATTGGAAATCGAATAGTAAAGGTCTTCAGTTCATGGATTGGTGCGCGCATGGTGCGCATGCCGGGGTACGGAAATGCCGGTTTCACCGGAAGTCAATTTGCGGCTTATGTCGATGGTGAAGTAATCCGTGGGGTTGTGATCAGCGAAACGGATGAGGATCCACATGAAAACGGAGGCCCCGCAGGGCCTCCGCAAATCAGTAATTAGTCGGGCATCGAACAGTCAGTCTCATTGTCACGCCGATTGAGCCAGAGACCCCTGGTGCAATAGTGCTACTCGTTCTTCATAGAGGGCTTTCAGTTCTTTCAAGGTTCGACGCTCGAGCAACATATCCCAGTGGGTGCGGACTGGACGATCCGGAATTTTTGGTTCAACCACGAAATTTGGTCGAACAGCGGCGCTGCCGCAGCGACAATCCCATTCAATGGGGATTTCCTCGGCTTCGACTGAAATGGGAATGAGTGACACGTGCCCCGATGGACATACGTACTTAACCGCGACTCTTTCGGCAGGGGGCACTAAGTCTTCGCGTTCTAGACTCAACGCTCCTAGACGTGTTCCTCTCATAGAGGTCTCAATCATGATGTGCCCCTTTCGTCACTCACTGATCCAACTTTTGGTTCGTTAAGGATCAGACGGACGAGATGCAGGCTTGGTTCCCTAAATAATCGAATTCCACAGCTGCCTATCGAGCAAAGAGGGCTAACACCACTATTGTGATGCCGATCACAGCCCCAGTCACGATCCATGGGAAGGTTTTCCTCATGCGACCGTATTTTGGCTTTCCCACACCGTCGGAAATTTCCCCCTGCCGCTTGAGCCTCTCATTTCCTCTAGCAATCCTGGCCGACCGGGCAATCCGATCGTCGGCGCTTGCCTCTTTGGGGCCTTTGGACAGGAACTCTGGGTCCAGCAATTCATCAAAATCGTGGGGATCACTCACCCGCAAATATTAACCTAATGCCAGCTAGGCTGCCGCCATGCCAACCGCAACGTTTAAAAGTGGCCGTGCTTTCGACCGATTAATCAACTTTTCAGATGCGGTTGTCGCCGTTGCCATCACTGTCCTAGTACTTCCGATCGCGGACATCTCGCTCACCCGCGGCGAGAACACAGTCTGGAGTGTTCTTTATGACCACGCTGGTCAGATCATTACCTTCTTTTTTACATTTTTTGTCGTTTCGATTATGTGGCTCACACATAACCGGATCATGAATCAGATGCGTGGATATGACGGAGTTATTTTTTGGCTCAACACGGCTTGGCTCTCCGTGATCGCCTTCCTTCCCGTCACCAGTGCGCTTTATTCTGACGCTGGCGAAGACGGTTTGGGTGGATGGTTTTCAGGGAAAAGCCTCGGAGGAGCCGGAATGCTCTACTGGGGCTCCCTGGCACTGATCAGTTTAATTAGTGCCCTAATTTCTCTGCATGCACGCAGACACGCTCACCTCTATGACCCCGAGCAAAAGATCGTTCACACGTGGCAGAGTAATTTGAGAGGTTGGATTTACTCTATATATTTCCTGTCCATCGGAGTTGTTTCGCTCGTTTCTACGAACGTCTCGTCCTACATGCCTTGGGGCCTGATTTTATTGCCGTTCGTTTTTAAACAAGGAGAGTTCAACAACGATGAAGATTGATTCGGATCCACGGCCACAAGGCAACAGGGTCACGCTCAACCGAGTAGTTATTCAGGGACTGGATTGGCGGAGGAAGTTCACGACAGTTGATCATAAAATAGCCGATAATGTACATTATGTCATATTTTAAACCTCAGGTAAGGCATAGGTGATTTCGAGTGAACACAGCATTTGCCGGTACCACTAATGTTCGTCATCAGGGTGACTGTCTCTTCATGGAGCTGCAGCACGAACAATTCATAAACTCGAACGATTCAAAGAGGAGAGTCATGCTAGAAAAACTCGATCTGGTTCAGGCACATGAGCAGATTCTGGTTTCTGACACCTGGGATATCACATCCGCTGTTGCTTTGGGTCAACTTTGTCTTGAGCGAGCAAGGACCAACGAACTTCCCATATTGATTATGGTGCGCCATCTCGGACAAACCGTGTTCTTAGCCGGGTTGCCCGGATCATCGACTTTGAACGAGAACTGGGCAATGCGCAAAATACGTTTGGTTGAGTTTTTCGGTAAAGGCTCAATGCTTGTACGCCTCGAACACGAGGCGGGTGGAATAAGCGTCTATGCAAAACATTCAATTTCCGAGGAAAAATACGCTGCTGTTGGTGGTGCCATTGCCCTTCGTAATTCCACCGGGGTTGTTGGCGTGCTTGTGGTTTCTGGCCTAGATCAATTCTCCGACCACATGTTTTGTGTCGACGCTCTCACAGATTTTATGGTCCCTGACCACTTATAGACTGGTCATTATGCAACCCCAGAAGATCCTCCTGTACTACATTTTTAGACCGTTAAGTGATCCACATGCAATAAGTCTTTGGCAGAGAAAACTGTGTGAATCCTTAAATTTGCGTGGCCGGATTTTAATTTCCGAACATGGGATTAACGGCACTGTCGGTGGAGAAATTGAACACCTCTTGAGTTACATCAAACACAACAAAGAGTATCCGCCATTCAAAGAGATTGATTACAAATGGTCAGAAGGAACGCGAGAAGATTTCCCCCGTCTGAAGGTCAAAGCCCGAAGTGAGATAGTTGGTTTCGGAATCCCGAATGAATTGAAGGTAGATTCCCAAGGTGTGATCGGTGGTGGACAACACCTCTCCCCCACCGAATTGCACGACCTCGTTGAAGTCCGTGGAGATCAAGTCGCTTTTTTTGATGGCAGAAATGCTTTCGAGTCACGAATCGGACGGTTCAAGGGTGCGATTGTTCCCGATACGAACACCACACACGATTTCATCGCTGAAATTGATTCCGGCAAATACGATCATTTAAAGTCCAAGGCTGTTGTGACTTATTGCACGGGGGGAATTCGATGTGAAATTCTCAGTAGTGCCATGAAGTCACGTGGTTTTGAGGAGGTTTATCAACTCGATGGCGGGATCGTCAAATATGGTGAGGCATTTGGCAACAAAGGGCTCTGGGAAGGAAGCCTTTATGTTTTCGATCGCCGAATGGCAGTTGATTTTGAGCCAAATGTTGCCCCTATTGGACAGTGTGCCTACTGCGACGGGTTTACCAAAGATTTCTACAACTGTTCAAGTGACTGGTGCCGAGAGATGACCCTTGTTTGTGACACATGCGTTGGCCATGATGTGTTGTCCCTGGACTGCATTCACGCTTAGTGTTAATGACCATTGTTAACGCCGTTGGCAACGAATCTAGTTGAGAGCTAGTTCCTCAATATTTGGGCAGCTACACACAAGATTGCGATCCCCAAATGCCCCGTCAATTCTGCGAACCGGCGGCCAATACTTATTCGCACGAACGGATGGAGCGGGGTAAGCGGCGATGGACCCCGCGTAGGGCAGTTCACCACCGTCAATAAGACACGCGGCTGTGTGCGGAGCATTCACCAAAGGGTTGGAGTCTGCTGACCATTCACCGCTAGCAACCATGTGAATTTCTTGAGCAATGTTGACCATAGCGTTTATGAATCGATCCAATTCGGCTAGATTTTCACTTTCCGTCGGCTCAATCATAAGTGTTCCAGCCACAGGAAAACTCATAGTCGGTGCGTGGAATCCGTAGTCGATGAGACGCTTGGCAATGTCATCGACGCTAATACCGGTGGCAGCAGTAATTGGTCGAATATCAATGATGCATTCATGAGCTACTAGTCCGTTTGCACCGCTGTACAGCACAGGATAGTAATCATTTAGTTTGTGCGCGATGTAGTTTGCGCTGACAATTGCAACCTGTGTTGCCTCAAGGAGCCCTTGTGCACCCATCAGCCTGATGTAGGCCCAGGGAATGGGGAGAATCCCGGCACTCCCCCAAGGTGCCCCGCTTACGGGTCCAACTCCGCCGTCAACAAAGCCCATTCCGCTAGGACCGCACTCGGGGCGCAAAGGATGCGACGGAAGAAACGGTGCAAGGTGTGCTCGAACACCGACCGGACCAACGCCCGGACCTCCCCCACCATGAGGGATGCAGAATGTCTTGTGCAGGTTCAGGTGCGATACATCGGCGCCGAATTTTCCAGGCTTGGCCACACCCACGAGTGCATTGAGATTTGCGCCGTCAACGTATACCTGCCCCCCTGCCTCATGAACCAGTTCACAGATGTCAGCCACCGCGGTTTCAAATACGCCATGAGTTGACGGATACGTAATCATCAAAGCCGCTACTTCGCCGGCGTATTTAGCCAGATTATTTTTGAGGTCATCAATATCGACATTCCCCAGTTCGTCACATGAAATAACGACTACCCGCATGCCAGCCATTACCGCGCTCGCGGCATTCGTGCCGTGGGCACTGCTAGGAATTAAGCAAATATCCCTGTCATATTGCCCGATACTCTCCAAATAGGCCTTGATGGCCAGTAACCCAGCAAACTCACCTTGACTTCCAGCATTTGGCTGCAACGACACTGCGTCGTAACCGGTTATTTCAACTAGGTATTTCTCCAGTTCGCGAATTAGTTCCACGTAACCCTGGGCTTGATCAAGGGGCGCGAACGGGTGAATATTGGCAAACTCCGACCAGGTTATGGGTTCCATTTCAACGGTTGCATTCAATTTCATCGTGCAGCTGCCGAGGGGAATCATTGACCGATCAAGGGCGATGTCCTTATCAGAAAGCTTACGCAGGTATCGCAGCATTGCGGTTTCGGACCTGTAGGTATTGAAAACCGGATGCTCGAGAAAGCTCGTTGTGCGAATTGACGCCTGCGGAATTGATTGCGATGAGGGCCTAGCATTAGTGATGAGCTTTCCGGGGGTCAGCACCTTCGCAATTGTGTCAATTGTTGCTCTTGTTGAGGTTTCGTCAAGTGAAATTCCCAAACTCGATTCGTTGGTGCGACGAACATTGATGCCTATTTCCTCGAGAGAATCTGCCTGTTGTTGTGCACTCGCTGACGTGAGCGTTATGGTGTCAAAAAATTCGTTAGATGCCAGCTGGAAACCGTGCTCTGATAAATGTTCAGCCAGAATTGTGATGAGGTCGTTAACGCGTTTCGCTATTTCAGTCAGACCCTGGGGTCCGTGATAGGCGGCATACATTCCAGAAATAATGGCCAATAGCACCTGCGCTGTGCAAATATTGCTGGTGGCCTTTTCCCTCCGAATGTGTTGTTCACGGGTCTGAAGTGCGAGTCGATATGCCGGGGCGCCGTCTGCATCAACACTTACACCAACAAGACGACCTGGCAGGCTGCGTTCCAATCCTGACCGTACCGACATAAATCCAGCGTGTGGTCCACCAAATCCCATTGGTACACCGAATCGCTGCGCTGAACCAACGACTATGTCTGCCCCCAAAGAACCCGGTGATTCGATAAGGGTCAACGCAAGCAGATCCGTGGTCACGATTGCCATAGCCCCGGATGATTTGATCCGCTCAATGATCGGTCCTACGTTGTTGATATTTCCCGAAGATCCCGGGTAACAGATGACCACTCCAGCGAATTCTCCCTCGGGAATCGGCTCTGTCGAATCCCAACGCACTAATTCAACACCCAGCGGCTTCGCCCTGGTCATGAGCACCGCCATGGATTGCGGGTGTAAATCCTGATCGACCAATAAGGCATTGACATTCTTCTTTCCTACACGCAATGCCAGGGTCATAGCCTCAGCCACTGCGGTTGGCTCGTCCAATAAAGAAGCCCCTGCTACAGGTAATCCGGTTAAATCTTCGATCATGGTTTGAAAATTGATCAGAGCTTCAAGTCGACCTTGGGAAATCTCTGGTTGGTAGGGCGTATAGGCGGTGTACCAGGCCGGATTCTCCAAAATATTTCGCTTGAGAACGGCCGGTGTGTGGGTGTTGTAGTAACCCATGCCAATCAAACTTGTTGCGACGCTGTTTTTACCGGAAATTCTTTTTGCCAACTGGATGACGTCTTCTTCAGACCTTGCGGGAGGAAGGTCTAGTGCTTCATTCCAGCGAATAACCTCTGGCACGACTGCCTGAGTGAAAGCTTCAATCGTTGGGTAACCCAGTACCTCGAGCATCTGCTCGACATCGCGCTTTCGCGGGCCGATATGACGATCAGAAAAACGGATGTCAGTCATGTAACACTCCAAGGTCGATGGGCATACTTGCTGGTTCCCCATCTGTTTCTAAGGTTTCCCCTACCTGAGAGCTTCACCACCTTACGGCAGTTTTCCCCTTCGGTGCAATCCTAGGACTGCTTTCCAGATTAGCCTTTTTCTAGCGGTTCATGTGCCTGAGAGTTTGGTGGGGCCTTGCTCCTTCGGCGGTGCGCAAAATGTCACTTCTTTCCAACGCACTCTCTCCCGCTAGAGATCAAGCAGCTACCCAGAACCCTACAACTAGCCAGCTGCTCGTGCTGCGCGACGCTCCGAGAGTTCATCGTGTCCCTGCATTGCGACCATACCCGTCTCAGGAGCCTCGCCAGGCAGTGACGCCAGATTCCCCTCAATCTCTTTCCACACGCTGCCAATTGCGATTCCAAATACCCCTTGCCCACCCCGCACGAGATCCACTACTTCGTCTGCACTATTGCATTCGTAGATGCTGGCTCCATCACTCATGATGGTCAGACTGGAGAGAACACTTGCATCGCGGGAGCTAAGGTGCTCGACCGCCAGTCGGATGTTATGAAGGGAGACACCTGTATCGATGAGACGTTTAACGATCCGAAGTATCAGGATGTCACGAAATCCGTAAAGCCGATGACTTCCTGAACCATGCGCCCCTTTAACACTAGGAACAACAAGCCCTGTCCGGGCCCAATAGTCCAGCTGGCGGTACGTGATTCCGGCGGCGGCACAGGCTGTTGGACCTCGGTACCCCAAATCTATTGGTACTACCGGGACATCGAGTTCTTCGAACATAGATGGCTGGATTGGGTAGTTCTCAAAAGCACCAATATTCTCGCCAGTCACATTTTCCTCCTACGAATAGGTCTCGAACCTACGCAAGCCTGAGGCGCGATGCTATCCGACACGCCACAGCCCATACCGGCTAAGTCTCAACCTGAAGGTGATGTCGAGCCACCTACTGTGGGGCCTCGAAGTCCTCTGGAGAAACACCCTCAAGGAACTCTCGAAATGCCTCAACTTGATCCTCGGGTTCCCCTTCGGCTTCATCGGGTATTTCGACTCCAGCTGCGTCTAGGACGTCTGGGGCAACAGTGATAGGTACACCTACTCGTAATGCAAGCGCTATTGCATCAGAAGGCCTAGAACTGAGTTCATGGACCTGGCCATCTGTTGTCATGAAGTCCAAAATCGCGAAAAAGACACCATCCGTCAACGAGGTAATTCGCACCCCGGTCAAGTTAGCCCCAAGTTCCTCAATTAAGTCGACGATCAAATCATGGGTCATCGGTCGAGGCGGAGTCACACCCTGCTGGGCATAAGCAATTGCAGTCGCCTCTACGGCCCCCACCCAAATCGGCAGATAACGGGTACCGTCGATTTCATTGAGTAGCACAATCGGCGTATTTGAAGGCATTTCCATCCGGACGCCAGCAACAATTACAGGAATCATGTACATAAGGCTAGACCCTGTTCATAATTTTAGCCACTGCCCGACTTAATCAACTCAGCACGAAGCAGGGCAGCATGCAGTTGCACGAAAAGTGATGCCAGTTCACGAACGGTTTGTTGCGCCCGAGCCTTCGCATCACGATCACGTGGATGTGAGTAAGGAGTGGCAATCTGCTCAACCAGCCCAGACTCTCTATTGGCGACCACCCGAAATGAACGAAGATGCCGCGCCTCAACTCCAAATTCGGATAATTTGGCTGCGATCATGCAGATCTGAACGGCATCTTCGTCGTAGTGGCCGGTGGCATTTGTCCAGACAAGTCCATCCTTTTCCAACGCTGCAATCAGGGTTTCTGACAACAACGTTTCTTCTGCAAGTTCACTTCGGGTAAGTCGAATCCTGCCGGCCCCAGGACGAAAATCATCAGGGCGAACTCCCTGTCCTGATGAGAGCGGTGCTGCAAGTCCCGCCTGCTCAAGATTCTCATCAAGTTGGTCTTTGATCACTTTCAGGGGCAAATACTGGTCGCGTTGCAGTGTCAAAATTGAACGCAGACGAGTTACATCGTGGGTGTCAAAACGCCGATAGCCAGATGCCGTACGAGACGGGGTTATCAAACCTTCGGTTTCCAGGAAGCGAATCTTGCTAATTGAAACATCGGGGAAATCCTTCTTCAACATACTGAGCACTTCGCCGATGCTCAGGGTATTTTCTGACTGCGAAGTCATTAGCCTTCCACGCCCACCAGAAAAATGAAACGGAACTTGCCAATCTGGACTTCATCTCCTCCGCGCAATTGTTGATCCTCGACCCGCACACGATTGACATAGGTCCCATTGAGACTGCCAACATCTTGCAAACTCCAACCTTGAGCTCCATGTCGAAATTCCGCATGCCGCCGGCTCACGGTGACATCGTCAAGAAAAACATCGCACTCTTCGGCACGACCAACAATGATTACTTCACTACTTGGAGAAAGGACATATTCTGTGCCCTCGCCTGGGCCTCGATGCACAACCAACATGGCAGCGCCATTGGGTAGATCTCGATGAACACCCGTCCCCACTGAAACAGGACCAGTGCCCGTGTTGATTAATGAGGTGATCGCACCCGTGTGTTCAATCCCCAACCCGCCTAGATCAAGTTCAACAGGAGCTCCGCAGGCGGAGCAGAACCTATCATTTGCTGAGACATCCTGATCACAAACAGCACACTTCATAAGAATTCCTATGCCTTATTAATCAGCGCATTGTAATCGGCTGAACTGAGTAGTTCGTCAATTTGTTGGGGAACATCTGGCTCGATTTCCACTAGCCACCCGTTGAAATAGGGAGAAGAGTTAATTAACTCAGGGCTCGCCTCTAGATCAGCGTTGGTTGCGACAACCGTGCCGTCAATGGGGGCAAACAGATCACTAACGCTCTTGGTTGATTCAACTTCACCACATGAGGTCCCAGCTTTTAGTTCCTCCCCCACCGAAGGCAATGAGACGTAGACAATGTCTCCGAGTGCATCTTGGGCGTAGTACGTAATGCCGAAAACGGCATTGCCATCTTCATTGAGGCGTACCCACTCATGATCTGAGGTATACGAAAGTTCTTCAGGTGTCATGACAAAAGCCTATCCCTTGGCATTGCGTTGTTCAAACAATGTTCGCGTCTGAAGAAAATACCCCACGCCAGCCCACCAATACAGATAAGTTCCCCACAGGGCAAATGCCCAGCCAGCGGCCGCCATGGCCGTCGCAGTGGTGGAATCGAGTCCACCCAAGAGGATTAGTGGAAACCCCCACAGCAATGCAAATGTGGCGGCCTTGCCAATGTAAGTAACCGGTAGAGCCGAAATTTCCAATCTGTGCAGCGAGGGGATCAAAGCAAGCAGCGCAATGTCGCGAAGCGCAATGACCAACACGAGCCACCAGGGAATCAAGTCTGCCAAGGCCAGTCCAATGAGGGTGGCTGCAATGTAAAGCCGGTCAACCATTGGGTCGAGTAAGACACCCAGCCGGCTGATCTGATTGAGTTTACGGGCCAAAAAGCCGTCCACCCAATCTGTGGCCCCGGCAATAACCAGCACGCATAAAGACCAGAAGTAGTCTTCTCGAGCCAGTAGGAGGTACAAGAACAGAGGGATACCCAGCAGGCGCAAAAGACTCACGGCGTTAGGGATTGTCCACGGTCGCCAGGGACTCATACTTTAATCCCTTTTCTATTCTTAACAATGTAGATAACGACGGACACAATAAAAACGACAATGAGCGTGCCTGAAATAGCCATCAAGCCAATGATCCATGCATTTTCAGTGGGAAAGCTGAGATCGCCGCTGAGTTCGATTTGCTGAATTGGCTGACCCTGATCGGTGTTTGAAATGATCAGGCTTGAATTGGAAGCTTGTGCCACATCAAATGAAATAGACGTTCCACTCCCAGTCGCCACGAATCCCACTGGCTCACCAAATTCGAACCAAGGTTCTCCCAACGCGCTATGTGTCACTATCCACGTATTCGATTCGAGTGATGCAATGCATGTGTCGCGTCCTAAAATCGTGGAATCAACCGAATCACGAGCGAGCAGCCCAGCATTGAACTCTTCCTCAGGTGACAGATCGATCGTGATTCTCTCGCGCAGGTTAGGAAGTAGTGCGAGTTGGCTAGGGCGGCTTATTTCAATTCGATCCAAATCGATTAGCACCACCTCACAGAATTGCAACTCCTCTGCACTAATTACCGGTCCGTCGACACTCAACGCCTTTCCCGATCCAAAAGCAGTAAATAGTGAAATTGCGAGAATGCCGGCCACCAAGGCAGAAACTAATAGCAGCGCGAGTGAAAAAATCGCTAGGATCTTTCGCAAGCGTCTCACTCGTCAACCCTTCTGCTGGCTTCACCTCGTGCCCAGCCGTTCAGTGTCGCTAAAAACCTTCTCGACGGCTCATACATCTTATGAGCAGACCATAGCTTTCTTTCAAAGGACAGAGTCTTAGGCTTGGCCGGTGATTGATCGCACTTTGCTGATAACCGTGAGCGGACTCGATGCACCTGGCCTGACCAGTGCAATCTTCGAAGCCCTTGCGCCCTCGCCCGTCGTCGTGATTGATATGGAGCAACTTGTTGTTAGGGGGCACCTCACCTTGGCTATCGCTGTGGAAATTGATCCCTCTGTGGGCGACTCTGAGGCTCCAACCGTTCTTGACTCAGTTCGGAAAGATGTACGACTTGCAGCAAGTGCTCGGAATATGGAGGTCACAACCCGTCCCGTGGCCCTTTTGGAAGCAGATCATTCTCCAGAGAAATTTCAGGTGATCGTCATGGGTTCCCCGCTACACCCTGAATGCATAAGTATCGTCACGTCCACTATCGCAAAGCATGGAGGCAATCTTGATCGAATTCACAGGGTCGCTGACTACCCGGTTACGGCTATCCGTTTGGAAGGGTCCGGGGTCGCTCCAAGTGCATTGAGGCGCCCCCTTGCTGAGGTCTCAGCGCGATGCCAAGTAGATATCTCCGTACAAGATGTTGCCCTTGAAGCACGAGGACAATATCTTGTCGTTCTTGATGTTGATTCAACCCTTATTCAAGATGAAGTCGTTGATCTGCTTGGTGATCTAGCCGGTGTTGGCTCGCAAGTGAGCGAAATAACGCAGGCTGCCATGAATGGCGATCTTGACTTTGCTCAATCCCTTGAGGCGCGGGTCAAACTCCTAGCGGGTTCGCCGGCAACCCTGCTTGAGCAGGTGGGCAAAATGGTCACGCTGACACCCGGTGCCCGAACATTGTGCCGAACATTGAATCGGTTGGGTTATCGCATTGTCTTAGTTTCAGGTGGTTTCACTAATGTGATTGAACCTATTGCCAAAGATTTAGGCGTGTACGCATTTCGGGCCAACACCCTTGAAATCAGTGATGGGAAAATAACGGGCAAACTTGTCGGTCCGATTATTGATCGTGAGGGCAAGCGGCAAGCACTCATCGATTTCGCAACTCAGTTGAATATTCCCAAGCGACGAACAATTGCGATCGGAGATGGAGCCAATGACATTGACATGATTTCAGAGGCTGGACTCGGAGTTGCATTTAATGCCAAGCTGGCATTACGCGAAAGCGCAGACACCACCGTTAATGTGCCCTATTTGGATTCTGTTCTTTATCTTCTGGGAATTACTCGTGACGAGATAGTCAGGTCGGATCGCGAGAGAGCAAACTAGGAACCCTGGGAGTGCATTCCGCCATCGACGTGGATCATTTCCCCGCTAGTGGCGGGCAACCAATCTGAGAAAAGCACCACACACGCTTGGGCCGCCGCCGTAGGGTCGCTGACATCCCAACCTAATGGTGCCCGTTCCTGCCAAATATTTTCAAACTCCTCAAAGCCTGGAATGCTCTTTGCCGCCATGGTTCGAATTGGACCGGCAGCAACGAGATTTACACGTATCCCAAACGGGCCTAAATCTCTTGCTAAGTATCTTGATGTACTTTCAAGGGCCGCTTTTGCAACGCCCATCCAGTCGTATGTGGGCCATGCAACCGTTGCATCAAAGTCAAGGCCAACTATTGAACTTCCACGTCCCAGCAAGGGCTGACAGGCGACGGACAATGATTTAAAAGAAAATGTTGAAATGTGCATTGCCACTGCAACGTCTTCCCATGAAGTGTGCAAAAAATTGCCACCGAGTGCACTTTCAGGCGCAAAGCCAATGGAATGCAGGACTCCATCTAGGTGTGGCACGTGCTCGCGCACTCGATCCGCCAACGATTCAAGGTCCTGCTGCGAGGTAACGTCCAGTTCAACTATCGAAACCTCTTTTGGCAAACGAGCCGCGCTGCGTTTCGTTAAAGACATAGTCCGCCCGAAAGATGTCAAAACCACATTCGCACCTTGTTCTTGTGCGAGTCGTGCAACGTGAAATGCAATTGACTGATCTGTGAGTACACCCGTTATCAAAATGTTTTTATTTTCTAGCAACATGATTCTCCTCAGTGTCCCATTCCAAGTCCGCCGTCAACTGGGATTACGGCTCCAGAAATGTAAGCGCCATCCTCTGAGACGAGAAACTTAATTACCTGTGCAACTTCATTCGGCTCGCCATAGCGCCCCGCAGGGATTGTCCCCAAGATTGCCTTCTTCGTACTTTCATCTAGTGCATCGGTCATATCGGTATTAATAAATCCGGGTGCTACAACATTGATAGTGATACCCCGACTGCCCACTTCTCGGGTAAGTGAACGCGCCGCTCCCACTAAGCCAGCTTTTGATGCAGAGTAGTTAACCTGACCCGCGCTTCCCAGCAGACCAACAACAGAAGACATAAAAATAATTCGACCATTTTTCGCTTTAATCATTGGGCGCAACACCCTGCGGGCTAGTCGAATAGAACCGATCAAATTCGTATTGATGGTCTCCTCGATATCTGCATCACTCATACGCATAAGCAGGGAATCTCGAGTGATCCCCGCATTTGCTACGAGCACTTCAACGGGGCCGAAACTTGTTTCAATTTCACTTATTGCATTCTCAATTGACTCTGCGTCGCTCACATCAATGCGGACACTGCCAACCCCATAACTGGAACTAACCGCTCCCGTTCGCGAACCAATAACCACTTGGTATCCCGCGACGGCTAACACCTGTGCGGTTGCCGCACCGATGCCTCGGTTCCCACCTGTGATGAAAGCGACACCCAAATCTTTGCCCACTTATTGATCCTCGAGGCGGTAACCCACTCGTACAGTGACTTGGAAATGATCTACACCATTATCCCTCACGTATCCGCGGATCTGATCAACTTCGAACCAGTCCACATGCTTGTGAAGTTCGCCTGCCCGTTTCACGGCATTACGAATCGCCGTATCAAGGGATTCAGGGGAAGTACCAACAATTGTGGCGATCCCGTAACTCCGGTCCGTCATAGAACTCCTTTTGTCAGATCGCGCTCAATGAGTAATGGGCTTAGGCTATCGCCATGGCACCTGAGGTCTACACCATCACGGCGACTAATCGGGCTTTGAGCAATGAGCAGTCAGGTCGGACCAAGAGGTATCTGATTTCCATGGGGATAAGGACCGCATGCGTTCTCGCTGCAATCGTTGTTCCCGGGTGGCCCAAATGGATTTTTATTGCGGGCGCGGTCGTCTTGCCATATTTGGCGGTCGTGATCGCCAACGTGGGTCGAGGTAAGGACGAGGCTGGCACAATGGGAGTGGCCGCCGTGGCATTACCGAGCGCCGCCTCAGCCCAAGAATATGAACGTCGCATCTCACGTTCCATCGAAAGATAACAACCGTTTGAGCGTCGTTCCTGAATAATCTGGGACTTCGTCTGTGGATTAAGGTGAAGTGTGCTTGCCCTTCTCAAGACCCCGCGTTGGCTCGGTTTCACAACCATCGTGATTCTGTCGATTATTGGATTTGGGCTGCTCAGTCGTTGGCAATGGGATCGGGCCGATGAACATCGCGCAGAGCGCCTGGCTATCTCAGAAGCGCAAGTTCTACAGGATGTTGACTCGGTTAATAACCTCAGCGAGTTTACCCGCGTCCAGATTTCCGGTTTCTATGACAATCAAAAAACTCAATTGGTGCGTCAACGTCCGCTTGATGGCGGCAACGGTTATTGGGTTATGACTCCACTCGATACAAATTCAGGAACGAGAATCTGGGTGATTCGTGGATGGGTGGGAGCTTCCACCATTGCCACTGAGGTGCCATTTGTTCCACAAGCCCCAGTGGGACAAGCCAAGATTACCGGTGCAGTTCGATATTTTGAAGAGCCACTCGATGATGTTTACGGGCTTCCCGCAGGAGTCATTGCAAAAATGTCGTTGGAAGAATTGTCAACGCAAAATTCCCCAATTACTGTTGATAACCGGGTGGTTCAGTTGATGTCATCAACACCCTCTGATGAAATATTGATCGTGCCTCTGCCTGAAGTGGACGAAGGGCAAAATATTTCGTATGCAGTGCAATGGATTTTCTTTGCCCTTGTTGCGATTATCGGTTGGTTTATTTTCTTAAGGCGTGAAGCCGAAACGCCTAATGAGTGAATTGTGTTTCATAGAGGTCCGAGTAAACCCCACCCTGGGCCAGTAATTCATTATGAGTGCCGCGTTGAACAATTTGACCATCAACGACGACGAGAATCTGATGCGCTCCCCTGATCGTCGAGAGTCGGTGCGCAATCACTACAGATGTACGCCCACTAAGGGCATTGTCCAATGCCTGATGAACAGCCCTCTCGCTTTCACTATCCAAGTGGGCAGTCGCTTCGTCGAGAATTACAACACGAGGTGATTTCAAGAGCAACCGAGCTAGTGCAATTCGTTGCTTTTCCCCGCCAGAGAGCCGATAACCTCGATCGCCGACGACGGTGTCCAAGCCTTCCGGCAGGGATGAAATCATGTTCCAGATTTGTGCGTCAACACATGCTTGCTCAACTTGTGCGGCAGTCGCGTCTGGTTTTGCATAGAGCAAATTTGCGCCAATAGTGTCGTGAAACATGTGAGAATCTTGTGTGACAACTCCGAGGGCATCTCGCAGAGCTTCAAAACTGACCTCACGAATGTCCTCCCCACCCATCCGAATAGAACCCCCGACTGGGTCATAGAGCCGTGAAAGCAAAGCGGTTATTGTGGTTTTCCCTGCACCCGAAGGACCCACCAAGGCCGTTAGCGTTCCAGCGGGCACTTCAAAACTAACGTCACGCAAAACGGGTTCTTCGCCCCCAGCAGAATCTGTCCGAGCAATTGACTCGAGAGACGCCAAACTGACCTCACTGGCCTTCGGATAAGTGAAATCGACGTGATCGAAGGCTACAGACAGTGGTCCACTAGGGAGCGGCTTAGCATCAGGCGATTCCACCACCAGTGGTGGTAAATCAAGTACTTCGAATACCCTGTCAAATGACACAAGAGCGGTCATAACGTCAACACGCACATTTGAGATGGCTGTTAGTGGCCCATATAGCTGCGCAAGCAAACCAACGAGAGCCAGCAATGTTCCCAGGGAAATGGCACCGGATATGACTAAGTTGCCACCAAGACCGTAAGTTACCGCAGTTGCCAATGCAGCAACAAGCGTTAGCGCGGTAAAGAACCATCGGTTGGCCATTGCGATCTTGATACCGGAATCACGGACAACTTTCGCTCGATCACTGAACACCCGAGATTCTTCTTCGGGTCGACCAAAAAGCTTTACCAAAAGTGCTCCCGCAACATTGAACCTCTCTGTCATTTGGTTGCTCATTGAGGCGTTTACGGTCATCTGTTCACGGGTCATAGATTGGAGTCGACGACCCATGTATCGAGCCGGCAACAAGAAAAGAGGTACCAAGATGAGAGAGGCGAGCGTTATTTGCCAGGACAGAATAAACATTGTAACCAAGACGATTACGAGTGAAATCATGTTTCCCAGCACGCCACCAAGTGTGGAAGTGAATGCCTGTTGGGCGCCTATTACGTCATTATTCAGCCGTGAAATAAGAGCACCAGTTTGTGCTCGGGTAAAAAACGCAATGCTTTGAGACTGAACATGGTCATAAACTTCATTTCGAAGATCGAAAATGAGGCCCTCTCCGATACGAGCCGAGTAGTAACGGCTTACAACTCCCAAACCCGCGTCAGCGATCGCCAATAATGCGATGAAAACTGCTGTCCAAGTAACCAGAGAGGCGTTGCCGGGTGTTATTCCTTGGTCAATGATTCGACGAAAGAGCAGTGGTTGAGCAACACTTAACAAGGAAGCAAAAACCAAAGTGATAAGGAATAAAGTAATCAGAGCCTTATAAGGCTTTGCATATCCCAGTATCCGTTTTACGGTTTCTCGACTGATCTTGTTGTCTTTAACGGATGCATCTCGTGTCAGTGACCGATACATCATCCATGCGTTTTCCGCTGACACAAACTACCCCAAACTAATAATTATTGATCTGACATGAGTGAGTGAAGGTGGCGTAGGCGTCTGATCTGGGACCGCCGTTCGGCCACCCAAGGCTCTTCACCGTAGGCAATCCCGGCCAGCATTGACTTCGCATCAATGAGAGCTTCGGGCATGACCGCTCGTAAAGGATTAATAAGTTCGCTGAGCCCCGTTTCGAGATTATCAGAAACAATGCTCACTAGTCCTAGTGAGCAAGCCTCATCGCCGGTAATTACGCGCCCACTACCGATGAGTTCAAGGCTCTTGCGGTAACCGAGTGCTTCCATGAACCGAGCGGTTCCGCCCAAATCAGGGGTAAGTCCCCATTGAGTTTCCTTGAGGGAAAACTGTGCGCTCGGCTGGGCAACGATGAGATCACACGCCAGTGCAAGTTGAAAACCGGCACCAATTGCATGCCCTTGAACTAACGCAACGCTGACCTGTGGCAAGTCACGCAGGACTCGAAAGAAACGCTGATAATGCGCAATTGTGTCGTCCATTTGCGTGTCATTCTGTACTGCCATTTCCATGAATGATGGCTGACCGGGGACTCCTTCGGGAGTAAACATTGCTCGGTCAAGCCCCGCGGAAAAAGACTTACCGTTTCCGCGCAAAACAATGAATCGAGCATCCTTGGGAACCCGCTGACTGATGTCAAATAACTGATCCCACGTGTGCGGCGTTTGTGCATTTCGCTTGTCAGGATCATTGAGGGTTATCGTGAATATGTCACCAGAGTGATCGGTAAGGATTTCCATGACCTTAGGCTAACTCAATTAGTTCGATATAGGCTTCGCTCCAGAGATCCTCGTCGCCATCAGGCAGGATAAGAACTCTTTCCGGATTGAGGGCTCGTACTGCGCCGGGATCATGTGTAACCAATACAACGGCCCCTTCGTAGAGAGACAAAGCATTAAGAACTTCCGCGCGGCTTGCTGGATCAAGGTTGTTTGTTGGCTCATCGAGTAAAAGCACATTTGAGCCCGAAACCACCAAACAAGCCAATGCCAATCGGGTTTTCTCACCACCGGAAAGTACGCCTGTCGGCTTGTGAACTGAATCTCCTTGAAATAGAAAGGAGCCAAGAACGGTTCTTTGCTGCGTATCATTGAGATGCGTTCCAGCCGAAGCCATGGTTTCCCATACGGTCGCAGTCGGATCTAGAGTCTCGTGCTCCTGAGCGTAATAGCCAACGACAGCACCGTGCCCAAGCTCCCTCGATCCCGTGTCTGGTGGGTCAATTCCCGCAAGGATACGCAACATAGTCGTTTTTCCTGCACCGTTGAGCCCTAAGATTACGACTTTGCTGCCGCGATCAATAGCTAGATCAACATCGGTAAAAACCTCTAGGCTCCCGTAGCTTCGGGAGAGATTCTCGGCCATCAAGGGAACCCGACCGCAAGCCTTAGGTGTGGGGAATCTCAGTTTCGCCACATTATCCTTCTGAAGGACCGTTGCTGTTTCGGCCATGATTCGGTCTGCACGTTTGAACATGCTTTGAGCAGCCTTGGCTTTTGAGGCTTTTGCACGCATTTTTTCCGCTTGTTTGCGGAGACTGTCAGCCTGTGTTTCCGCATTCTTGCGTTCGCGCTTTCTTCGCTTTTCATCAGTTTCTCTCGCGAGCAAGTATTTACTCCACCCCATTGAGTAAAGATCAATTTCTTGTCGGTTCGCGTCAAGATGCCACACTTTGTTCACCGTGTCTTCGAGAAGTTCGGTGTCATGGCTAATCACGATGAAACCACCTTCGTAGGCCGCGAGGTATTTGCGCAGCCAGCGAATTGAGTCGGCATCGAGGTGGTTGGTTGGTTCATCTAAAAGCAAGACATCGGCATCGGAAAAAAGAATTCGCGTCAGTTCAACACGCCTGCGTTGACCACCGGAAAGAGTCCCCAGCGGTTGACCCAGAATGCGATCATCTAAACCAATACTCGCGGCAATGGTTGCTGCCTCAGACTCCGCCGTATAACCACCAAGGCCTTCAAATTCACCTAACGCCCTGTTATATCGATCTCCTGCCTTATCAAAATCCTCGACACTGATTCCCGGAGCGGCTAGAGCCTCCGCGGCTTTTGTCATCCGGATAGAGACCGCATCAAGACCTCGAGCACTGAGTATTCGTGACCGTGCCAGTTGGCTTGGGTCAGCTGTACGGGGATCTTGGGGCAAATAGCCCACAGTTCCCGTGATTTTGACACTCCCACTAGCGGGAGCGGCCTCACTGGCCAGAACCCGCGTTAACGTTGTTTTCCCGGCCCCATTGCGACCAACGAGCCCAATTCGGTCACCCTTGTCCACCCGAAGCATCGGGGCGGTGAGGAGGAGTTCTGATCCCGCGCGCAACTCGATTTCGGAAGCGGCAATCATGGTTAGGGCAGTCTAGTCCCTACGCATATCGGTTGATTCAGACGTTGAATCCGAGAGACCGCAGCATGTCCCGACCGTCATCCGTAATCTTGTCCGGTCCCCAGGGTGGCATCCAGACCCAATTGATCTTAAAGTCTGTCACAATCGAATCCAGCGCACTTCGAGTTTGGTCTTCGATCACGTCAGTGAGCGGACACGCTGCCGAGGTCAGCGTCATGTCAACGGTTGCCGAGTTGTTCTCGTCCACGGTAACCCCGTAAACCAACCCAAGATCAACGACATTTATGCCCAATTCGGGGTCAATAACGTCTTTCATTGCCTCTATAACATCCTCATCGGTTACAGCCATCATTTACTCATTCCGTGTAGTGGTTTTCGCGGTCAACGAAGCCTTAATTTGTGCATCGGATAACGCCATCCATGAGATGAGCGCACACTTGATGCGAGCAGGATACTTGGAAACACCTGCGAATGCGATTGCATCTTCGAGTACCTCCTCATCTGGTTCAAGTTGTCCTTTTGACTTCATGAGTTCCATGAATGCAGCCTGAATGGGCGCGGCTTGCTCAGGGGTCTTTCCATTGATCAGCTCGCTCATCACGCTGGCACTCGCCTGTGAAATCGAGCAACCCTGCCCGTCGTAAGAAACCAACAATGTGCCGTCAGAATTCTGTCCGATCTCTACGGTGATTTCATCCCCGCAAGTTGGGTTGACTTGATGACTCTGAGCCAGTGAGTCAATCTCGACTCTTTTGCCTCGGGGATTTTTATAGTGATCAAGGATTATTTCTTGATAAAGGTCTTCGCTCATGCGCTCACCGCGACAGTTGCTCCAAAGAACTCTTGAGCACTCTTAATTCCCGCTATTGCTTGATCAATATCACTCTTGTCATTGTAAATATATGTCGTGATTCGAGTGGTCGCTGGAACGTCAAAACGCCGGCAGGTTGGCCAGCAGCAATGGTGACCCACGCGCACGGCAACCCCCATCGAATCCATCAGGTGTCCCACGTCATGAGGGTGAATTCCATCCACGACGAACGAGACGGCTGAACCACGATCATGAGTGTCAAGGGGTCCGATCACTCGAACTCCAGGCAGTTTTCCCAGCTCCGCCAAGGTATAGGCGGTCAATTCCTGTTCATGTTGGAATACGTTTTCCATGCCCAAATCCGTGAGATATTCACATGCCCGGGCGAGCCCTATCGCTTGGGCCACCATGGGGACGCCTGCCTCGAATCGCTGTGGCGCAGGTGCATAGGTGCTCTGTTCCATGTGAACCATTTCGATCATGGAACCTCCTGTGAGAAATGGTGGCATGACGTTGAGAAGTTCCGCCCGACCCCACAAAATCCCGATACCGGTAGGGCCAAGCATCTTGTGACCACTCCATGAAGCAAAGTCAGCTCCGAGCTCGTGCACATTTACGGGCATGTGCGGAACGGATTGACAAAGGTCGACCATTCCAAGAGCCCCCACCGCGTGCGCCATGTCCATAATTTCTCTGACGGGATTGATCGTCCCTAAGAGATTTGATTGGTGCACAACAGAGACAAACTTTGTAGTGCTGTCAATAACTCCTGGCTCAATATTGAGTCGACCCTCTTCGGTGATTCCGAACCAACGTAGGTGCGCACCGGTCTTGGCGCACAATTCTTGCCATGGGACAAGATTTGCGTGATGCTCCATTTCCGTTACGACAATGGAATCACCTGGACCAATGACAAAACGCTGATCGACATCAAGACCTTGGCGTGCTTTGTCTGTTGCATTTGAAAATGCATATGCCACTAAGTTAATTCCTTCAGTGGCATTTTTAGTGAATACAACCTCGTCAACATGCGCTCCAACGAACGAGGCGATCGTTTGCCGAGCACGCTCGTATGCGTCGGTTGCTTCCTCAGCTAATGCGTGCGCCCCACGATGAACGACCGCGTTGGAGTTTTCGTAGAAGTGTCTCTCCGCATCCAAGACCTGTGTTGGCTTTTGTGAAGTCGCGCCACTATCGAGGTACACCAATGGAACTCCCCGAACACTTCGAGAGAGTATCGGAAAATCAGCGCGCAACTCGTTGACGTCGAACATTACGCACGCGCCGCGGCAGTGTAAGTCTCGTAACCATCTGATTCCAGTGCGTCAGCCAATTCTGGGCCACCGGTGGCCACAATTCGTCCGTCAACAAAAACGTGCACGACGTCGGGCTTGATGTACCGAAGGATTCGCGTGTAGTGGGTTATGAGGAGTAACCCAGCGTCGCTGGACTCCTTAAAACGATTAACCCCTTCGCTTACGATTTTGAGAGCGTCAACATCTAGGCCAGAGTCTGTTTCATCCAGGACTGCAATCTTTGGCTGCATTAACCCCAATTGCAAAATCTCATGTCGCTTCTTCTCACCGCCAGAGAATCCCTCATTAACATTGCGGCTTGCAAAGGCTGGATCCATCTGCAAATCTGCCATAGCCCCCTTCATGTCCTTTGTCCATGTGCGAAGTTTTGGAGCCTCACCTTTTAATGCAGTGATTGAAGTGCGCAAAAAGTTGGAAACTGATACGCCAGGGATTTCAACGGGGTATTGCATCGCAAGAAATAGGCCAGCTCGTGCGCGTTCATCGACGCTCATCGCAAGAACATCTTGACCGTCAAGATCAATAGATCCAGATGTGACAGTGTACTTGGGATGACCTGCGATCACGTACGCCAATGTGCTTTTGCCTGATCCATTGGGACCCATGATCGCGTTAGTCGTACCAGACTCAACAACGAGTGACACTCCACGAAGAATAGGCGTTTCGCCATCTTCTGTTATGACACTTGCATGTAGATCGGTAATAGTTAGCCTGCTCATTAATTCGTGCCTTTCGTGATAAGAATCGGACTATTGGGATCTGTTACATCGGTAAAAACGGGGTAAGTCTTGACCGGGGTGATAGCAGGCAGCGAGGTAGGTATGCCGGTGCGAACGTCAAAAGCCGAACCGTGCAACCAACATTCAATAAGGCACCCATCCACCTCACCTTCTGAGAGAGCCACGTCTGAGTGGGAGCAACGATCCTCCAGCGCAAACATGCCCTCAGTGGTGTTAACGACAACAATCAAGTCGCCATCAACCTCGAACTGACGCGCTGTCCCGACCGGCACGTCAGACACAACACCCAGACTCAGTTGGTCACTCATGATCGACAATTCCAAGCTTCGACTCGATTCGGCGCATCAACGAACCACTCAAATCCGGGTCATCGATTTTGCTCAGAACATCGACAAAGAAACCTCGTACAACTAGTTGACGGGCAACCGGTTCGGGGATTCCTCGGGACTGCAGGTAAAACAACTGCTCGTCATCGAATCGGCCAGTAGCACTCGCATGACCGGCACTGATTACATCACCGGTTTCTAGTTCCAGATTAGGAACCGAGTCGGCCCGCGGACCATCTGTGAGCAAAAGGTTTCGATTCAGTTCATAGGTTTCAATTCCGATTGCTTCGCGTCGAACAAGAACGTCGCCAATCCACACTGAGTGAGCACCTTCACCACTGAGCGCACCCTTGTAAATGACGTTGCTTAGACAGTGAGGCTGCGTGTGATCAACAAGGATCCGATGCTCCTGAAACTGATCGCCCGTGAGCAAAAAAGCACCCAGCATCTGTGCCTTTCCACCCGGTGCTCGGTAGGTCAGAGTGGGAACCGTTCGAACGACACCGCCACCGAGAGTGATTGACAGGCCGAGGAAGTTGGCGTCCCGTCCAACTTCAGTGAACCAATGTAAATGTTGCATTACCGCTGCGTCTGCATCAATTACAGACAACATGGTCAAATCTGCTTGATCGCCCAAGAGTGAAAGCATGGATCCGCTGACATTTCCCGTTGTGTCATGAATTAGCACTACCTGTGCCTTGGAAAATGGACCAGCATGAACTTCCACGTGAAGATAGTTGTTCTCGCCTGCATTTTTAAGATTCACAACGATCGGTCTTGAGTGAATGGACTCCTTTGCGATAGTCACAAGGACAGCATGCGTTGCTTGCGACCGAGCAATTGCACTCGGACGATCTGTCGGCATCCAGGACTGAGACAATCTCGGATCACTGGTTTCGACGTATTCAACTGTTACATCGTGTTCGCCACTAAGCCCAACACTCCCCCAGTTTGCTGGTTCGAAAAAACTAGCCAATTTTCTCATTGGCGCAAAGCGCCACTCTTCTTCACGTCCTTGAGGAACATCAAAATCCCCAACGTCACGCGAAAAAACCCGAGGGGCCAAATCTGTTGCTGGAGCAACGGTGGGAGCTCTCACCCAACAGCCCCTTCCATCTGAAGCTCAATCAGACGATTGAGTTCAATTGCGTATTCCATTGGTAGTTCACGAGCAATGGGTTCTATGAATCCACGAACAATCATTGCCATTGCTTCATCTTCACTAAGGCCACGCGTCATCAAATAAAACAACTGTTCTTCACTAACCTTTGAGACAGTTGCTTCGTGTCCCATCTGCACGTCGTCTTCGCGTACATCCACGTAGGGGTACGTGTCGGATCGACTGATGTCATCAACAAGTAGGGCATCACATTTAACCGTGCTCTTAGAGTGGTGCGAGCCCTCCAATACCTGAACCAGGCCGCGATAACTTGTCCGACCGCCACCACGAGCCACCGACTTGCTAATGATTGAAGAGGATGTGTGAGGAGCTGCGTGAACCATCTTGGCTCCAGCGTCTTGGTGCTGCCCTGCTCCGGCAAATGCAATGGACAGGGTTTCACCGCGAGCATGTTCACCGGTCATGACGACTGCCGGGTATTTCATTGTGACCTTGCTACCAAGGTTTCCGTCGACCCATTCCATCGTGGCACCTTCGTGCGCAATAGCCCTCTTGGTTACCAGGTTGTACACGTTTGTTGACCAGTTTTGGATTGTCGTGTAACGGCAGCGCCCACCCTTTTTCACGATGATTTCAACGACAGCCGAGTGCAATGAATCACTTGAATAAATAGGTGCTGTGCATCCCTCTACGTAGTGCACGTAGGCGCCTTCGTCGACAATAATGAGTGTTCGCTCAAACTGGCCCATGTTTTCCGTGTTAATCCGGAAATAAGCCTGTAATGGAATATCAATGTGTACGCCCTTAGGAACGTAGATGAACGACCCACCCGACCACACTGAAGTGTTCAGCGCGGCAAACTTGTTGTCACCTACGGGAATCACTGACCCGAAATATTCCTTGAAGATATCTTCATGCTCCCGCAGGGCTGTATCGGTATCAAGGAAAAGCACACCGAGTTCTTCGAGATCCTCACGGATCTTGTGGTAGACAACTTCGGACTCGTACTGTGCCGCAACTCCACCGACGAGGCGTTGCTTCTCTGCCTCTGGAATGCCTAGACGGTCGTACGTGTTCTTGATGTCGTCAGGGAGATCACTCCACTCAGTTGCCTGCTTCTCCGTGGAGCGAACGAAATACTTGATCGTGTCAAAGTGAATCCCGGTGAGGTCCGAGCCCCAATGCGGCATTGGCTTCTTTTCAAAAAGCTTTAGGCCTTTGAGCCGCAAGTCCAGCATCCACTGAGGCTCATTCTTTTTGGCGGAGATATCGCGCACAACGTCTTCGTTGATACCCCGACGAGCATTTGCACCTGCGTCACTGGCATCACTCCAGCCATACTCGTAATTTCCCAGGGCCTCGATAGTGGCATCTTGCTCACTTTTGGCATTGGGGATCGTTGTACTCATAGTGATACCTCTCGATTTTCCCGCGGTTTGCGAGTTTGTTGTTTTATCTGCGCTACATGTCCAAATGCCTGATTAGGAATCAATGTTGTACAAATGCGATCCCCTTGAGCCAATGTCGCTAGGCGCGTGACGTGTTGACCCAGCGCCGCACTGAATGCGTTAGTTTCCTCTTCGCACAACTCGGGGAATTCACTTGCTGCCGCTACAACGGGGCAATGGTGCTGACACAGTTGAGTTGAATGTGTGTTGCCCGAGGCTGGCTCCACGGTTGCGGCGTAACCCTTGCTGTTGAGTACCTCGACTATTGACTCGATATCTCCGCCAGCGGTTATACGAGCGGCACGGTCCGCGGCAAAAGCCCTGACTGCGTCTCTACCAAAAGATCGATCAATGAAGCGCAAACTTTCTAAGGCCAAATCGTCATAGCTCTGGTCACAGGCACTACGTCCCAGGGGTGTTAACGAGTACGTCCCACTTGGTCTGCCCCGCCCACGTGTGGGCGTTGGGCCAAATGGAGTGCGCTCATGTGATTCGACAAAACCCACCTCAAGAAGTGCACTGAGTGAACGACGGGTCGCTTGAACTGAGGTTCCTAGGGTATGTGATAAATCGACCGCCGTGGCCGCCCCGACCTCTAACAGGACGCGAGCTACCCGCTCAGCAGCACCTCCGGGGAATTTCACAACACTATTGTTGCCTAATTCCCCAACTATGCAACCGGTGGGGGTGCGTAACTGAACCCTAGACTGCATCCCATGGTCCGCAATCAGGCTCAATCAGAGCTGTCCACGTGGGCAATAGCCTGCCAAAACTTGAGCGTCACCTACCCCGGCGGTGGTGGAATTTCCGATGTGAATATTAATTTCGGGCCCGGTGTTACCGCAATTGTGGGAAATAATGGTGCAGGAAAAACCACGCTATTGGAAACAATTGCCGGCCTTCGGACACCAAATTCGGGACACGTCTGGCTATTTGGGCGCAGCCCTAGCCAGTGGCGATCAGAGGGCGTAAATCAAATTGGGGTAGCTCTACAAGATGGACGCCCCTACCCCAGCGCAAAACCAGTGGCATTACTCAACTACCTGAATGACCTTTATTCGGACACCAACAGCTCAGCTGGTCGACCCACTGTTGGCTTTCTGACCGAAGCTTTTGCTCTTACAACGAAAACTCTCATTAAAAATCTTTCGGGTGGAGAGTTACAAAGGCTCAAGTGCGCTGCAGCGCTCATAGCCGGTACCCCGATTTTGATTCTCGATGAACCCACGGCGGGTTTGGATCCCCAAGGCCGGCGTGACCTCTACAACCTGTTGGCCCAAGTCGTTCCGCAGCAAAGCACCCTACTCGTATCAACCCATATTCTCGAGGATCTGGAAACCATGAACGGGAGGGTAATTGCCCTAAAAGCTGGTCAGGTGGGCTTCGACTCACGCGCGAGCACAACCACTTCTGCGTATTCCATGACCTTTTCCAGCCGGGCAAATATCGAGCTCACCGGTCTACGCAATGCGCTCGCTGAAGATGTCGTCATCTCAGAAAAGATGAACGGGAGCTACTCAATCACCAGCAATGCGCCAATAGATGCGGCATTCATCACGTCCGTCATGAATTTTTGTGCGCAGATTGGTGCTGAAGTCACACAGGTAAATGTTCGCGAACGCGGTGGAGTCCTCGCAGAGATCGAAGACTTGCTCCTCGAAAAAGGTACCCAATGATTTCATCTCGTCGCCTGATCATTCAAACGAAATGGGAGTTCTTACTGAATTCACGCAATTCCGAGCAGATTTTATTGCTGGTACTCATCCCCATTGTGATTCTTGTCGTATTAACAAAGACAACGATTATTGGTGGGGAAACGACAGAACTTCCATCAGCACTCGCGACGGTGCTTACAATTTCGACCTTTGCTGCAGGCTTAACGTCCTTGGCAATCGCAACAGCATTCGAGCGTCGCAGTGAGACGTTGGTCTTTTTAGGAACAACTTCACTGACACGTGTCGAAGTAGTCCTCGCCAAGAGCCTGGGAAGTCTTCTGCTGGCAATATTCGCTGGCCTGTTCACATTTACGGCGGCAATTATTCTCGGATGGACTCCGACACCCTTCACTATTCTCATTCCACTCTGGATGGTGCTCGGGGTTTTTAGTGTGAGCGGTTTCGCGTACCTGCTCGCAGGAACTTTGCGAGCAGAAGCCGTGCTGGCGATTGCCAATGGCATTTTCGTGCTAGTTCTCATGTTTGGTGGTGTCATTTTCACCTTCGGAACGAGTATTACGAACGTATTAGAGTTTTTCCCTCCGTTGGCCCTCAAGAACCTCGTCCAGTTTTCGGTCACCGATGGGAATGAGGTCACCGGCGTACATGTGATTAAAGCCATGTCCATCCTCGTGGTGTGGGGCGTAATCGGACACATGTTGGCTTCTCGATTTTTCAAGTGGCGATAATCAAATTAAGGTGATGCCATGACGACCGTGAATCAGTCACTTTTCCCTCGCTGGATTCGCGGGATCTTTATAGCCAACCTGGTCGCACAGTCGGGAATTATTGTGACGGGTGCGGTTGTGCGCCTCACCGGATCAGGTCTCGGCTGCCCAACATGGCCTCAGTGTGTCGAAGGCTCCTACACGCCAACCATTCGACAAGAGGAAGGCATCCATAAGTTCATTGAATTCGGGAATCGACTTCTTACGTTTGTCCTCGTAATTATTGCTATTGCGGTTCTCGTTGCCGTCTTTGCTAACGCTATTTCACGTAAGCGAGCGGGCTTACCGCAGCGCCGGCCCATCATTATTTTGGCAGTCATCCCCTTTATTGGTACGGCCGCCCAAGCTGTTCTTGGCGGTATCACAGTACTTACGGGCCTTAATCCCCTCATAGTTTCGGCGCATTTCTTTGTCTCGATGGCACTTGTCGCGGCCGCCGTGGCCCTTGTTGCTCGTTCAGGTGACCCTGGCGACCAACCAGTTCGTTACCTTGCCCCTAAACCGATCCGATTCCTCACGTGGTTACTCGTGGGTGTTGCCGCGATCGTCGTAGTCCTCGGAGTGATCACAACGGGTAGCGGGCCGCATAGCGGTGACGCCGAGGTTGAATCGAGATTTTCCTTTGATCCACAAACCGTCTCGTGGATGCACGCCGATTCCGTGTTTCTCTTCATAGGGTTGCTCATCGGCTTGGTCGTCACGCTGATGCTTTTCCCAAGTACCGGATCCATGCGGAAGAGAACAATTCTCTTGGTGGCAATCACGCTCACTCAAGGCACCATCGGTTATATCCAATACTTCAACGGGTTACCAAGTTTGCTCGTTGCCTTGCACGTTCTCGGTGCTGTGATTACTTGGATAGCCGTTCTCTTCATTCCGTTCTCAATGCGCACGCGCGGTGAAATAGCACCGAACCACGTGCCCTCATCTAATTGAACATCGGTCAGCTGCCTACGGAAGAAAAGGCGTGACACCGATTAACAAGAAAAGTAGCGCCAAGTAAGTAATCGATCCGTGGAAAACTTTCATTGCAGGTTTCTGCAATTCATCGTAGTCGGCGTTTTCCCGGTGTGATCGTTTTACGAGCCCGAATGAAATTATGACAAACCAGATCCCCAGAATCAATGCACCAATGCCGTACACCCAACCCATCGGTGCAACTGGAATGAGAGCCAAAGAGGCGCCCACCATCACTACCGCGTAGACAACAATGTTTCGAGTTACAACCCGAGTTGGGGCGACAACGGGGAGCATCGGAACGCCAACGGCAGCATAATCGTCACGATATTTAATCGCCAGGGGCCAGTAATGCGCCGGTGTCCAGAAAAAGACAATCAAAAACAGAATCACCGGCGTCCAACTCAGCGACCCCGTGACCGCGGCCCAAGCAATGAGTACCGGCATGCAGCCCGCTGCTCCACCCCAAACAATATTTTGAGGTGTTGATCGCTTTAGGAGAATCGTGTAACCCAGGGCATACATGACAATTGCAAGGAAGCCTAGAAATGCGGCCAGCCAATTAGTTAATAGTCCCAGAGTCAGAACACTGACGATTCCCAAAACTGTTGCTTGAATGAGTCCCGCGCGAACACTTATCACCCCAGAAGCCAATGGGCGGCTTCCTGTCCGATGCATGACTGCATCGATATCTCGATCATAAATACTGTTATAGGTATTTGCGCTGGCAGCCGCAGCCGAACCGCCAATCACAACGGCAATAGTCTCGATCACGGTTGGGAGCCCGTTGGCTGCCAGAAATAGCGTTGGGACAGCCGTAGCCAAAAGCAATTCAACAATTCGAGGCTTGGTCACCCAAAAATAGGGTGCGAGGCGTTCGCGTAATCCCTGTTCGCCCACGTGCCTAACATAGTCAATCAACCGCTAACGGGCCCTTTGTGGTCACTTCTCGGACAGCAACACACTTCACATCGGCCTCAAAGGATGCATACATTCACCAATAGACTTGAGGCATGACTTCTGTGCCCATGAAACCAACCAAACTAGACCCACAACTTGAGTGGAGTGCAGACGATCAAAAATCTGTAGATCTACTCCGCGCTTTGGCTGCTGACGCCGTACAAAAGGTCGGAAATGGTCACCCTGGAACAGCCATGAGTCTGGCTCCTGCCGCCTATCTCCTGTTTAACAAGATCATGACCCACGACCCCAAAGACCCCGCATGGCTGGGTCGCGATCGTTTTATTCTCTCGGCCGGCCATTCAAGCTTGACGCTGTACTCGCAACTGTTTCTGTGCGGCTATGGATTAACCATGGAAGACATGAAGTCATTCCGCACTAAAGGAAGTTTGACTCCGGGTCACCCTGAGTTTGGTCACACCGTGGGTGTTGAAACTACAACGGGTCCACTCGGTCAAGGTATTGCCACCGCGGTCGGCATGGCCATGTCAGAACGCTTCGAAGCTGGTCTGTTCCCCGGCGCACCGTTCGCACATCGGGTGTGGGTCATCGCTTCAGATGGTGACCTACAAGAGGGTGTCTCAGGGGAGGCGAGCTCCCTTGCCGGAACTCAAAGATTGGGTCATCTCAATGTGATCTGGGACGATAACCGGATTTCCATCGAAGGTAATACCGAAGTAGCTTTCACCGAGAACGTTTCCGAACGTTATCGAGCATACGGTTGGGATGTCCACGAAGTTGACATGCTCGCAGACGGTGATGTGGATATTCAGGCGCTGCACGCCGCGATGGTCGCGTCAGCAAATAATACGGAAGTGCCCAGTTTTATCCGGATGCGAACCACGATTGCCTGGCCAGCTCCCAACGCCCGAGGTACGGCAAAATCACATGGATCAGCACTGGGTGCAGAAGAAGTAGCGGCAATCAAAGGTGAACTGGGGCTCAATCCTGACGAAAGTTTTGCTTTTGATTCTGAGCTATTAACTCGTATTCGCTCGACCCTCAACCAGCGAATCGTAGAGGCCCGAAAAATCTGGGATTCCAATTTTTCGACCTGGCGCAGTGATCACGCAGAGGCAGCAACACTTTTAGACCGACTACTTGCACAAGCTTTGCCCTCGGACTTTGACTCGGATATCCCGACCTACAGCGCCGGTGGCGCAACCTCAACTCGTAAAGCATCAGGTCAGGTGATCAATGCGCTCGCTGCCAAGCTACCTGAAATGTGGGGCGGTTCTGCCGACCTGGCCGAATCGAATAACACTTGGATCGAGGGCTCACCGAGCTTTTTGCCCTATTTCACTGAAAACGCTTCACCCTTTGGGCGAAATGTTCACTTTGGTATCCGCGAGCACGCGATGGGAGCCGCCCTTAACGGGATTGCACTCGACGGGTTAACCCGCCCATTCGGCGGAACTTTTCTCGTATTCAGCGACTACATGCGCGGTTCAGTTCGACTCGCCGCCCTCATGCAAACGGATGTCACCTACGTGTGGTCCCATGACTCAATTGGTCTGGGCGAAGATGGACCAACGCATCAGCCCGTTGAGCACCTGTGGTCCCTTCGCGCCATACCCGGATTAAGTGTCGTGAGACCAGCCGACGCTAATGAGACGGTCGCCGCGTGGGTTGAGAACATCAAACGTCGTGCCCCAGTCGGTCTCATTCTTTCGCGCCAAGATTTGCCCCACCTTGGTAACGACTATGCCGAGATTGCCTCGGGTGTTGCCAATGGTGGATACGTGCTTATGAGCGACCCAAACCCCAGAGTCCTTCTCATTGCAACTGGATCTGAAGTCAGCATTGCACTGGCAGCGAAGGAAACGTTAAACACCCAAGGCGTGGCAGTGCAATTGGTGTCAATGCCCTGCATTGAGTGGTTTGATGCGCAGCCGCAGGCTTATCGCGATGAAGTTTTACCACCGGGTATCACTGCCCGAGTTGCGGTGGAAGCCGGCGCAACTTTTGGTTGGTATCGATTCGTTGGTACACATGGTCAGGTCGTTGGGCTTGATCATTTTGGTGCGAGCGCAAGTGCCTCAGTACTGTTCGAAGAGTTCGGCATTACGCCTACGGCTGTAGTCTCGGCAGCGATGAAGTCCTTGGCAAATTCACGACAATGACAAACCGGGAGTCACGATGAATGCAGTACTCGAAAACCTGACACGGGCGGGTGTGAGTATTTGGCTAGACGACCTTACCCGCACTCGAATCACAAGTGGCAACCTTAAAGACTTAATTGACACGATGAGTGTCCGTGGGGTCACCACAAATCCGTCCATTTTTGAAGGAGCCATTTCCGGAAGCGTTGATGCATACGCAACTCAGATTGCATCCCTTGCTCATGACGGAGTGAACGCTGAGCAAGCAGTGCGCCTGATGACCTCCGACGACGTGAGAAGTGCCTGCGATGTTTTCTCAGAAGTTTTCAAGGATTCCGGCGGCATCGATGGCCGTGTTTCAATTGAAGTTGATCCACGCCTGGCCAGGAATACACAGGCGACCATCAACGAGGCACAAGATCTCTGGAACCTTGTTGATCGCGAAAATCTTTTGATCAAGATCCCTGCAACGATAGAAGGTCTGCCAGCGATCACCGAGGTGATTGGTCGAGGGATAAGCGTCAACGTCACTCTCATATTTTCAGTCGAGCGTTACGTCCAGGTCATGGATGCATACTTGTCCGGACTGGAACTCGCCATTGAGCGCGGCCACATGATTTCCAATATTGAATCAGTTGCATCTTTCTTTGTCAGTCGCGTTGACTCGTTGGTTGATTCGCTACTCACGGCAAACGCCAGTGATCGCGCGATTGCACTGCTTGGCAAGACTGCAATATCAAATGCCCGGCTTGCGTGGCAGTCCTACACCGAAGTTCTCGCTAGCGATCGTTGGAAGGCATTGAATGGTGCGAATCCCCAGCGACCCCTTTGGGCTTCCACAGGTGTCAAAAATCCAGCGTATTCGGACACGCGGTATGTCATTGACCTCGTTGCTCCCGGGTGTGTAAACACTATGCCTGAAAAGACCCTATTTACAGTGGCAGACCACGGTGTCTTCATTGGGGATACTGTTTCCGGCACCGCGAATACATCAGCGGTAATTTGGCGTGAACTCTCAGATGTAGGCATTGATCTAACTGCAGTGTGCAATGACCTTGAAGCCGACGGGGTCGCCAAGTTTGAGCAAGCATGGATTTCCCTTCTCAACACCGTCGAGGAGGCGCTCAAGCTTGCCCGACAATAATTACTCGAATCCTCTGCGCGATCCGGAGGATCAGCGTCTCCCCCGGATCGCCGGACCATGTGCCCTGATCCTTTTCGGTGTGACCGGTGATTTGAGTCGTAAAAAAGTGATGCCGGCAATTTACGATCTTGCTAATCGTGGCCTGCTGCCCCCCGGTTTTGCCCTAGTCGGCTTTGCGCGACGCGAATGGGACACTCAAGACTTCGCCCAAGTCGTGCATGATGCGGTTAAAGAACATGCACGCACACCTTTCCGAGAGGAAACGTGGAAACAGTTGGCCGCCGGAATCAGATTTGTTGACGGAGACCTCACCGATCCCACTTCATATCAGCGGATCTCCGAAGTACTTACCGATCTGGATAAGCAAATGGGAACAAGGGGGAATCATGCCTTCTACCTGTCGATTCCCCCAGGACTATTTCCTGCAGTATTGGAAAACTTGGAAAGTTCTGGGCTCGCAAATAGCCCCTCACCAACCTCGTGGCGTCGAGTGGTCATCGAGAAACCTTTTGGCCATAATTTACAGAGCGCGCAAGAGCTCAATAAGCTCGTAGACAGTGTCTTCCCCTCCGGAAGCGTGTTTCGTATTGATCACTACCTAGGCAAAGAGACAGTTCAAAATATTTTGGCTGTTCGATTTGCGAATGCGATGTTTGAGCCATTGTGGAACAGCAACTACGTTGACAATGTTCAAATCACAATGGCTGAGGACATTGGTATTGGTGGACGTGCCGGATACTACGACGGCATCGGGGCGGCCCGTGACGTTATTCAAAACCACCTCTTACAGCTTCTTGCCCTCACTGCCATGGAGGAACCGCTCTCCTTCAGCCCAGATGACGTAAGGGCCGAGAAAGAAAAAGCCTTGCGAGCCGTCACTGTCCCCAAAGACATTGGGGCTCATACTTCGCGTGGTCAGTACCAAGCAGGGTGGCAAGGCGGGATTCCCGTTATTGGATTTTTACAAGAAACGGGGATCGCTGCCGACTCGACAACAGATACTTTCGCAGCGATGCGCCTCAATGTTGAAAACCGCCGATGGGCCGGTGTGCCTTTTTACCTACGTACAGGTAAACGACTTGGACGCAGGGTCACCGAAGTCGCGATCGTTTTCAAACGTGCGCCGCACCTACCATTTAGTTCATCATCCATTGAAGAGCTGAGTAACAACGCACTTGTTTTTCGCATTCAACCCGATGAAGGCGTTACCGTTCGTTTTGGTTCAAAAGTACCCGACACGAGCTCAATTCAGGTGCGTGACGTCACGATGGACTTTCAGTACGGTGATTCATTTGTTGACACCAGCCCCGAGGCCTACGAGCGACTGATTCTTGATGTCCTACTCGGTGATCCGCCACTATTTCCACGCCATGAGGAAGTTGAACTCAGTTGGAGGATCCTGGATCCGATTCTGGATTACTGGGCAACTCACGGGGCCCCTGATCAGTATGCCTCTGGTGGCTGGGGTCCTGCTTCATCCTATGAAATGATTGCTCGCGACGGACGAACATGGAGGCGGCCATGATCCGGCTCGAAGACACAAGTGGTGGCGCAATAGCGGCGGCTATTTCAGCTGAGCGCCACCGACAAGGTTCCCCGACCACCGGCATGGTGCTCACCATGCTGATCCTCACTGATGAGGAATATCAATCCGATGCGACATCGGGCGCTGTCTTTGCGGCTCGCCAACATCCGATGAGAATAGTAACTGTGATCCCTCGCCCGGGACGAGGTTCTCACTCACTCGATGCCGAAATAGCAGTTGGCGGCGATGACGGCCCCGGAGAAGTGGCTGTGCTGCGACTTCGTGGGGAGTTGGCTGAGCACGCTGACTCTGTTGTCATCCCTTTGTTGCTCTCAGACACTCCGGTAGTAGCTTTTTGGCCGTCCAATGCCCCCGCCATCCCTGCGGAGGACACAATTGGACATCACGCTCAGCGTCGGATCACAGACTCTGCCACCTCTGAAAAACCTCTTGAAGAATTAGTCCAACGGGGACGTGGCTACCGCCCTGGCGACACTGACCTTGCTTGGTCTCGCCTCACTCCGTGGAGATCTATCCTTGCAACTGCCTTTGACCAACCTATGGGAACCGTTACCGGCGGATTAATCATCGCTGAATCCAATAATCCAAGCGCCGCGCTTCTTGCCACGTGGCTCGGAGTGTGCCTAAACATTACGGTCACGGTCCAATCAATGGATGCTCCCGGGATTCAATCCGTGATTATCACGACCGAAACGGGCGAGATTGCGATCACCAGACCCGATGGACGCACAGCCACCCTTTCGCAAACAGGCACTCCTGATGCCCTGATTTCCCTTCCACGACGCGATCTGACCACACTGCTCAATGATGACTTGCGTCGTCTGGATCCCGATGATGTTTACGGCTGGGTAATTCGCGCGTACGCCGGAGATACGACGTGATACCTCAGCTTTTGGCGTGTGAAAGCGTCGTTGATCAGGTTCTTGAAATGCTCAGCTCTGCACTCATGGCAGCGGATCCATTGAAAATACACCACATTGTTCTCACAGGGGGTGGAGCTGGCACATCCATTAACAATAGGCTGGCTGATGTTGCGAGAAAAGTACCGGACGATACTTGGGCAAAGACACACTTTTGGTGGGGGGATGAAAGATTCGTAGAAACGAATTCACCCCGAAGAAATGACTATAGAATTGAATTGAGCCTTGGTGATTTTTACATTGAGAACAACGTACATCGAGTTAAGGCCGCCAACGAGGTTCCCAGTGCGTCAGTCGCTGCTGACGACTACGCACACAAACTTATCGAATTTGGATCGGCAGGTCGGCCACCACAATTCACATTCGTCATGCTTGGGGTTGGCCCCGATGGACATATCGCATCTCTGTTCCCTGACAGCCCGCAATTGCAATCAAGCGTGATCGCGGTGCCCGTGTTTGACTCCCCGAAGCCGCCACCCATTCGAGTAACGCTGAGTTACCCCACACTCAATAATTCACACTGCACTGTCTTGCTATTGGCCGGTGAAAGCAAACGTGACGCTCTGGCTGCAATTATGAAATCACAGGGGCAGGCGGAAAACACTCCGGCGCGTGGAATTGAAGCCACCGAACTTTATGCGGTGACGGACCTTTCAGTTCCCGTGTAACTTGTCGATTGCCTCTTGCAAGATAGCGGCGCCGTCTTTGTCAGAGCGGCGTTCTTTGACGTAGGCAAGGTGAGTTTTGTACGGCTCAATTTTGGGCGGCATCGGTGGATTCTCCTTGTCCGTGCCTGCAGGTAGACCACAACGAGGACAGTCCCACTCTTCCGGAATTTCCGCTTCAAGGGCAAAACTCGGTTTTGACTCATGACTCCGACTGCACCAGAAGGACACAAAGAAACGGGGCGCAGCTTCGCCACGTTCAGCCTCGCCCATTGGTCCTGCACCGACGCGACTACCACGAATTGCGCTTCCACCAGCCATTAACTACTCCTTCGAGACAACATAACTTTTTATTAACGAATCCGAGGTGTCGATAAAGTCTTATTTATGAACCGGTGCGTACAAGAAGGCCAACGGCAACAATGGATGCGGCCCAAATTAGACCAAGCCCAACCGTCAAACGATCCAGGTTCTTTTCCGCTACTGACGATCCGCCAACAGAAGAACTAACGCCACCACCGAAAAGATCCGAGAGTCCGCCACCCTTGCCGCGGTGCAGCAGGATCAGCACAATGAGCAAAACGCTTGTGATAATGAGAATCACGGCTAGGGCGATGGTCAGGGCAGTAAGCATTACCGGTTTCGGACCTTTCGATTATGAAGCAAAGATTGACTTTAGGATAGGCCCACTGAGGACTTACAGGTCAGCGGGGTGCATCCGATAGCGGATAATCCCAACGAACTCATCAGAGTCCAAACTCGCTCCACCCACGAGGCCTCCATCTACATCGGATTGAGCCATGATCGCCGCGATGTTGTCCGCCTTCACCGAACCACCATAAAGAATACGCAGGTTCTTCGCTGACTCAAGACCCCAGTTCTCCCCCACATGCTTACGGATCGCTGAGCACACCTCTTGGGCATCCGCTGGTGTAGCTACAGCCCCAGTTCCGATGGCCCAGACCGGTTCATATGCGATAACAAGTCCGGAAATCGCTTCCGGGCTTATGCCGGCAAGTGATTCAGAGACCTGTTCGAGCACGAAGTCAATAGTGTTGCCTGCCTCACGGATTTCCAGTGACTCACCGACACAAACTATGGGAACTATTTCGTTACTCAGGGCCGCTTGGGTTTTGGCATTAACGATTGTGTTGCTCTCCCCATGGTCGGCTCGTCGCTCACTGTGGCCTGTTAAGACGAAGGTGCAACCCAATTTGGCCAGCATTGCGCCGGAAATATCTCCAGTATGGGGTCCCTTTGCGTGCTGTGAAAGGTCCTGAGCGCCGTATTTGATGTCGTACTTATCACCCACGATCAAGGTTTGTACAGACCGCAGATCGGTGAAGGGTGGGATAACAGCCACTTCAACAGCGGCGAAGTCTGCCTCATCCAGAGCAAATGCCAACTTCTGGACTAACGCAATAGCCTCAAAGTGATTTATATTCATTTTCCAGTTGCCAGCAATCAGCGGCATCCGATCACTCTTTGCCATTTTCTATTTTCCTTCCAATACTGTTAGCCCGGGCAGTTTTTTACCCTCGAGAAATTCTAGGCTGGCGCCACCACCTGTACTAATGTGATTTAGCTTTTTATAGTCAACGTCCAGAATGCGAACTGCTGCAGCAGAGTCACCTCCGCCAATCACCGTAAAACCCTCCGAGGCAGCCATTGCCTGTGCGATAGCTAATGTTCCACCGGCAAAAGGTTCCATTTCAAAAACTCCCATGGGACCGTTCCATACGATGGTCGCAGAACCAGCAATTACCCGGGAATACAACTCACGAGTTTCTGGACCGATGTCAAGGCCCATCTGGCCTGCCGGAATGGCCTCACGATCAACAATCTGAGTTTCGGCATCTGGGGAGAAACGATCTGCAACAACGAAGTCGACCGGCAACATCAAATTGACGCCACGCTCAAGTGCTTGCGTCATGAAACCCTGAACATCGTCAACAAAATCAGGCTCCGAAATCGAATTCCCGATTTCATATCCCATTGCTAAAAGGAATGTGTAGGCCATGCCTCCACCGATGAGCAAGTTGTCAACACGAGGAAGGAGTGAATCGATGACACCGAGCTTGTCTCCGACCTTACTTCCGCCAAGAATGACCGTATAGGGCCTTTCTGCTCCTTCCAGCAGCCTTCCAAACACTTCACACTCACGTGAAACGAGAAGCCCCGCAGCGTTTGGCACAAGTTGAGCCAAGTCGGTCACAGACGCTTGCTCGCGATGAACCACCCCGAAACCATCACTAACAAAACCATCGGCCCAATCGGCCCAGACACTGGCTAATTGGACTCGTTGCGCTGGGTCCTTACTCGTCTCCCTTGGATCAAATCTGACGTTCTCAAGGAGGGCGACCTCACCAGTTTTCAGATTATTGATTACCGAGGTGTCACCGGCTGGATCACGGGAGAAAGCAACATGAGTGCCTAATAATTCAGACAGTCTCTGGGCAATCGGAGCTAACGAAAGTTCTGCAACAACAGTGCCCTTAGGCCGTCCAAGGTGGGCCAATATCACTACACGAGCGCCAGCCTCTCGCAATGCATTTATGGTGGGAAGTGCTGCGGTGATCCGTAGATCGTCGGTGATTTCCCCTTGGGCGTTCAGCGGAACGTTGAAATCACACCGTAGGGCGATCGTTGAATCTTTGAGTACCAGATCCTGCAAAGTGCGCACTAGAGCTTGGCACCAACGAAGGTCACAAGATCAACAAGTCGGTTGCTATAACCCCATTCATTGTCATACCAGCCAAGCACTTTGACCATGTTTCCGTTCACATTCGTCAAAGATGCGTCGAAAATACATGATGATGGATCCGTCACGATGTCTGAAGAGACTATGGGATCTTCGGTGTATTGCAAAATTCCCTTCAGTGGCCCGTCAGCAGCAGCTTTGACAACCGCATTGATTTCCTCTTTAGTAGCAGTTTTTTTCAATTCAACGGTGAGATCGGTCGCGGAACCCGTGGGAACCGGCACGCGCATAGCGTAACCGTCCAACTTTCCTTTGAGATGAGGCATAACCAGGCCGATTGCCTTGGCCGCCCCAGTACTAGTTGGGATCATGTTCAACGCAGCTGCACGCGCACGACGCAAATCGCTATGCGGGAAGTCCAAGATACTTTGATCATTCGTATACGCGTGAATCGTGGTCATGAGTCCACGTTCGATTCCGAATGCGTCATCGATGGCCTTGGCCATTGGAGCCAAGCAATTCGTCGTGCATGACGCATTTGAAATAATGCTGTCCGTGACCGGGTTGTATTTATCCTGGTTAACGCCCATCACGATCGTAATGTCTTCCCCCTTGGCCGGTGCAGAAATAATTACCTTCTTGGCCCCGGCCGTGATGTGCTTACGCGCCGACTCTGCATCAGTGAAAAACCCAGTGGATTCAACAACTATCTCGGCTCCGATCTCGCCCCAAGTTAAGGCTGATGGATCTCGTTCCGCGAAGATCGGAATTCGAACGCCGTTGACAACAATTGCCCCCTCCTCGGCTACCACCGTGCCGTTGAAACGACCTAAAATACTGTCATATTTGAGTAAGTGCGCCAGCGTCTTAGTATCGGTGAGGTCGTTAATCCCCACAATTTGAATGTCAGCCCCACTGACTTCAATTGCACGGAAGAAATTGCGACCAATGCGGCCAAATCCGTTAATTCCTACCTTCACCGAATCCTCCTCGTAAACTTTTTTGACGGCGCACGATTAGATTGTGCGACCCTGGACTAACCCGTTCTTTGCACCTGTTGCACGAATGCCGCTATTCGAGCGCTCATCTTAGCCGTTGTGATGTTACCAAAACGTTACGGCTGACCCTCGAGGGCTGCCACTGCCGCTTCAGTGTCTGGGATCCCCATTTCCTGCGCTTTTTTGTCTGCGAGCGCCAACAGTCGACGGATTCGTCCAGCTATGGCGTCTTTGGTCATGGGTGGCACGCTGAGGGCGCCCAATTCTTCAAGGCTGGCCTGCTGGTGTTCCATGCGCAAACGACCAGCCACGACGAGGTGGTCGGGGACTTCATCCCCCAAGATTTCGAGTGCTCTCTGAACGCGTGCCCCCGCTGCGACTGCCGCTCGCGCTGAACGCCGCAAATTTGCATCATCAAAATTAGCCAGTCGATTCGCGGTCGCACGCACTTCTCTGCGCATTCGCCGCTCCTCCCAAGCCATCATGGCGTCATGTGCACCTAGTTTGGTCAACATTGCACCGATGGCGTCTCCGTCTCGAATGACGACCCGATCGACACCGCGAACCTCACGTGATTTGGCCACTATGCCTAGTCGGCGAGCAGCGCCAACGAGTGCCAACGCTGACTCTGGGCCAGGGCAAGTAATTTCTAATGAGGAAGATCGACCAGGTTCGGTGAGGGAACCGTGTGCGAGGAAAGCGGCACGCCAAGCGGCTTCGCAATCACACATTCCGCCAGCAACAATTGCAGGTGGGAGTCCCTTTACTGGACGTCCACTTGCATCAACTATTCCTGTCTGGCGGGCCAAAGCCTCACCACCAACAACAACTCTGACCAAATATCGGGTGCCTTTTTTGATCCCGGTTCCCTGAACCAGCGCAATCTCACTTTCATGGCCATAGATGTCAAAAATGTCCTTACGCAACCGTCTCGCCGCCGAACCGGTATCAAGATCAGCTTCGACCACAATTGCGCGGTTGATGATGTGTAATCCGCTGGCGAATCGCAACATGGTCGACACTTCGGCTTTCCGGCAACACATCTTCGTTACGACAACTCTGCTGAGTTCGTCCTTCACTGCAGCGGTCATTGACATTACTTACTCCCTAATGCAATTGCGGCAAGGCGCAAGGCACGTGCTAATTTTTCCGGATCGTGAGTTGTTCCACTTGTCGCAACGTCAATACTAAACACCTTGGCCCCAATTCTGCTCGCTGCCTGTTCACAATCCTGTCGGTTCTCGACAAAGTTAGGGTCAACAATGATTCCGTCAAGCTCAATTTCAGGGAATAGTTTTTCCCACGAATCCAGATAGTCCACCGTGGTGTAACCAGATGTTTCGCCGATCTGCTCCGTCAGATTCATAATCAGCATGCGTTGCGCAGAACTTGTGATGATGGCCTCCCGAATACCCGGTACCAATAATGGTGGTACCACAGATGTAAACCATGACCCTGGGCCAAAGACCAACAGATCAGCTTCAACGATTGCATTAACGGCTTCAGCGCAAGCCGGTGGTTCCTCTGGTTCGATTTGAATCTGAGTCACGGTTCCCGAAGTCTTGGCAATCGCAACTTGACCGCTCACCTTTTGCAGTACATCAGCTTGCTCGGGATCGAGCCCAGCGATGGTCGCCACGATCTCAATCGCCCCAGAACTGCAAGGCAATACGCGACCTTGTACCCCAAAAAATGAGCACAGGAGGTCTAATCCTTCGTGTGTTGAAGCTCCTGCATTCCATAAAGCAGTCAGCAGAACATTTCCGACAACATGACCCTCTAAACCACTTGCACTTTCCTGGATGGATATACCCGTTTCTCTATCAGGAAACCGGTATTGCAGTATCGACTCGACATTTTCACCCGCAGCACCTTGTGGTAGCAACGCGGTGATCGCCATACGCAAATCACCCGGTGGCGCTACATCGAATGCCCGCCGAATTCTGCCGCTTGATCCCCCGTCGTCGGAGACTCCCACAATCGCTGTGAGATCTTTGATCACAGAGTCGGCGAGCAGCGATCTGCCTGCACGCAATGTCGCAAAGAGACCGTGTCCCCCTCCGAAAGCGACCACACTGCCAAGACTTTGATAGTCACTCACGGCCGAGATCCCGGTGAAAGACTGATGCTTTCAGCCCTGCTTCTCGCAACATGGATGCCAGTTGTTCGGTCATCGCGACACTGCGGTGTTTCCCACCGGTGCAGCCAACAGCCACCGTCACCAATCGCTTGCCTTCGCGCAGGTACCCTTCTCGCATCGTGCCTAGGAGATCTTGAAAGTGTGTCAAGAAACCCATGGCCCCGGGCTGTTCGATAACGCTCTGAGATACAGCTGAATCTTGTCCTGTTAAAGGCCGTAACTGTTCATCCCAGTAGGGGTTAGGCAAAAATCGAACATCTGCGACCATGTCGGCATCTACGGGGATTCCATACTTAAAGCCAAATGACAGGACCGTAACGTGAAAATCGGTTTCATTATTTGAGTCAAATGCCGCTTCAATCCTGCGTCGCAGGTCATGAACATTGAGCGAAGTTGTATCGATGACCAAGTCAGCTACAGCCCTGATGTCACCCAAGAGCTCCCTCTCACGCGCAAGTCCGTCGATTATTCGATGATCAAGAGCACCCTCGGCTTTTTGGAGCGGATGCGGTCTCCGTGAAGATTCGAAACGTCGAACCAGACTCTCATCGGTCGCTTCAAGGAAAACAATCGTGACGCTACCCACACGCGGAGTCACATCTGCGAGGACAGAACTCAATTGCGCAAACAAAGACCTGCTTCGAGTGTCGACGACAACAGCGACCTTTTTGATATCTGAACTTCGACTAGCCAATTCCAGCGCTTCCAAAAGCAAAGTTGGCGGGATATTGTCAATAACGAACCAGCCCAAATCTTCAAGGGCTCGAGCAGCTGTCGTCCGACCTGCTCCACTAATCCCCGTAAGGATGATCAGTTCAGAGTCTTGCAAGTCCGCGTCTGACACGCTTACACTCCTTAGTCAATTCACTCAATTACACCCTGCCAACACATGACATTACCGTTGGTGTCAAGCACCATCGGGATGCAAATTTTTCCAAATCACTTCCGCGGTCTTCACGCCAATACCCGAAGCCGCACCTAACTCAGCAGGACTAGCAGCGCGGATATTCTTGACCGACCCAAAGGTACTCAATAGAGACTTCATCGTGACGGGGCCTACCCCGGGTATTTCAGTAAGTTCACTCTTGAGTGCTGTCGCGTTGCGTCGTTTTCTGTGATGACCTATTGCGGCTCGGTGGGCTTCATCGCGTACTCGCTGCAATAAGTGCAGAGCGTGGCTGTTGCGTGGGAAGATGATGGGGTCGCTCTTACCAACTACCCATACTTCTTCCAATCGTTTGGCAAGACCGACCACTGGAATGTTGACACCGCAGTCCGACAGGGCCTTTGCAGCCGCTTTGACCTGACCCGCAGCACCGTCTATTACCAGTAGTGAGGGCTGGTAGGCGAAGCGCGCATTTTCCTGATCCGGTGAATTTTTGAAACGTCTGCTAACAACTTCATAAACTGAAGCTAGGTCATCTTTACGTTCGCCTTTAATAATAAATTTCCGGTAATCAGACTTTTTCGGTAACCCGTCTTCGAATACGACCAAGGATCCGACAGTTTCTGTGCCGGCCAGCGTTGAAATATCGATGCATTCAATCCTGAGCGGAGGTTCATGCAGTTCCAAGGCTTCTTGTAAATCATTGAGTGCCTGTGTTCGAACTGTAATGTCTGAACTTTTCTCTAGACGCGCCTTTATTAGTGCTCTTTCCGAGTTTTCAACAGCGGTCCCCATGAGCGCCCGCTTGTCACCGCGTTGCGGGATCCGAATATCCACTTTAGATCCACGCGCTCCGGACATCCACTCGGTTAGCGCAATTTTATTTGATGGCAATTGGGACAGGAGCACTTCTTTGGGTATTCCATCCGTGGCGATGTCGGAATAGACCCTCGTCAGTATTCGTTCGACGTAACCTGGCTCATCAAGTTCCTCGGTTCTCTCAATAACAAAAAAACGCTCCCCCGTGATACGACCAACTCGAACATGAATTATTTGCACTCCCACATGCAACTCGTCAAAGTGAAATCCCAATAGATCAGCATCGGTTGAATCTTCGAATACAACTGAATTTCTCTCCAGTACTTTCTCCAAAGCGATAAGTCGATCACGCCACTTTGCAGCCGCCTCAAAATCTTCATGGTCCGCGGCAATCTTCATTTGTTCACTAATGTTGTCTACAAATTCACGAGTTTGGCCACCTAAGAAGCTCATGAGCTGATCAACCAGTTCGCGGTAATCCCCGATGGATATTCGATCAACACAGGGTGCGCTGCATTTGTCGATATATCCGAGAAGGCAGGCTCGACCACTTCGTTTTGCCTGGTTGAAAACGCCATTACGGCACGATCGAACAGGGAAAACCCGAATCAACTCTTCCAAAGTAGATTTAATTGCCCAAACTTGCGTGTAGGGGCCAAAATATCGTGTCCCTTTTCGTTTGGCTTCGCGAACAACCGCCACCCTCGGGTACAACTCACCGACAGTAACCGCCAGGTAGGGATATGTTTTGTCGTCTCGGAAGCGCACATTGAATCTGGGCGAATATTCCTTGATCCACGAATACTCCAAAACGAGGGCTTCGACTTCATTTCCTACGGTTAGCCAGTCAACACTCGACGCTGTTGTGAGCATTTTCTGCGTTCTTGCATGCAATGAACTGAAATCCTGAAAATAGGAGTTCAGGCGAGACCGTAAATTTTTTGCCTTACCTACATACACAACCCGACCCTCTGGATCACGAAACCGATACACGCCAGGGTTTACCGGGATGCTCCCCTGTGCGGGGCGATAACTCGAAGGATCTGCCATCAGATATTACGTGGATTAGCCAAAACTGACTTTGGTTCCGTCGACGGCCACTGCCGCTGCGGCCAGTCCTTCAGTGGCAGGTCCTTGAATAACTGAACCGTCAAGAGCAGAGAACTTTGATCCATGACAAGGGCAAAAAATCTCATTATTCGAGACCTCACTTACCTTGCAGCCCTGATGTGGACAGATAGATGTGAAGGCATTGATCTCACCGGCCGTTGGCTGGGTGAGGACAACGGGTGGCTCGGCTACTACAACTCCACCACCAACGGGAATATCAGCAGTCGTGATCGAATCTGCTGACATGGTGACAGCTGTTTCATTGGCACAGGAACTTACGGAAACTCCAACAACTGCGAGCGCTCCTGTCACTGCGCCAGCCTTGAGTACATCTCGTCGTTTCATTGTTTTCCTCTCTAGTTTTTCAGTTTCATGTTCTTGAGAAATCTCCCGGTATGACTTGCCGCAACGGCCGCGATTTCCAAGGGTGTTCCTTCCGCAACGACCAGTCCGCCCCCCGACCCACCTTCGGGTCCCATGTCAATAATCCAGTCAGCTGATTTAATCACATCTAAATTGTGTTCAATTACGATGACGCTGTTGCCTTTTTCTACCAAACTTTGCAAGACGAGAAGTAATTTTCGAATATCTTCAAAGTGTAACCCGGTTGTCGGTTCATCAAGGATGTATATCGTTCGCCCCGTTGAACGCTTTTGGAGTTCAGCCGAGAGCTTGACCCGCTGCGCCTCACCCCCGGAAAGAGTGGGTGCGGATTGGCCCATTCTGACGTAACCCAACCCAACCTCGACCAAAGTCTTTAGGTGGCGTGAAATTGCAGGAATGGCCGCGAAAAATTCACTTGCTTCTTCAATCGGCATGTTAAGAACTTCAGCGATTGTCTTCCCTTTGTAGTGAACTTCAAGTGTCTCCCTGTTATAACGCGCACCATGACACACTTCACACGGAACGTAAACGTCTGGAAGGAAGTTCATTTCGATTTTCAAAGTGCCATCTCCGCTGCATGCTTCGCAGCGTCCACCTTTGACGTTGAAACTGAATCTGCCAGGTTGGTATCCGCGAACTTTCGCTTCCTGCGTTTCGGCAAACAGCTTGCGCACATGATCAAATACGCCGGTGTAGGTAGCGGGATTGCTACGCGGTGTTCTGCCAATTGGGCCTTGGTCAACGTGAACGACCTTATCCACTTGGTCGAGTCCTGTTACCCTAGTGTGTTTGCCCGGAACGACCGAGGCACCGTTGAGTTCGCGCGCCAAAACATTGAGCAGAACGTCGTTGACCAAAGTTGATTTACCCGATCCACTGACGCCACTGATAACGCAAAGATTTCCTAGGGGAAAGTCAACATCGACATTTCGAAGATTGTGTTCTTTGGCTCCTCGAACTCCAATCCACCCACGCTCTTGAGGTCGGCGCTGATCGGGCACCGCGATGCTGCGGGCGCCCGAAATATATGCACCGGTTATGGACCTCTTAGATTTTATGAGGTCTTCAAGTTTTCCACTGACAACAACTTCACCACCATGCTCACCCGCACCTGGACCGATATCTACTATCCAATCCGCCATTCGAATTGTGTCTTCGTCGTGTTCAACCACAATTAGAGTATTGCCCAAATCGCGCAAACGAATCAGCGTTTCGATGAGCCGCTCATTGTCCCGTTGATGTAAACCGATACTTGGCTCATCAAGTACGTAAAGGACTCCGGTCAAACCAGATCCGATTTGTGTGGCCAACCGAATACGTTGTGCCTCACCGCCCGCGAGTGTTCCAGCAGCCCGATCGAGCGAGAGGTAGTGCAGGCCAACGTCCACGAGGAACTGCAGTCGTTCATTCACTTCTTTGAGTACCCGGGCGGCAATGGTTTCATCGCGTTTGGACAGTTTCAGAGTTGCCAGCAGATCACGTGCTCCACTAATGGGCAACGCAGCGATCTGGGCAATTGAATGATCCGAGACCGTTACCGCCAAGGTCAAAGGCTTGAGTCGGCTTCCCTGACACGCTACACACGGAATTTCACGCATGAAACCTTCGAAGCGTTCACGGGATGAATCAGTGTCGGCTTCCGCATGTCGGCGGGCAATGAAGTTAACTACACCCTCGTAGGTTGTGTAATAGGAGCGTTGACGTCCATACCGGTTTTTGAACTTCACATGAAGTTCAGCGTCTGTTCCATAGAGAATCGCCTTTCGGTTTTTGGGACTCAACTTCGACCACGGGGTGTCCATGTTAATTCCGATTTCCTCGGAGAGGGCTTCAAGTAATCTTTTGAAGTATTCACTGACTGTTCCGCGCGACCAGGGGGCAATTGCACCCTCATTAAGCGAAGCTGACGGATCGGGGATGACCAACTCTTCATCGACTGCCCGCGTTACTCCCAACCCGGAACAGGAAGGGCAGGCGCCAAATGGAGAGTTGAACGAAAACGAGCGAGGCTCAAGTTCCTCAAACGACAATCCGTCCCGCATGCAGGCCAGATGCTCACTCAGGGTTAATTCCCGCTCCGGGTCATCGGCTGCGCGGTCCACAAAGTCCAAAGTCACATTTCCGTGTCCGAGCCCCAATGCAGTCTCCACTGAATCAGTCATCCGCTGACGGGACTCAGGATTCACCGTGAGTCGATCCACGACGACCTCGATGGTGTGCTTCTCCTGCTTCTTGAGGGCTGGCACGGCATCCAATGAATAAATCTCACCGTCAACACGAACGCGGGAGTATCCATCGGCTTGCAGTTGTTTAAACACCTCCAGATATTCACCCTTGCGCTCACGAATCAAGGGAGCGAGTACCTGAAATTTTGTCTTTGTCGGCAATTCGAGAATCTGATCAACAATCTGTTGCGGTGTTTGCTTGGCAATCGGGTCACCACACTCGGGACAGTGTGGCTTGCCGATTCGGGCGTAGAGCAAGCGAAGATAGTCGTAAATCTCAGTGATAGTTCCAACGGTAGATCGAGGATTGCGCGAGGTTGATTTTTGATCGATGGACACCGCGGGTGAAAGACCTTCGATAAAGTCGACATCAGGTTTGTCCATCTGACCCAGGAATTGTCGGGCGTAAGCCGACAAGCTTTCGACATAACGCCGTTGTCCCTCGGCGAAAATCGTGTCAAACGCAAGACTCGACTTGCCTGACCCCGACAAACCGGTAAAAACAATGAGGGCGTCACGTGGCAGGTCAACCGAGACGTTCTTGAGATTGTGCTCACGAGCGCCTCTAATAACTAACTTTTCCACTCTCACTCATTCCCGTGTAAACCATGCAACCCATTTAACGTGTCACTGATCGATTCGCAAGCGGCCCTAACCTTATTCGACTTTCCCCCACCCGGCTTCCTTGGGAACCCGACACCCATTCGACCTTGATGGTAAAGATCTTTGGGTATAGTCCAAATATGTATAACGGAAATACGCATGTAAATGGACCCGCGCATGTTCGCGAGTTGCCCAACCTAATCATTAGCAAAATTACCGTTGGCCCTTACAACAACAACTCATATCTGTTGAGATGTGCAAATACGGGCGCCGAGGTGCTCATCGATGCTGCAGCCGAACCGGATCGGTTGCTCACCCTCGTTGGACCGGGCGGACTGATGGGAGTGCTCACAACCCATGGTCATCACGACCACTGGGGTGCTTTGGCACAAGTTGTCAGCGCTACAGGCGCCAAGACCTTCGCGCCCGTCGCTGATATGGGCGCGATAGGCGTTCCCACCGATCAAGGGTTAGCACCCGGTGACGTTGTCACGTTCGGCGACATCTCGCTCAAAGTGTTGAGTACCGGGGGCCACACATCTGGCGCGAGCATGTTTTTCTATGACGATCCATTCGGGCATGGACACCTATTTTCTGGTGATTGTCTATTTCCAGGAGGTGTCGGCAAAACTTCGACACCCGAAGACTTCACAACCCTCTTCAACAGCGTTAAATCACAGGTCTTTGACGTACTGCCCGACACCACGTGGGTCTACCCGGGCCATGGCGCCGATACAACTGTTGGAGCAGAACGCGCCTCACTCGATGAATGGAAAAATCGAGGCTGGTAATACCTGCTAAAGCTCGTTCTCAGGGTGCTCATCCGTCAAACGACCAGCATGACCCCTAACCGTTGGATCACGTTTCACCTTGATCGACGATCCTACGAACACAGCAATTAAAACAATTGCGATGAAAATCAAACTCATATTTGTAGAGATCTTAGGAATCGCTTCATTTATTTCATGAAAATATGTCAGGAACAACTTGATACCGATGAAAATCAAAATTATTGAAAGTCCCAGCGACAGATAAACCATTTTGTCCAACAGGCCACGAAGCAGGAAGTACAGCGCCCGAAGACCCAATAGTGCAAAAGCATTCACGGTGAACACCAAATAAGGCTCTTGGGTTACGCCAAATGTGGCAGGTATTGAATCAAGAGCAAAAAGAAGATCCGTGGTCCCGATAGCGAACATCACCAGCAGTAGAGGGGTGGCGACCCTAAGTCCATTTTCCTTAATGAACAGTGACGTGCCGTGATAGGTATCCGAAAAGGGGTAACGCTTTCGGGCAATTCGCACCATGAGATTGTCTTGGGGATCGGGATCTTCATTGCGGTGACGCATCAACTGAACGCCGGTCCACACCAGCAAGGCCCCGAAAATGACAAATGTGAATGAGAAATACTCAAGAGCGCTTGCTCCAATGGCAATAAAAATCCCTCGCAAAACGATTGCCAACGCGACTCCAATTAACAGTACACGTTGATGCAAATTAAATGGAACAGCAAACTGGGTTAAAATAATGATGAATACAAAAAGGTTATCGATACTGAGTGATTTCTCTACAAGATATGCTGCGAAGTATTCGGTTCCGAACTGCGAGCCCTGCCAGACATAAATAAAAATTCCGAAAGCAATGGCGATTCCCACGTAAAAAATTGAAGACCACAGAGCTTCTTTGAACTTGACGTCATGTGGTTTTCGCGTGATTGCAATGAAATCAATGCCCATGAGCAGCGCAATGCCAACGATCGTGACGAGCCAAAGCCCTAGTGATGTTTCCATCGGTTAATTAACCTCCGCCGATTGCATTCCGCGTAGTTCCTTTTTCAAATCCGAAATTTCATCTCTTAGGCGAGCCGCTAACTCAAACTGCAATTCCGCAGCAGCAGCCCGCATCTGCTCGCTTAGTTCTTGAATTAAGGCCACAAGATCCCCGCTGGGGGTGTGCTTGCGATTCTGAGATTTTTCAGCGATGACAAGTTTCGCCGTGTCCTCCTCTTCTCGCGAGAGCATATCGGTGATGTCGGCAATTTTCTTGCGCAAGGGCTGTGGATCTACGCCCATTTCCTTGTTGTAAGCCACTTGCTTAGCTCGACGCCGATTCGTTTCATCAATCGCCTTGGCCATGGACGGAGTGATTTTGTCTGCATACATGTGCACTTGTCCGTTAACGTTTCGGGCAGCTCGTCCAATTGTTTGAATCAAAGATGTTCCCGAGCGCAGAAACCCTTCTTTGTCCGCGTCCAGAATCGCGACGAGTGACACTTCGGGTAAATCAAGTCCTTCACGTAAAAGGTTGATACCGACAAGGACATCGAATACCCCCAAACGCAATTCACGCAAAAGTTCAACGCGGCGAAGGGTGTCCACTTCGGAGTGCAAGTACTGAACCTTAATTCCATGTTCAGCCAGATAATTCGTCAGATCCTCCGACATGCGCTTCGTCAAGGTTGTTACCAGAACCCGCTCGTTTTTCTCGACACGAATTCGGATTTCATGGATGAGATCGTCAACTTGCCCTTGCGTCGGCTTGATCACAACCTCAGGGTCCACGAGACCTGTTGGTCGAATCACCTGCTCGACGACATCACCCTCCACGGCAGTGAGTTCATAAGGACCCGGTGTGGCAGATAAGTAGACAGCCTGCCCAATGCGCTCTTCAAATTCTTTCCATCGCAATGGGCGGTTATCCATTGCACTGGGCAACCGAAATCCATGCTCAACCAATGTTCTCTTGCGACTTGCATCCCCTTCAAACATGGCGCCAATTTGCGGAACGGTCACATGGGATTCATCAATGACTACTAGATAATCCTCAGGGAAGTAATCAATGAGACAGTTGGGTGGGCTGCCTGCTTCCCGCCCGTCGATGAACCTACTGTAATTCTCAATTCCCGAGCAGAAACCCACTTGTTGCATCATCTCGATATCAAATGTTGTCCTCATTTTAATTCGTTGTGCTTCTAAGAGTTTTCCTTGCTTTTCAAACTCAGCTACGCGTTCTTCCAATTCAATCTGAATATCTCCTATTGCCCGGGACATGCGTTCGGGGCCTGCGACGTAGTGGGTCGCCGGGAAAATGTACATCTCTTCATCTTCGGTAATAATTTCTCCAGTGACGGGGTGCAGTGTCATCATGCGTTCAATTTCGTCACCGAACATTTCAATTCGCACGGGGTGTTCTTCATAAACAGGAAAGACCTCTACGGTGTCGCCTCGTACTCGAAACGTTCCCCTGGTAAAGGCCACATCATTTCGGGTGTACTGGATGCCGACGAGTGCGCGCAGCAATGCATCACGTGAGTATTCCTCGCCCACTCGGAGTCGAATCATTCGGTCTACATACTCCTGAGGAGTCCCCAGTCCGTAGATCGCAGAAACGGTCGCTACCACTAAGACATCTCTCCTAGTCAACAGGCTATTCGTTGCCGAATGTCGGAGCCGCTCAACTTCTTCGTTGACCGTCGAGTCCTTTTCGATGAAAGTGTCCGATTGCGGAACATAAGCTTCTGGTTGGTAATAGTCGTAGTAGGAAACGAAGTACTCAATCGCATTGTTGGGCAGTAACTCTCGAAATTCCGTAGCAAGTTGTGCTGCAAGAGTTTTGTTCGGAGCCATTACCAGTGTGGGACGTTGTAACTTTTCCACCAACCACGCTGTTGTTGCACTTTTACCGGTTCCGGTCGCACCCAGTAAGACGGTGTTTTTTTCACCGGATTGAATCCGCTTTGCGAGGGCCTCGATTGCTGCCGGTTGGTCACCTGACGGCTGAAATGGTGAAATCACTTCAAATGGAGCGACTGTTCTGGTCAGATCGGTTATGGGCCGCGTCACGTTCTCATCTTATGGGCCCGCTTCACAATCTCCTCCCACACAAATGAGCAGCCCTGATTGAACTCCTGTGGAGTACCGTTGTTGTTAATTATCCACGTTGCCGCAAGATTTCGCTCCTCGCGTGAACTCTGATTGTTAATCCGCGCAATTGCCTGCTCGGCACTCATGTCGCGATTGGCAACAAGCCGTTCGACTTGTCGATCGACGTCCAGGTCAATAACAACGACGGCGTCACAGATGTCAACCGAATTCGTTTCCACCAACAATGGCATGTCGTAAACCACAATCTCACTTGGATCCACGTCGGCTATGCGGGACAGCACCTCTGCTCGGATCTTAGGATGCATGATCTCGTTGAGTGCTGACAGCGAAGCTGTGTTACCAAAAACGATTTCGGCGAGGGCCGCACGATCTAGCGATCCATCAGATGTGAGGATTCCGGTACCAAACTTCGCGGCCAATTCACGGATCACAGGGGAATCTGGCGCGGTTAAGTTCCTGGAAATTTCATCAGCATCAATGACAACGGCGCCGTGCTGTAAAAAGCACGACGCCGCTGATGACTTACCTGATCCAATACCGCCGGTTAAGCCGACGATGAAAGGCATTTGGTGAGCCACAAAATTACTCTGTAGTGAGTTTGTCCCGAAGAGCCTGCAGTGCAGAGTCGTCCGCCAACGTGCCTTCACTCGCCGTTGACTCAGATGAGTAGGCACTTGCATCGCCCGACTCAACCGCAGCAGCTTGATCGGCTTCTTTCGCTTCGTTCATTTGCTTGCGATGCGCTTCCCAACGTGAATGTGCTTCTGCGTATTCACGCTCCCAATCTGTGCGCTGCTCCTCGAAGCCAACCTTCCATTCACCGGTCTCAGGATCGAATCCTGCGGGACCCGTGTAGTTTCCTGCTTCGTCGAATGCAGGAGCCATGCCGTACAGGTATGGGTCGAATTCTTCGACTGCCTGGCCGTCTGATGAATCATTTGCTTGCTTCAACGAGAGCGAGATACGACGGCGTTCGAGGTCGATATCGATGACCCTGACGAAAATGTCGTCATTCACCTGAACGATTTGTTCTGGCATTTCAATGTGACGCTCAGCGAGTTCGGAGATGTGGACGAGGCCTTCAATTCCTTCATCAACCCGCACGAATGCACCGAATGGAACCAACTTGGTGACCTTTCCGGGTACAACCTGATTGATTCCGTGGGTGCGTGCGAAGTGCTGCCATGGATCCTCTTGCGTTGACTTGAGCGAGAGGGACACTCTTTCGCGGTCCATATCGACCTCGAGCACTTCAACGGTCACTTCGTCGCCAACCTGAACAACCTCGGATGGGTGATCGATGTGCTTCCATGAAAGCTCGGAAACGTGGACGAGGCCGTCAACGCCACCCAGATCCACGAACGCACCGAAGTTAACAATGCTGGAAACCACACCATTGCGAATCTGTCCACGCTGGAGTTGATTCAGGAAGGTTTGACGGACCTGACTCTGGGTCTTCTCGAGGTAGGCGCGGCGAGAGAGAACCACGTTGTTCCGGTTCTTGTCCAGTTCAATAATCTTGGCTTCGAGGACTTTACCGATGTATGGCTGCAGATCACGGACGCGACGCATTTCCACCAGTGATGCGGGCAGGAAGCCTCGTAGGCCGATGTCAACAATCAGGCCACCCTTGACAACTTCAATGACCAAGCCTTCGACGACACCGTCTTCTTCCTTGATCTTTTCAATCGTGCCCCATGCGCGTTCGTACTGTGCGCGCTTCTTGGACAGAATCAAGCGACCCTCTTTGTCCTCTTTTGTGAGAACAAGTGCTTCCACACTGTCACCGACGCTGACAACCTCACTGGGGTCTACGTCGTGCTTAATGGAAAGTTCACGGGAAGGGATAACACCTTCTGTTTTATAACCGATGTCGAGGAGAACTTCATCTCGATCGACCTTGACCACAATTCCTTCGACGAGATCTCCGTCATTGAAGTACTTGATTGTGGCGTCAATTGCAGCGAGGAAATCCTCGGCGGACCCGATATCGTTGATTGCGACCTGGGGTGGTGTTGAAGTTACGGTTGGGATAGTCATGGAGAAAATGGCTCCGGTGGATTAGGTGTTGTGGGTGCCCAAGCGCCCTTTTTGTGAGGACACTAGGTCTGATCCTCGAGCGAATGAAGCCCCTGAAGCCTAATGCTTCACATATTCTCAATGAGCGGCGGCATCCCAGTTCAGCCCAGTTCCCACGTTTACGTCGAGGGGCACCAGCAACGAGGCCGCTGAACTCATTTGTTCCCGCACGAGCTCGCTCACCTGCTCTCGCTCACCCTGTGCCACTTCGAGAACCAGTTCGTCATGAACTTGAAGGAGGAGACGGGAATTCAATTGAGCATTCCGCAGGGCTTGATCCACCTTCAGCATTGCGATCTTCACGATATCGGCGGCACTGCCTTGGATGGGAGCATTGAGGGCCATCCGCTCAGCAATTTCACGACGCTGTCGATTATCACTGACCAGGTCAGGCAGTTTACGACGCCTGCCATACATCGTTTCGGTGTACAGCTTGTTTCGGGCTATTTCAACCACTTCAGCGAGATATGAACGAATTCCACCAAATCTACGAAAGTAGTCATCCATCATGATCCGGGCGTCTTCGGTTGAAATATCAAGTTGTGCCGCCAAGCCATACGGTGACAAACCGTAAGCCAACCCGTAGGACATGGCCTTTATCTGGCGTCTCATATCCGGTGTCACTTCACTCACGTCAAAAACCTTGCGAGCAACGGTGTTATGCAAATCCTCACCTGATTTAAAGGCTTCGATCAAGGCTTCATCGTGGGACAAATGAGCCATGATTCGCAATTCAATTTGACTGTAATCCGCCGTCAGTAAACATTCGTAGCCCTCGCCTACAACAAATGCTGCTCGAATACGTCGACCGGCTTCGGTTCGCACAGGAATATTTTGCAGGTTGGGATCGATTGATGACAGACGACCTGTTGCTGCCACGGTCTGACGAAATGTGGTGTGAATGCGGCCACGCGGATCCACCAGAGGAATAAGGCTCTCCACGGTTTGGCGCAGTTTTGAGTCCTCGCGCCACCTTAATAGGTGTTCGAGTAGCGGGTCATTTGTTTGGGCGAAGAGACTTGTGAGTGCTTCCGCATCAGTGGTGAATCCAGTCTTGATCTTCTTGGTCTTCGGTAGGCCCCTTTCATTAAAAAGGACCTCTTGCAATTGCTTGGGAGATGCGAGATTGAATTGGTGTCCCACTAGCTCAAAACTCGCTGCTTCAGATTGACGCATCTGGTCGCCAAATTCAATGGAAAGACTCTCTAAGGATTGAGAGTTCACCGCAATTCCCACATGTTCCATTTCCGCAAGAGCGATTTCCGTTGGAATTTCCATGTCAACAAGAAGGTCTGTTAAATGGAGTTCCGTGAGTTTCGCCGACAGGCTCAGTCCAAGTTCCCAAATGACTTGAGCCTCCTGTACCAAACCGGTATTGGCGTCACCTTCCCCAAACATGGATAATTGATCCTCTGGTTCATCCAGGCTTCGACCCAGTTCACGTTGCGCCAAGTCCACAAGTTCATATGATCGATGGCCAGGGTCGATTAAATAGCCAGCCAGCGCAGTATCCATATGGATCGTTATCTCACAAATGTCTATTCCTGAACTGGCCAACGCCCACAGAAGTGACTTTCCGTCATGGATCGTTTTCTCATTGGGGCATGTAGCCAGCCAATTCATGACCCTGGGCAATTCTTTTTCCGGGATCGGATTCAGCACGTGAACCTGTTTATTTGTACAAACAGCTAGTGCACTTACTCTGCCAGAGCCTCGGGTGAATTCACCGTGAACCGCAATCGAGACAGGTCCTTCCAAGGAAATCAAATCAGCTAACTCAGCATTGGGACAAAGCTCACGCTCTATGACCGGTGTCGAGGGGTTCTTAACAGCGGTTTGTTGCTGACCTCCAGTAGCCGCAATGGCACCTCGCAACTTTTCAACCCTACTCCGCAGTGCGGAGAATTGAAGAGTGTCAAAAAGCTGATACACGTCCGCCAAAGAGAACGAATTCCGGTCCAGTTGTTCCACGGTGAGTTCAAGTGGAACATCACGTACGAGTTCCGTGATTTGACGGTTGACCAGTAACTGGGCCAGATTTTCGCGAAGCGAATCCCCCACTTTCCCCGTCACGCTGTCAGCCTTTTCCACCAATGCACTCAAATTTCCATACTCATTGATCCATTTCTGAGCAGTTTTCTCGCCAACACCAGGTATTCCCGGGAGATTGTCACTCGGATCACCGCGCAGAGCTGCAAAATCTGGGTACTGCGCGGGAGTCAACTTGTATTTTTCCTCTATGGTTTCCTCTGTCATTACAGCAAGGTCAGAAACACCCTTTTTAGGGTAAAGAACGGTAACTAGCGGGGAAACTAGAGCGAATGAATCCCGGTCGCCGGTCACAATTTCAGTGACGAACCCAGCGGAACTGGCCTCGGTTGCCAGCGTCGCGATGAGATCATCGGCTTCATATCCGTCTTTTTCTAAACGTCGGATCGCCATCGCGTCTAACACTTCTTTGATTAACTCGACCTGTCCCTTAAATTCTTCGGGTGACTTGGATCGGGTGGCTTTGTATTCGGGGAAAATATCGGTGCGAAAACTCTCCCGGGAGACGTCAAATGCAACGGCCACATGCGTCGGGTCGAATTCCTTAAGCAAGTTGATCAACATGGAGGTAAACCCGTAGACCGCATTAGTTGGTTGACCGGTACTGGTGGAGAAGTTGTCAGCGGGCAGGGCAAAAAAAGCCCGGTAGGCCATCGAGTGTCCATCGATTAGCAGTAGTCGATTGGCAGCCACTATCTGATACTAGTTGCTCATAAACGCAATAGGATTTCTCACTATGTCAAACATGAGCGATCCACAATCAAGAGATATCACCGCTGAAGTTCAGTCGATTGGAATGGGTGCCCTCGGCGAGCGAATGGGTATCACTCTGGTGAGCGCATCAATTGATTCGGCAGGCTTGGCAACCATCAGTGCAACCATGCCGGTTGAAGGGAATACCCAGCCTTACGGACTATTGCATGGTGGGGCGAGCGCGGTCTTGGCGGAAACCCTAGGCTCAATTGCCTCGGGAATTACGGCCTTCAACCGAATTGGGGAAGGGACCTTGGTGGTCGGAATTGATTTGAACTGCACGCACCACAAAGCGGCCCGCGACGGTGTAGTTACGGGGATCGCCCAAATGATTAGCGCCGGAAACACAATCTTGTCCAGTGAAATTGTGATCACCGATGCCCAGGGAGAACGCATAAGTACATCCCGGCTGACCGCGATGGCACGTAAGCCGCGCACGTGACCTTTCGCAGGTCGATTCATAAGCCAAGTTGGCGCAAAGACTTACAAGTGCGTAACAATCAAGTTTTAATCATGAATACGCGTGTGCATCCCGACTCAATGACGGTAAGGTTCGCCGAGTCTCGCGGGAGCCTCGGGCTCTTGCGATACAACGCACGCCAATTGAATATTTAACTTTAACGTTCAACGATTCAGACCCGGAGGTAGCTACACGTGCTTAGACGCGTTCGACTCGCGCTGGGAGTTCTTCTTCTCACATCCGTCGCTTTTCTCGTTTCGGGTGGATTTTCCCCAGCCACCGCAGCAGACACGACAATCACAGGAACCCTGAGCACGCCGGCGGGCCTCCCTGTCACCGGGGTTGTTATCACCGCAATTGGACCTGACGGAGTGAGCGTTTCTGGCACCTCAGATGAAAAAGGGGTTTTCGTGATACCCCTTTCAGCCGGAGGCAGTTATACGGTGGAGCTTGATATAACGACCCTCCCTGAGGGAATCACACTCAATAACGAAGCCGATGCAAGCCGATCACTACTGGTGCTGGGTGGCGAGAAAAGAATTATTATTGGGCTTTCAGAGGGAGGCGAGTCGGGGATTGTCGCTGGCAGTTCCGGGACGGGTGAGCGTGTTGTTCAACTTTTTCTTGATGGAATCCTCTACGGACTGGTCATTGCCCTTGGTGCTGTCGGTCTGAACCTAGTCTTTGGCACAACCGGCTTGACCAACTTTTCTCACGGTGAACTACTCACTTTGGGTGCCTTTACCGCCTTAACCTTTAATACGGCAGGCCTCAACATCATTATTGCCGCTCCCATTGCGATAATTTTTGCTGCTTTAGTTTATGGGTGGGGTCAGAACCGGATTTTGTGGCGACCTTTGCGACGGCGCAAGACTGGACTAATAGCTGCCATGATCGTGAGTATTGGATTGGCGATTTTCCTTCGATACACACTCGTTCTCTTCTTTGGCGGGGCTCCTCAAAGCTACAAACAGTTCGCCGGGCAGCCGGGTATTGCTCTCGGACCATTTAATACCACCCCAAAAGCACTTATACTTGGCGCCCTAGCAATTATTGCTCTCGCTGCAACGGTTATCTGGCTTCAACGCTCTCGAATTGGAAAAGCCACCCGAGCAGTTTCCGACAACCCCGCACTTGCCTCAGCAACAGGTATTGACGTGGAACGCGTCATCTCGGTCGTATGGATCATTGGCGCAGGACTGGCAGCATTCGCCGGCATCTATCTTGGATTGACTCAAAACACGGTCTGGAACATGGGACAACGCATTTTGTTAGTGCTGTTCGCCGCCGTCATTTTGGGTGGCCTCGGTACTATTTATGGTGCGATTGTTGGTGCAATGGTTGTAGGAATTTTCATTCAAATGACCACATTGTTCATTCCCACTGAAATGAAAACGGTCGGAGCACTGTTCTTGATGATTCTCATTTTGCTGGTGAGGCCTCAAGGATTACTGGGACGAAAAGAAAGGGTGGGTTGATCAGCATGGACTTTGGCCAAATTTTCACACTCACTATCACCCAAGCATTTGGTGTCACAGCACTGATCTATCTGTTCGCTGCGATTGGCCTCAACATCCAGTTTGGATATACGGGACTACTCAACTTCGGTCAGGTAGCATTTGTTGCTGCAGGCGCTTACGCCGTTGGCGTTATTGTTCTCACCTTAGATTTGAGTCTGTGGCTCTCAATCATCGTCGCGCTCATGGCCTCAACGGTTCTGGCACTTTTGCTAGGTATCCCCACACTGCGATTGCGAGCGGACTATCTCGCAATCGTCACGATTGCTGCCAGCGAACTTCTTCGACTACTGGTGCGGTCAATTGCTTTCAAAGACGTATTCGGCGGGGCTCAGGGGCTCAATGGAAAACTTGGTCAAGAATTTCATGACCTCAATCCCCTGCCCGCTGATTTCACACTCCCGATCCTGAGTTGGAGCCGTCAGGATCTGTGGGTTGTAATTGTCGGCTGGAGCCTTGCATTGCTTTTCACCCTGTTCGTTTGGGGACTGGTCCGCAGCCCGTGGGGCCGCGTGGTCAAGGGAATCCGTGAAGATGAAGATGCAGTGGTTTCACTCGGCAAAAACGTGTTTGTCTACAAATTGCAGGCTCTCGTAATTGGTGGTGGGATTGCAGCCTTCGGCGGTATTTTGTGGGCTGTCGCCAAGCAATCAGTTCAACCAGATACGTTCCAACCAGACTTCACCTTCTTCGTGTTCACCATTCTGCTGTTAGGTGGTGCCGCTCGAGTATTTGGTCCAATTGCCGGAACTGTGATTTTCTGGTTCTTACTGGCTGGCTTCGGAGAGGTATTGAGTTCGTTGATTAACAACGGCTACATCGACTTCCTCACGGCAACCGATGTGGGATCAATCCGATTTATGCTCATGGGCCTCGGACTGATGCTCCTCATGATCTTTAGACCTCAAGGAATATTCGGCGATCGAAGGGAGTTGGCACTCGATGCGCGCTGACACCGAAAACATGGCACCGGGTCGCGCCGCTGCATATGAGGCATTGCGCGATGTGGCTCGGGTTCCGGGTTCACCAAAACCAGATCCCATTGTGATCGCCGACCGCGTGAGTCGACAATTTGGTGGACTCAAGGCCGTCGATGTCGCCCATGTTGAAATTCAACGGGGCTCTATCACCGCCCTGATCGGCCCTAACGGCGCAGGCAAGACAACCCTTTTCAATCTGTTGACCGGTTTTGATAAACCAGATACCGGCGAGTGGACACTCAATAAAAAACCCATAGCAGGTAAGGCTCCGTATCGACTGGCCCGGATGGGAATGGTTCGCACATTTCAACTCACCAAAGCGCTCTCTCGCATGACGGTTATGGACAATATGCTGCTCGGAGCTAACGGTCAAAGTGGTGAGCGAGTCCTTAACGCTCTACTGCCCTTTACTTGGAGAGCCCAAGAGCGAGCAAACGCCGAGCGTGCCGTAGAACTCTTAAGTAGATTCAACCTCGATGCAAAAGTCGGCGATTTTGCCGGATCACTTTCCGGTGGCCAACGTAAATTGCTTGAGATGGCTCGTGCACTCATGGTTGGTCCAGAAATTGTGATGCTCGATGAACCAATGGCTGGGGTTAATCCTGCCCTCACACAGAGTCTCCTCGGTCACATCAAAAATATTCGTGAAGAAGGAACAACAGTTCTTTTTGTTGAGCACGATATGGATATGGTGCACGACATCAGCGACTGGGTCATTGTCATGGCCCAGGGCCAAATCATCGCTGAGGGTCCACCGGACGCCGTCATGAAGGACCCACAGGTCATTGAGGCCTATCTTGGCTCTCGCCACGGTAACGCACTCACAGCTGACGGCGCCTCGCTCACGGCCGACTCCCAAGGAGGAACCACATGACGTTTAGTGAACCCGCTGATCTCCCCGCAATCGATAGTCCTGATGGCGCCCATGAGTTTGAGTCGGAAATTGATATCAATGCTTCTCAGCGCACAGATGCATCGCCTGCAACTCCTGCTCAAATTCATGAGGCAGAGTCCCTAGGCGCGCTCATTAGGGCTGACAAATTAATTGCCGGCTACTTCCCTGGGGTGAACATCCTCAATGAAGCCGATTTGTACGCCCACGAAGGTGAGCTGGTGGGGATTATTGGGCCTAACGGTGCAGGCAAGTCAACACTGCTCAAAGCGCTGTTTGGCTTAGTCCATATCAATTCAGGAGCCGTCACCTTACGCACCGAGGATATTACCAACCTACGGGCAGACCAATTGGTAAAACGTGGTGTTGGTTTTGTGCCTCAAAACAACAATGTGTTCCCCTCCCTCACTATCGAGGAAAACATGGAAATGGGCGCCTTTCAGGACCCAAAGTCCTTTTCTGAACGATTTGACGCGGTTGTGGATCTCTTCCCCACGCTGGGCACTCGTCGCAAGCAGCGTGCAGGCTCCTTGTCCGGTGGGGAGCGTCAGATGGTTGCAATGGGCCGCGCTCTCATGATGGCTCCAAGCGTGCTACTGCTTGACGAGCCCAGTGCTGGCCTAAGTCCAGCCTTGCAGGATGAAGTATTCGTTCGGGTGAAGGAAATCAACGCCACTGGCGTCACCGTGATCATTGTTGAGCAAAATGCAGCGCGATGCCTGCAAATAGTCGACCGTGGTTACGTGCTAGACCAAGGCCAAAATGCCTACACGGGCACTGGACAATCTCTGGCTAATGACCCCAAAGTGATTGAGCTTTACTTAGGAACACTCGCGAAGGCATAAACTTCACTAAATTCGAAATGTCCCGATCCCCTTGTGGGGGTTGGGACATTTTTGTTGTCGTTGCGTAATGTACCTAGGAAGACTGTGGCCCCACACCTTTCGGTGCGGGGCCACAGCTTGAACTGCTAGCGAGGTGCTACTACGGCAGTGGGACCACTGCAGTCACTGAGCCGATTTCGGCAAACTCAGTGTTTGAGCTGTACTCATTGATGGAGATGGTGCCCTCGAGGAGATCACCATATTCGTTGAAGTCAACGCCTCCGGTGACACCCATGTAGTCGATATCGGTGCCTGCATCAAGCAGAGCAACGCAATCGGCGTAAGTGCTGCACACTTCGCCACCGTTACCGGCAACGTTAGGTAGTTCTGCTGCGATTTTCACACCGTCAGCACAGCCAGCCGCGTGAGCAGCCAGGGCGATTACCATGGTTGCATCATAGGACTGTGGGCCGTAACTGAAGTCAGTCAAGGCTGGGTCAAATGCAAGCAGGCGCTCGTTGAAGGTTGTCAAATCGACTGAACCTGAAGGAACTGTGCCGATTGTGCCATCCATTGTGCCGGCTGGGAAGTCAGCAAACGCGGTTGTGGAAAGGTTTCCATCAACGAGATATAGCTGAACGTCACCTGGGCCTACACCCTGCTTGATCATTTCCTGAACGAGCTTCACGGTCTCTTCGAAACCAATTACTGCAACGGCTTCTGGGCCAGCAGCCTTGATTTCGGCAACTTCAGCTTCAAAAGAAGGAGCAGCTGGATCGTAAAGGATGTCGCTGGTGACGGTTCCACCGGCTTCTGTGAAGTTCTTGACCGTTGCAGCTGCAAGACCTTCGCCATATGGATCCTGGCGAGCGATAACCGCCAACTTGGTGACTCCGGCGTCGACTGCGCTCTGCGCAATTACGGCACCCTGAAGCACGTCAGACGGGGAGTTGCGGAAGTACAGACCGTTGTCCGGGTAAGTGGTCAACGCTGGAGCCGTGTTAGCTGGTGAGAACTGAACAACTCCGTTGGAGGTGATCTTGTCGATTACCGTGAGGGACACACCCGATGATGCGGCACCGATGATTGCATTCACGCCCTGTGCGAGCTGGGAATCAACCGTCTGGCTTGCAATATCTGTGGTGGTGTCGCCTGAGTCACCCTCAATATAGGTAACAGGTGAGCCGAGAACGCCGCCTGCAGCGTCGATCTCTTCAAGAGCTAATTCAACGCCTGCGAATTCAGGTGGGCCGAGGAATGCAAGGTCACCTGTCGCTGGGAGCATTGATCCCAAGACCAAAGAGGTGCTTGTGCACTCGTCTGCTGCTTCTTCGGCTGTTTCTTCGGCTGTTGCCTCGGCTGAGGTTTCTTCTGCGGTTGCGCTGGCGGTGGTATCTTCGCTGTCACTGCTACAAGCAGCTAAAGCGAGGGATGCCGCACCCAACACAGCCACGGTCTTAAGGACCATAGTGCGCTTCATGCATTCTCCTTGAATAAACGAAAGTAACAGCGTGTGCTGTGACTATTTTCAGGCCGGTTACCCGAACCCGGTGCCTAGACTATTTGAATCGAACGCTCAATCAAAGACTCCGGACCACAATTTCCGACTTCGTGATAGGAATGTGACCTGTGTAACATTGATGTAACTCGTTACAGGGACGTTTCATCCGATTTCTTCGTGATTTTCGCCGATACTTCCGCAATGGTAAGCCGTTGATCCATCGCTGCCTTTCGCAAAAACTTGAATGCGTCATCCTCGCTCATTCCGGTGGATTGCAGGAACTCTTTTGCCCGATCCACGACTCCAGCAGCATGATTTCGGTTTCTCAATCGCTCCAATTCGGCATTCAAGTCCATGAATTGCCGCCAGCGGGCACAAGCGAGAACTAACGCCGCTCGCACCTCGACTCCAGTGAAGGGCTTAACCAAGTAGCCAAAGGTCCCCGCTGCAGCCGCGCTGGTCACGAGGTCGGCCTGCGAAAATGCACTTAAGAGCACCACAGGAGCCAACTCCTGGGAGATGATTTCCGTAGCGGAACTTATCCCATCACGCACTGGCATTGAGATGTCCATTAAGACAATGTCTGGCCTTAACGCTTTAGTAGCGTCCACGGCTAACTGGCCATTGCTCACGGAACCGACAACGTCCATGCCGAGTTCTACGAGAGTTTCCGCGAGGTCAAGCCTGATCAGCGTTTCATCTTCTGCAATCAACACGCGCAACGCAGGGAAAGAACCATCAATGCGTGGCTCCACTTCATTGCGCATAGGGCAAGGCTAAGGCTTCGAGGTGAATCGGTAAGGTTATGCCCCCTAGCCCCGGTATCCCAACCGGTAGAGGAAGCGGTCTCAAACAC
>JAFMHB010000021.1 GCA_017854795.1 Candidatus Nanopelagicales bacterium
GATCTTCTTTGAGAATGTCGGCTTGAACGGTGCCACGCACGTTGGTGAGAACCCAAGCTCTGATTTCGGCGGCTTCTTCTGCCGTGGGTTCACGATTCTCCCGCTCACGGAAAGCGTCAAGACGTTGGTCGATTGCCGTGTTCATGAACATGGCAAGAATTGTTGGGGCCGGGCCATTGATTGTCATGGAGACCGAGGTCATCGGATCACACAGGTCAAAGCCGGAGTACAGAACCTTCATGTCATCAAGGGTTGCGATTGATACACCGGAGGTTCCGACCTTGCCGTACACATCTGGCTCTTCATTGGGATCGCGGCCGTACAGGGTGACCGAGTCAAATGCAGTTGAAAGTCGGGTTGCTGGCTGACCTGAGGAGAGCAGGTGGAATCTGCGGTTAGTCCGAAATGCGTCGCCTTCACCGGCGAACATCCGGGCGGGTGCTTCACCATCACGTTTAAACGGGAAGACACCTGATGTAAATGGGTAACTCCCGGGCAGGTTTTCCTCTCGCAGGTAGTGAACGAGTTCACCCGAATCTTCAGTGTGGGGGAGGGCCACGCGAGGAATGCGTGAGCCAGAAAGTGTGTCTTTCCACAGGTTTGTGTGCAGTTCTTTGTCCCGGATAGTGACTACGAGTTCTTCTTGTGAGTACTGCTCGCGAACTTCTGGCCAAGAAGTTAGGAGTGAAACTACGTCGCGTTGCATTTCGGATTCTTGTTTTTCACGTAAGGCTTGGACTTCACTTGCGTCGGCGCCTTGTGCTGCGAGCATGTCCGCAGCAGTGCCTAGGTGTTGCACGCGCCTAGCGATCTCTGCTTGATCATTGGTTGTTGCGTGGTAGGAGCGCACGGTGTCGGCGATTTCGGCAAGGTAGCGTGCGCGGCCCGGTGGCACGATTGTGGTGAGACCTGTTGGTTCCATTCCATCAATGCGGTTCAGTACACCGGGGTTGCTCACCAAACCTTTAGTGACCAGCAGGTCGTAGAGGTAGTGGTAGAGGTGGGTAACCCCGTCGTCGGCGAAGCGGGCGGCCGAAGTGCCGAAGACCGGCATGTCCTCCCAGGTGGAGCTAAACGCTTGGCGGTTCCGCACGAGTTGGCGGGCGACATCGCGGCGGGCATCTTCAGCGCCACGACGCTCGAACTTGTTAATTGCCACAGCGTCTGCGTAGTCGAGCATGTCGATTTTTTCGAGTTGTGAAGCTGCACCAAACTCCGGTGTCATGACGTACAGGGATGTGTCTACGAAAGGAACAATTCCTGAGTCCCCTTGGCCGATTCCGGGGGTCTCAACAACCACTAGGTCATGGGTTGCCCGGTACAAAGTTATGACGTCGGCGAGGTTTTCGGGGATCACCGAGCCGGCGCCCCGAGTGGCCAGCGAACGGAAGGTAACGGATCCAAGGTCAATGGTGTTCATTCGGATTCGATCACCCAGAAGCGCCCCACCACCCTTGCGACGAGTTGGGTCAACCGCGATTACCGCAATCCGGAGTTTGCCTTCTTGATCGGTTCGGAAACGTCGCAGGAGTTCATCGGTCAACGTGGACTTTCCGGAGCCACCGGTGCCGGTGATACCGAGTACGGGGGTAGAAACCTGCGCCGCGGCGGCTTGGATTTTTTCTAGCCACCCTGCCGGCGCACTACCTTCTTCCAGAAGTGTTACCGCCCGAGCAAGTTCGCGTTCATGTCCCGCGAGTACCGCGTCCAATGCAGGTATATCTTCGGTGAGGGGTACATCGCACTCTTCCACCATCGAGGCGATCATGCCGACAAGTCCTAGTCGTTGACCGTCCTCGGGGGAAAAGATTCGCACCCGTTTTTTTGCCAGCAAAGCGATTTCTTCAGGGACAATGACGCCGCCCCCACCACCGTAAATGCGGATGTGTTCTGCGCCTCGACTGTCTAACAGGTCGCGCAGGTAGCTGAAGTACTCAACGTGCCCGCCTTGATAAGAGGAGATCGCGATACCTTGAACGTCTTCTTGGATGGCGGCCCGGACAATCGTTTCAACACTGCGGTCATGTCCGAGGTGGATTACCTCACACCCTTGTGACTGCAGGATCCGACGCATAATGTTGATCGCTGCGTCATGCCCGTCGAACAGGCTGGCGGCCGTGACAAACCGAACCGGATTTGTGGGTAGTCGGTCAATGTCGTCGGTGCTCATGGCGCTCATGGTGCTCACGGTGCTCACTTAGGCTCTCCTCAATCGGACGCCGGCACCACGCCGGCCTGTCCTATGGACTCCAAATTATAGGACATCAATGTTCTTTACGTCCTAGTGTCTTAGCGCTTTGGGATTCTAGGGCAGATCAAGCGTGGGAGGGGAGAGATTAGGGGAGTTTCACCGCGCGGGGGCGCTTGAGTTCCCAGCGGGAGATCGAGCGAAGGTGGACCTGGTCGGGTCCGTCAAAGATCTTGAGCGCGCGCTGCCAGCCGTACATCTTGGCGAGCACGGTGTCATCACTGACCCCAAGGCCACCATGAACCTGGATGGCCCGATCAATCACATTGCAGGCAATGCGCGGAGCAATGACCTTGATAGCCGCGATCTCGGTCTTAGCCGACTTTGCCCCAGCTTGGTCAATCATCCATGCGGCCTTCAAGGTCATAAGGCGCGCCTGCTCAATCTCGATTCGTGACTCGGCAATCCATTCTTGGATGGATCCTTGGTCAGCAAGTGGCCCACCGAATGCCACCCGAGAGTTGGCTCGCTCCACCATCATTTGCAATGCACGCTCGGCTTGGCCGATTGAACGCATGCAGTGATGGATGCGACCGGGCCCTAGGCGTGCTTGGGCGATCATGAACCCGTCACCTTCGGTGGCGAGAATATTGCTTGCGGGTACCCGAACATTTTCAAACTCGATCCACGCGTGGCCGTGCTGATCGTGACGGCCGAACACGGTGAGTGAGCGAACTATGCGCACACCAGGAGTGTCTGTAGGAACCAAAACCATGGATTGCTGGCGGTGAGCTGGGCCGTCCGGGTCGGTCTTTCCCATCACGATCAGGATCTTGCAGCGAGGATCCATTGCTCCACTGGTCCACCACTTGGTGCCATTAATCACGTACTCGTCACCCTCGCGCGTGATGGTGCATTCAATATTTGTGGCATCACTGCTGGCGACATACGGTTCCGTCATAGCAAACCCAGAGCGCATGGTGCCGTCAAGGAGTGGCTCGAGCCATTTTTCTTTTTGTTCATCGGTACCGAAGAGGTGAATTGTTTCCATGTTTCCGGTGTCTGGGGCTTGGCAGTTGATTGCCTCGGGGAAAATGTCAACACTCCAGCCGGAGATTTCCGCGAGTTGCGCGTACTCAACGTTGGTGAGTCCGCTGAACTCTGGCAGGAATAGGTTCCATAGTCCCAGTTCACGGGCTTCCGTCTTCAATTCCTCAACGATGGGAGGGAGATTGAAGTCATCGGGGCCAACGGATGCGCGGTATTCGTCGTATATGGCTTCGGCGGGCAGCACCCGATCATTAAGGAAAGCCCACATCAACTCAGAAAGTTCTTGAGCCTTTTCGCTAGGTTGAAAGTCCATGTTTACTCCGATTACTCCGTGATGTTGGTGCCGGACAGTTTTCGGACACTACCAGAGGGAGTAATCTCCCGCCTGTGCTAGGAATGGTACAAATGGTGAAATTGTGTTGCCCCGATAAAAAGGATGTGCTGTGGCTGAATTAAATCTTGGGCCGATTGCCGAGATCGCTGCAACTCAGCCCACAGAAATCGCACTGGTTGACGGATTGTCGCGCCGAACATGGGCGCAGACGGCTGCTGAACTCCGAAGCGTTGCTTCGTTGATGCTGGCGGGTGCGCCCGACCCGGATCAGCGCTGGGGCATCCTTGGAGACAATGCTTCCCCCACACTGCTGGCTCACGCTGCAGGGCTGATGGCAGGTGTAGGCACGGTGGCCGTGTCACGTCAACTCACCCTTCCAGAACTGCGCGATCAAATTGAAGATGCACACATGGTTGGCCTGATTACAGGGCCCGGTGGCGCCGCAACGGCAGTGTCGGCGCTCGAGGCGGGGCTGGTGAACACGGTTGTGTTGCACTCTGGAGCCACTAACTCCTCCGAGCATTCAGGCCTGATTGAGTGGGATGAATGGCTTGCCGCTGCACCCACTGGTGTGGAATTCCACGAACGCCCAGCGTGCCCCACCATGGTGTACACGTCGGGAACAACAGGTCGCGCACGTGGAACCTCTACTCGTTGGGTGCTCGCCAAGGTTTCGAATCACCTGCAATACCTGGATAAATTACGGGAGCGTGCGCAGTTCCCCGAAGGTGCACACATAGTTGTTGGTCCACTGCAACATAACGGTCCTCTCACCGCGGTACGTCACCTGTTACTCGGACGCCCGGTGGTTGTTGTCGGGAAATTTGACGCCGAGAAAGTATTGGGTCTGATCGACACTTACCGCGTGAGTTCATCCGTCATGGTGCCGACACATTTTCAAAGGTTGCTGGCCGTTGATCCCGATGTGCGGGCTTCATTTGACGTTACTTGCGTGCAACTCATCGCACACACTGGTTCTGCCTGCCCGCCAGATGTTAAGCGGGAGATGATCAACTGGTTTGGTCCCGTACTGCTGGAGTCCTATGGCGGCAGTGAGACCGGAACCCTGTGTCGCATCACTTCACCGGAATGGCTCGAGCATCCAGGTTCTGTTGGGCGCACAGTTGAGCCCTTCGATGTCATAGTTGTTGACGAGGATGGCAATGAGTTAGGAGTGGGTGAGACCGGGATCCTCGCATTCCAAGCGCCCGAGGGATATGGGCCGAGCTACCACCAAGATCCCGAGAAAACGGCGAAGGCGTACGTGCGACCGGGTGCATTCACGCTGGGTGACATGGGCCATGTTGACGAGAACGGCTTTATCTTCATTACCGACCGCCTCTCAGACATGGTTGTCTCAGGAGGGGTCAACCTTTATCCGTCTGAGAGTGAGAATTCGTTGCTCGATCACCCGGGCGTTGCAGAGGTTGCGATTATCGGGATTCCTTCCGTCGATCTGGGCGAGCAACTCCTTGCATTCATCGTGCCCTCGAATCCTTCAGACCCACCCACAGCCAATGAACTGCAGTCTTTCTGCCGCGAACGACTGGCGGCTTATAAAATCCCTCGCCAAATTGAGTTCATCGATGAGTTGCCGCGTAATGAAATGCAGAAGGTGGATAAGAAGCTACTCCGACGCCCTTATTGGGACGGGCAACGTAATATTGCTGGCTAAATTGCCGGCTCTCAGTCTTTCTCCGAGTGAAGTACAGCACATAGTTTTTACCTGACAGGAATGCCTACTGCGGGTAAATTAAGAAGTGTTCTGCCGTAGGAACCACCAGAACGCCGGTCGTCGGCCGGTCCCCATCAAGGAGGATTAATGTTAAAAGGAATTGCCGGAAAAACCGCGATAGTGACCGGAGCAGCTGGCGGGATCGGTGCCGCTGCCGTGCGACGACTGCATGCTGAAGGTGCAAATGTTGTTGCCGTTGACATCAACCAAGCCGGTGTGGATGCACTCGCAACCGAGTTGGGCGATCGAGTTCTCGCAATCGGCGCCGACGTCACCAGCCCCGAAGACACGGCAAAATTTTTCGCAACCACCGTTGAGAAATTCGGCAGTGTCGACATGTTTTACGCCAACGCAGGAGTTGAAAGCCGCGTACTCACCGTCGCTGACTTCGACATTAACGACTTTGAGAAAGTTTTCGCTGTAAACGTTCTTAGTGCGTTTCTGGGTGCCTCCGCGGCGATGCGACAGATGGCAACCCAACCTGAACGCGGCAAAATCGTATTCACGGCCTCGATCGCAGGCTTGAAGGGCGACGCTGGCGTTGGGGTTTACGTTGCCAGCAAGCACGCAGTGATCGGAATGTCGAAGTCACTGATGAAAGAAGCTGGACCACAGGGCATTCGCGTTAACGTCGTGGCACCTGGTGTGGTTGACACTCGCATGATGCGCCCCCTAGAAGAAGGGCTCGCGGGCCTTGCCGGCATAGATGTCGAAACATTTAAGGGCGCTATGAGTGCGGCAGTCCCCATGGGTCGGTACGCAGAACCGGAAGAAATCGCCGCAACGGCCGCTTGGCTTCTCAGCGACGAAGTTCCCTACATGCACGGCGAAGTCGTCACCGTTGGTGGCGGTCTTTGGCCGTGACCGATCGCATGCGCGTCGGCCTTGCACTCCCTCAGTTGGGTAGCAATGTCGACGCGAGTGCTGTTCGTGGATTTGCCGAGCGAGCCGAGGAACTCGGCTTCGGGCACCTATTCGTGCAACAGCATCTGTTCTACCCGCACGAAGTGTTGTCGGGTTACTCAGCGCGGCCTGGGCTTCCTGTTCCGCAGGCGTATCGCTCGGTGTTGCAGCCAATGGAATTGTTGTCGGTTGTCGCAGGTTGGACCTCTGAAATCATTTTGGGAACCAGCATTCTCGTGGCAGGCTACAACCGGCCGGTTGACTTAGCCCAGCGGATCACAACACTGGACGTACTCTCGGGCGGTCGGACCGTTTTTGGTTTTAGTGTCGGGTGGTCCGACGAAGAGCACGCGCAGTACGACGTTGACCCGCGTACTCGGGGTCGTCGCGCAGGTGAATTTATCGACGCCATGAAAGCTTGCTGGGGTCCTGATCCCGTGATTCATCAGGGTGAGTTTTTCTCCATTCCCGCATCTGATGTTGACCCCAAACCAATTCAGCGGCCGCACCCGCCACTGATGGCGGGCATGCGATCAGAGATTGGTCTCAAGCGGACCGCCGAACAATTCGATTGGTGGAATCCTGCATCGGGGACACTCGAGCAGCATTTGGAAACGATGAACCTTCTTGCCACAATGCGTCCGGCTGAACTTGCCCCGCTAAAAATGTGTTGGAACCTATTTACTGACCCACCCGTGGTCGTGGCAAACCTACGGCCGCTCAGTGTTGACGAGTTGTGTGTTGAGGTGGCCGCCGCTGCAGCCGCGGGGGTCGACGCCGTTTCTATTGATGCGAACTTTGATCCTGCAATTTTGTCTCCGCAGGATTGGCTCGGTATACCCGATCGACTCGCACCTTTGCTTGACGCAGCTGTTCGGTAATAACTAAACAATTAACGCGATTCGGGTAACAGCACGTTTCTTAACTCTGCAACCGTTGCTGCCCGGTGGGTCGGCGCGCATTCATCAAGTTCACCCAATGGCGCGTAACCCCAATAGGCCGCGATGCTGTCTACTCCATGCGCCTGGGCAGCATCAAGATCAAGGGCGCGATCACCCACCATGACAATTCGTTGCGTGACGGCATTGACCTGCATATGCGTGAATGCATGTTCGAGTACATCGGTTTTGTTTTGACGCGAACCGTCGGAAGCTGATCCCGCTACGAAAGTGAAGTGATGATCAATGTTGGCGTGTTGCAAGATTCGCTCTGCAGACTCTGCAGGCTTGGATGTTGCCAAGGCAATTGATACCCCCGCATCAAACAGGTCATTGACTAAATCGAGCATTCCCGGGTACAGATCAAAGTCGTACTCCATGCCGTGGAAATACACCGAGCAAAACAGCTCGAAGAAGCGTTGTTCATCGGCTGGATCGGTGAGTCCGAAAACTTTCGGCAGCACCTCCGACAGAGGTGGCCCCATGAATTCCTCGAGTTCGCCTTGGGTTGGCGTTATGCCAAAGCCATTGATGAGTGCATGGCGGACTGCGGCCTGCACGCCTGGCTCCGAATCAATGATGGTGCCGTCGAGATCAAGAAGTACCAAATCATAAGGAAGGGTCACGTGCGAATCCCGCGCCAAGCAAGTGTGCCGCCGTCAACGGGGTAAATCCCGCCGGTAACAAAGGAAGCTGCATCCGAAGCCAGGAAGCAGGCCACCTGAGCGACTTCGTCCGCCGCGCCGAAGCGAGGAATAACCTGCGTGCCGGTCATGCGTAGTTCGGTCTGAGCTGGATCAACTCCTGAAACTAAATGACTTTGTGCCATAGGGGTGTCGATAGTTCCGGGCAAAAAGGCGTTGACCCGAATGTTCGGACCTAGTGCAACGGCGCAGGATTTCGTCAGTTGGATCACCCCGGCTTTGCTCGCCCCGTAAGCAATGGCGCTGGTAGTTCCATGAACACCGGCAACCGATGCCGAGTTCACAATCGAGGGTCCTCGACCCGATACCCGCAGGTGGGGGGCGGCAGCTTTCGTGGCTAGCCAGACCGCCTTGAGGTTTACGGCCATAACTGTGTCCCACGTGGTTTCGTCGAGGGTGTCGAACCCGGCCGGGTGCAGAAAAGCAGTATCGATCACACCGGCGTTATTAATCAACGTGTCCAGCCCACCGGCAAATGACGCCGAAGTTTCGATCATCTCGTGAATCTGATCAGGTTGGGTTAAATCCGCGGTGATCACCAGTGCGGTTGCTCCGGCATTGCGAACCAATTCAGCGGTCTCTTGGGCTAAATCATCTTGGATGTCAACGATGGTGAGTGCTTCGGCGCCCTGCACCGCGCACGCGATTGCAATTGCCCGACCCATGCCCTGAGCGGCTCCGGTAACGAGGACACGTTTGCCCTTGAGTGCCTCACTCACGGTTTCGCCCAACCAACGCGGGAGTCCGCGTGAATTTCCGCTGTGATCCGCTTGTCCTGGATGTAACCGACGCTGTCAATGATCTTGATGCGATCGACGTAGTTACCCCAACCAAGAATGGATGTGTTATCGCCGGCGAATGTGTATATGAAGTAGGACTCCACTAGCACTAAACCCGGACCGAGTGGTGTGATCGACTGATTCACCAAAAAATGCTTTCGTTTGACCGGTGTAACAAGTGCCTTTTCGTAGTAGTCGAGCACTTGATCGCGGCCAGTGCGTGAGCCCTTACTCGTGGTCAGGACAGCATCTTCGGTGAAGACACTTCTCAACAACTCGAAATCCGGAGTGTCAACAGCATTGGCATAGCGCCATGTGGCTGCTCTGGCCAGTTCGGCAGTTTCAAGTTGCTCTAATCGAGTGGTCAGGCTCGCGACGCTGCCCGGCAGATGCTGGGCCGGGGTGAAAACTTTCCGTGTGATTACGCCGATCCCGTCGGTGACGGAGATCTCGTCGGTGTAATCTCCCCAGCCGGTTGCTTCGAAACCAGTGCCTTCGTGGGCGTAGTAAATAGTTGCGTGCACGGTAGCCCGACCGGGTGATTTCCACGTGACCTGCGGGTTCACAATCAAGTGACGAGTAAGGAATTCGGTTGGCAGCATGCCTTGCATCGCTTCGACGATCGCGGTGCGACCGGTTAAGACCAGACCGGGCATTTCGACAACGGCATCCTCGCTGAAAACTTCACCGAGCATCGACCAATCCCGAGTGTCCACCGCCTGCGCATAGGTGAACAGGGCTGATCGGGCGGCCTCGGTTGTCTCAAGCCGTTCGAGTCGCAGGGTAATCGCCTGCAGGTCAGTTGATTCGCTCATCTCTTAGACCTCTTCACTCAAACGAACACCACGTTTGGTAAGGGTCACCGGACCCGTGACCTTTAGTCGACAGGCAAGTCGCCGAGAAGAATCAATCATGCCCATAGTTCGTTCAAGTGTTTCCCGCTCTTCTTCGAGCATTGCTTCGCAGTTTTCGGTGCCTTCACGAATAATGCTGACACATAGGCCGCAGGAGGCCTCCCCCTGACATTCGGTGGGCCAGATGTAGCCCGCCTCGTGCGCCGCTGCCATTACTGGCTGGTCTTCTGCCACCTCGAGTTCGAGGCCCAGCGGGAGTACCGTCACGGGATTCATGGGTGCCTCCATTGAAATGGTGAATTGGTGAAATCGAAATGGTGAAATCGAAATGGTGAAACGTTGTGAGGAAAAACACGATGCGATACCGGTAAAGAGTTTATGTTGTCATGACGATCGGATAACATGGACATCCTAGCTTCGGCACGCCAAGTGTCTAACACCCCAAAGAATGGAACAACATGGATCTCGGTCTCACTGGAAAACGTGCTCTCGTCACCGGCGGTACCCGCGGTATCGGTCGCGCCACCGTCGAACTTTTAGCAGCCGAAGGTGCATCCGTTGCATTTTGCGCACGCAATGAAGAAGCCGTTGAAGCTTTTGCCGCGGAATTGCGTGGAGCCGGCGTCACAGTTTTTGCCCGCGCAATAGACGTGAGTAAGGAAGACCAACTTAAAGGATTCATCCGCGATGCAGCTGAGAACCTGGGCGGCCTTGACATCCTCGTCTCCAATGTCACCGGAGGTTCACTTAAAGGCCCAGAGCAGTGGCAGCAAAGCCTCGAACTTGACCTATTGCCGTTGGTTCACCTCATCGACGAAGCCACACCAATCCTTGAAGCAGCCGGCGGCGGTTCGATCATCGCACTATCCTCGACCTTCGGTTTTGACAATGTTTGGCCGAGTTCACCCAATTCCTACGGCGCTTTCAAAGCGGCAATCGTCCGACATGCGTCCGCTGCCGCCCACGCCCTCGCTCCCAAAGGGATTCGCGTGAACACCGTTTCACCCGGACCCGTCTTCTTCGAAGAGGGTGATTGGAGCAAGATCAAGGCCGGCCGTCCCGAGGTCTACGAAAAAGTTCTTGCATCAATCCCATTGGGACACATGGGCAAGCCCAGCGAAATTGCCGCGGTTATTGTCGGTTTGGCCAGCCCGGTCATGGGCTACTGCGTTGGCACCAACGTGGTGTGTGACGGCGGCATGACAGTCCGAACCCAGTTCTGATCACGACAAACATTCTGAGTCTGCAACCACAGCTGATTGTGCAGTGATGGTGGAGGTGGGCGATCGCGTGCCGCACGAAATGCACTGCGACTGCCCCCTCACCGGTCAAGGCAATTCTCACCAAATGAATATTGCCTTGGTTGTGGGTGGGCGCTGGCACGACGTGGACTACGCCCGGGCCGAATTACTCAAATTCCTCGGTGACCACGAATCCGTTCAATGCACGTTGCACTCCGATTTTTCAGATGTCGATGCACTTGGGAATGCTGATGCTGTTATCGCCTACACGTGCGATGTACGACCATCTCGTGCAGAATCAATGGCCCTCGCGCAAGCAGTTCGCGGTGGCACGCGCTTACTTGCACTGCATGCGACTAACTCAGCGATCGATCCACCGGTTACAGGTGGACCGAAAATATTTCGCACCCCCGACGCGATGCCCGAGTTCACTGCGTTGCTGGGAAACCGATTCCTTGCACACCCAAAAATTTCACCCTGGCGAGTTGATGTTGTTCAGCAGGAGCATCCACTTGTAGCAGGAGTTTCATCTTTTGTGACCACCGACGAGTTGTATGTGATGGAATTGCGCGAGGATCTTGACGTCCTCCTTGACACCGAGTTCTCCGGGGAATGCCCGGGATTTGAGGTTTCTCACTCGGGGTCACGCACGCGGCATCCAGTGCTGTTCACCCGCAAAGAAGGTGACGGCGAAGTTGTGTATTTCACCTTGGGCCATTGCCGCGGACGATTTGACGTTACTGATCTTGGGATTGCCGACACAGGTGTCGTGGACCGGGTGGCATGGGAATCTCAGGAATACCGCGAGGTCTTACGGCGATGTGTAGCGTGGGCGGTGCACGGTAAATCTGATGAGGAGAGTGGATGAATAGCAAAGGAACCGCGGTTGTAACGGGAGCGGGTCAAGGTATCGGTCGGGCGATCGTCGAACGCCTTGTCACCGACGGTTATGACGTACTCGCCCTTGACGTCGCAGAGGGCCCACTCGTGCAAGTGCGAGAGTCACTTGGTGTTCGCACCGCGATCGTCGATGTTTCCGATGCCGAGGCGGTGGCTGCCGTAACTGCTCAAGCACCGGATTGCCGGGTGCTCGTGAACAACGCTGCGATCCAGCGTTACCAGGATCTTTTGCGCACCACGCACGGTGAAATGCGAGCCATCCTTGACGTTAACGTGATCGGCCCGGTGCTCATGGCTCAGGCACTCGTACCCGTAATGGCAACCCACGGCGGTGGAGTAGTTATCAATCTTTCGTCCATCACGTCACAGGCCCATGCGGCCGGTACATCGCTGTACCCGGCGTCGAAAGCCGCCGTGAACCAACTTACCGAAGCAATGGCGGTGGAGTTCGCGCCATTGGGTGTGCGCTGTAATGCGGTCGGCCCCGGAACGGTGCTCACCGAAGGAACTGCTGGCCATTACGGTGATGCGAACGCGCAGGCAGCTATTGCCGGAGTGCTCCCTATTAATCGGATGGGTATGCCGCAGGACATCGCTAATGCTGTTAGTTTTTTATGTTCAGAACAAGCATCGTGGATCACCGGACAAACTCTCTTTGTTGACGGCGGGTTCACAGCCGCACAAGGTTCGTTCTTCCGATCCGCACGAAAGGCACACACATGAAACGGCCGTTTCGTTTTGCTATTCAGGCATTCAGTTCTACTTCACTTAAGGAGTGGGTTGACCTTGCTCGCAAAGTAGAAGACAGCGGGTATTCCACCCTGCATGTCGCTGACCATCTGTTGGGTCCGGGTAGCAAGATCGAAGGGACAGGGCATCGGGTTCAAACTCTTGCGATCATCCCGGCTATGACCGCGGCCGCAATGGCAACAACAACACTTCGAATCGGCTCACGGATGGCGTGCGTGAGTTACCACCTACCCACCGTCCTGACAAAAGAGATGGCCTCAATTGATGTTCTCTCCGAAGGACGACTCGAGATCGGGCTGGGAGCAGGGTGGTTGGTGAACGAATACGAGGCACTCGGGATTCCATGGGAATCCGCGGGCCGGCGCATTCAATTACTGCGCGAAACAGCAGAGTTCATGCGCATGGCCTACGCCGACGAAGGTGAGGTCGACTACCACGGTGAATTCATCGAGTCATTCGGGTACCGCGCGGTGCCGCAACCGGTGCAGCGTCCATGGCCGCCACTGATGATCGGCGGCGGAGCACCCAAAGTTCTTGGCTTAGCGGGTGAACTCGCCGACATTGTCAGCGTCAATTTCAATAACAGCAGTGGAACCGTGGGAGCGGGAAGTATTGCGTCTTCAACAGAAGGTGAAACACACAAAAAAATTGAGTGGATTAAAGAGGGTGCGGGGGAGCGATTCGACGACATAGAACTGGAAACAGCCACCTACTTCATCTCGGTCGAAGGCCGTTCGGAGATCACGGCAGAGTCGGTTGTTGCTCGAACAGGCATGGAGTTAGCCGAACTAAAACGCTTCCCACATGCGGCGGTGGGCAGTGTTGATGAAATTTGCGAAGAGTTACAACGTCGACGCGAGGAGTTCGGCTTCTCTTACATCACCGTTGGGGATGCGCACCTTGATGCGTATCTTCCGATAGTTGAGCGTTTGGCGGGTACGTAATATGTCGCGTTCCTACGGACTGGCGCACCTTTCCATGATGGCTGTTCCACCCGCACGACTTGCTTTCGTTGCCGCTGAAGCAGGTTTTGACTTCACAGGTTTTCGGCTCACGCCGAGCCCGTCAACCGGAATCGACCACGCAGTTTTAGGCAATGACCGTGCACTTGACGCACTGAGTCGCGCTGTAAAAGAAGAAGACGTCAACATTCTTGACGTTGAAGTGATTCGCATGATTGACCCGTCCTGTGTTGTAACAGCCCGCCCGTTACTGGAAGCGGCCCAGGCGCTGGGTGCCCGTTATGTAATTGCCACTGTGGAAGACGAAGACCCACTACGCAGGGTGGAAACACTCGCGCAGATTGCCGAAATGGCGGCGGAACATGGCACTTCCATTGCGGTTGAATTCATGTTGTTTTCGGCGGCGAAGAATCTCGACACGTGTGTCCAGATTGTCACGCAGTGTGGTGCTCCCAATGTTGTCGTCCTTGCAGACTCCCTGCACCTAGAGCGCTCCGGTGGACACCCGAGTGACCTGCGCCTTTACCCGTCAGAACTTTTTGCATACGCACAGATTTGCAGTGCTCCAGGAGCAGGACCCGCTCCTGATGCCCAAGCCGCACGCAGTGAAGGTGTGCACGGTCGTTTGATGCCCGACGAAGGGGATCTTCCAGTCCGAGAGTTCATCGCCGCGCTACCCCCTGAAACAACCCTCACAGTTGAATCACCCATAAAAGGTCAATCCGACCCTGCCGATCCCGTTGCTCTGGCTCGCGAAATGCTGGCATCAGCTCACCGAGTTGCAGGTGATCACGCATGAGTGCTTACCGCGCAGAAGAATCTCGTGCAGAGGAACTGCGCATCGATGGCCTGGTCAATGTCCGTGATCTTGGTGGACTGCACGTGCAAGACGGTCGAGTAATTCGATCGCGTCAAGTGATCCGCAGCGATAACCCCAAAAAGCTGACCGAGCAGGGGCAGTTGGACTTGTCTAATGTAATCGCTCCAGCAGTTGTTGTTGACTTGCGCATGGTCATGGAAGTAGACCACGAGGGTTATGTAATCGAACATGAATCTGCACGTTTGGTTCACCACCCGATGAATCCCCAGTCCGGTATTACCCCTGAGCAAATTGCGGCAGGCGGTGCCGACAATTTGGTTGACGACTATCTACGACAGCTGGAAATTAATGCTTCCTCGATCGTTGAGGTTTTGAGCTTAATAGCAGATCCAAAGAACCGCCCGGTGGTTATTCACTGCTCTGCAGGAAAGGACCGCACGGGAATTGTCATTGCGATGCTGCTCGACATTCTCGGTGTTGAACACGAAAACATTGTTGCCGACTACCACGTAACAAGTGCCAATATGGCCCCAATTATCGAACGAATTCGCAGCACACAGGTATATCAAGAAAATGGTTTGGCTGGCGCCCCTGATTGGATCTTTGCTTCTGAGCCCGAGACGATGCGTGCGTTTCTAGAAACCATGACACAGACCTACGGCAGCGCCGAACAATGGGCCCTCACAAAAGGTTTAGACGCAATCGATATCAACAGCTTGCGCGAAACCATCCTCGTTTAAAACTTAACCTTTCACGTGCACTGTGACATTTTTCGCAAGAGGCTTAAGCCAGAGCGGTCTGTAACGCGGCAATGCGCGCCGCCCAGATTCGCTGACTGAGTTCAGCGGTAGGGGCGAAGACTTCGGATGCGTGGTAGGCGCCCGGGTAAACATGCAATTCAACCGGTACGTCTGCATCTTTTAACCTTTGGGCGAATTCCACATCCTCATCCATGAACATGTCTTGGTCGCCGACATCAATAAAGGTTGGTGGTAGTCCGGTGAGGTCACTCGCCCGAGTGGGGGCCGAGTATTGGTCAGCAGGGTTACCACCGAGGTACCACTCCCAGGCCTCGACATTGCCGGCGCGATCCCAGATACCGATATCGACGATTACTTGACTGGACTCCGTCACGTTGCGGTCGTCGATCTGTGGGTAAGGAGCCATCAAGAATCGAATTGCTGGTCCGCCCCGATCCCGGGACACGAGAGCCGTCGCAATTGCCAGACCGCCGCCGGCACTTCCGCCATAAATAGCAAGTCGATCAACGGGGGTGTAGCCCAGTTCGTCAGCATGCGCGGCCATCCACTGTAGGCCGGCATAGCAGTCTTCGATTGCCGCGGGAGCTGGGTTTTCTGGGGCGAGTCGGTAATCAACAGAGACAATGAGTGCTCCGATGGTCTCGCACAGCATGACCGCGGTGAGGTGATCGGTATCCAAGGTTCCCATCACCATTCCCCCACCGTGGAGGAACAGGATGCCTGGCAACGGGCCGGTCGCATTCGCGGGACGGTAGATGCGCACCGCGAGATCGGGGTTACCTTCGGGCCCAGGGATTACCCGGTCTTCGAGGACCACATTTTCATTGGGTGGCAGATCCGCTGTCATCGCTTCGAGCATGCCGTTGAGTGTTGCGCGGCGTGCATTGATGTCGGGGATTGCGTTGAAGCCACCAGGAAGCGCTGAGTAGAGCGCTACCAGTGGTTCCAAGGACTGCGGGTCAATGTTTTCGTGCTGCGGCATTTTTCCTCCGGAAATTCAGTGAATGAGATTGCTGGAGTATTGCATGAATTCCGCGAATTGGAAGTGGAATTTTCGTTATGCGAGTGTCTCTCCGCCGTCCACCAGCAGGGTTTGTCCCGTGATGAAGGAAGCCTCGTCACTGAGGAAGAAACAGATTGCTGCTGCCAGCTCATTGGCTCGGGCCATGCGCTTCATGGGAACAGCTGCACCAAATACTTCCTCACCTTTTTCCATGTCACCGCCACGGGCCAACATCAGTGGGGTTGTCATCCCGGTTATTGTGCGGCCGGGTGCAACGCAGTTGATACGAACCTCAGGGAGCGCTTCTAGGGTGAACTGACGAGTGAGGCCAGCTATTGCAGCTTTGGCCGCGCCGTAAGGAACATTGTTGTTGTTGGCCTTGAATGCGGCGACAGATGCGATTGTGACGATGGCACCGCTGCCACGCGCCTTCATCACGGGAGTTGTGTATTTGCACACATTGAAAGTGCCACCGACATGGACTTCCATCATTTTGTTGAAGCGGGCCATGTCCCACTCAGCGAGCGGACCGAACTCTGCATGGCCGGCAGCTGCAAGCACGAGGTCAATTCCACCGAGGGCTGCCACCGTCGCGTCGACCGCTGCCTTTACCTGTGTTTCGTCAACCACATCTGCTTGCAAACCAATGCAACCTCCACCGATTTCGGCAGCGACAGCCTGAGCCTTCGCAAGGTCGAGGTCGACCAACGCGGCACGCCCACCCTCGGCTACTACTCGCTCAGCGGTTGCGCGACCGATTCCGCTTGATCCTCCGGTGACAAATAGAACCTTATTTTCAAAGCGCATGGTTTTCCTTCCGATTATTTGGGGCAGTGTTATTCAAAGTCAGTGTGATGCAGAGGGTGAGTCACTCGGACGTGCGGCCTCGGATGCTTTCCACATTTTGGCGCTGTCGAATCCAATCCGAGTTTCGGGAATGAGTTCGAAAACAACTCGACCCGGGGAGTCCAGCATCTCGCGGAAAGCTTCGGCCTTTTCTGGTTCACCCGGACGCATCGCGTTGGCGAACTCGGGAATTACCCAGTCAAGGGTTTCGCGATCGGTGTGAACAATTGCGCGGCACTTGTACGTTAGTGAGCGGCGCTCGGTCACTCGCGAGCCTTTTGAGGTGATAGCAATGCTGACTCGTGGGTCTTTGCGAATGGAGTTGACGCGTGGGCGCTCCTCGCTTGCGGTCAACCAAAAACGACCGTCGCGATTGATGTAATTCACGATCACTCCCATGGGCCAGCCTTCCTTACCAGCCCAGATCAAGGTGCATTCAATTTGGGCATCGAACATTTCTTGTTCGTCCGCCTCGTCGAGTGAATAGGACTTGACGTCTTCCCAGTTCTTTGCCTTTTCGGACATGGACTACTCCTTGATCGAGGTAATTGATTATCGTCTGGTGCGGACTTTATTGGAAGTCCTTGCATTAAGTGAAGCCACGGTCTATTTTCTCTGTCATGACCATGAATCTTGCGAACATAATAGATCGGATCGAGATCGAGGAATTGCTCGTTCGCTATGCGCGGGCTATTGATTCTAAAGACTTTGACACTCTCGAGACCCTATTTACCCCCGACGCGACTTTCGACGGTGGAAGTCTTGGCTGCCCTACCGGGGCACCTCAAATCCGGGCAATGATTGAAGGCACGCTGACCGGGTTGGACTCAACCCAACACCTGATTGGAAAAAGTCTCATTGAGCTTGATGGTGACCAGGCCGAAGTAAAGACGTACCTGATCTCCCAGCACATTAGGGAATCAACACCCGGTCCGGTGAAGCACTACGCTCTGGGTGGCGAATACGCCGACCGCGTTATCCGCACCCCTGACGGTTGGCGGATCGATTACCGCCGGTTGGATCGACTGTGGAAAGAGGGTGACCGCGAGGTCATCTCGGGTGCATCCTGAACTTGCTTAAATATTTTTTACCTATGATTTTATTTAGGACCAAATCAATGGAGGATCGATGAAAACTTGGATTGCCGACACCCAACCTAGTGAGCGTTTTCCCATTTACACGCGCGCCAATGCTGACGAAGTTGGCCCAGAGCCGTTCACTCCGTTGAACTGGACGCTGACGTGGGAACAAGGGATGGCGCCAGGAACAGCCGACGCCTGGATCGCTCTCGGCACTTTTGAGCCCGATGAGTTCCTGTGGACCGAACCGGAAACGTATGGATCATGGGGCGGCTATTTCTATAATCAGGTTTCCCTGGGTCGCGTGTTCGGTCACCGCATGCCGGGCGCTACACCTGATGCAATCGATATTTCCTTCTTCGGCCAGAACTCAACGGTTCCGCCGTATGTCCACGATCCACGCGACGACAATGAAGCGTGCTCGGTGAAACTGGGCGAGTCTTTCGGCGCGATTCTGGGTGGAGCGCAGGAAGCGCTTGCGGCTGAATACTTAGCAAATGCCGCGAAATGGCGGGCCACTAGGCCAGACCTCTCAACAATTTCAGACACGGACCTCGTCGAGTACGGACGTACCTCGGCCCGCTGGCAACGACCAGGTTGGGATGCGTACGCGCAGGTCGTGATTGGCGCAACGGTTGGACCGCAAATTGTGCAAGGTATCGCTGACGCGGTCGGTAAATCCGAATTAGCAATTCAAATATTTGGCGCATTGGGTGACGTCGCGTCGGCGGGAATGCCTGAGCGAGTCTGGGATCTGTCCCGTCTAGTTCGCGGATCAGCTGAGTTAACGGCCGCATTCGACGCTGGTATGGGCGGCCTCGCCGAACGCCTCGCCGCTGAACCGACCGCGGCGCAGTTCAATTCGGAATTTGATGAATTGATTGTCATGTTCGGCCATCGCGGTGTGAACGAATGGGAGATCAGTGCGCAAACGTGGTTGATCAACCCAACACTTGCCTACCAAATGATTGATCGTGTCCGCCGACAAGAAGATGCAATGTCACCGACCCTGCGGGCTGGCGAGTCAGCCAAGCGCCGTGAAGCTGCAGTGGAAGAACTCACCGCAGCGGTCGCTGGGGACGAAGCAACAGCAGGGTTATTGGCTGCGGGTATTTCCTCGGGTCAAATCGCATATCGACTACGCGAAGCCGGCAAAAACGCCACCGTGATGTTGATGCAGGAACCCAAACTTGCTTTCCGCGAACTGGGCCGCCGGATGCACGAGCGCGGTCACCTCACGGACCCAATGCATGTATTCCAAGTGCTGGAAAGCGAACTGGATTCATTTATCGCAGATCCAGCATCCTTCACCGAAATAACGGCAGCACGGCACGCGCAGTGGTTGACACTCGCTGAACTCGAGCCGCCCTACGTGGTGATTCGCGACCAGCCCATTCCGCCAATCAGTGAGTGGCCCAAACGCCGTCGGTTCGCCGAAGGTGAAGGTGCCGCAGTGGGAACGCAGATGAAGGGCATCCCCGGTTCACAAGGTGCGGTGACCGCCCGCACACGGGTGATCTTGGATCTTGCCGACGCTGACTCGCTACAGCCCGGGGAAATTCTTGTCTGCACTACCACCGACCCTTCGTGGGTTCCACTGTTCATGATTGCCAGTGCGGTGATCTGTGAAATCGGCGCCCAAGCCAGCCACGCGGTGATTGTCAGCCGGGAGCTGGGAGTTCCCTGCGTTGTCTCATTGGCGGGTGCGAGTACATCACTGCCAAGTGGCACGCTGGTTGAACTCGATGGATCCACGGGCACCGTCACAGTGCTTGAATCAGCAGAGCTCGAGTCCGCATGAAGGTGGTTCTTCCTCCGCTTTCACCCGAGCCACCGTTTTCGGTTCGGATCCCGTTCCTTCTTCTTGCCGACGGTGTTACCCGACTGACATTGGTGCGCCATGCCCAGCAGGTGTTCCCGACCGAAGACGAGTTTGACCACACCGCATGGGATGACCCAATATTGAGTGAACTCGGTCGGGTTCAGGCAGCTGCACTTGCAGGTGTGTTGACCGAACAGGATGTTGATGTTGTGGTGTGTAGCTCAATGCATCGGGCAAAGGAAACAGCGGAGATCATTGCGTTTCCGCTCGGGCTCACACCAGAAGTGCGTCCGGAGTTTGTAGAGATTGCCTCCTACCGCGAGCTCGAACCAGGGGTCAACCCGCAGACTCTGGTTGACCCCGAGGAATGGGCCGCGCGTGAGCAGGCCTTTTACCGCCAGGTCATGTGGGACCATATGTTTTTTGGTGAAGGTTCAGCAGAGTTCCGCGCCCGCATCATGGGGGCCATCACAAAATTGATTGCAGATTACGAAGGACAGCACATCGTCTTGGTGAGCCACGGTGGTGTCATCAATGCAGTCATCAGTGAGATCTTGGGGATCGAAGAAGACATGTTTTTCCTTCCATCACACTGCTCGGTGAGCAGGGTGTGGATCAAGGAAGATATTCGACGAGTGCACTCGATCAACGAGAGCCAGCATTTGCATGACGGTATCCGTACAAACTGATCAGTAATTTTCTACCGAGGGGTAATATTTTTCTATGACCGAGACATTGCCCCAATACACATCTGGTGCACACACCGCGATGAGTCGTGAAGAAGCAATGTCAATTCTTGATCGACTCGTGTCCCACCTTCGCAACCAGACCACCGACATGGCCCCGGAGCAACTGAAGGTTCCGATTTCGGACTACCTGGATCAAGATTTATGGGAACGGGAAATCAGGGAGATCTTTCATGCGATTCCCTTGCCGGTAGGTACTTCCGCCGAACTCGCTAACGTCGGTGATTTTAAAACAATGCGGGTAGTTGGCAAAGAAATCATCCTTGTTCGCGGCAAGGATGGCGTGATGCGCGCGATGCTCAATGTGTGTCGACACCGCGCAATGAAACTTCTGCCCGATGGCTGCGGTAGTGCGCGCAGATTCACCTGCGGCTATCACTCGTGGACCTATGACACCGACGGAAAACTTACGGGTGTACCCGGCGAAGATACTTTCGGTGAAGTGAACAAAGAAGATTACAGTCTGGTGCAACTGCCGTGTGAAGAACGAGCCGGTTTTATTTTTATTGGACTCACTCCCGGCAGGGACCTTGGGATCGACGCGTGGCTCGGTGAGGCGTTGCCGCACCTCGAGGCACTCGAACTGGACAAGTGCACGCACTTCACCACGAAAACACTGCCCGGTCCCAACTGGAAAGTGACCCTGGACGGTTATCTCGAGGGCTATCACTTCAGTTCATTGCACGCAAAAACCGTTGCCCTCACCAACCACACGAACCGTATGACGCTAGATTCATATGGTCCGCACGTGCGCAATGTGTTCGCTTTGAAGACCCTTGACGCCATGATGGAAAAACCACGTGATGAGTGGGATCCCGCGGAGGCGATGGGCCTCGTGTACTGGGTATTCCCCGGTATGGCGATCGCCGGCGGATTGCGCGAGCGCACCGTCATCTCGATCATGCTTCCAGGTGACTCATGGGGTGAGTCGATGACCTGGCAGACAACGCTGCTGCGCACGGCGCCGCAGACCCCCGAAGAGTTTCTGGAGGCAGAGAAAACCGCCGATTGGTTCTTCGCTGCATTCCGTGACGAGGACTACACGGCGCAGACCGACGTGCAGAATGGCCTCGCTTCCCTCGCTGATAAACACATGACCATCGGTCGTAATGAGATTGCCGTTCAGCACGCCCATGAAACGATTCGTCGACTGTTAGCCCATGAGCCGGTTCACGGCCCTCGATAGTGTGAATTCATAGGTAGTCCTAGTTTGACAGTGGTAATGTGCGGTTCTCACCCACTCACGAAATGGACGTTCACATGTCAGAAAAGGCGTGGCTCACTGATACCGAGCCCAGCGTAAGGTTCCCGATTTTCACCCGGCTCAACGCCGCAGACGTGATGGCTGATCCGATAACACCGCTCGGTGCAACAATGTGTTGGATCCCCAACGTACTTCCCGGCTGGTCATCCGGTTACGTCGAAGACGTGTGTTTCACGGCCGACGAACTCACCGAAGAGTCCGCCGTTGCTGGTTTCTTCTACGGCTACCTTTACATCAATCAAAGCTCCGTCCGAGTTCTGGGAATCCGCAAGGGCATGACCGCGGACATTATCGATTCAATCTTCTTTAACTCCCCGGGAGCTCCACCCCACGTTGCTTCACCAACCGATGCCAATGAATCACTCACCGCACTGGGCGGTGCTCGTGCTGGCTGGGTACTCACCACTTCAAAGTTTGAGGGCGCCGACGAAGACTCCGCGATCGCTGATGATCTGCGTCGAAACCGCCCTAACCTCAAGGCCATGAGCAACCGCGCCTTGGTCGCGCGAGCCCGTTCCGTGATGCCATATGAACGCTTGGCTTGGCGCTCCGAACAGATCGGTGCCTCGAATGCGGCGGTCGGTCCAGCCGTTGCCGGTCAAATCCTGGGTGCGGACAAAGCCCATCTGCTGATCACAATCCTTGGTTACGCAGGTGACGTCGAATCTGCAGCACCCACCTATTCACTGTGGTCGCTTTCGCGCACGGTGAAGGGCAGCCCAGAGATGACGGCGCTGTTTGACAGCGGTGTGGACAAGGTTGCCGCTCAACTCCCGACCGCCACCGGTGGCTTCTGGAATGAGTTCGCTGCATTTATTGCAGAGTTCGGATACCGCGGTCCCTCCGAATGGGATCTAGGAACCGAGTCATGGGAGTCCAAGCCATCACTTGCACTCGCGTTGGTCGACAAGATGCGTCAACTCGAAGACTCCGAATCACCTTCGGCAAAGCAGGCACTACACGCTGCGGCTACCGACCAGGCGATGCTCGAGGCTACGGAAGGGATGGACGCTGCAACGGAGGCAATGTTCCGTGGAGCTATTGGTTCGGCTCGACGTTTCGCCGGTTGGCGTGAAAGTGGAAAGTCATCCTGTATCAAGATCATGAACGAAGCCCGGATGGCCTTGATCGAATTGGGTAGCCGCCTTGCAGCAAACGGTGTCCTCGACGACTCGCGACAGATCTTCATCGCACTGGACAGTGAACTGGATGCCCTCGCACTCGGTGAGAACACCCTGCTACCGAGTATCCGCGAACGCCAGAGCGCATGGTTGGAACTCAAAGACCTTGAAGTTCCTACTTTCCTGGACAGTGCAAAGCCAATCCCACCAATATCGGAAATACCTCGCAAGGGTTCAGTCGATGTTGAACGCGCAAAGGTCGGCGACATTTTCAACGGAGCTGCTGCATCACAAGGTGTGGTCGAGGGTCGTGCGCGGATCATTCTTGGCACCGACGCTATTGGTGAATTCGAGCCCGGTGAAATTTTGGTTGCACCCCAGACCGATCCGTCATGGACACCGCTATTCATGGTGGCCTCAGCGGTCGTGGTTAACACCGGCTCAATGGCTTCCCACGCAATGATCGTTGCTCGCGAACTCGGTATCCCGTGTGTTGCCGGCTTGCCAGGCGCGACCAAGATGTTCAAATCAGGCGATCTGCTGCGAGTTGACGGCGCCAAGGGCACCATCGAGGTTCTCGAGACCGTTTAGTTATTCATTAGTCATTCGGGTTACTGGCCCGGCTACAGCAGCTGGGCCAGTTCGAATGCTTGCTTGGTTGCGAAGGTCATTCGTCGTGGCGCCCAAGCGTCACCGAGTAGGTGGGTTTGTGGGTGGTACATGGATACCGACCGATACAACGCGTCGTTGCCAACCCCACCGGTGACAAGTACTACCGAGTCAATTCCACCGACGGTGAACCGGCGACGGCTGTAAGCATTTGCGAACTCAACCTCATTGGTTCGAATCTCGGTGGCGACAGCCATCTGCATAATTTCCACACCGACCTCGTCCAAACTTTCAAACATGGCACCGGCGGAGTACTTGCCCACAAGTGGTGAAGGCCCAGGTGTTTCAAAGGCCAGCACGACCTCATGGCCTAAATGTGCGAGGTGGTCTGACACCGTCAGGGGAGCTGGGCCGTCGTCGGCTGCGATCACGAGTACGCGATTCCCCAGAGGTTGGGTAACCCCGCGAATAACGGCGTCGGCCCCGAAAACGTGCGGAAGGTACTCCCCAGGAATCCCGGGGCGCCTAGCGTGCGCGCCCGTAGCAAATGCAACGACGTCGAAGTTGCCGTCCAGAATTGAGCGCACCGAAGCGCGTCGACCAAGGTAGGTATTGACCCCCAGTCGTGGCAGTCGGGCAGCCGCCCAGTTAATCCAGTCTTGGTAGGTCGGGTTCGCCCGCAGTTGGGCGGCAATAGCGAAGCGACCACCGAGTTCGGCTTTTTCCTCCCACAACTCAACAACGTGTCCGCGCTCTGCGGCGTTGGCAGCGAGTTCCATCCCGGCTGGACCACCACCAACAACGAGTAGGCGTAAAGCTTTTTCACTTGTCGTTATGGGTGGCAGTGATTCACGACCCGCATGTGGGTTAACTCCACAGCCAAAGCTCAGGCCCTCCAACGTGTATCGGTGGATGCAGTCATTAAGTGCGATACATGGCCGAACTTCTTCGGGTCGCCCGTCAAGTGTTTTGCGCAACCATTCGCGGTCTGCGATCAGTGCACGGACCATGCCCACCATGTCGGCGTTTCCATCTGCGATTACTTTCTCGGCGGTCTCCGCGTGCACAACCCGACCCACATAAAGTACGGGGAGATTCGTGACCGCTTTGGCTTCGCCACACATTTGTGCCCACGCAGCTTCCGGGTAGATGCCGTGCTGCAGGTAGGTGATTGCTCCCCAGTTCCCGCCCATGTCAAGATTGAAATAATCGACGGTTCCATCGGCCTCAAAGCTTTGCATTAAACGCAGGCATTCATCGAGTCCGTAACCACCGTCCATGTCTTGATCGAGTGCGAGGCGTAGACCAAATGTGATTGGCCGATCAACACGTGCACGAACTCCGTCGGTGATCTCTTGCAAGAAGCGTCGCCTGTTGGCGTAGGAGCCGCCGTATTCATCGGTTCGCGTATTGGTCAGCGGGGAAAGAAACCACTCAATAATGTCGTCGTGATTACTGTGAAGTTCGATTGAGTCCGCACCGGTTCGTGCTGCAATTACGGCTGACTCAATGTATTCGTTGATAACCCACTGCACTTCATCATGGTTCATAACGTGCACACCGCGGTGGTCCAAGAATCCGGAGAAGGTGGCGGAGGGAGCACTGGGCATGCCGCCCTGTTGGAGAAGTTGAATGCCCATGTATCCACCGGCAGCGTGAACGCGATCAACGAAGTGCGACATCCGGTCGTGAAAGAGGGGGTGTCGGAAGTTTCCATCTTCCTTTCCCAGGGCGCCGATACCGGTGGGTTCAAAGCCGGGAATCTGCAGATGCCTGACATGGCATGGTGGACCACCGATCCATTGGAATCCGTCTTCTACGCGGGAGAGCCAATAGTCGAGCATGGCTTGGAATCGGGTGTCGTCACCGGTGAGGGATCCCGCGCCCCCACCGTGGGTCGGCACGAATAATCGATGCGAAAGGTTCATGGTGCCAACCGTGATCGGCTGGAGGACCGCCTGAAGTGGGCTGTTTGAGGGAGTGGTCACGGCAAACTATGGCATAAAGATTGTGCTCGGGACGAGTGAAATCGATAAAATCGTCTAGACAACTTTCCTACCTTATTCACAACCCTTGGGGTGGGACCCAAAAGTTGTGGGTTTGGCGCATTCCTATATAAATGGGGGCGGGTTATGCAATAGTAGGACTTCCTATTAATCGGTCAGCCGCTCAAACGGCGGCCCTGTGGTGCGGAGAATCAAAAATGAGCGAGTTGGTTTTGGCAGAAGGAGAGCGCGATGCTCTCGTGACCTTGGTGATTCGGGGAATGGCCCGTGGCGAAGTCTCACCTGAACAGCAGGCTTTGGCCGACGCTGGGTTGATTCTGATCAAAGGCCCGATCATGATGCCGACTCCTGCTGGAACCGCATTCGTTGCGGAAAGCTTGCGACTGCCCGATGACGCCCCCGAGCGCGAGCGCATCATGGCCACCTTTCACCGCTTTCTTCCGGTCAACCGCTCGCTACGTGATCTGTGCACGGCGTGGCAGGTCCGCCCTGATGGCAGCGTCAATGACCACTTGGATGAGAACTACGACGCCGACATCCGGGATCGTCTTGACGACATCGACGATTCGGTGGCCCCGCTCCTCAAGCGATTCACCGAGGATATTCCTCGCATGGCCGGGTACCGCGAAAAGCTCACGGTGGCCCTGGCAAAACTCGATGACGGAGAAGACACTTGGCTCGCATCGCCGCTCATCGACTCGTACCACACAGTCTGGATGCACCTTCACCAAGAACTTATCTTGACCATTGGCATGTCTCGCAAGGAAGACGAGGAGCTTGAGGAGCGTCTCATTGCGGAGAGCGGGGCGTGAGCCCAACAAATCGACAAGGGCCGGTAGATGACGTTGGTCTTGTCCCATTCGGTCGTGGCATAGAGCGCGGGCTTGATGCCCGTTCACTGTGCACCCGCGGGCTTGAGCTAGAAACCCTTGCTGGCCTAGGCCTTCCTGTGGGCGCAGGGCTAACCATTCCCGTTCCCAACGTCCCTGGTTTCACCTCGCCTGACCGGGCCAAAGCAGCGATGAACTTGCTAGAAGATATCTCTGGCCGAGAGATCAGCACCACCACCGAGACCGGTGGCCTCGTACTCCTACGGTTGAGCGCAAGTGCACCGGTCGCTGCTGCTGGCCTACCTCCGGACCTGACCTGCTTGGGACTTAAGCGGAGTGTCATCCCTGATGATCTCGGTACCAAAGCACGAAGTGACTTAGGCGTTGCCTGGTGGAAAACCGCTGCCTTTATTGCCGAGCATGCCTTGGGAGTTCCCCTTGAAGACTTGGGCTCACTGGATTTTGACTATCCGGATCTTGTTGAGCGGGTTGAACCGTTTCGGCGGTTGTGCGAGGAGAAAGGTTCATCGCCTTTTCCCACCAAGAGAAGTGAGCAGGTTGCTGCCGGTGCCCAAGCAATGTTGGTGCGCTGGAATTCACCGCGGGCAGCGCGTGCCCGACGCAAACAAAACCTTCCCGCTGATCTTCCATTAGCCCTCCACCTTGAAACAATTGTCGTTACCGAACATGATGCAGAGGGACATGGTTTCGCTATGTCGCGTGACATGGAATCGGGACAGTTCGCTCCCAACGGATTATTCCGACATGGCTTCCGCACCGGCAGTGAGCGTCAGCAAATTGGTCATCCATTAAGTAAATTGCCTAACGGAGTGGAGATGTTGACCGGCGTGTTAGCCGAACTTGAGGGCCGGCTACGCAGTTCGGTAATTGTCGACTTTGAATTCGGTCCTGACGGCCTCGCACTTGTCGGGTTGGAACAAATGCGCAGGTCTAATGCGCGGGCCTCAACCAGCCTCATCGTTGATCTGGTTACACGTGGAATCACCAACGAAACCGATGCAGTGCAAGCGGCAGAACCCGCGCACGTGCTCGAGTTGCTTCACCCCCAACCTAAACTCACCGGCGACGAAATCCCTTTTGTTTCTGGTTTAGCCGCATCCCCTGGAGCAGCGGTCGGGCGCATTGCAATCACCAGCGAAAGTGCTGTTGATTTAGCGGAGGCTGGTGAATCAGTTCTTCTTGTCATGAGCGAGACAACCCCGGGTGATTTACCAGGCATGATGGCTGCAACCGGGATCCTGACCGTCAACGGTGGCTCCGCCTCGCACGCGGCAGTGGTTGCTCGAGGAATGGGTCGACCAGCGATCTGTGGTGCAGGAGGGCTGCGCATTGATCAGGAAGCGCAGACGATCACAGCGGGTACGCATGTTTTGAACGCGGGAGACGTTATCTCGATCGACGGTGCATCGGGTGTCGCCTACGTGGGTGAATTAACAATTGAACCCCCGGTTCCTTCACCTAGTCTGACCACACTGCTGGGTTGGGCCGATGACCTGCGAAGGCTGGGTGTTCGGGCCAATGCCGACACGGGAGCCGACGCTGCTATTGCTATGGATAGTGGAGCTGAGGGAATCGGTTTGTGTCGCACCGAACATCAGTTCATGGGCGATCGCTTGCCGCTCGTGCGCCGAGTAATTCTTTCCCACGACTTCGATGCTGAAGAAGCCGCACTAGCAGCCCTCGCCGACGCCCAACGCGAAGATTTTCGAGATCTATTACGCGCTGTTGGTGACCGGCCGGTGACCGTTCGATTACTTGACGCACCGATGCACGAATTCCTCCCCGCCAGTGAGGAGCATGCAGAAGATGAAAATCAAGCCCGGATGTTGGAACACATGCACGAAGAAAATCCAATGCTTGGAGTTCGCGGTGTGCGGCTTGCACTGATGCACGAGGGTTTGTACCCCGCCCAGGTTGAGGGACTTTTTAATGCGTGGGTCGATGTCGTCTCCGCGGGTGAAGCCCGACCTGAGCTTGAAGTAATGATCCCCTTGGTGTCCATCCCGGACGAATTGCTCATGATGCTCCGATTGATCCGCCGGGTGAACCAGGAAGTGTCATCGCGCACAGGAATGGTGATTCCGTTTAAAATCGGCACAATGGTTGAGACCCCGAGGGCGGCATTGCTCGCTGACCAACTCGCCCAATGGGCTGAATTCATTTCATTCGGCACCAACGATTTAACCCAACTCACATACGGCTTTTCTCGAGACGACGTTGAGCGTCGCATGCTCGGCACATACCTCTCCAAAGGACTCATGACCGCCAGCCCATTTGCTGAGCTCGACGAGTCCGGTGTCGGAGCATTGATGTCCTACGCGGTTGACAAGGCTCGATCGGTGCGGCCCGATATCAAGTTGGGCATTTGTGGTGAACACGGTGGAGACCCTTCGTCAATTGAAATCTGTGAGCGACTTGGACTCGACTATGTTTCTTGCTCACCATCCCGCATTCCGGTGGCCCGTCTAGCTGCGGCGCACGCACGCGTTGGGTCTATGAATCAGGCACCTGACGCGGCTGAAAAAAGCGGTATCGGATCGTGATCGGAAAATACTTGGAAAGCCTTGCATCTCGGAGATTTGTGGGTAACCTTGGCTCGACCATAAGGGAGGCTCCATGACATCGGCGACATCCGCGCTCAGTGTGCGAAACGCAACGAAGATCTTCGGGGCGCAAGTAGCACTGGACAACGTCAGTATTGATGTTGCGGCAGGAGAAGTCCGAGCGTTAGTTGGCCAAAACGGCTGCGGTAAATCAACTTTGATCAAGATTTTGGCTGGTTTTCACGAACCTGAGCCAGGTATCGAGGTCCTCGTCGGGGGTGAGTCACTAGCTCTGGGAGATCCGATCGCAAGTGAGGCAGCCGGTTTGCGTTTTGTACACCAAGACCTTGGGCTTGTGGGTAATCTCGACACCGTTGACAACTTGGCATTGGGTCAGGGTTACATCACGAATGCGACCAAGACAATTAGTTGGCGCAAGGAACGGGCAAAGGCTCGCGAGGCGTTAGCAGCCTTGGGCTACGAAATTAACGTGAGCATGCCAGTCGCGGGACTCCAAATGTCAGAGCGAACAGCGGTCGCAATCGCTCGGGCTATGTCAGAGCGTGGAACACCGCCAAAGATGCTGATTCTTGATGAACCCACAGCAAACCTTCCTGGTCCAGAGGCACAACGTCTGTATCAACTCGTTCGTCGGGTCGCAGACTCAGGTGTAGCCGTGTTGTTCGTCTCACATCACTTCGACGAAGTATTCGAGATGGCCGAGTCGGTGACAGTGTTGCGCGACGGGAAATTGATTGAAACTCGTGCGGTTGCTGGTTTGACCGAAGATGAACTTATTGAACTTGTTGTCGGGCGCAAACTTGAAGAGCACGACAAGGGTGAAGCTGCTGACCGTGAACACGGGACACAGGTGTTGCAACTCTCCGGCGTTGGTGGGCGCAATGTTTCGGGTATGGATCTCACTGTTCATCGGGGTGAGGTGGTCGGAGTTGCCGGAATCACTGGTTCCGGTCGGGAGGAAGTTGCCGCACTAGTTTTTGGTGGTCACGAAAGGTCCGGTGAAATTACCGTCGATGGAAAGACTCTTCCCCAGAACCGACCCGACATTTCGATCGATCGGGGCGTCGCTCTTGTTCCCGCTGAACGGCACGCTAATGCATCACTACTTGATCAAACATTGCGTGAAAACATCACCTTGGTTGATCCAGGGCGACACATGTCCTTAGGTATCTTGCGCCGCAACCCGGAGAAAGCCGACGTTCGAGTGTGGTTGGACCGTTTGTCGGTTAAGCCAAGTGGGCAAACGGAATACAACATGAACCAGCTGTCCGGTGGAAACCAGCAGAAAGTTATCTTGGCGCGCTGGCTTCGACAAGAGCCAACGGTATTGGTCCTCGATGAGCCCACCCAGGGAGTTGACGTTGGCGCAAAGGCTGACATCCACACTCTCGTCGATGAAGCCGCAGCGCAAGGAGCGGCGGTTCTTGTGTGTTCCACCGACCATGAAGAACTTGTTCGAGTCTGCGACCGCGTAGTGATCATGCGCCGTGGCAAGGCAGCGGAAATTCTTCGCGGAGACAAAATCACCGCCGAGAACATCACCGCGGCAACGATCGGTCGCGACACGGCAGAACCTGCGGCTTAGTTAAAAAGCTGAAACCAAAAAAACCAAAAAACGAAACAACCAAACGACACCACGTCGCCGAGACCTAGAGCGGATCCCATGTCTGAAATACAAGAAGTAGCAGCCCCTCGCCGCCGCATCAACTTTGGCTTCGACAAGTACAGCGGTATCTACGTGTGGGCGTTGCTGGTATTGGTCTTCGCTTTATGGATCCCGGACCTGTTCCTGCAGACCAGCACCGTCAAGCAGGTTTTGACTTTTCAAGCTATTAGCGCGATCGTCGCATTGGGCTTGATCCTGCCGGTCGCAGCAGGGGCGTTCGATCTGACAATTGCGGGAACGCTCACAGTGTCGGTGTGTTTCACCGCGTGGGCCCTGACTAACGGCTACGGCATTGTTGTAGCAGCAGGTGGATCAATTCTCATCGGTATCATCATTGGTCTTGCCAACTCGTTAGTGGTTGTCAAACTAAAGGTGAACTCGTTTATCGGCACCCTCGGCATGAGCAGCATCCTGATTGCCATTGCCTACATGATCACCGACAGTTCCCAGATCGTGCTGAGCACTTCGGGCTACGCACCATTTTTTGAGTTTGCCCGGACCGAATTATTCGGCTTGCCACTTTCGGTCTACTATGCCGCGCTTATTGCATTAGTTTTCTGGTGGATCTTGGAGTACACCCCGGGCGGTCGCTATCTCTATGCGGTGGGTGGCAACCCGGTCGCCTCGCGCCTTGCCGGGGTTCGTGTTGGTCGCGTCACCATGATCGCTTTCATCGCTTCGGGTGCCTCCTCAGCTTTCGCGGGAATCGTCTACTTGGCCACTATCGGCACGGCCACACCGGACAGTGGCAGCGGCTATCTGCTGCCAGCGTTCTCCGCGGTCTTCCTCGGTGCCACCCAAATCCGACCAGGGCGCGTGAACGTACTCGGAACACTTGTTGCAATTTTCCTTCTTGCCACCGGCGTGACCGGGCTGCAACTTGCGGGTGCACCTTCTTATGTAACCCAACTGTTCAATGGCGCGGCTCTTATTGTCGCCGTTGCCTTGGCGGCCAGGACGGCTCGACGCCAAGCCTGATCTCGTTACCTGTCGAACCTATGACCTCTACGGCAGTGGGATCGTAAACGGATTGGCGTGAGCGGCCTTGTTGGCTTCTTCACTCGCTACCCACTCGAGCGCGTTACCGAGCAAACTGCGAAACATCGGGTTTGCGAAAGTACCGGGTCCATCGCCCATGAGCAGAGTGGCGATTGGACTGCTGCCAGCGGTCGTTGTCCAACCCATGAGAGCGCTGCCACCGTGTAGCCCGCCGTCTTGTCCACGGCCTTGGCAGGTAACTCCGGTTGAGGCTCCGTTACTCACTTCATCAAAGGTGTCCTGAAACAGTTCGCCGCTCATGTCTGCGTCGTTATCCAGAAAAGGCGTCAACCGGTCGTTGAGAAATGGTGCGAAATACAGTTCATCTTCTATTTCAAAGTCGCTAATGCCGTTTGCGATTGGATGGCTTGGATCGGTGACGCGCACCGTATATGTGCCCATCCGGTATCCAGAGGAGGGAAGGTCTTCACCGCGCAGGCGACCTGGTCGGTAGAGGAATCGGGCGCCGGTAACTTCGGCCCAACCATCCCATCCCGGCCATGCTGAAATTGCGTGGTGCAAAACCACCATGCCCTGTCCGGCGTCCAAGAGATTGATAACGTCTTGGGCGGTTTGGGTGTCGGGTCCGACCACTTCGGGTTCTGACCCCCGCTTTAGTGCCAATCCAGGGATGTCATGTAGCAGAATCGCATCCCATTCTCCGGCGAGTTCACCACTGAGCCAGCGCTGAGCACTTGGTTGAGTGGAATGGGCCCAGACCCAGCCGCGTTGGGTGCAAATGTCAGCGATCGCCGACAAAAAATCATCGATGGCAACCCGGTGTCCGCCGGTCACTACAAGAATACGACGGAGCACGAGCCCTCCTGATGCAATTTACTTGGATGTCCTAGTTAAACATTTTCACTTAGTGTAGTCTTCGCTGGTCATTTACTGCTTCATTCAATCGAACCGGGAGACCTTGATGGCCACACCCACGGAAGCCCTCGAGGCGGTCATGCCAACCACTCGTGAATTGGTCTTGGATCTACATCGACGTATGGTGCGGATTCGCCGTTTTGAAGAGCGTGCCGGAAAACTCGTCGAGTCCGGGGACATGCCAGGTTTCCTGCATTTGTACGTCGGTCAGGAAGCAGTCGCGGCAGGTGTGTGTTCAGCTCTCACAGATGCAGATCAAATCACCTCCACGCATCGTGGCCACGGTCACGCAATTGCTAAAGGCGCAGATTTCCGCCCGATGTTCGCGGAGCTTTATGGCAAGACCACCGGATACTGCAAAGGCCGTGGTGGTTCAATGCATATTGTCGACATGAACCGTGGCATGCTGGGTGCAAATGCGATTGTTGGCGGGGGCATCCCTATTGCGGTCGGAGCTGCATTCGCATCGCAGTATCGCGGTGACGGAACTGTCGCAGTGTCGTTTTTTGGTGACGGTGCTACCAATATTGGTGCATTCCACGAGTCGGTCAACATGGCTGCGGTTTTGAATTTGCCGGTTATTTTTGTGATTGAGAACAATGGCTACGCCGAGTTCACACCACAAGATCGGCACATGAAATTGACAGACATTGCTGACCGCGCCAGTTCCTACGGCATTCCCGGCGTAATCGTTGACGGAATGGATGCTTTGGCCGTTCGCGACGTTGCACTTGTTGCTATCGAGCGGGCCAAGCGGGGCGAAGGACCAACGCTCATTGAAGCCAAGACGTACAGGTACTTCGACCACCAAGGTATTAAGGGAATGCGGATCCTTTATCGCGATCCGGCTGAAGTGGAAGCGTGGAAAACCCGCGATGCCATCAACCTCATTGAGGCGATCGGTGTTGAGCGTGGCCTGGTCAGCGCGGAGGAATTCGCAGAGATTTGGGCACAAACCGAAGCCGACATCGAAGACGGTATCGAGTTCGCGCGGAACAGCCCTGACCCTGATCCAGTAGATATTCTCGACGACGTCTACACCAGTTAATAAGCTGCTTTATTCAACCCAATACATTCAACCCAAGCCCAATGCATGCCCGATGAAATCCCGGAGGGACTCCCAGTGACAACGCGTGAACTCACCTACGTAAAGGCCTTCAACGAGGGCATGCACCAGGTTATGGCCGAAGACCCCGATGTCTTTCTTATCGGTGAGGACGTTGCGGGCTACGGCGGGGTGTTCCACATGTTTGACGGACTCCTCACCGAGTTTGGTGGTACCCGCGTTGTTGACACACCTATTTCCGAGCAAGCAATCATTGGACTTGGCGTTGGTGCCGCAGCGCGAGGCTTACGCCCCGTTTGCGATCTAATGTTCATGGACTTCGTCGGTGTTGCAATGGACCAGATTTTCAATCAAGCTGCAAAAATGAAATACATGTTTGGCGGTAACGTTTCTGTACCGCTGACCATCACAACTGCCGGTGGCGCCGGGATGTCAGCTGCAGCCCAGCACAGCCAAAGTCTTGAGGCATGGCTCGCTCACATTCCCGGACTCAAAGTCGCAATGCCCGCCAGCCCATACGACGCTAAAGGACTTATCGTCGGCGCGATCCGCGACGACAACCCCACCATCGTTGTGCTCAACAAAAAAATGCTGGGAGTGAAGGGCCCTGTGCCCGAAGAGTTGTACTCGATCCCATTTGGTGTGGCCAATGTTGTCCGCGAAGGTAGCAACGCAACAATCGTCGCAATTGGGCGAATGGTCGTTGAGGCAGAGAAAGCCGCAGCTAACCTTGAGGCAGCTGGAATCTCGGTCGAAATTATTGACCCTCGAAGCGTTCAGCCACTCGACATCGACACGATCCTGACATCGGTGAAGAAGACACACCGAGTTCTCGTCGTCCATGAAGCGGTCGAGTTTGGCGGAATCGGCGCTGAGATTTCATCACAGATACAAGAGTCCGCATTTGATTACCTTGATGCACCTGTGACCCGACTTGCGGCTCCATTTGCACCCGTCCCTTTCGCTCCGATTTTGGAGAACGCATACGTACCGGATGCTCCACGCATAGAAGCCGTCGTCCGCCGACTCCTCGAACGGAAGTAACACATGGCTATTGAAATCCTCCTTCCCAAACTGGGTTTGACCATGGAAGAGGGAACCATCGAAGAGTGGCTCGTCGCTGACGGCGCCGTGATCACGATTGGCATGCCACTACTTCGACTGGCAACAGACAAGATCGATGTCGACGTTGAGGCCGAGGCCGATGGAATTTTGGCCCGTGCCGTAACTGATGGAGCAACTTTAAAAACTGGATCTGTGCTTGGCTGGTTGCTCGAGAATGGAGAGTCCGCGCCGAACGGAGCTGCTCCCAGTGCCCCCGCGTCAGATTCAACTGAGCCAGACGCAGTTCGCATCACGACAATGCAGTCACCCGATCAGAACGAAGTTGTGCCCTCAGGTGGACGCGCATTCGTCAGTCCAAACGCTCGTCGGGTAGCCCTGGAATTACAGGTTGACCTAACACGTATTTCGGGAACCGGACCAGGTGGACGGATTGTGTCCGAGGACGTAGTGGAAGCTGCGGCACTGACGGTTCACGACGCCACGGGCGGTCGACCCGGGAAGGTTCTCTCTCCATTAGCGCGACGCGATGCTCGTGATGCAGGAATTGATCCCGCTGGAATCGCGACTGACGACGGTGTTGTCCGCCGCAGTGATGTACGAGGCGCTGCTGCTTCAACACCACAAACTAATGCTTCTGCAGCGCTTGCCACTACTCCGGTAAACCAATCGGGAGGTTCGCTTGCGAACTCGGAAACAACTTCAATAATCCCGATGAAAGGGATGCGCGGCACGATCGCGGCGCGAATGTTGCAGAGTCTGACCGAGATGGCTCAGCTCACGCACGGCTTTGAAGTGTCGATGGATGCCGTAGTGCAACTTCGCGCTGACATGAAGGACCAGTACGTTGCACTTGGCGTTGCAGTCCCAAGCCTTAACGACTTCGTGGTGCGGGCTGCTGCGCTTGCGTTGCGTCAACACCCGATACTGAACGCGACAATTATTGACAAGGAGATTCACCTCCTAGGTCGAATCCACATGGGACTTGCCGTCGCCGTGCCTGGTGGCCTAATGGTCCCCGTGATCCAAGACGCTGATCAACTCTCACTTCCCGAGTTGGCTCGAGCAACGCGCGATGTTGCAGAGCGTTGTCGTTCCGGTTCCATTAGCCTGGACGAACTTGAAGGCGCAACATTTGCCGTCACTTCTTTGGGCACCTATGGTGTTGACTTTTTCACGCCGGTTATCAACCCCGGCAACGTTGGCATCCTTGGCGTTGGTCGCCTGCGCGACTCTGGCAAGTGGGAGGGTGAGACCTTTGTCCGCACACAGGTCCTCACTCTCAGTTTGACCTTTGATCACCGGGCCGTTGACGGTGCACCGGCTGCGGAGTACCTGCAGACGATTTCCCAACTGTTGGCTCGACCACTAGTTCTGGTTTCCTAACACCCGATGCCCGTCATCTATCTGCTGCGGCACGGGCAGGCGAGTTTTGGTACCGACGACTACGACGTGCTTTCAGATCTTGGTCGCCGGCAAGCTGACGTTGCAGGTCAGGAGTTAGCCCGACGGGGTGTGCGTTCACCCGTAGTGGTGAGTGGGAGTTTGAAGCGACAGATTGACACTGCTGCCATTGCCGCGAAAATTCTCAGCGTAAGCCCCTCGGGTACCGATCCTCGCTTTGACGAATTTGATGCACATGCTGCAGTGAATGCTCACATGGGTGACCAGCGGGCAACCGAGGGAATGTTGTCTTCGGAGTTTCAGCAGCACCTAGATGCGGTCATGACCGAATGGATGGACACTGAAAATAGCCAGTGGCAAGCATTCTCCGACGGGGCATTTGACGCAATCACGGAGCTTGCTGCGAGCTTACCCAGTGGATCCGATGCAATCGTGGCGACTTCAGCGGGGGTGAGTGCAGTTCTTGCCGGTCGACTTTTGGGCGCAGACACACACGGTGTGATTTCAATGAATCGGGTAAGTGTTAATGCATCAATCACAACCGTTGTGGCGGGATCCCGAGGCTTGTCACTCGTGTCCTTTAACGACCACGCACACATGCTCGGTGACCGTACTCTGATGACCAATCGCTGAATAGATGTATTAGTTGATGTAACGAACTACATCAGAACCATCCCAATCCTGTGCCAATGCTGCGACCTTGTCGTAAAAGCCGCGCAGATGAACGTTACCCACATAGAGCTCAAGAACACCACCGAGCAGGTGGCGGGCATCATGGAAGTGAACCTCCATACCCGATGAAGAAGTAAGCGACATTGTTAGTGGCATCCCTTGACTGATCAAGGCTGCGCTCGCGGCGTCGAGATCCTCAACGAAGCATGCGTAGTGGTTAATCTGACCGGGCTGGTCATGGCTGAGTACTTCACGCATACTCGCCGGCTCGCACTCGTGGAGTTGAATAATTTCTAGCATTACCGGACCCCATTGCCCGAAGGCCGCACTATGGTCATAGATCGCAGGCTCACCATTGTGTGTTGCTATTACGGGTAAGTGATTGCGAACGAGGAACGGGCCGGCGCCAACTTTCTGGGCCCACTCATGGCACGCCGCCTCGAGGTCATCGACTCGGTAGGCGATTTGAACGAGTGCTGCGGGAAGACTTGCTTGGAGTGGGTTTGCTGGATTAGACATCTGTTATCCCTAATATGAAAGTTTCCAATATGAGTGTGCCGTTTCACACGAAAGTGTGAGGGATCATGACTTTACCGTGGCGCAACTTGTGTA
>JAFMHB010000022.1 GCA_017854795.1 Candidatus Nanopelagicales bacterium
CACCCGTTGCCCTAATTGATTTCTATGAAAAGCACCGACTTGAACGACTTGATCAAATTCGCGCAGCACTAAAAGAAGGCAATTCAACGATTGAATCAATTACCAATCTTGTCTACTCAAATGTCGATCCAAGTGTTCGAATTGCTGCCGAGGTAACAGTTGCAGCTCAACTTCACTACCTTGAAAACGAGGCTTTGGGCTGACTACTTGTTTATAATAACGTCACGCGTTGCTATGTAAGTTGTGATCGTTTCATTTGCCAACAAGGAGACGGAGCGTCTTGCTAGCGGACAGCGGGTGCGAAGGTTAATGTCCAGTGCATCGATCGCTACGCGAAAGCTCCGGCAGCAAGACATCGCTGGTCGCTTAGACGACTTGAGGGTTCCTCCGGGAAATCGGCTGGAGGTACTTAAGGGCAGTCGAAAAGGCCAGATGAGCATTCGTATTAATGATCAATGGGCTTGTCTCGTTACCGTTTGGCTAAGGAAATTGTCATTCCCGCTCAGCGCATAGGTGACACCGTCAACGGTAAGCGCGTGATCACCGCAGATACCGACTTGAGACTATGCCGCTTCTTTGGTTTATCTGATGGTCACTGGCTGCGTGCCCAGACTGCTTACGAGATTGAGTTTTATCAAACCGTGGGCCAGCACTGCTTCCTGAGCGCGAACGCGGATTGAACTAACGAGCGCGTTTGCCCAGTCTTTCAACGTCAAGGATTAATACTTGACGTGACTCCAAAGAGATCCAGCCGCGTTGGGCAAAGTCTGCCAGTGCCTTGTTGACCGTTTCGCGTGATGCGCCGACAAGTTGGGCAATTTCTTCTTGGGTCATGTCGTGTGTTACTAGGAGGCCACCGGGGATCATGGTGCCAAACTTCTCACCCAGTTCCATCAGGGCTTTTGCTACTCGACCTGGGACATCACTGAAGACGAGGTCGGCCATTGCTTCGTTGGTGCGTCGGAGACGGCGGGCAAGTGCTTGGAGTAGTGCTGCGGCAACCTCGGGACGACCTGCCAGCCACGGCATGAGTTGCGCATTGCCTAAGCGAACCACGCGAGCTTCGGTGAGCGCTGTTGCCGATGCTGCTCGAAGGCCTGGATCAAACAGACTCAGTTCGCCAAACATTTCACCTGGGCCGAGTACTGCCATGAGTGACTCACGTCCATCAGTGGATGCGTGTCCAAGTTTGACCTTGCCTTCTAAAATGAGAAAAAGTTGATCACCAGGCTCACCTTCGTGGAAGATCACTCCACCTTTAGGTACAACCTGTTCGGTGAGTAGTTCCATTAGAGCCGCGGCGCCGTCGTCATCCACTGTCGCAAACAGCGGTGACTGATGTAGGACTGAATCCATGTGATCCACGGCGTAACCCTTTCGGCAAAGTTTGTTGCATGAAAAATACTAGGAAGTCCCAGTAAGGGGCACTTTATTGGATCCATAGGAACCTTGGTGCAGGTCGGGGGGCGTGAACCACTTCACGGGGACTTAATCTAGGAGGGTGAGCAGCGCCCCAAAGCCCCCAAATGCCCCAGATCCGGTGCTGATCAAGGACGCTCGTTGGATTTTCCGTGAATTGGCCAAGACCTACCCGGATGCTGGTCCGGAGCTGGATTTCAACTCACCGCTGGAACTCCTTGTCGCTACAATCCTCAGCGCCCAATGCACGGACCGCCGGGTAAATGCGGTCACCCCGGTACTTTTCGCCAAATACCCCGACGCCTGGGCCTACGCCTCCGCGAGCCAAGAAGAGATCGAGGAAATCATCCGACCAACCGGTTTCTATCGAGCGAAGGCGACGACCCTCATTGGGATGGGGGCCAAACTCACCCACGATTTCGGCGGTGTTGTTCCCTCAACGGTTGACGAACTTGTAAGTCTTCCCGGCGTTGGTCGCAAGACCGCTTTTGTCGTGATGGGAAACGCTTTTGGTCTTCCGGGAATGACGATCGATACCCACTTTGGTCGATTGGCTCGCAGATTCGGTTGGACAACCCACACAGATCCGGTGAAAATCGAGCGAGACATCGAACTTATTTTTCCGGCAAAAGATTGGACAAAGCTGTCACATCTTGTTTTGTGGCATGGTCGCCGCGTCTGTCATGCACGTAAACCTGCATGCGGAGCCTGTACCGTCGCAAAAAAATGTCCGTCATTCGGTGAAGGACCAACTGATGCTGCCGAAGCCGAAAAATTAGTCAAGTCACAAGGTCGGGCATGAGTCGTTACCTGACCATTGGGAGAGGTCGAGGCATCGCGGTGGTCCTTGCGGCTGCTGCCATTTCGTTGAGCGCTTGTTCAAGTTCGGAAACGGCCGGTGAATTAGTAAATCAAGCAAGCTCGAACTCCAGCAGCAGTGAAGCGCAACCGGTTGCCGGTGATCGCGATCCAGAGCTTTTGGCTCTGATGCGAGAAGTGAACTTGGATCCATGTCCGACTCCCCCACCAAATCCTGATGCTGCGATTCCCGGTTTACCTGACCAAGTTTTCGACTGTCTCGGTGACACTTCGACTATTTCCCTCGCGCAAGTTCGTGGAACACCCTTGGTAGTGAACGTCTGGGCTTCCTGGTGCCCGCCGTGCATTGAAGAGTTGCCACTGCTTAATAAGGTCTCGCGGGAACTTAAAGGTGAAGTTGATTTCATTGGCATCAATATTGAAGATGATTCCACGAAGGCACTGCAATTGATGCAGGACTTTGGCATTTCTTATCCATCGGTCATTGACCGATCGGGTGATACTCGTGCACCGCTAACAATTCCTGGACCACCCGTGACCTACTTTGTGACTGCAGAAGGTGTGATTGCGGGGCGTTGGGATGGCGCGATTCCCAACGAGAAAACATTCAATTCACTCCTACAGAAACACTTAGGAATCATCAGGTGAACTGGTTAACCCAAGGAACACTGATTCCTGATTCACTTGACTCTTTGCCGGAGTGGTTGAACCCGGTAGTGACCGCGGTTGACGGACTTGAAGCTAAAGATCTAACCCAATTCATTCCAACAGTTGGTGAAGGTGTTCATTCGGCCGTCCTCGTACTTTTTGGGGATCAGCGAGATATTCTCATTATTGAACGGGCTACGAATAACCGTTCCCACAGCGGGCAGTCGGCGTTTCCCGGCGGGCGAGTGGAAGTCAGTGATCAGTCGGCGATTGCGGCAGCATTGCGGGAAGCCAATGAGGAAACAGGATTAGATCCACTTGGTGTCACCCCATTTGCGCAACTTCCCGATTTGTGGATTCCAGTGAGTAACTACGTGGTGTCTCCGGTCCTGGGATGGTGGCATGAATCCAGTGCGATCAGCCCACGGGATGCCCAGGAAGTGGCCAGCGTTCACCGAATCCCCATTGCTGACTTCATCAATCCCGATAACCGAGTCCGAATTCGACACCCATCGGGCTACATGGGTGACGCCTTCGAGGTTAATGACCTTTTGGTGTGGGGATTCACCGGCGGGTTGATTTCAACCCTGTTCGAACTCTCGGGTTGGAGTGTTCCTTGGGATCGAGATCGGATCGTGGCCGTATGAGTGGGCGAACAAGGTCAACACGGTGAACACGGTTGATTGGATCTTGCTGGGAGCCTTGGCAGTTTTTGCTTGGGCCGGTTGGCGTCAAGGATTTGTCGCCGGGGTACTGAGCTTTGCGGGTTTTCTGGGCGGAGGAATTGCAGCCTTATTGTGGTTGCCAAACCTGATTAAGTCATTCGTTACCGATCAAACCCTTTCAGTGATCGTTTTGGGGGTGGCAGTTTTAGCGAGCGCGATCCTTGGGCAAGTGTTGTTTTCGATCCTAGGTCGAAAATTGCGAGATAGCCTGACGTGGCGCCCGGTGAAGTTTGTTGATTCTTTCGCTGGATCGGCACTGAATGTTTTGGCTTTTGCTTTAGTCGGTTGGGTTATTGCCAGTGTTTTGGTATTTATGCCCAATAATTCGATAGCGGGCCAAATCGGCCAGTCCCAAGTTTTGTCAACACTTGATGCGATTGTTCCGAATCAGGCCCGTACTTTGTTTAAAAATGTCAGCACCCTTGTTGGACAAACGGGGATACCGAGAATTGTTTCCGGTCTTGGACAGGCCCCTTCAACTAACGTTGCGGAACCTGAAGCGGGTATTTCACAAAGTGTTTTCCCGGTGATTGAAACTTTTACGGTTCGCCTGACAGGCGATGCTCAGGAATGCAATGAGAGTGTTTCGGGTTCGGGTTTCTATTTTGCACCCGGTCGACTCCTGACCAATGCACATGTAGTCGCAGGTGCACGGGGCATTCAGGTTCGACTTGCTGGCTTAGAGAACTCGGTGCCCGGCTTAGTGATCTACTTTGATCCACAAAAAGATGTGGCGGTGATCGCAACGCAAGAACTCGGGACTCGGGTTGCGCTCTTTGCACGAGGTAAGGCACAAGTTGGTGACAATGCCGCCGTGGCTGGCTATCCGGGTGGCGGAGACCTTATGGTCACGCCGGCTCGAATCAGTGGCATCCTGAGTGCTCGCGGTGAGAATATTTACGGTGATGCTGGAGTTGAGCGACAAGTTTACTCACTGAGATCCAATGTGATCCCAGGAAATAGTGGCGGTCCGCTGGTAAACAGTGATGGTCAAGTCCTCGGACTGGTATTCGGTTCCAATACAGACTCTGATGTCGGTTACGCATTAACCAACAGCGAGCTCCGAGACGCCATTGACTTTACAAACGAGTGGAAACAAAGCGACGGTTCAGTAGAAACAGGAAGTTGCCAACTTCGGGAGTAAGCGTTGGAGTTTTAGGCTTTATCGAGAGTACGCATTGCTCGCGTGCTCAGTGTGAGAATGCTTCCCACGGTCACCAAGCCGGCCAAGATCGGGTAAACAACTTCCACCCCTGCACCGTCAATTGCGAATCCGGTAATGAGCATTGCAATGGGTGGAAACGCATAGAAAAGCGAAAGTTGAACGGCAAAAACTCGGCCCTGCACATCAGGTTGCACCCGGGTTTGTACCAGTGAGTTGATCAGCGGGTTCATCGGTCCCCAAGCTAATCCCAGGAGAAAGCCAAATCCAGCGATAACTGGCAGTGGGGGGAGTAGTGACATTGGAATTAAAGCAACGATTGTTCCGATCAGTACGAGTCGTGCAATCGCTTTGTAGGTCATTCGTTTTGTAAGAAAACCGAATGAGAATGCTCCGAGGACGCCACCTCCTGCCATCGCCGAAATGACAATCCCCAGACCCAAAGCATTACCGGTAGCTTCAAAATAGAACGGCAGAACCAAACTCTCCGTCGGTAGGTAGACCCCGGCAAGAAAAATCATGGCAATGGTGATTGTCCGCAGGTAGGGATCGCGCCACAAGACTGCAAATCCCTGAGTGGCCTCACGCCAGAAACTCTGTTGCACCGCAATACTTTCAGCCCGTGCATCTTGTCCGGCGTCACCCACTCGCAAAACCAAAATGCACAACCCGGCAAAAATAAAGAGCGCCCCAGGAATCCAAAAAGAATTGATGGGTCCGAAGGCGGCGATAGAAAGTGCACCGACAAGGGGACCAATTGTCCAACCGAGTGCAAAAAGTCCTTCATGCAATCCGTTAAGTGTGTCGCGGTCAACTTCAGATGCAGTGGCAGCGTCCGGAATAATTGACTTGCGCGCCGTGTAACCCGCGGGGTCAATCGCTGCTCCGAGTACGGCGAGAGCGAGGATTAGGGCAAAACTAAGATCCGTAAAAATGGCAAGTATTGGGAATGCAATGACGCTCACGGCAGACGCGAGATCGGCGATGATGCTTACTAGGCGTCTTCCGAATCGGTCGACCGAGTACCCCACGAGTGGCGTCACGATTAGCGCAGGCAATGCGGAAAGAGCAGCGACAATTCCGGCAGCTGAGGCCAACCCCGTGTTAGTCAGCACCAGCCAAGGAATTGTCACCATGACGATGCCATTTCCCGTTGAGGAAGAAACATTTGAGCTCTGCAGGAGAACAACTGGACGCGAAAAGTATTTCTTTGCCGTCATTTAAAGGTTTCCGGCCTCGAGTTCCCGAATAACAAACAACGCGCGCTCACGGATCGCAAGGAGGTCTTCACGCTGAGCTGCGGCAGCAACAGGTCGAGACATTCGGTGGTTACTAGCGAATTGCTCCGCGTTGCGATCCAAGTAGTCCCAATAGAGAGTTGTGAATGGACAGGCATCTTCACCGGTCCGTTTTTTGGGATCAAACCGGCAACCACCGCAATAGTTACTCATCCGGGAAATGTAGGCGCCGCCGGCAATGTAGGGCTTTGTCATCATGGCACCTCCGTCAGCATGCATGCCCATGCCAATCACGTTGGGAACCATTACCCAATCCGCCGCATCAATGAAATTGGTACGCATCCAGTTGAGAAGCTCCTGTGGTTTCACACCCGCAAGTTGGGCCAAATTACTAAGCAGCATTAGGCGCGGAATGTGATGCACCCATGCTCGTTCATGAATGTCGGAGATCACTGAGCTCATGCAGTTCATTTGCGTGGCCTGCGGATCCATAAACAACGGTAGAAGTTTTCGATTGCTATTGAGTACATTTTCGTTTCTATATGTGTCAGGGAAGTGCCAATAGATTCGATTGATGTACTCGCGCCAACCAATAATTTGACGGATAAACCCTTCAATAGATGAAAGCGGTATGCCGCCCTGTTCGTACTTGTGCAGCGCCGCTTCAATTACTTCAGATGCGTGTAACAGCCCTATATTGAGATACGGACTCAACACCGAGTGATTCACGGTCCACGAATCCGTTGGCATAGCGTCTTCATACGGGCCAAAACCGGCAAGCGCATTCTCGACAAAGTGATCAAGTTGTTTCAGGGCGCCAGATCTCGTCGTGGCCCACGTTCCGTTAGGGGGCTGCCCCCAACTATCAAACTCACCAAGTCGATCGATTACGACTTGATCAATTTCATCGGGTTCGAAGCACAGGGGTTCGGGCCAAAGGTGTGGAGCCTGACCCTTTTTTGTGCGCGGTGGAGGCAATCGATTATCTTCATCAAAATTCCATTGGCCACCGACGGGTTCATTTCCGTCCATCAAAATATTGAGTCTTTTGCGTTGCCACCGGTAGAAATATTCCATGGTCAAGGATTTGTAGCCACTTGCCCATTGAGAAAACTGCTCTGAGGTTGTTAAAAAGTTGTCATTGGGAAAAAGTTCAATATTGAGTGATGTGAGCACTTCGGTGAGCGGTCGTGAACTCGGGGTCGTTGAAATGATGGGAACACCGGGATTGGCTAGACGCAGTGATTCAACACCCTCACGAATATTTTCTGCGCGAATTGAGTGAACGCGAAAGCCACTCGCTTCAAGGTCGGACTTTGTATGCTCAACGGCGGAAAGAATAAAAAATAACCTCTGAGAGTGCCACTTCCGTGAGGTGAGCATGTCGGTACTTTCAATGAAAACAATTTCATCACGCTCCGGAGCCGCCGTGGCAAGAGCCCCATGAGTGAGGGAGAGCTGATCAAAGGTAACCAAAATAAATCGCTTGGGCGTGCCTTGGTCGATCATGACTCAAGCATCTCCGAAAAGAGAGTATTTAGCGCAACGGAATTAACCTCAGGTTCTTGCGATGTTGAGGTGGTCAGTGTTATCCGAGCACGTTCTGCCAATCGTTGGGCGCCAACTGGATTGCCTCGAGCTAGATGGGTCAACGCGGCACCCATTTGTGCGCAGGCCCGCCACAGTTGTGCGTCGGCGGTGGGTGCACAACGCCAACGCTGTTCTGCGACCTCGTGAACGTGAAATGGTAAATCCTGTGAAAGGTAGTCCATGATTTCACTCCAAGCTTGCTCGGCGGAAATGAATTCGCGCTCAGGAACTTGCGGGAAAGAATAGGTTGCAATACTCCCTCCGCGAAGAGGTTTGCCGAGTCGATCACGCGCCTGCATATTGGCGCAACCACGGTAGTAGTAATTCAGTAAATGCACGTGGATTTTCTTCGTGAGGAAAGTGACCGGTGGGCATAATTGCGCGTGTATACGAGCCACTCACCATCGGCTGGTTCTCGACTAGGTCATGAATGATCATGGGATCGTGTTCGCCGAAAATATCAAGTACGGGAACGCTGACCGGTTGTTCAATCGAGTCTTGAAAACGTCGGCCATCAGCGCGGTAGAGGGAGCGAATTGCCCAGCGGTGAAATTCAATTGCTGTGTGGGCCGTTGGCCAATTCTGATAAGCGGCTTGCATGACTCCGCGGACCTCGGGGGTAACCCACGAGGGATCATGTGAATATTTTTCCAGAAAATCCCCAATATTTTGACCACCGTTTTTGGTGTAATAGCGCTCAGGGATAAATGGCAATTGAAGCCGGGTGATGTAGGACAAACCTGAACGTTGCGCATTGTTTCGCAAAAGTGAATTGCGCAATATTCTCGGGTGTGCACCAGCAACACTGACGAGAGACTTCACCGCATCAGGACTCTGCGCGGCAATAGTCCAACCGATTATTGACCCGACACCATGCCCGACCACACTTGCTTTCACCTCACCCAATGAACGGATCACGCTGACACAGTCGCGGGCCAAAGTCGTGGGGTCGTATCCCTGCGGGGGGTGATCCGAGCCACCATATCCACGTAAATCCATGGCTACTACGCGGTAGCCGGCCCCAGCCAACGGTGCGATTAATTCGCGCCACGTCCACCAAAAACTGGGGAAACCGTGTAGTAGAAGAACGGCGGGACCGGCACCCATCTCAACTACGTGAAATCGTGCACCGTTGGCAGACACATTGTGGTGGGTCCAGGGACCTGTCCTTGCTATCGCCGAATCGGGAGTGATCACTTAGATGCTTGGGTTATTCGGCGCGTTTATTTAGCGCAGCAAGTGAATCGGAAGTTTTATTCCATTCTTCACGAGCCACATTAGGGGCCTTGATGGCCTTACCCTTGCCCTTCATCACGATCCCTAGGACCCCGGCGAGGAGAAAAAGGACCACGGCAACAATGAGGAAGCCAGCCCAAACGGGCAAGCCCAGTGCCACAAGGGAGTAGGCGATTGCGATGAGAAGAAAAATTCCACCCATGCTGATAAGTGAAATTGCGATGACCGCTAGGAGTGAAATTTGACCAATTGTTTTGCTGGTCTGGGAGAGCTCGGTGGTTGTTAAGTTCACTTGGGCGGTGAGTAGACGTTTACCGTCACTGATCGTGTTCGTGACCAGTTGTTTCAGGCTCGGCTGCGGTGCCATGTGAATCTCCTTCCGAACCCGAAGGTTACCGCGGATCGGGCTTTGATTCGCCTTCCCCCTGCAGATTCTTGTTCAGATCCGCTTCTCGATCTTGTTGGGCCACTTCAATTTCCTCCATCCGTGCGTACGCTCGGCTGCGGGAGAGCAGCATGAAGGCTGCGATTGCTGCGGCTATCACGGAGGCTACTAGGACCGCGATCTTGGCGTTTTCTAGGTAAAGTTCGTTGTCGGCGTATCCCAATTCGCTGATCAGCAGGGCAACCGTGAAACCTACTCCACCCAAGAAGCCCACCGCCGAGACATCACGCCAGGAAATACCAGGGCTCAAACTCGCTCGGGTAAATCGAGCCATGATCCACGCCATTCCCACAATGCCAATCGGTTTACCTAACACCAGACCGATCATGATTCCTAAGGCAATCGGAGATTGCAAAGGTTCGATGATTCCGGTGGCGCGCAGATCAACTCCGGCGGCGAAGAGCGCAAAGATAGGAATGGCAAATCCGGCGCTGATTGGATGAATAATATGGATCAGAGTGTCTGCGGGTGCTTTCTTCTCACCCGGATCCAACCGCACTCTGGTCAAAAATCCGAATGCAACGCCTGCAACCGTTGCGTGTACGCCGCTCTTGTAACAGAAATACCAACCGAGAATCACTAAAGGGATGTAAATAATGGGTGATGAAATGCGGTATTTCTGCAACAGCCAGTAGCCGAGTAGCGAAAACAAGAAAGCTGCGAACCAGACCATGGCAAACTTGTCGGAGTAGAAAATTGCAATAACGCTAATCGCGCCCAAGTCGTCAACTACAGCGAGCGTGAGGAGAAAAGCACGCAATGCAACGGGAAGTTTGCGACCGAAAACGGCGAGAACCGCAAGCGCGAATGCAATATCGGTTGCCATGGGTATTCCCCACCCTTTAAGTGAACCGTCCGCCAGGGTGGCGTTGACAATTACGTAAAAAAGCGCGGGTATGGCCATGCCACCGATCGCTGCCGCGGCAGGGACTACGGCTTGAGCAGGCTTGGATAAAGACCCGAGAACTAACTCGTGTTTCAGTTCCAATCCCACAACAAAGAAGAAAATCGCTAACAGAGCGTCGGCTGCCCAAACCCCTAGCGAGAGGTTGAGACCAAGGTCAGCAGGTCCAATTTTGTAGTCGACCATGTTGAAGTAGCTGTCGCCCCACGGGGAGTTCGCCCACACCAAGGCAACGACTGCGGCAAAGAGCAGAATCGCCCCACCGATAGTTTCATCTCGCAACTGAGCGAGCAGCCACCCGCGTTGGCCGAGGCTTGGACGCGTCATGATCTCGTTGTTGCCCACGAAGCCACCCTACTAAAAACGTTTTTTGGAAAGGGTGTGGGCAGAGAGACGGTGCGTGATTAGTCGTCGGTGCTGGAGGATTCAAGTCCCGCAGAAATGAGGTTTATGACTGAGGGGTCGGCGAGGGTCATTGAATCCCCAATCTCGCGATGCTCGGCAACATCTTGTAATAGCCGTCGCAGAATTTTTCCTGAGCGAGTCTTGGGGAGTTCGGGAACGATCATGATTTTCTTTGGTTTCGCGATCGCGCCGATTTCGTTGGAAACATGATTGCGAAGTTCAGTGACCAGACTTGTACCGTCTTGACCTTCCATTCCTCCACGCAGAATCACAAACGCAACAATTGCTTGACCGGTCGTTTCATCAGCTGCCCCGACCACTGCTGCCTCAGCAACCGATGGGTGGGAAACCAGTGCTGATTCCACCTCCGTTGTTGAAATTCGGTGCCCGGAAACATTCATGACATCGTCAACTCGGCCCAATAACCACAGGGCACCGTCATTATCGAGTTTTGCGCCGTCACCTGCGAAGTAATACTGCGGCCACTTAGACCAGTAGGTATCAACAAATCGTTGATTGTCGCCCCAGATCCCGCGCAACATTGCGGGCCACGGTTCGGTGAGAACTAAGAAGCCCCCCTTTCCATTCCCCAAGGGAGTTCCTGCGTCGTCGACCACAGCCACACCTATTCCGGGGAGTCCTCGCATTGCCGACCCTGGTTTCGTGGCGGTGACACCGGGTAACGGAGAAATCATGATGCCACCTGTTTCTGTTTGCCACCACGTATCAACAATCGGACATTTGTTACCACCGATAACAGAGCGGTACCACATCCAGGCTTCAGGGTTAATGGGTTCACCGACGGATCCGAGTACGCGAAGCGAACTCAGATCATGTGAGGCAGGAAGTTCGTCACCCCACTTCATGAAGGTGCGAATTGCGGTGGGGGCCGTGTACAAAATCGTGACTCCGTGGCGTTCAATGATGTCCCACCAGCGATCCTTGCCCGGTGTGTCGGGAGTGCCTTCATAAATAACTTGGGTGACCCGGTTGGCGAGTGGCCCATACACAATGTAGGAGTGACCGGTCACCCAACCAATATCGGCGGTGCACCAATAAACGTCAGTGTCGGGTTTAAGATCAAAAACCACTCGGTGCGTGTATGCAACTTGGGTCAGGTAACCGCCGGTCGTGTGCAAAATTCCTTTTGGCTTACCGGTTGTACCAGATGTGTACAGGATAAATAGCGGGTGCTCCGAATCAAATGCGACCGGAGTGTGTTCTGATGATTGACTTTCAACGAATTCATGCCACCACACATCTTTGGGTCCCCAAGTGATTTCATTTCCGCAACGCTGAACAACGAGAACATGATTTACCGATGGGCTGGCAGCCACTGCTTCATCAACTGCCGGCTTGAGAGACATCACGCTGCCTCGTCGATTTTGGCCATCGGCGGTGATCACCAGTTTCGCCTGAGCATCGTGAATTCTGCTGCGTAATGCTTCAGCACTAAAACCGGCAAAGACCACTGAATGAACTGCCCCAACCCGGGCGCAGGCCAGCATTGCGACAACTGCTTCAGGGATCATTGGCATGTAAATTGCGATTCGATCGCCAGCGCTTATTCCTAGTTCGGTCAGGGCATTGGCTGCCTTGCACACTCTTTCCATGAGTTCCCGATAGGTGATGTTGAGCTGATCACCGGGCTCACCTTCGAATTGCAGCGCGACTTGATCACCGTGTCCGGCATGGACGTGCCGGTCAACACAGTTGTAAGCGACATTGAGTTTTCCACCAACGAACCATTTGGCAAAGGGTGCGTCAGACCAGTCAAGGACATCAGTGAAGTCGTTGTCCCAATCCAATTCGCGAGCTTGCTTTGCCCAAAAACCTAAACGGTCCGCTTCCGCTTCCTCGTATATTCCGGCGTTGACATTGGCGTTGGCTGCGAATTCTGGGCTCGGCATAAATGTGCGATTCTCTTGCGACAGATTGTCGAGGGTTTTCTGGATTTCACTCATTACCGTTGGTGCTCCTTAAATTCGCGTGGTTCTAACTTACCGAAATCTTGGCACCGAGTGCGGGCAGATAAAGAATCTTAGGTCTTTTGTTCGTTCCATATGACGGATATGTACCGTTGCGTTATGGCGACCCCACCCCTTGACGTGATTGCCGGGTGGGAACAAGTTCAACAATTCACCAATGCGGCGAGGGCTGACATTGACGAGCTGCTGTGGAGACGTGATATCCGAGCAGCCTCAACCGAAGTGGCTCAGAGTTCCATTGCACGAGGTGGCGCGGATTCAGCGGCTCTTGAAGGGGCAGACCTTGTTGGGGTTGAAGAATCGCCGATGGGAAAAGTCTTCGCTGCAAGTTTGGCCATCACGGCTGAAGCCCCCAAATTTAATGAGATCTGGATGCGGGCGCCATTACAGGCGATCACCGGGCTTCACACACTTGTTGCGAAAGAGTTTGTTGACGAAGACAGGTTGGCTCGCCCGAGGTTAAACCAAGAGGCCGATGACCCCCTACACATTGGATTTCTGCCAGACCACCAGGAAATTCCTGGTGCACTAATGCGTCTGTCACAGCAATGTTCAACAACAAAAGTCCCTGCGGTAATTGAAGCCGGGTACGTCCATGGTGAAATCATGCGCTTGCGTCCATTTACCTGGGGGTCAGGGCTCGTTGCTCGCGCTACCGTTCGCACGGTTCTGAGCGCCAGAAGCCTTGATCCGTCCAATTTTTCCATCCCTGAAAACGGAATGTTCGAATCGAATCGGACCGCCTACGTCGCAGCGATCCGAGACTTTGCGACCGGGACCCAAGAAGGGATTGAGAGTTACTACGCGTGGTTCTCTGCCAGCATTGGACTTGGCGCAAGAGCGGCAGGTTAACCACCGTTAGTGGTTAGGCTCTTTACATGACCAAGTTACGGCACCCGCTGGCTGGTGTTGTGGTCACGATTATCGCGGTGTTGTGGACGATTCCCACGTTTAGCCTGCTCGTCACCTCTTTTCGACCACCATGGGCAGAGTTCGGTTCCGGCTGGTGGACGGTATTTACCCAACCCAACCTAACTCTGAACAATTACCAAGCCGTGCTGACCGGTGGCGAATATTTACCCGGTGGCATTACACCGTACTTCTTCAATTCAATTGTTGTTGCAATTCCGGCGACAATTTTTCCCATCGCCTTAGCCGCGATGGCGGCCTATGCCTTGAATTGGATGCGAGTTCGTGGGGCAATATTTATTCTTCTTGCGATCGTTGCCCTACAGGTCGTCCCCATTCAAATGGCCCTTTTGCCACTCTTGGACATGTTTAACACTGGCTGGTCACTGGGTCCAATTCCAATCGTCCCCACCTTTGAAAACCCAGAAACGGGGCGCTCTTTGCTCGCGGGTAACTTCATCACGCTCTGGATAGCGCATACGATTTTTGCGCTCCCTTTTGCTATCTATTTACTCTTTGTTTTTGGGGCCAAGGTTCCGAAGGAATTAATGGAGGCTGCTCGCGTTGATGGTGCAAGTCATCAATATATTTTTCGCAAAATATACCTACCTCTCACCATTCCTGCGCTGGCATCCGTTGCAATCTTCCAATTCATTTGGGTGTGGAATGACTTACTGATTGCAATTTCCTTTGTTGGTGGCGGTCCCCAAGTTGCGCCGATCACTGCCTATCTCTCTTATCTCAACGGAGGTTTTGGCCAGAACCAGCACTTGCTCACAGCGGCTGCATTTGTCGCGATTGCAGTCCCACTCGCTATTTTCTTTGCGTTACAACGCTTTTTTGTTCGTGGACTAACCACCGGTGCAATAAATTCCTAGATTTATGAACGGAGGCTTCGACGCTTTGCGTACCAAGTGATTCCCACTGCAACGGCACCGATAGCTACGCCAGCACTTGCGGCGATCGCTTGACGTTTTTCAACCTTTGCTTTCATCGATACTGGTTTTGCAAAGTCAAGAACGTCCCAGCCACGCTCCACAGCAATCGCGCGAAGTTCGCTATCGGGGTTAACGGCCCGAGGGTTACCGACCGCCTCAAGCATAGGTAAATCTGTTTGAGAGTCAGAGTATGCGAAACATTCAGAGAGAACGAAGCCATGATCTAATGCCAGAGAGTGCACGGCTTCAGCTTTGCCTTCACCGTATGCATAAAAAATAATTTCACCCGTGTATTTGCCGTCAACGATTGCAACTTGAGTACCGATCGCTAAATCAGCACCAAGGCGCGCAGCAATTGGCTCAACCATTTCATTCCCGGAAGTTGAAATGACTATGACTGTGTGACCCTGCTCCTTGTGCAAATTAATCAGGTCAACAGCTTCTTGGTAAACGAGAGGATCAATGAGCGTGTCGAGAGTCTCGGTAACAATCGCCTGGACTCTTGCAGCATCCCATCCGGTGACAAGTTGGGACATGTATTCCCGCATTGCTTCCATTTGGTCGTGGTCGGCGCCGGAAGCGAGGAACATGAACTGGGCATAGGCGCTGCGCATCACGTCGGTTCGACCGATGAGACCTTCTTTGTAAAACGGCTTAGCGAACACGAATGAACTTGATTTAGCCAAGATTGTCTTGTCTAGGTCAAAGAACGCGGCCACGGGCATGGAACCACGGTAACGCATACCTTGGGTTGTCCACAGATTTTAAATCCACTATTAACAAATATGTCATTTGGGCGTTGAGTTCAGTCATGTCTCATTCAACTCACGTGTTGCTCCTCGTTACCGCAGATTCACGGATCATTAATAATGTGAGATCCGTTGTTGATCCACTGGGAATTGATGTCATGGTGGTCACATCCCCACTTATTGCCAGAGAGACTTGGGAGAGCACCGAATTCGTCTTGGTCGGTTCAGATCTCGCAGGTGAATGCGTTGAAAATTTGGCTCCACGTCGAGCCCACTTGATCGTGGTTCACCTGAAGGAAGAATCTGAGCTCGGGGCACTCACCGCACCCAACTTCGAACGTGATATTTGGCGGCACGCTGTCGCGCTAGGTGCTGAAAATGTACTGGAATTGCCGACAGCCAACTTCTGGTTAGTCGATGCACTCTCACCCCTTGCGATCACTGAGCCGGTGAAAGCAACTGCGGGGGGCAACGTTATTTCAATTATCGGTGGGAGTGGCGGTGCTGGGGCTTCAACCTTTGCATCGAATCTTGCGGCAATTGCTCTCACGCAAGGTATGAGTTCGGTCGTGATTGATCTCGATCAGTTGGGCGGCGGCATTGATCTACTTCTTGGCGCCGAAGAAATCTCGGGTACACGTTGGCCCGACATAGATCCTGGTGCGGGAAGGATCGCAGGCGAAACCTTGACCGCGGCTCTGCCAAAGGCAAACGGAGTTGCGTTTCTGTCACAGAGTCGAACTGCAACAAGTGAGATGACTCTTGAAGTTGTGGCCGCAGTTGTTGACGCAGCACGTAGGGCATTTGATGTGGTTGTTCTTGACCTGCCACGAGAACAGAGCGAGTGCAATGGGCTGTTGATCGGTCAGAGTTTGGTTACCTGTGTAATCACACGAAACCATGTTCGCGCAATTGCGGCCAGTATCTCGCTATCGCATTGGGTTAAAAGATTGGGAAACCAAAGCCGCTTTGTTCTGATCAGTGACTCAAAAGGGCTTGGGCTCCCTGATATCTGTGGTGCTCTCGGAGATCAGGGGATAACTGAAATTGCCTTCATGCCCGCAATGACGACACGAGCAGACGAAGGTGATCCGCCGGGTATCAACTCCGGCTACCGGGATGTTTGCGAAGAACTGCTCGGTGAGGTGCGCGCCCAGACTTCGAAAAGTGCAGCATGAACCAAGCCCTCGCTAATCGGGTACGTACCCGTCTCATCTCATCAAATGTCACTGCCTCGCGCACCCATGTTCTACAAGCATTACGAGAGGAAGGAGTCGTTCTCAGCGAAGAATCGGCAGAAGAACTTGCACTCGTTCTTGAGCGTGAATTCAACGGTTCTGGCGTCCTGCAACCACTATTGGAAGAAGCCGGTGTCACCGACGTATTAGTTAATGGACCCAATGCGGTCTGGTGTGATCGGGGTCTTGGTCTTGAGCTCACGGGTATTGAGTTCAACTCGGATAATGAAGTAAGGCGGCTTGCCCAGCGACTTGCTTCAACAGCAGGGCGAAGACTCGATGACGCAGCGCCCATGGTTGACGCGCAATTGGGTGACGGAACTCGCCTGCATTGTGTGCTTTCACCGATCTCGACGGGTGGAACAACAATTTCACTTCGAATACCCAGTGCAAAAACGTTTACCGTGGAATCACTGATCGCCACCGGATCAATCAATCAGGAGATTGCCGATCTACTCATTTCAATGATCGGTGGTCGATTGGCGTTTCTCATTAGTGGAGGAACTGGCACAGGAAAAACTACCGTGTTGTCAGCGTTACTCGCCCAGGTGAATCCGGCGCACCGGATTGTGATTGTGGAGGATTCCTCCGAACTCAATCCTGCCCACCCGCATGTAGTCCGGATGCAGAGTCGACTTCCCAACGTTGAAGGGCAGGGCTCCATTACTTTGCGTGACCTTGTACGAACATCACTCCGGATGCGTCCTGATCGAATAGTTGTCGGTGAGGTTCGCGGCCCCGAGGTCGTTGAATTGCTCACTGCTCTTAACACGGGGCACGAGGGTGGTTGCGGAACGGTTCACGCGAATAGCCCGCAAGCGGTTCCAGCCCGATTGGCCGCCCTGGGGTTGACGGCAGGTATTGAGCGCGAGGCACTACATGCACTTATCGGCTCTGGACTCGACGCGGTTATTCACCTGGCCCGAGTGGGTGGCCGCAGGTTCCTCGACGGAATTCACGTCTTTGATCTCGATGAACGGGGCTTTGTAACCACTCGAGCAGCACTCATTCGGCAAGGTGATATTTGGGTGAAGGAATCTGGCTGGCGTGAACTTGTTAGCCGATGTGAACGCCGACAAGCATGATTTTTATTGCTGCACTCGCTGCAGGGATCAGTGCCTGGTTGTTCATTCCCGTTCGGGCACGTGCTCGTCTGGGATTTGTCAATGAAGTTGAATCTGAAGGTACGAAACCAGTTGGCCTATTCTTTTCATTGACTTCACTTGCTGACAACTTTGGAAGCCGTAAGCGCAAGGCCGTTAGCAAACAGCGAGACCAAACACTCGGTGCAATCTCCGTACTTGCCTCTGAGCTCACCGCAGGTCATTCACCTGAAACTTCATTGATCAACGTTGGGTCTCAAGTCTGGCCTTTGGCCTATACGGCTGCGGGCGCAGGCAGTGACACGACGGCGGCATTTACACTCGATGCACGCGCTAGGCCGGAACTGCGTTCCCTGGCCGCATGCTGGCACGTTGGGCTTAACAGTGGTGCGGGACTGGGAGCAAGTATTTCCCAGTTGTATATCGCCTTACGCGCCCAGCAGGAAGTGCGAGCCCACCTTGAAGCGGAATTGGCTGGACCGCGCGCCACGGCTGTGACCCTTGGATTTTTGCCCGTCATCGGCATTGGGCTTGGATACATTTTGGGTGCTGAACCTGTGACATGGTTCTTCTCAGGACTACTCGGTTTGGGAACACTCATGATCGGTATCGCACTGACATTGTCGGGTCTTTGGTGGACCTCCCGCATTGCCGGCGGTGTTGAGGCCATGCTGTGATCGTGATTGCTGCGATTTTTGCAGCCGTCAGTGTCCATTTTTTTCTTCAGCCACTACCTGCACGGCGAAGACCACGAAAGCGATTGTCACGGGTGGTGAGCAGCAAGTCACATGACAAAAATGAAATTGCCCAAACGAATTCAGCCTCACCCACATTTTTGAGGGTGGTCGGGATAGGAGCGGGTGCGCTGCTCGGGTGGACTTTTGGTGGAGTGATCGGGCTTGTAACTGGTGCTGGTGCGGGTTTTTATTTGATGCGAATGCTCAGCAAGCGAGAAGATGCACCGGGCAATATTGAGTCCGCAGCCGTGGCTCGAGACACACCGGTCTTCATTGATCTCTTAGCGGCGACGTTGGCGTCGGGTGCCACAATGCACAGTTCTCTGTCCGCGGCTGCGAACGCGATGCAGGGCAGTCCTATTCAGACTCGGCTCGCACCCGTATTAGCAGCTATTCAACTTGGAGCCGACCCACGTGATGCATGGAGCACCTTGATCGATGAACCTGTTTTGGGTCAATTAGCCATAAGCGTCAGGCGCTCCTATGACACGGGTGCTGGGCTTGAACCGGTACTTGTTGGGATTGCCACTGAGATGAGACGTGAGCACCGTTCTCGAGTCGAGGTCGCAGCGAGGACCGCGGGAGTAAAAGCCGTTATCCCACTGGCGGTGTGTTTCCTTCCAGCTTTTTTTGCATTAGGTGTTGTGCCGATTGTTGCCTCACTCGCGGCATCCACAGGCATGCTCCCAGGGTGACCAACAATCCACACGATTCACTTTGCAGCTGTTTGCTTTCGCTTACTTGTTTCAGACTCACTGTGTTCCCGAAACTCGGGATACAGAGAGGCACTAATGGAAACAAGATCCGCGAAAATCATGTCAGTACTGAAAGACGAAACCGGACTCACCACCACTGAATACGCCGTAGGAACTGTTGCAGTTGCAGGACTGAGTGGGCTACTACTCAAGCTTCTGACGAGCGACAGCCTTCGAGACCTTATTTGGTCAGTCATCAGCAACGCATTCTCACGGTTTTTCGGTTAACAGTGACAATTTGGATTGCAGCTTCCTTGGACTGGATAACCGGTCCAAGGAAGCACTCCCGAATCGGTAAGGAGACCCGATTGGGAGGCGAGAAGGGAATGGCCACACTGGAAACGGCACTCATGGTTCCCGTGCTGTTCCTCATTACTTTTCTATTCCTTTGCGGGATTTCACTCGGCGTACAGACATTGGCTCTGAGTGATGCAACCCGGACAGCTGCGCGCGAACTAGCCCGCGGAGCCAGTGAAGAGTCGGTACGTCAGGGCTTTTTTCGGAGTGAGCCAACAGCCCGATTGCAGATCATCTGGGACGTTGACACGGTTGCTGTGGAGACACTTAAGCCTGGTGAATTCGGGGTGAGTTTTCTCGGCCTCAGCCCTTTTGAACTCTCCCAGAAACATATTGCTCCGCGGGAGTGGATCAATGCGCAATGACGAGGGAAGTACAACAATTCTCACCTTGGTACTTGGATTCGTCATTTGCTCCGCTGGTGTGGTGGCAATGATCTTTGTCCAACTGACTCTGGCACGTGCCACTCTAGGCAGCTACGCGGATCTGGCAGCAATTGCAGCAGTCCAAACCAGCGGAGAACCTTGCGTAGCAGCAGCCCAGATCAGTTCTCGCAATGGTGTTGAACTTTTCGCATGCGAAGTTAACGGTGATCAATCAATCATTGAAGTGCGCATGCCCGCACCATTTCTGCTGGCGCGATTTTCCAACATTGAATCTCTTTCGGTTACGGCTCGAGCTGGTTACTCAGTAATTTCAGAATTTTGATTGCTCCGGATTTGCTAAGGGGCTCATTTCCATTCCCACATTTAGGTGACTGAATACAACCGGGACAACCGAAGTCACACGGGCAGGCTTGCACAGCTTCACGTGTGGCATTTACCCACCGCAGAGCATTGTCAAAACCGTACTGGGCAATTCCAGCACCACCGGGTAGTCCATCGTAAATAAATATTGTGATTTCACCAGTGTCTGGGTGCATGGGAGTCGATACACCACCAATATCCCAGCGGTCGCAACTGGCAAAAAGAGGAAGCATGCCAATGCTGGCATGTTCGGCTCCGTGAATTGCGCCGGCAATGTCGGCGTCATCGACGTTAGTGTCGATCAGCGGGAAGGTCCACCAGACAGCTTTTGTCTTCAAGGATCGAACGGGTAGGTCAAGGAGTACGGTTCCCAGATTCTCACCGGTGAAATGCCGGCGCGCGTATGAAACAGTTTGTGAAGTGACTTCAACTTCGCCAAAATGCATGCGCAAACTGTGCGTGATCTCCTCGGTTCTTTCTTCATTGATGACATGAATATTGCTAATGTCTCGTGCAAAAGTTGTGTAATCCACCGGGGTTGCTTCAACGAGGGCAACTGCTGCTTCAAGGTCAAGTTCGTGAACGACAAATGTTTCACCCTGATGGGTGTAGACCGCACCCTCGTGAACACTTCGATGTGATGCTGAGTGGTCCACGTAACCGCACAGCCTGCCCGTACCGATCTCGACAACACGAACAGTTTCCCCACCGGTTCCGCGAAGGTCGGCAAGTGCGCTTGCAGCTTGGGTTTGTGTCCAGAACCAACCGGTTGGTCGTTTTCGAAGGAGCCCCTGGTCCACAAGGGTCTCAACAACGTTGGGTGCATTCTCTGGGAAAAACCGTGAAAGATCCTCGGTAGTTAAGGGAAGTTCCTGTGCAGCGGCACAAAGGTGCGGCGCCATAACGAATTCATTCGATGGATGTGAGATCGCTACCTCAACATCAGAATCAAAAAAGGTTTCGGGATGGTGAAGTACATACGTATCCAGTGGATCTTCGCGGGCAATGAAAATTGCGAGTGCTGCTTCGCCACTGCGACCTGCCCGACCAACCTGCTGCCACAGAGATGCCTTGGTCCCGGGCCAGCCCGCTGTAATCACAATGTCGAGACCCGTGATGTCAATTCCGAGTTCCAAAGCATTGGTGGCAGCCATCGCGCGAATTTCGCCTGAGCGAAGGTCACGCTCAAGATCACGGCGTTCATGTGCGAGAAACCCGCCACGATAAGCGCGAACCATGTGTTCGATCTCAGCCGAATTGAAGTCGGCGCGCAGTAGTTCCTTTGTCCCCGCGGAGACGTATTCAACTCCACGTCGCGAGCGCGCGAATGCGACAGCCTGACTACCACTGGGGACAATTCGAGCGAGCAGCCGCGCGCTTTCGTCGAGTACACCCCGCCTGGTCTCGGTGTTGAGGATTGTGGGGGGTTGCCAAAAAACGAAAGTGCGTTGCGGGACTGCGGCGGTGTTTTCGCTAAATGAAGTTGCAGTTCTCCCCGTGAGCATCTCCAAGCTAAGAGTGGGGTTCCCCGAGGTGGCTGACGCGGCCAAAACGGTCGGCCAAGCACCGTACTTGTTTGCGATTCGGAGCAATCGCCGGATGATCATCGAGACATGTGCACCGAAGACACCTTTATATGTGTGTGCTTCATCGATAATCACGAACTGTAAGTGACGGAAAAAATGTGACCAATATTTATGTCCTGGCAAAATAGAAAAATGAAGCATATCTGGGTTTGTAAGTAAATAGTTTGCGTGCTTGCGCAACCACTGTCGATCCTCATGGGAGGTGTCACCGTCGTACACCCCGGCCCGAATGCCCGGAACCGCCCACGAATTCACGGTTTCAAGTTGATCGGCGGCGAGGGCTTTAGTTGGGGAAAGGTAAAGCACCGTTCCACCGGTCAGAGCCGAAGTGATAGCGGGCGCATTAAAAGCAATTGTCTTTCCCGTTGCCGTTCCTGTGGCGAGAATTGAATCGGTGCCCTCGTAGGAACTCTGGGCAAAATCAACCTGGTGCTTCCACAGAGATGTAATACCTTCGCGCCCCAGCGACGATCGCAACTCGGAGGAAATCCACTTTGGCCAAGGAACTGTCGTGCCGGGACTCTCAGGGATCACCCGCAGGTGCACGATTTCCTCACCCGTATCCATGAGGGAGTGGGGATCAGGCAACATAGGGACATCTTGCCTTGGGCAGACGACAACGCATTCTTCTGCCAAGGTGGGGGAATGGAATTCGTGTTGGGTGCGGGGGCTGGCGGGTCGGGGACCGAAGTAAACGTTGTTTACTGCTCGGGAAGTCTCGATCTAGAAACGGTCGACGAGTTCAAGCACAGGGTTCTTCCCCTGCTCGTTGCCGGGGCTCCATCATTGGTATTGGACCTCGGCGGAGTCGGTTTTATGGACTCAACCGGGTTGGGCGGCTTGATCGCCGCCCTAAAACGTGCCCGAGAAGCCGAAATTGGACTGGATTTAGTGGTGAACACGGAACGGGTTTCGCAATTACTCGCCCTCACAGGGGTTGACGTCCTATTGCCAATATATGAATCCCAACAATTGGCCTTGGCATCGAATTAGTCACATTTTTAACACCTTCCCAGTAATTCCGGGCATCAATCGGTAGGCTCTCCCCGAACGTTTAGGGGAAATGCTGGTGCGTGCACAAGCTATTTGACCGAGACACAAGTGTGAAATGCGACGGTAATTAACCGCGTTAATCGATGAGGGAGACCAATGATCAAGTTTGCAGATGTCACGTTGGAGGGGAGCAACCAAAGCATTGTCATTGGCGTTGCTGTCATCGCCATCGCAGCACTGTTTGTTGCAGCCGTTCTCGTGCGCCAAGTACTCAGCGCCGACCAGGGAACCGCGCGCATGCAGGAAATCGCCGGGGCAATTCAGGAGGGCGCATCCGCGTTCCTGAACCGTCAATTCAAGACGCTGGCAATTTTTGCCGTACTTGTTTTCTTCGTCTTGTTTATCCTGCCCGCGGACACAACGAGTGAGCGAATTGGTCGAAGTATCTTCTTCCTAGTTGGTGCAGTGTTCTCCGGTGTCACCGGCTACATGGGTATGTGGCTCGCGGTCCGCGGAAACGTTCGCGTTGCAGCTGCGGCAAAAGATGGCACCGAGCAGAAGGCAATGAAAATTGCATTCCGCACAGGTGGCGTTGCTGGCATGTTCACCGTTGGTCTTGGCCTCTTCGGCGCCGCCCTCGTTGTTCTCGTCTACAAAGGCGAAGCCCCTAAGGTTCTGGAAGGCTTCGGTTTCGGTGCGGCCCTTCTCGCCATGTTCATGCGAGTTGGTGGTGGAATCTTCACCAAAGCCGCTGACGTTGGCGCCGACCTTGTTGGCAAAGTCGAGCAAGGTATCCCAGAAGATGACCCCCGCAACGCGGCAACAATTGCTGACAACGTGGGTGACAACGTAGGTGACTGCGCCGGTATGGCGGCTGACCTCTTTGAGTCATACGCCGTGACTTTGGTTGCAGCCCTCATCCTTGGTAAAACAGCATTCGGGGAACTTGGTCTCGTCATTCCATTGGTGATTCCGGCGATCGGTGTACTGACCGCGGTTGTCGGCATCTTTGCGGTCTCGCCTCGTGAGTCCGACCGATCCGGCATGTCCTCGATCAACCGTGGATTCTTTATTTCTGCTCTTATTTCGGCGGTGCTAGTAATTGCGGCGGTCTTCACTTGGGTTCCCGAATCATGGGATGAAATTGAAAGCATTGGCGGAATTGCAGCGATTGAGGCAGCCGACACAATCAGCCCACGCTGGTACGTAATTGGAGCGGTATTCATCGGAATTATTCTCGCAGCGCTTATCCAGCAACTGACCGCTTACTTCACCGAAACGAATCGTCGACCAGTTGATGACGTTGCCAAGACTTCGCTTACCGGTCCAGCAACCGTCATTCTCTCCGGTGTTTCCCTCGGACTTGAATCAGCCGTTTACTCGGCACTTCTCATCGGTGCCGCTGTCTATGGCGCATTCCTCGTTGGGGGCGGCTCGGTTCTGCTCTCACTGTTCGCGATCGCACTCGCAGGCACAGGTCTTTTGACCACGGTCGGCGTGATCGTTTCCATGGACACATTCGGACCTGTTTCGGACAATGCCCAAGGTATTGCTGAAATGTCCGGTGACGTCCACGGTGACGGTGCTGCAATTCTGACCCGCCTCGACGCTGTTGGTAACTCCACCAAGGCAATCACCAAGGGAATTGCAATTGCAACCGCGGTGCTCGCTGCTACAGCACTCTTCGGCGCCTTCCGAGACGCGATCATCGGTGCAACGCTGACGGCCAAGGACGCGGTTGCCGGCTTGAGCCCAGCAGATGCGCTCCAGTACGGCGGAATCCTCGATGTTGCATCCCCAGCCAACCTGGTTGGTTTGATCATCGGTGCAGCCGTTGTCTTCATGTTCTCAGGTCTAGCAATTGACGCGGTCTCGCGTGCTGCGGGCGCTGTGATCTACGAAGTACGACGTCAATTCCGCGATCACCCAGGGATCATGGCGGGAACCGAGAAGCCCGAATACGGCAAGGTTGTCGACATCGTTACCCGTGACTCACTCCGTGAACTGGTAACACCAGGAATCCTGGCCGTGTTCACTCCGATTGCGGTTGGTTTCGGTTTGGGTGTTGGCGCACTGGGTGCATATCTCGCCGGAACAATTGCTTCGGGTGTTCTCATGGCAGTGTTCCTCTCCAATAGCGGTGGGGCTTGGGATAACGCCAAGAAGTTCGTCGAAGACGGTAACTACGGAGGCAAGGGATCCCCTGCCCACGAAGCAACCGTCATCGGTGACACCGTTGGTGACCCATTCAAAGACACCGCTGGCCCAGCCATCAACCCGCTGATCAAGGTAATGAACCTGGTCGCACTCTTGATCGCCCCAGCGATTGTGGGTGTCAGTGTCGGCGCAGATGCCAACGACGCAATCCGGTACGCGGTAGCAGCATTCGCCGTAATCGTGATTGTGATCGCTGTTGTCATCTCTAAGCGTCGCCCGATTGCGGTCGGTGATTCACAAGAAATCGAGATTGCCAAGTAATACAGATTCATAAGCGAGAGGGTCGGGCCAAGTGCTCGGCCCTCTTGTGCTTTTCCGGGGACCTCCTCATTAGTGCTGGCCCACAAAATATAGGAGTGAGAAGCCTCAATTCAGGGGGCGGTGCGATACCTATATATAGGTGTGTCCTACCGTCAGGTTTCGATCGAAGGGGATTTTTGGCCCCTGACCCGAGAGGATCACATGGCGAGCAAGACACTGGTGATTGTTGAATCACCGGCCAAGGCGAAGAAGATTGCTGGCTATCTTGGACCCGATTACGAGGTTCTCGCATCAGTTGGCCATATTCGCGACCTTGTTGCTAAGAAGTCTGACCTTCCACTCGAGGAGCGCAAGAAGCCGTGGGCAAAGCTGGCCGTGGACGTTGATGACGGTTACAAAGCGTTCTACATAGTCCACGAATCCAAAAAAGCGACAATCAAGGCGCTCAAGGCTGCCCTGAAGAATTCTGATGAACTCCTGCTGGCAACGGACGAGGACCGCGAGGGTGAAGCAATCTCCTGGCACCTCATGGAAGTCCTTCAGCCCAAGGTTCCTGTCAAGCGCATGGTCTTCAACGAGATCACCAAGGAAGCAATCCAAGAGGCGGTCGCCAATACCCGCGATGTGGACATGGATCTGGTGGAAGCCCAGGAGACCCGCAGAATCGTGGACCGGCTTTACGGCTACCCCGTCTCTGAGGTGCTCTGGAAAAAGATCGGGCGCGAAGCTCGTTCTGCTGGCCGCGTTCAATCTGTTGCGGTGCGTCTCGTTGTTGAGCGCGAACGAGTCCGTATGGCCTTCAACTCAGCTGGATATTGGGATGTGAAGGGTAAGTTCACTCCAGGGGATTTTGAGGCCAAACTCGCATCAATCGACGGCAAGCGAATCGCATCTGGTGGTGATTTCAACCAGTTGGGTGAATTGGTTAAGACCGATGTTGTGCTCCTTGACGAAACTGAATCAAAAGCATTTGTCGCATCCCTTGCCGGTGTTGAATACACAGTTCGTTCCGTTGAACAAAAGCCCGGACAGCGCAAGCCAAAAGCTCCATTCACAACTTCAACAATTCAGCAGGAAGCGTCAGGTCGATTCCGTTGGGGTTCGCAGCGCACCATGCGAGTTGCTCAGGGACTCTATGAAAACGGCTACATCACATACATGCGAACCGACTCGGTCAACCTCTCCGCGCAAGCGTTGAATGCTGCACGCAAACAGGCCACCGAGTTGTACGGCCCCGAGTACGTTGAGACGACCCCACGCGTGTGGGCTAACAAATCAAAAAATGCCCAAGAGGCCCATGAGGCAATTCGGCCGGCGGGTGACACTTTCCGCACCCCGGGTGAAGTGAGCAAGGAACTGACAGGCGACGAATTCCTTCTCTATGAACTAATTTGGAAACGCACCGTCGCCAGTCAGATGGTGAACGCTCAGGTTGCCACCACCACGATCAAGTTCGGTGCTCAAGCAGCAGACGGTAAAGACGCTGAATTCAGTGCCAGTGGAACGGTTGTAATTTTTGCGGGATTCAAGGCCGCACTTGACGAACTCGTCTCTGAGGATGACAAAGAAGAAGACCGTCAGCTCCCGGCATTGAGTGAAGGTCAAAAACTCAACGCGAAGGAACTCACGCCAGAGGGTCACACCACTAAGCCTCCAGCACGATTCACGGAAGCAACATTGGTAGGCAAGCTCGAAGAACTCGGAATCGGCCGTCCATCAACGTATGCATCCATCATGTCAACAATTGTTGATCGTGGATACGTGTGGAAAAAGGGATCAGCACTTGTCCCCAGTTTCACAGCCCTTGCTGTTGTCCGACTCCTTGAAGAACACTTTGGTGAATTGGTCGACTACAAGTTCACCGCCAATATGGAGGAAGCACTCGATGAAATCGCGATGGGCAAAACCAATCGCGTCAAACAACTCGATGCATTTTGGCGCGGCGGGGAAATGTCCACGGGTCATTTCCATGGTGTGAAAGCACTGACCGAAGACCTTGGTGCAATTGATGCTCGTGGAATTGCGACCATGCCGATTAAGGGAACCGACGCCATGCTGCGCGTGGGCCGTTACGGAGCCTATGTCGAGCGTGGTGAAGAACGCGCGAATATCCCGATGAGCACAGCACCGGATGAACTCACCGCTGAGTTGGCCGAGCACTTACTCCTTGAGCCTTCAGGGGACCGGGAACTCGGCCTTCACCCTGATACCGGACTCATGATTGTGGCTAAATCTGGTCGCTACGGCCCTTATGTAACGGAGAACCTGCCAGAAGGCTCACCCAAGTCAGCTAAGCCACGCACCGCGTCGCTCTTTAGTTACATGAAGCCGAGTGATGTATCACTGGATCAGGCGATTTCACTCCTGAGCCTGCCGCGCATTGTCGGGATTGACCCTGAGTCCGCGGAGGAAATCACCGCGCAGAATGGTCGTTACGGTCCCTATCTCATGAAGGGTAAAGACTCACGATCGTTGGACAACGAGGATCGAATCTTTGAAGTAACCCTTGCCGAAGCTTTGCAGTTGTATTCCCAGCCGAAAGTACGACGCGGTAAAGGTCAAGCTGCTGGGCCACTGCGTGAGATTGGCATCGACCCATCGAGTGGAAAGTTGATTGTTGTCAAGGAAGGGCGCTTTGGCGCTTATGTCACCGACGGTGAAATCAACGCAACCCTTCGGGTTGCCGACGACCCGATGAGTGTTGGTCTTGATCGGGCAAGTGACCTGATCGCTGAGCGCCGGGCAAAAGGGCCAGCTCCCAAGAAGGTTGCCAAGCGGGCACCTGCCAAGAAAACGGCAAAGAAGGCAGCTAAGAAAACGGCAAAGAAGGCAGCTAAGAAAACGGTAGCTAAGAAGACGGTAGCGAAAAAAGCTGAGCCGACAGCGGCTGACGTTATGTCCGGCCAAGAAGTCACAATCTAGGAACAACCATGACCGGATATTTCATTGCATTTGAGGGTGGTGAAGGTGTTGGTAAGTCCACCCAAGAAGCCCTGCTCGCAGATTACTTAACCCAGATAGGTAAGACGGTAATTCGCACCCGCGAGCCGGGTGGCACGCCAGCAGCCGAGCAAATCCGTGACACGGTCCTGAGTCGGGAACATGAAGGTATGAATCCCCAAAGTGAGGCACTACTTTTTGCCGCTGCGCGCGGGGATCACGTTGCTCGGGTGATCCGACCGGCGATCGCCCGAGGTGATGTCGTGATCTGTGATCGTTTTATCGACTCGTCGATCGCCTACCAAGGGTATGCGCGTGCACTCGGTCCCGATCGCGTCAGAGATTTAAGCATGTGGGCCACTGGCGGACTTCTTCCTAACCTCACCATCGTGTTGACCCTTGACCCTGAAGTGAGCATGAAACGGGTGATCAATCCTGATCGCATGGAAGCTGAACCGATGCAGTACCACCGCGATGTCGCCGACGCATTCATTGAAATTGCTGCGCTGGATCCTGATCGTTACCTAGTAGTCGATGCAACAGGAACGAAGGAAGAAATTGCTAAGGTTATTCGTCAACGGGTAATGCAGGAATTGAATTAGAAGTGCAACCGATATGGGATGCACTCGTCGGTCAGGCTGATGTAGTTGAAAAACTAAGCCGTGCGGTAAGTGACGCTGAGAAAATCCGAGTTGGTGAACCGGGTCCTGCTATGACGCACGCTTGGTTAATCACTGGGCCGCCGGGATCGGGAAGGTCAACGGCTGCAACGACATTTGCCGCTGCACTCATTTGTCCATTGAATGGTTGCGGCGCCTGTCAGATCTGTCGAATGGCTCCCGTCGGTGGTCACCCTGACGTTGAAATTATTACTCCCAGTGGCTTGTCCTACGGTGTTGACGAGGCCCGCGAACTGGTTCGTCTTTCATCCCTTGCGCCCATTGACAGTCCTTGGCGAGTGATTGTGATGGAAGACGCTGACCGTCTCACCGACCAAGCATTTGACTCGCTCCTAAAAAGTTTAGAAGAACCAACCCCGCATACCGTGTGGGTGTTGTGTGCTCCCAGTGTCGAAGACGTACTCCCGACAATCGTGTCCAGAACGAGACACGTTTCGTTGCGTACACCAACGACAAAAGACGTTACCGAACTCCTGATCAACACCTACAAGATTGATCCCGCAATGGCGGCATTTGCTGCTCGTGCATCACAAGGTCATATCGGTCGGGCGCGTGGATTGGCCACCGAGGAAGCGAGTCGCACCAGAAGACAGTCTGATTTGCGAGCAGCAATCAGCCTTCGGGACATTCCCTCATGTATTTTTGCGGCGCGCGACATGGTCACTGAAGCAACAGCGGCTGCAAACACTCGAGCGGACATACTCGATACCAAAGAGGATGTATTACTTCGGGCGGCATTTGGTATTGAAGAGGGAAGCCGGGTCACAGGAACTTCTAAGCGCAGTGTTGATTCTGCTAAGAAGCAACTTCTTGCCCACCAAAAAACTAGGCGCAAGCGAATGATCCGTGACGAGGTGGACAGGTCCCTCGTTGATCTACTCGGATTATTCCGCGACATTCTGATTGTTCAACTTGATAGCAATCTAGAACTCATCAATCAAGAGATGCGCCCTGCAATCGAGTCATTTGCTGCTCGTGGCAATCCTGCGGACACCACCCGCACACTTGAAGCTATTGAACGTGCTCGGGCATCGATTAAGGCAAACACGCCACCGCAGCTTGCCCTTGAAGCACTGATGGTTTCGATCAAAGATCCGAAGCTCGCATCAGTCCATACGAATATGCAATAAGTGAGTTGGCGGCGGGCTGTAGGTTCACTGCGCCACCAATGTCGGGTGAGGCCAGAAGTTCAGCTGCTGCGGAAAGCAAATTGTCGTAACTGTCACAACCTAATTCCAGTCGTTGAGCAACGACCGCCGCAGCGCTATTTGCGCTATTAGCCGCGGCTGTTCCTGGAAGTGAGGAACTCAGTTGATGCAAAACCATAAGTCGATCACAGAGTGCATTGAGTGCAACGGCTGCCTCCGCGTCGGCATTGAGCATTTCGCGGCCGGCATCACCGTGTAGAACGGAAATACTGGTGCTCATGTTCACCACTTGAGTGCGAACCGCGAGGTATCGTTTGACGCAATCACGGCCAATTGCCCCGCGAGGCAAAGGTGTTGCGGGTGGAGCGAAGTTCCTCATTACCGGTCGACTCCCCAATCGGCGCCAACGGCGGATACTGACCAAGGAGAGGAGTGCTCCGCCAGCACTGAGTAGCCACAGGCCCGGCGCGGTGTTAACGACTGCCAGGGTACCGGTAGTTAGGGCGACCCCACCTCCAGCAATCGCGCCGAAACGAAGTGAATCCAAACGAGCCTGATATCTACGATGCGCTTTTTTCTCAGTCGCTAATTCCATTTTGTAAGCGCGATTCAACGTCTTATTGCCGGTGGCAGCGGAGAATGCGTCAATTACATTCAGGCCCTTGGCAATCCCTGCTTCGACCATGGCTGAGATCTCTGCCGGTGTGGGTGGTTGTCGGCTCACCGATATACCGTAAGGCGCATGACCCGGTCATTGCCAGTCGGCATCCGTGCAATTGCACTAGGTGCCTTGGCGGCCGCGCTAATGGCCGGTTGCGCGAGCACAAATGCGACGGCTCCCAGCGCCCCTGTAACCCAATCCACTCCGTCAGCGATCCCCGACCTTGAGGTCTTCTACAACCAAGAGATCCAATGGCGAGACTGCGGTGACGCTGACTGCACCACATTTGAGGTGCCACTGGACTACCAAGATCCCAAGGGTGATCGGGTTGAACTCGCCATGACAAAAGTGCGGGCACGTGGTGAATCAATTGGTTCACTCTTTGTTAATCCAGGTGGCCCCGGTGGCAGTGCATTCAATTACGCCAAAGCTGCTGACTACATTGTTAGCGATCACATCCGCGATTCATTTGATGTCGTGGGTGTTGATCCGCGCGGGGTTGGTCAAAGTGACACGATTCGTTGTTTAACCGATGAACAGATTGATGCGCAGATTTCAGCCGATGGATCCCCTGACACAACATTGGAAGAGAGTCGACTGATCCTTGACGCAGGATTCATCGGTCAAGCCTGCAAGAACAAAGACAATCCGCTAATTGCCCACATGTCTACCGTTGAAGTTGCTAAAGACATGGACATTGCACGAGCACTCGTCGGAGACCCGGTAATGAACTTGCTGGGGAAGAGTTACGGAACTGCAATTGGAACCACCTATATGGCGCTGTTCCCTGAACGAGTTGGTCGAATGGTCCTCGACGGAGTCCTTCCCACCTATTTGAATCAACTGGAATTAACCCAAGGGCAGGCAGAAGAATTTGAAGTTCTGTTGCGCTATTTCGTTAGTGATTGTCTCGAGCAAAGTGACTGCCCGCTCACCGGAAATGTTGATCAGGGTGTTCAACAAATTCAGCAGTTCCTTACGGAGCTTGACTCTGAACCACTAACAGGGGTGAATCAGCGTGACCTAACGCAGAGTTTGGCCACCTTTGCGATAGTGAGTTACCTGTACTTCCCTGAACAAGATTTTCCGGACTTACGCGCCGGGTTAAATGCAGCGATCACCCGTGGCGAGCCAGACACTCTGTTAAACCTTCTTGACCAGCGAATTAGCCGCTCACCTGATGGCCGCTATACCGATAACTCTACGGATGCGTTCTACGCGGTCTCCTGCCTTGATTACCCCGTCACCCAAAGCATTGATGACGTCCGTGACTTTGCTAACCAACTGGCAATCAGCGCTCCAACATTCGGGGACAATCTGGGCTGGGGTGTTCTTGCATGTAAAGACTGGCCCTACACGGCCCAGCAAAAAACCGACATAATCGCCAATACCTCAACACCCATCATGTTGATTGGCACCGAAAATGACCCAGCGACTCCCATCCAATGGGCAGAGGAAGTGGCAACAAAATTGGGTAACGCGGAACTCATTGTGTGGGAAGGCGGTTACAACCACACCGCCTACCGTGAAGGCAGCGACTGTGTCACCGACCGTGTTGATGCCTACCTGCTTGAGGGGACAATCTCCCCGGGCACCACAACCACCTGCTAGGAGGCATACCCCCAAGGGGTATAGTTAAGGCATGAATCATGGCTATTCCGCAGACAAAGAGGCGGTTCTCAAGCGCTTAAAGCGCATTGAAGGACAAGTCCGTGGCATTGAACGGATGGTCGAAGAAGACACCTACTGCATTGACGTTCTCACCCAAGTTTCTGCAGCGACAAAAGCACTGCAATCAGTTGCGCTCATATTGGTGGGGGATCACCTCAACCACTGTGTCGCAGACGCCATTGTTCAAGGTGGCACCCAAGCCCAAGAAAAGATTCAAGAAGCCCAAGACGCTATTGCCCGACTCGTGAGGAGTTAATCACCATGTCGGAAAAAAACATCAACGTTGACGGAATGACCTGCGGACACTGTGTTAATGCAGTAACCGAGGAAATTTCTAAAATTCCCGGCGTTACTGCGGTAAACATTGATTTACGCGCAAGCGAAATCTCACCGGTCACCATTACTGCAGGCAACGAAATCAGTGACGCTGACATCGCCGCAGCTGTTGAAGAAGCAGGCTACTCAATCGTCTCCGCATGAGTGATCACATGAGCACCCCGGTAGTTCTGGCAGTGGGCGGCATGACCTGTGCTTCGTGTGCCATGCGGGTTGAAAAGAAATTAAATAAACTCCCAGGCGTTGTAGCAACCGTGAATTACGCAACCGAAAACGCCACAATTGAGTTACCCACAGAGTTAAGCATTAATGATGCAATCGCCGCGGTTGAATCCGCTGGATACACGGCCAAAGAGCTAGCGCACAGTGGTGACGAACAAGGTGAAATCAAAGATTCTGCCGAAGTCGTCCTCCGCAACCGACTTGTAATCTCTTCGATTCTCACCGTTCCCGTAGTACTCATGGCAATGATTCCCGCACTTCAATTTGATTACTGGCAATGGCTCTCACTAACACTTGCAAGCCCTGTCGTGATCTGGGGAGCGCTACCGTTTCACCGAGCGACCTGGACCAACCTTCGGCATGGCGCCGCCACCATGGACACTCTTATTTCAATGGGGGTAATCGCCGCCTACACCTGGTCCCTCTACGCCTTGTTCTTTGGCGGGGCAGGTGAAACTGGAATGAAAATGGAATTCACCCTCCTCCCCAATCACAGTGGCACAAGTGAGATCTACCTTGAAGTCGCATCAGCGGTAACCGTTTTCATTCTGCTCGGTCGGTATTTTGAATCACGAGCAAAATCAAAAAGCAGCGCGGCGTTAACAGCGCTCCTGAACCTTGGCGCCAAAACCGTCTCAGTCATAACAGCTGGGACCGAAAGTCAAATTCCGATCGGCAGTTTGAAGTTGGGGGACAACTTTGTTGTCCGACCCGGAGAGCGAATTGCGACTGATGGAATCGTTGTTGAGGGCGCAAGCGCTGTCGACGAAAGCATGATTACAGGTGAGTCAATCCCTATCGAAGTAACAGCGGGGGACCGTGTTACCGGGGCAACGCTAAACGCAAGTGGTCGGCTCGTTATTGAAGCAACCGCAATTGGTTCCGACACGGCACTCGCGAGAATCACGAGCTTGGTCGAAAATGCCCAGGCGGGTAAAGCGCCGATTCAGCGCTTGGCTGACCGGGTTGCCGCCATCTTTGTCCCTATCGTCATTCTGCTCGCCCTTGGCACTTTGATTGGTTGGCTACTTGCTGGTGAAGAACCCAACTTCGCATTCACTGCCGCGGTCGCAGTACTTATCATCGCCTGCCCGTGTGCATTGGGTCTTGCAACACCCACCGCACTGCTGGTGGGAACCGGTCGTGGCGCCCAGTTAGGTGTTCTCATTCGCGGACCCCAAATCCTCGAATCAACAAAACGGGTCAACGTAATTGCCTTGGACAAAACCGGAACCATCACGACAGGGAAAATGTCGGTGCAAGAGATCAAACTCACCGGGAACGTCAGCCTCAACGAATTCCTTACTGTTGCAGGTTCCCTTGAAAACTCCAGCGAACACCCAATCGCTCAATCAATCTCGAACTACGCCAAGGAGCGCGTGGAACTCGTCACTCCCATGGACTTTGTTTCAACCCAAGGACGCGGAGTGCAAGGGTTCATCAACGACAAGGCCGCGATAATCGGTAACCCTGATTGGCTAGCTACCGAGTTCTCACTCGCCGTTGACACGAACTGGGTATCAATTCAACAAGATCAAGGTCACACCGTTGTCGCTGTTGCCTGGAACGGTGAAGTCCGCGGATTCATTTCCGTCTCAGACACCATCAAGGCTGACTCCAAAAGTGCAATCGCGCGATTCAAAGAACTTGGTCTAACCCCTGTCCTTATCTCGGGAGATAACCGCAGTGCAGCCAAGCAGGTCGCCAAGGAAGTCGGTATTGACACCGTGTATGCAGGGGTTCTCCCCGCAGACAAAGTCGGCATCATTGTGCAACTCCAATCCGAGGGAAAAGTTGTCGCAATGGTGGGAGACGGCGTCAACGACGCGGCAGCACTGGTTCAAGCAGATCTCGGTATGTCCATGGGATCTGGCACGGACGTCGCTATTGAAGTTAGTGACATTACGCTCACCAACAGCAACCTGACAAGTGCAGCAACAGGAATTGATCTTGCCCGCAAGACCCTAGCCACAATCAAAGGAAACTTATTCTGGGCCTTCGCCTACAACGTGGCAGCAATACCGCTTGCCATGGCTGGGCTCCTGAATCCAATGATTGCTGGAGCCGCAATGGCTTTCTCTAGCGTTTTCGTCCTCACAAATAGCCTCCGTCTCCGAGGGTTCAAGCCCACCAAGTAACCTTGGCAAGCCCATTGGGCAGGCCGCCTTAGCTCAGGGGTAGAGCAACGCACTCGTAATGCGTAGGTCCGGAGTTCGAATCTCCGAGGCGGCTCCACGTTTTGGGCTCGCTTTACGTGGATGTGCGCCTCGTTTACGCACATGTGCGCGCGGAGTCTTGTGTGGTTGCATGAAAGAATTGGAAAGTTTTTTGTTGATCATGGAACTATTTGTGCCCGTGCAGCCCTCTAATAAGGTGTAGTTACCGTTAGTGGCCGTAAATGTTTTTCTCAGTCGTCTCACAGGGAGTTTTTAATGTCTGTTGTTTCTGGTAAGTCCATAGTCGCATTTGCGGCGTCACTGGTGATGGCGGCGGGCGGGTTAACTGTGACATCTAGTCCAGCGTTTGCGGCTGAAAAAGATGAGAAGCCGCAGAAGGTCAGTGTGCTGTTTGCTTTTGATGGCCGGGCAGCGTTCATGACTGCGGTAAATGGTTCCCAGCGCATGTATGACTTCGTGATGCCTCTGACATGCACGAGTGCCACCGAATGTGAGGAAGTGATGTGGTTCACTGATCGTCCAGTGCGTGATTCGGACTCGATGACTTTTGAGAATTTTGCGGGGTTGTGGGATGTGAAAGGCAATAACAGTTTCCGCAGCGATCCACCTAATATTGCGATCGTTACCCAAAACGGTGAATCACGCAGCACGATTATTGCTGACATGCGTAACCCACGGGTAGCAACAACTACAGACGGGCAGAAGTACTTCACTGCCCGGGTACGCACCGAAACGCAAAAAGGGACCACTCAAATTGCTAAAAGCGACAGCCCGCTCGCCCGTCACGCCACAAACCCCACCAGCACACCGATTCCCAACAACCTCGGCCCCACCAGTATCTTCATTGACCCACTGGAGATAAATGAAATTGATATCCGCGTACGCTTGGCTAAACCCATCCCAGTCCAGCGATATTGAGCGACTTGTTCATCGCGCAGTAAAAAAAGAACTTTTTCAACTGCGAATACACCGGATTGCCTGTGAAAGCTTGAAGGTCGCTGTCACGAAGCCTTGGTCTCGCTCCGTGACTTGTCGAATACGTACATTTTTGCGCACAGTCCTAACGCACTCGTAATGCGTAGGTCCGGAGTTCGAATCTCCGAGGCGGCTCCACGGTTCTGGCTCGTTTTCCGTGGATATGCGTACATTTTGCCTACATGTGCGCGCGGAGTCTT
>JAFMHB010000007.1:0-5447 GCA_017854795.1 Candidatus Nanopelagicales bacterium
GCTTCCCACCGCGAAACACGAACACACGATCACAGCGAGCCAGGACGGAACCGTCACCAGTATGAACGCACTCGCCGTGGGCATTGCCGCATGGCGGCTTGGCGCCGGTCGGGCACGCAAAGAGGACCAAGTAAGTGAGGGTGCCGGGATTTTGCTGCATAAAAAACCGGGTGACCACGTGAAGCAGGGGGAGCCCCTGCTCACCATGTTCACCGATCAAGATGCCCGTTTCGAATTGGCCGAACAAGCACTCGCGCAAGCACCCATCACAATCGGTGCGCAATCAGAAATTATGAACCAACTCCCACTCATCATTGAACGCATTAGCTAAAGGAGCGAACATGCCTGAACTCGTACCAGCCCCCGTCCAAATCCCGGTTCCCGGTGGCAAAATTATTGAAGAATATGCAGGCCACGTAGCAACAGGTGATGACCGCGTCTCAATTGCTCACATGGTGGCTCCCGCCGGTTGGACCGAACCCGAGCAAACACCGGAATTCGACGAATTTACGGTAGTTCTTGAAGGGACCCTCATTGTTGACTCCGAGCACGGCCCAACCTTGGTCAATGCTGGTCAGGCGATCGTTGCCCGTGGTGGCGAGTGGGTGCGGTATCACACAGATGACGGCGCACGTTACATGTCAGTATGTGTACCCGCGTTCACCCCCGACACTGTTCACCGGGCTGACGAGGACCACAACGTTTACGACCCTGAATAATTCACTTGCGGTGGCGAATCACTCGTCTAACTTCGAGAACCGCCAAACTCGTTAATAGTGCCACCGCGACCCCGATCAGCGTGAAAGCAACCCGCCACGCATCAACTGTTACCTGATCAGACACTGCATTTGAGTCCAAGAGGACCACACCGGGGGTCAGGAAAAATACGTATTTCCAGTAGGGTCCCGGAACGAAGTAGGACATGGCGACACCAATGAACACCAATGCCAATGTGAGTTGCACGAACCCTTGAGCCCAATTCAATGCCTGCAAGAGTTCAATCAAGATGAATGCGACAACAGCCCCACTTAATGTTCCCAACACCCGGTCTCGTGTTTTCACGACCGTGTGATGTGTGTCCATTTTGAGTACGACAAAGATCGTTAAAATCAGCCATGCGCCAACACCGTTCGGTGCATAGACCAGTACAAAATATGTTGAGATCCCGGTCGAGATCGCTAGGGCGAGGGCGTAGGGGACAAATTCATCCGCTGTGCGCCGTGATGTCTCTGATGTGATCGGGCTCCACTTCTGCACGCCAATGATTATCAAGCGCGCCCAAAGACCACCAATCAACAGAAGCGCTGCAGTCGCAAGCACGGGATTGATGTTGCTGATCACCTGCTGGCCCGACTGACCCAAGGTGGGTGGACTGATCACTAGGAAGCCAAGTGAAATTCCAACGATGAGGATCGGACTTGAGAGCCCGCGACGAGCCGACATGCCAATAATGAATGCGACTGCGGCTATGAGCAAGGCGGATGGCACGGGATCTTGATCGAAGAAACGGGCAAGGGATCCAGACAGCACCATTAATGCGATGATCGGCGCACTTGTCCTAGTGGCACCACCAAAATAGGCCGCCGCCACCGGCAGTGCACCAAACAGCAGGATGCTCGCGGCGCCGCTGAGAAGGAAGAACCCAATAAGCACTCCGGGTAGGAGCAGCACAACAAGAAAGGCGAATCCAAGGAGGGGTGCTTTTGCAGCGAGCAGAAAGGACTTCTTGTTACCCGCTGCGCTCACCGCCGCAGTTTAGTTGACGCACTCCTCACAAATGCAACATCTATTCATGCAATCGGTACGTGGTCCGTCGAGAATCCACCATTGATTACTATTCGGCTCGTTTTGTGAGCGGGCGAGCGAGGGGTATCAGCTGCATCTCGAGGCATCGCGCTACCGCATGCTCACGCGAGCGAACCCCCAGACGCTTCATGACCCGCTGGAGTTCCTGCTTAATTGTTGACTCGGAAAACCCAAGATGGGCTGAGATGGATGCGTTTGACTTTCTTTCCTGTACCAAGCTCAAGATTTCCATTTGACGGGGAGTAAGTGCCAATTGCGCGTGTTGTGCATTCTGAGGTAACACTTGGGCACGACTGTTCGGGTGGGACATCCATAAAGAGAGTGCCGCTGATAATCCATCCAGGAATGCAGTATTCCGCAGATTCCAATTGTTTTGTCGGTCGCAGAGGAATGCAAATGCACCGATAGGAGCGCCGTTAGCGATTATGGGGACCGCAACCAAATCACCGTTATCCATTTGCTGTTCCATCAGATCCCAGGCATCTTGGTCGACGCGCAGTTCCGGATACCGGTTGAGTACTTCTCCAACCGGCAAAATCACCGTGGTCGACCCAACAAATGCATGAGTGGCCGGAGTCAATAGCGTGAGCGGTAGTCGAAGGTAGCGGTATGCGACCTCAGGGTCTGAACCGTGGTAGCCGATTGAAATTAATTCTTTATAGTCCAGATGAGTCCAAATGCTTAGGCGTTCGCAACCGAATTGAGATAGTGGACCGCGACTCATGGCCTGTGCCGCGGAATCAGGTTCCGGGAAAGTGGTCAAATACTGCATAAATGAGGAGAATGTGCCAACTCGAACCGTGGTGGCTTGGTCGACCGCTTCTAAAGGCATTCCGGCAACCTAACGGAACCCAATGACATTTGCAGTTTAATTCTCAAATCGGACAGATTTTCCACGTAACGTGAGTGTTCCCTTTCACATCAACCGGAATATTTCGGTTGGTAGTCCACCATTATGTTGCGAATAAGCGACAATTCCCCCCAAGATTCAACTCTCGAGATGAAGCCGGGCCTAGTCGATTGAGGTAGGGCGTGAAGGTGTCGAGGTCCTGGGGAGAGAAAGCGCGAATGACCACCAGAATTGAATCCGTCTCCTTGATACCCGAGATTTGTTGAATTGCATCGGCTTCATCCACGAAGAATGTCGCGGGGAACTGAGGTCTGAGGAGCTCCCGTAGTGAGTCTCAACAGATCGATCAGTGGGTTTCCCCCTCCGAGTTAAATACCGGAGCATGATTGCTGAGGTATTTGTGGTCAAACCAAGAAGCGGGGATCCGGTTTTGTTTCGGTAGAGTCGAGCGTGTGAAGCGGTTGAAGAAAGCTCTTGGTGCATTCACCTTGGTTGGTGTTGGTCTATTGCTCGCAGGCTGCATTACGGACCCTGTGAGAGTTTCCGGTAGTGGCGTGATCGCGGTTTCATGGGATGGAACGGTTGAAAGAGGGAGTCCTTCGCAACCTGTACCGCAATCGTGGGGTGACACAATTCTGTTTTGTTCGGCGAGTGCTAGTGCTTGTGATCAAACCAACTGGCAATATGCATACCTTCCTCCTGAGCTGTCGACAAGTGTGCAAATTTCCGCTGGTGTGAGCGTCTACGACACTAGCTATAGCGCTATTTCGCTGCCGGCTGGGGCATACAAAATGCGAGTTGTCCGGTTTATTGGGACCAGCGCCACGCCTGTGTATTCCGCACTTCTCGAAACGTTCACGGTGGAGATAGGCGGGGCGGAGCCAGAACGTGATCTTTCGATCTGGCACCAGTCAATTGGAAGGGAGAGTGCCGAGTCGCGATGTCCCAGCGACTTCACCCCGAGTTGGGCTCAATGGCCCAATGAGGGAAAAGGTGGTTTTGTTTGTAACAAGATGATTTATAAGTACTACCCCGATGAACCCGTTTATGTTTCGGGAACACCAGATCTCAGTGACTGGCGAGTCTCCATTGCTAGGAGCTCACGTTCGGCCGATTGTCCTGACGGCGCTACAGCTGGCTGGGCTCGGTGGCCGAAAAAAGGAGCCGGTGGGTTTGTGTGCAATGCGTATGGCGGATTCTGACCTTGTGGGTGTTGGGAGATACGTGGACTAACGTTGGGGTATGAGTATTGATCCCTCCGTGGTATTGCCCGTTCCCCTTGAACTGATCATTGCTGCCCCCAAGGTGCTCCTGCATGACCATTTGGATGGAGGGTTGCGGCCGCAGACAGTATTGGATCTAGCTGCTGAGTCGGGGTATTCGGATCTTCCGGCAACGGACGCCGAGTCGCTGGGTCGGTGGTTCTCGGAAGCGGCCTATTCGGGATCGCTTGAGCGATATTTGGAGACTTTCAAGCACACGGTGGGAGTTACTCAATCGGTGTCGGCACTGTCGCGTGTGGCCCGTGAGTGCGCGGAAGATTTAGCAGCTGATGGTGTGGTGTACGCGGAGGTGCGGTTCGCTCCCGAATTACACGTGGAAAAGGGATTGAACGAGCGAGAAATCATCGAGGCAGTTTTGTCGGGGTTCGCTTCCGGTGTTGCAACGGTTGCCGCGGGTGGTCGGACAATTCGTATAGGTGTGTTGCTGACCGCGATGCGTACCGCGGCGAATGCGCGATCTATCGCTGAACTCGCGGTGGAGTATCGCGATCGGGGTGTTGTTGGATTTGATATTGCAGGCGCTGAAGCAGGATTCCCACCCACCCGTCACTTGGACGCATTTGAATACTTGCGCAGGGAAAATGCCCATTTCACTATTCACGCAGGGGAAGCGTTTGGTTTACCATCCATTTGGGAAGCGATTCAGTGGTGCGGTGCGGACCGGTTAGGTCACGGCGTGCGAATCATGGATGACATCACGGTTGCTCCCGACGGATCGGTCGTGTTAGGAAAGCTTGCCGCATATGTTCGTGACCGTCGGATTCCATTGGAGTTGTGTCCGACATCAAATGTTCAAACGGGGGCTGCTTCATCGATTGCTGACCACCCGATCGGCTTGCTGCGCACCCTGGGTTTCCGGGTAACGGTGAACACCGACAACCGCCTGATGTCGGGAACGTCGATGTCACATGAAATGGACCTTCTAAGCCAAGCATTCGGTTGGGGATTAGAAGACATGGAATGGCTGACAGTTAATGCGATGAAGAGTGCATTTGTTGGATTTGACGAACGACTTGAGATTATTAATACTCAGATAAAGCCAGGGTATGCGCGACTGCGGGCAGAACTTGACAATCGACTCAACGGTTAAATCACAATTAGGGGAGAAGTAACTCATGTCCAGTGTTAGCGACACATTAATTGAAGGTCAGGATCGAATCGAACTGGTGCGTACTGAACTAGGTCGCGCCCGCGAAGTCATGGATCGAGTCGACAACGGCCTTGAGATTGCCGAAGACATTCTGGAGAACACTGAGAAGGTTCTGGAAGCCAGCCGGCGTGTACTCCCTGTCGTCTTTGTAGTTGCGGGAGTTGTTGGTATTGGTATTGCGGTTGGTATCTATTTATCCCGCAGGTCTACACCTTCGAAAGAAGCTGACGAGTAATTAGTGCATCCCCATTGGGTGCCACACGGTTTTGATCTCCGTGAAGGCGCGGATTCGGGACAGACTCGGGGTCACTTGCCAGTTGGGGTTGATCGGAGCCTTGCGCACTCGCTTCACCGTTCC
>JAFMHB010000007.1:5681-62087 GCA_017854795.1 Candidatus Nanopelagicales bacterium
GATGGGCGCCATGACGCTGATAAGTCCCAGCAGACTGGAATCCTGCGGGGCAACGGCTGCAACGACACCGGTTGGTTCGGGAATACTGAAGTTGAAAAATGGTCCGGAGACAGGGTTGGTATTGCCGAGCACTTGGGAGTACTTGTCCGCCCAACCCGCGTACCAAACGACGCGATCAATTGCTTGATCGGTTTGCGCGGTGGCCTTTTTATTGCTGGTTCCCTCGGCATCCTGGATGTCGTTGATGAATTGGTCTTTACGACCCTCCATTACTTCCGCGATCCGGTAGAGAACCTGCCCACGGTTGTAGGCGGAAGCCTTGGACCATGAGTTGAATCCGGTGCGGGCAGAAATAACTGCGTCGCGTGCATCTTTCTTGCTGGCCTTAGCAATATTGGCGAGGAACTCACCGCGGGTATTGACCACCTCGTAGGTGCGGCCGGACTCGCTGCGGGGGAATGCTCCGCCAATGAAAAGTTTATGGGTTTTACGAACTTCAACCCGGTCGGTGCCGATCATGAACTCTCCTCGCTCGTGAGATAAGCACCCAAACCTTGGATGCCGCCTTCGCGGCCAAAGCCGGATTCCTTGTATCCACCGAATGGGCTGGCCGGATCAAATCTGTTGAAGGTGTTCGCCCACACAACACCAGCGCGAACCTTGTTGGCCATGCCAAGTATTCGGCTGCCCTTCTCGGTCCAGATTCCAGCACTGAGGCCGTAAGGGGTGTTGTTTGCTTTTTCAATTGCTTCGTCGGGGGTTCTGAAAGTCAGGACGCTGAGTACGGGTCCGAATATTTCTTCGCGAGCAATCCGGTGCGCCTGGGTGACATTGGTGAATACCGTTGGGGCAAACCAAAACCCCTTCGCAGGGAGCACACAGTCAGGGCTCCACCGCTGCGCGCCTTCGTCCTCACCGCTTTGTGTGAGGTCAATGATTCGGTTGAGTTGCTCGCGTGAGTTGATAGCTCCAATGTCGGTGTTTTTGTCCAGTGGGTCACCCAAGCGCAGGGTTTGAAGTCGGCGCTTGAGGGATTCAATTGTTTGCTCGGCAATACTCTCCTGCAAAAGCAGGCGACTTCCAGCGCAGCAGACGTGACCCTGATTGAAGTAGATCCCGTTGACAATCCCTTCGACCGCTTGATCAATTGGGGCGTCATCGAAAACAATATTTGCCGCTTTGCCACCTAATTCCAGTGTTAAACGTTTACTGCTTCCGGCTATCTGTCGTTGGATCGCTTGACCCACCGCGGTACTACCGGTGAAAGCGATCTTGTTGACATCGGGGTGCTCAACGAGCATGCGCCCCGTTTCACCGTCACCGGTAAGAATGTTGACCACACCTGGGGGTAGGTCAGCCTGCTGGCAAATCTCGGCAAAGAGCAGCGCGGTCAGGGGAGTGGTTTCCGCTGGTTTGAGAACCACGGTGTTTCCGGTGGCTAATGCTGGCGCGATCTTCCAGGCCAACATGAGGAGTGGGAAATTCCACGGAATGATCTGGGCTGCGACACCGAGCGACTGGGGGTTACTGCCAAACCCGGCGAACTCAAGTTTGTCGGCCCAACCTGCGTGGTAGAAAAAGTGTGCGGCAGCGATGGGAACGTCAACATCACGGCTTTCCCTAATTGGCTTGCCGTTGTCCATCGTTTCAAGAACAGCGAATTCACGTGCACGCTCTTGAATGAGGCGAGCAATGCGGAAAAGGTACTTGCCCCGATCTCGACCAGGCATTTTTGACCACGACTTGTCGTAGGCCCGGCGCGCTGCCCTCACCGCTGCATCAACGTCTTCTTGGTTGGCTTGCGCGATTTCGGCGAGGACTTCCTCGGTTGCCGGGTTGATTGTTTTAAACGGGGTGCCATGTCCGGGGGTGAACTCACCGTTGATGAATAGGCCGTTAGAACTTTTTATGTTGACAATTGAGGTGGACTCCGGTGCCGGAGCGTACTGGAAACTCATGGGTGTCTTCTTTCGCTCTCGTCGTCTAATCGATTGTGACGTAGTCGGGGCCGGAGTAGTGGCCGGTGATCATCTTTTGTCTTTGTAAAAGTAGGTCATTAAGCAAGGTGGAAGCACCGAAACGGAATAGGTCCGGGGTGAGCCATGCGTCCCCAACGCTTTCATTGACGAGCACGAGGTATTTGATTGCGTCCTTACTCGTTTTGATTCCACCGGCCGCTTTCACGCCGATTCTGATATTGGTTTCTTGGTAGTAATCCCGTACCGCTTCCAACATGACCAGCGTCACCGGGAGGGTAGCCGCGGGAGTCACTTTCCCGGTGCTGGTTTTGATGAAGTCGGCGCCGGCTTTCATGGCCAACCAACTTGCCTTGCGAACATTGTCGAGGGTCTTGAGTTCACCAGTTTCCAAGATCACCTTAAGGTGAGCCGTTCCACATGCTTGCTTGACCGCAACGATTTCGTCGAAGACTTTGCCGTAATTCCCGCAGAGAAACGCGCCGCGGTCAATCACCATGTCAATTTCGTCGGCGCCTGCATCAACCGCTTCCTTTGTGTCGGCGAGCTTGACGTTAAGGGAGGCCCGACCGCTAGGGAATGCCGTTGCAACCGCTGCGACGTGGAGCCGGTCACCTACCACTTCGCGAGCTGCGTACACGAGGTCGCCATAGACACACACGGCGGCAACACTGGGAGTGCTTGGATCGGTGGGATCGGGGTGCAGGGCTTTTGCGGACATCGCCGTGACTTTGCCGGGGGTGTCCGCGCCTTCCAGGGTGGTCAGATCCACCATGGATATGGCCATGTCAATTGCCCAGATCTTGGATTCTTTTTTAATTGAGCGGGTTCCCAACGCTGCTGCACGTGCCTCTGCGCCCACTTGATCGATACCGGGCAAACCTGCCAGAAATGAATGCAGCCCTTTATAGGATGCCGGTGTTTGCGGATTGAAAGAGGACACGCACCCACTCTAGACTGTAAGGAATTCGACTTCCTCTCTTAATGGATCTCACAGAGTCGGTGCAGCTATCGGTAAATTGCTCTGCGGTGACCTATACGAACAATGAGAACGAGGAAGACTTCGTCCTCGAAATGAGCAATCAACCGGAAATCACCCACCCGAAATCGCCATAAGCCAGCAAACGCTTCGCCAGCAAGTGGCTCGGCGAAAGACCTGGGATCAGTGCTGGGCTCGACTCTTTCAGAAAGAAAGCGGAGAATTCGCTCCCGCGCGGGACGCTCTAGTCGCTGGAATTCTTTGAGAGCTCGACTTTCGAACTCAATCCGCCAGACCATGTTCCGCCATAACTGTAGCTAGATCGACAGAACCAGAAAAACCGCGCCGAACATCGCTGAGTCTTATCTGAGCGAGATAGGCATCCTCGAGATCGTCTATTGTCTCATTCAATGCTTCTAATACGTAATATGACTTGGAGCGACCTGTCTGGTTGGCTAGTTCCTCTAATCGGGCGGCTAACTGATCGGGCAGCCGGACGGATAATGCGGTCATGGATACTCCTCGCGTTTAGTCAGGATCTCAGTGTATCACGTGTATTATGCGTAATACACGTGATGTAAACTTTCGCAAGATCAATTGAGCCAGGTTCGCGCAACCGAGGTCATGGCCGCGATCCGCTCACTGGCCTGGGCGCGGCTGCCGGCGAGTTGGTCAGGATTAGCAACGGGGATAACACTTTGCAGGTAAACCTTCACTTTGGGTTCAGTTCCACTGGGTCGCACGATCACCCGCCCGCCTCCTTCTAGGTTAAACAACAGGCCATCGGTTGGCGGGAGAGTTGAGGTACCAATTGCAAGGTCGACAAATTCGGTGACGGTGGCTCCAGCAATCTGCGTTGGGGGAGTCGCGCGCAGGCGTTGCATAATTTCCGGGATCACCGAGAGGTCGCTCACCCTGACGGAGACTTGGTCGGTTGCATAGACACCGACCTGCATTGCAATACGATCAAGTTCACTTTGCAGGGTTTGTCCCTGCGCTTTTAGGTGGGCTGCAAGTTCCATGACTTTTAGGGCAGCAGAGAGTCCGTCTTTGTCTTTGACGAATTGCGGATCAACGCAGTAGCCCAGGGCTTCTTCATAACCGAAGATCAAGTTAGGGATTGGGCCAATCCACTTAAAACCGGTCAAGGTTTGTTGGTAGTCAAAACCGGCATCTTCAGCAATTGCTTTGAGCACTGTTGAGGAAACAACCGACTGCGCCATGACTCCTGATGCATGTGGTTGCCGTTGCGCGATCCATGATGCGAGCAGGGCGCCGACTTCGTCACCGTGAAGCATGCGCCAACTGGATTTGTCTTCCTTGGTGGGGTTGGTGGGGATTGCGACCGCACAGCGATCAGCGTCGGGATCATTGGCGATCACCAGATCAGCACTATTGGCTATTGCCGTTTCAATGGATAGATCAATTGCCCCGGGTTCTTCAGGGTTGGGGAAAGCGACAGTGGGGAAAGCGGGATCGGGCTCAAATTGTTGGACAACTTTGATGGGTTCGGGAAAGCCAGCTTGTGCGACAAGTTCCATGAATAACTTTCCACCGACTCCGTGCATTGCCGTGTAAACGGTCTTTAGCTCTGTGTTGCTGCTGATTTCTTTGTCCACCAATTGCGCGGTGTGATCGAGATAGGCCGCTTCGGTGGTGGGATCAAGACTGGTCCAAGTGTCGCCGTGGGGTAGATCACGAACAGGGCCTTCGTTCGTGGCTTCGGTGATGAAGTGGGCAATTCGTGTGTCGGCTGGAGGAATTATCTGTGCGCCGTTACCCAAATAGACCTTGTAGCCGTTGTCCTGTGGTGGGTTGTGACTTGCGGTCACCATGACGCCGGCATCAGCGCCGAGGTGTCTAATGGCAAATGCCAGAACAGGGGTTGGGACCGTGTGGGGGAAGAGCAAGGGGTGAATACCTACACCGCTGAGGATTTGCGCGGTGATTTTTGCGAAGAGTTCCGAGTTGTGGCGGGCGTCAAAGCCGATCACAACGCTGATCTCCTTTTGGTTTGGATTGTCGTTGTTGAGGTACCTGGCAAGACCGGAGGCTGCGCGGGCAACAACCACCAGGTTCATGCGATTAGGTCCGGGTCCTAATTTTCCGCGCAGTCCCGCAGTGCCGAATTGCAGTGTTCCGTTGAAACAGTCATGGAGTTCGGCGATCGCAAGTGGATCCATCGCTCCGGCGCGTTCAATGAGTACGCGTAGTTCGTGTTGGGTTTCTTCATGGGGATCACTCGCTAGCCAATCCCGTGCCTGCGAAATAACATTCATGTTTCGTTGCGCCCTCTGATCTAAATCTTGGCAATTATTTTTGCGAGAAGGTCACCCATGCGCACGGCTGCGTCTTTGCCCGCTTGGAGGACTTCCTCGTGATTGAGGGGTTCGCCACTCATGCCGGCGGCAAGGTTAGTGACCAGCGAAATTCCAAGAATCTCCATGCCCAGTGATCGAGCAACGATCGCTTCCAGGGCGGTACTCATGCCGACCAGGGTGCCCCCCATGTTGCGAACCATGGTTATTTCCGCTGGAGTTTCATACATCGGGCCAGGAAATTGAACGTAGACACCTTCGTGCAGGGCTGGCTCAACCTCGTGGCACATTGCGCGCAAACGAGACGAGTACAAATCGGTGAGGTCAACGAAGTGGGCGCCGTGCAGCGGTGAGTTGCCGGTGAAGTTGATCTGGTCTTTGATCAGGACGGGTGTCCCGGGAGACCACTCGGGGTTGAGGCCGCCACAACCGTTCGTGAGAATCATGGTGCCACAACCGGCGGCAGCGGCGGTGCGAACAAGATGGGTAACCGCGTCTACGCCTTTTCCTTCGTAGAAATGTGTTCGCCCCAGAAAAACAAGCACACGCTTACCGTTGATCTCAACACTACGAATTTTCCCCGCATGGCCGGCAACGCCGGGTGCGCTGAAATGGGGCACTTCGGTGACACTGAACTCGGCGACGTGAGTGCCGATCATCTCGGCGGCAGGAACCCAACCTGAACCCAGCACAATCGCAATATCGTGTTTGTCGCTGCCACTGAGTATTGCGATGGCAGCAGCAGACTCACGTGCCGCAGTATTGAGGAGATCGGTCTCGGGATTAACCGGTGTGTTTATTGAGTTCACCAGATGAATCTAGTGCCTAGTGGCAAACCGCACGTGCGCGATCAGGCAATAATCTCGCAAAGAACAGTCCCCGTGGGAACAGTTGTTCCCACTTCGGCGCTGAGTTTGGTGATCGTGCCTGCTTTGTGCGCGGTGAGTGGCTGCTCCATCTTCATTGCCTCCAACACCACGATCAAATCTCCCGCTTCAACCACTTGACCCTCGGCGACATCGATCTTCACAATTGTTCCCTGCATGGGTGCAACGAGTGAATCACCGGAAGTGTTCGCTCCCGCTTTTTTGCGTTCACGCTTTTTAGCGGTGGGTGTTGGCTCACTTGTTTGGGTTCCAAAGCCATTGGGGAGGGTGACTTCAAGGCGTTTGCCATTGACTTCAACGACCACGGCTTGACGGGGAACACTGTCTTCGAGTTCTTGAGCATCCCCTGAGTAAGCAGGGATCTCGTTATTGAACTCAGTTTCAATCCAGCGAGTGTGGACGGTGAAAGGTGAATCGGGGTCAGCCGGTGCGAAAGCTGGATCCTCAACTACCACACGGTGGAAAGTCAGTGCCGTTGCAATTCCATCCACTGTGAATTCGGAGAGGGCGCGACGTGACCGCTGGAGAGCCTCTTGACGATCCTTGCCAGTCACAATCAACTTCGCCAGCAGTGAATCGAAGTTTCCACCGATTACGTCACCTGCTTCAAAGCCGGTGTCAACTCGAACTCCTGGGCCGCTGGGAAGTTCCCACACTGCGAGCTTGCCTGGTGCGGGAAGGAAACCACGGCCGGGATCTTCACCGTTGATTCTGAATTCAATGCTGTGACCGCGCAGAACGGGGTCCGGGTAGTCGATTGTCCCGCCGCGGGCAATACGGAATTGCTCGCGAACAAGGTCAATTCCGGCCACTTCTTCACTGACGGGGTGTTCTACCTGAAGCCGTGTGTTCACTTCAAGGAATGAAATGGTGCCGTCGGTGCCGATCAGGAACTCGCAGGTACCGGCGTTGTAGTAGCCGGCTTCTTTGATGATCGCTTTCGAGGACGCGTACAAGGCATCGAGTTGCTCTTGGGTGAGGAAGGGCGCTGGTGCTTCTTCTACCAACTTCTGGTGACGGCGCTGGAGTGAGCAGTCACGGGTTGAGACAACAACAACATTGCCTTCACGGTCAGCGAGTACTTGGGTTTCAACGTGTCGTGGATTGTCAAGGTAACGCTCAACGAAGCACTCACCGCGGCCGAATGCGGCTACCGCTTCACGTACCGCTGAGTCATACAACTCTGGGATTTCTTCGAGGTTACGGGCGACTTTAAGTCCGCGTCCGCCACCACCGAATGCCGCCTTGATCGCAACGGGAAGACCAAACTCTTTCGCAAAGGCAACAACTTCACTCGAATCCTTGACGGGATCGGGTGTTCCGGGTACCTGAGGTGCCCCTGCACGCTGGGCAATATGACGTGCGCTGACCTTGTCACCGAGTGAACGAATAGCGGAGGGGGGAGGGCCAATCCAAATCAAACCAGCGTCAATGACAGCTTGGGCGAAATCGGCATTTTCCGAAAGAAAACCGTAGCCTGGGTGAACCGAGTCAGCGCCAGATTCTTTCGCGGCGTTAATTACCTTGGGAATATCAAGGTAAGACTCGGCAGCGGTTGAACCACCCAATGCGAATGCGTGATCGGCGAGTCGGACGTGCAGGGCATCGCGGTCAGGATCGGCATAGACCGCAACGGACTCTATTCCCTCGTCCTTGCAGGCACGAATTACTCGAACTGCAATTTCACCACGGTTGGCGATCAAGACTCTTTTCACGTAACTTCCCTTCGATTGTTGGCTGATCTTATCTGGCTTGATTCCACAGGTTTGTCCACGTGATTCCAAGCTCGGTTAACAGTTTGCGGACGGTGGGAAGTGAGATTCCGACAACGTTTGACGGGTCCCCGGTTACCCCTTGCACGAAGGCCCCACCAAGACCATCGAGAGTGAAACCACCAGCAACGGCAAGTGGTTCACCACTTTTGACGTATGCGTCCATTTCATCCTCTGTGAGTTCGCCCAGATGAACTTGGGTGCTCGCGGTTGCTTCAGCGGTATTTTGTTCCCCATGTTCATTGGTGAACGTGATGTAGTGACCGGTGTGCAAAATCCCGGTTGCGTTCATCATCTCTTGCCAGCGGGATTTTGCCTGGGCTGCGTTTTCTGGCTTGCCATAGGGCTTGCCGTTGAGTTCAAAAACGGAATCACAACCAATGACTATCGTGTTGGGTGTTAGCTCATTACTGTCGGCGAGTTCCTGGGTGACTTTTTCACATTTGGCTTGAGCGAGTGCTTGTGCAATTTCACTCGGGGTCGAGGATCCCATGTTGGCTTCAATGGTCTCTTCATCGACGTTACTCACACGAACAATCGGGTTAATGCCAGCGTTGGTCAAGGTGGCCAGACGTGCGGGAGAGGCCGAAGCCAAAATGAGTTGCATGCGTTCCCTTATTGAGCCAGACCCGATGCGCGCCAGGCGCCGGGTCCAGGAGTGGGAAAACTGCGCATCACGGCAGCCCGGTCACTCCATACGTGGATCGCTGCGGGTTCGCTCGTTTGCGCATTGCCCTGTAGTGCGGCGAATACGGCGAGAAGTGTTGCAATGTCTTCTGGGCTTGCATCCCCTCGGATTACCTGAAGGTGTGGGGCGGTCACAGTGGGATATTTCCGTGCTTCTTGGGTGGCAATGTTGCGCGTTTGGTGCGCAATGCCCGCAATGCACGGGTGAGCTGCAAACGGGTTTCATGTGGGAAAATCACCCGATCCATGTAGCCCCGCTCTGCTGCAACATAGGGGTTAGCGAATTTCTCCGTGTATTCCTCGATGCGAGCTGCGCGCTCAGCAACAGGATCGGTGGCGCCAGCAAGTTCCTTGCGGTACAAGATGTTGACCGCGCCCTGGGCGCCCATAACCGCAATTTCTCCGGTTGGCCAAGCTAAGTTCAGATCAGCCCGCAGGTGCTTTGAACCCATAACCACGTAGGCGCCGCCGTAGGCCTTGCGGGTGACCACGGTGAGCTTGGGAACAGTTGCTTCGGCGTAGGCGTAAATCAGTTTTGCACCGCGGCGAATAATTCCATCCCACTCTTGATCGGTGCCTGGCAGGAAGCCGGGGACGTCGACGAAAGTGATGACGGGGATATTGAATGCATCGCAGGTGCGAACAAAACGAGCAGCCTTTTCGGAAGCCTCAATATTGAGGGTTCCCGCAAACTGCATGGGCTGGTTGGCCACAATGCCAACCGGGTGGCCTTCAACACGACCAAATCCGCACAAAATATTAGGAGCAAACAGTGGTTGGGTTTCTAGGAAATCACCGTCGTCGAGAACACAGGACAACACTTCGTGCATGTCATAAGGCTGGTTCGGCGAGTCGGGGATTATCGAGTCAAGGGCGTAGTCCTCTTCGGTGAATTCCATGGATACCTTGGTGGGAATGACAACGGGCTCACTCAAGTTATTGCTGGGGAGATACGACAATAATGCCCGCACATAATCAAGTGCATCGGTTTCATCTGTTGCCATGTAATGGGCAACACCACTTTTTGAATTGTGAGTGTGTGCTCCACCGAGTTCCTCGAAGGCAACGTCTTCACCGGTGACAGTCTTGATGACATCGGGTCCAGTAATAAACATGTGGGAGGTTTTATCCACCATCACAATAAAGTCGGTGATCGCGGGGGAGTAGACGGCTCCACCAGCACATGGACCCATGATCAGAGAAATTTGTGGGATCACACCGGATGCCATCACGTTGCGGTAAAAAATCTCGCCATAAAGTGCAAGTGAAACAACACCCTCTTGAATCCGCGCACCACCGGAGTCATTCAGGCCGATCATCGGGCAACCGGTCTTAAGCGCCAGATCCATGATCTTCACAATTTTTTCACCGAACACTTCACCCAAGGAACCACCGAACACCGTGAAATCTTGGGCAAAGACACACACTTGGCGGCCATCGACCGTTCCGTAACCGGTAATTACTCCGTCACCGTAGGGGCGCGTATTCTCTAGACCAAAGTTGTGTGAGCGGTGCCGGGTGAGGCCGTCAATTGCCTGAAATGAATCGGGGTCAAGGAAGGCTTCAATCCGCTCCATCGCGGTCATTTTGCCTCGGGCGTGCTGCTTGTCAACAGCATCTTGGCGCTTGCCAGCAGCTTCGGTGCGGCGAGAACGCAATACGTCGGCTCTACCCGCGGTGGTGTGAATATCGGGGGTGATTTCGGCGCTCATGAATCCTCCTGGGTGGGTCTTGCAACTCGCTCTTGGTCTACCTGCGTACCTTATCGGCGTGGATGAATTCGCTGAGCAGGATGACCCAAGTGATTTTGTGACGTTGATCCCATTGATCCCATTGCTCCCATTGAGCCCGGAGGTCATCTCGTTAAATACCGTCGATTCAACGAATAGTGAATTAATCCGACGATGTCACGTTGGGGCTGTTGCCCCTTGGACCGTGGTCGTTGCATCGGAGCAAAGCGCCGGCCGTGGCAGACTCGATCGCAATTGGCAAAGTGAACCCGGAAGTGGATTGTGGTGCTCGGTACTCGTGGACCTTTCCGGTTGTGAAGCACCGACGTGGCTGCCCCTAGTCGCCGGACTGGCAGTTTTTGACGCTTGTACAAGACTGGGCGCCAGCGTTGAACTGAAGTGGCCCAATGATGTAACCGCCAACGGCGCCAAACTTGGCGGGATACTGATCGAGTCAGCAGGAGCCCCTAGCCAATGGGTTGTGGGTATCGGGATCAATGTCACCCGCGCGCACTTCCCGAACTCGGTAGCACTGGCTGATGTATGTGGGGAAGCATTCGAAATCACATCAGTTCTGGCTGAAGTTGTTAATTCACTTCATGACCACATTGAGTCCTGGCGAGAGGCGAATTGGGACACTGCCAATCCGTCAGCTCGCTATCACAGCGTGTGCTCCAGCATCGGGGCTGAGCTGCACATCACCCGACCCAATGAGGAACCTTTCGAAGCACAGGGACTCGGTCTTGATGAATACGGCCACTTAATAATTGCTCGGTCAGGGGACAGGCGCGAGATTGTCATCGCAGCGGATGTGGTTCATGCCACAATTAAGCCATGTACCCCGAAAAACTCTTAGCCCCCGGCGAGACAATCGCATTTGAACTCAAGCCGCATTGGCGCGCCTTAATCTGGCCAGCATTCGTCTTGGTCATCGAGGTATTCATTGCAACGTGGGCCTTCTTCGCTTTTGATAGCACAATATTTCGTTGGATTGTTGTCATAGTCGGCGTAATTATTTTGACGTGGCAGGTGGCCCTTCCTTTCCTAACCTGGCTCACAACGCAGTACGTGTTTACCAGTCGTCGAATAATTGTTCGGCGTGGTTTGCTGACCAAGCAGGGCAGGGACATGCCGCTTTCGAAAGTCAATAACGTTTCCTTTGAAGTCAGTGTCCTGGGTCGAGTTTTGAACTACGGAACATTAGAGGTTGAGTCTGCAAGTGATGACGGTGATTTGGTGATTAACGATGTCCCCAATGTTGAGGACATCCAACGTCAGGTGTACGAACTCCATGAACTTGATGATTCCCGCCGTCGTGGTCGTGGCTCAGTTCCCGAGTAAGGAAAATCAGATTGGCGTGATCGCATCACGTTCGGCGAGGTCACGTTCGTCTTGGTGCTCGGCGTCATCGGGGATTGCAGGGAAAACGAATTTGCGGTACGACCAGAACCTAAACATGGTGCCTAGGCCAAGACCAACGACATTTGCGCTGATGTTGTCAGCCAGTGCACTGTCCCAGCCCATGACGTAGTGGCTAAACCAGAGACAGCTGATTGCGATCAGTAGTGCAACCGCATTTAACGCAAAAAACATTAAGTATTCGCGCCCCATGTTGGTGCGACCTCGTTGCCGAAAAGTCCAATATCTGTTTCCGAAGTAAGCGAATGTTGTTGCTACCGCGACACTAATGATTTTTGAGGAGATGGGTCGGTCAAACATGGGGCCTTCTCCACCGGCAAAGCGCAAAAAGTTGAACAATCCGATATCAATGACAAGGGCGGCCAGTCCAACAATTCCGAATTTAGCGAGTTCGCGCCAGATTCCGGCAACCCACGTGCGCACGGACCGCGTACCACTTTTGGAACCATGCATTCGCGGAGTCTAACTATGCACGGGGGCAGTCGGCGGTAAGTACTAAGTTTCTCCTGTGAATCAAAGTGGCGGGCATGAACTCGGTCCCACCGTCGGCATGATTGGAGCTGGGCAGTTAGCTCAAATGAGTGTCGCCCCTGCTACTGCATTGGGAATTCGTTTTAAGGTTTTAGCCAATAACTTGGAAGAACCAGCGGCACTCGTGGTCGCGGACACCACCATTGGTTCTAAAGATGACCCACAAACGGTGCTCGCATTTGCCCAGTCCTGTGACGTGGTGACATTTGATCACGAACTTCTCACCCCAGCCGTGATGGAAGTGTTGAAAAATTGCGGTAAGCCGGTGTATCCAAGTCCACAGGCGGTGATCTACGCCCAGGACAAACTTGCAATGCGTCAGGCGCTCACCGACCTGGGAATCCCGTGCCCGCGCTGGTCCCAAGTTGATTCCGAAACCGACGCCTCAATTTTTGCGCAAGAAGTGGGCTACCCGTTCATCTTAAAAACTTCCCGTGGAGGGTACGACGGCAAAGGTGTGTGGTTCGTCAATAGCGAGTCAGAGATCAGCGCCGTTTTCGCGAATGAACTTCCACCCGGGTCCCACTGGCTGGCCGAGGAAAAAGTGAATTTCACTCGAGAGTTGGCAGCCCAGGTGGCCCGTTCACCCAGTGATCAGTGCGTCGCCTACCCGGTGGTGCAGACAACTCAGCGCAATGGAATATGTTCACAAGTGATCGCTCCTGCCCCAGATCTCGACCCCCAGATCGCTGTTTTGGCTCAGGAAATTGCGCTGAGAATTGCGCGAGAGCTTGACGTTGTGGGAATGCTCGCTGTTGAATTATTTGACACCGGTGACGGGGTGCTGGTCAATGAACTCGCCATGCGTGCGCACAACTCTGGCCACTGGAGTATTGAGGGGGCCACCACGAGCCAGTTCGAAAACCATTTGCGGGCTGTTCTTGACCTACCTCTAGGCTCGCCGCGCGCGATTGCAACGTGGTCGGTGATGGGAAATATTTTGGGTGGCGATGTCCCTAATCTTTACAGTGCCTACCGCCATGTTTTTGCCCGCGATCAGGAGCTTCATGTGCATCTGTATGGAAAAGTGGTGAAACCGGGCCGCAAAGTGGGACATGTGACCGCGATTGGCTCTGACCTGACAGACTTATGCAATCGAGTGGATCACGCGGTTTCCTATTTCACAGGAGAAATAAATGAGTAGCGAAAAGATTCAAGTTGCCGTCTGCATGGGCAGTGATTCCGATTGGCCCGTAATGCGCGCAGCGACGCAGATTCTGACCGACCTGGGTATTAGTAACAAGCCCTACGTTCTCTCAGCCCACCGGATGCCGCTGGAGATGACCGAATTTGCCCAAAGTGCACGTGCGAATGGTTTCGACGTGATAATTGCTGGTGCAGGTGGCGCCGCACACCTACCCGGCATGATCGCCTCCCTGACAACACTTCCCGTGATCGGTGTTCCTGTTGCTGCGACCAAACTCGATGGCATGGACGCGCTACTCTCGATTGTGCAGATGCCGGCAGGGATACCTGTTGCAACAGTGGCAATTGACAACGCAAAGAACGCAGGACTTTTAGCCGCTCGCATGCTGGGAATTACCGACAGTGAGATCACACAAAAACTTGAGAATTATGCTCGCGAGCTCAATGCCCAAGCCGCAGCCAAGCAAAGCAAGCTCATCTAGTTCGGTGAACTGGGGAAATTTTTTCGCCACTCGATCGCTGGGCATTTATTCATAACAACTATGAGACCAGCAGCCTGAGCCCGTTCGGCGGCCGCCTCGTCGGTGACACCAAGTTGCATCCAGATCACTTTCGCTCCCGCTTCAACGCCTTGGTCACTTAATTGACCTACCCGAGAACTGTTCACAAATAGGTCAACAACATCGGGTGGACCCCACACTTCGCTCGCTTTCGAAATGGTGGCAAAACCCTGTTCGCCGTGCACCATCTCGGCGCGGGGGTAAATCGGAACAATCTGTTTGCCGTGGTCTTGAAGAAATTTTGCTACCCCAAAAGCCGGTCGATCAGGATTGTTGCCTAGGCCAACAACAAACCATAGGTGGGTATTCTCAAGAATCTCAGGAATCTCCATGCAAATGATTAGGCGGTAGGTCGACCCAGTGCTCGGATATTCCAGCCGGCCGCACGCCAAGCAGTGACATCTAACTTATTTCGAGCATCGATAATATTTTTTTGGGAAACAACTTTCGCAAGTTCAGTGGGATCAATTTCTCGGTACTGCATCCACTCGGTAGCGTGAATGATCAGATCCGCATGGGTGGCAGCCTTCATGGCATCAAGCGAGTAGGTCAAAGTTGGGTAAACACGTTCAGCGTTAATGGTGCCCTTGGGGTCGTGCACAACAACTGTTGCGCCGGCGTTGGCAAGTGCGACTGCAACATCAAGTGCGGGTGAGTCGCGAACGTCATCACTGTCGGGCTTAAACGTTGCACCAAACATGCAAATGGTTTTCCCGCGCAGTTCACCACCAAGTTCCTTGCGGGCGAGGTCAACCGTGTGACTGCGACGACGTAGGTTGATTTGGTCAACTTCGCGCAAAAATGTGAGGGCTTCTTCGGCGCCGAGTTCTCCGGCCCGCGCCATGAATGCACGAATATCTTTGGGAAGGCAGCCACCACCGAAGCCAAGGCCAGCTCCGAGGAACTTGTTTCCAATTCGAGTGTCGTAACCGATTGCTTCCGCAAGTTGTACAACGTCAGCACCGGCGGCTTCACACACCTCTGCCATCGCATTAATAAATGAAATTTTGGTGGCCAAAAATGAGTTAGCGGCAACTTTGACCAACTCGGCGGTAGGAAAATCGGTGACGAGGAAAGGAATTCCCTTCTCGATCATCGGGGCGTAGACCTCACGCATTCGTGCTACTGCATTCGGTGAGGTGACCCCAACGACTAAGCGATCTGGTTCCAAAGTGTCCTGAACCGCGAAACCCTCGCGTAGGAACTCGGGGTTCCAGGCAACCTCAACGCCGGGGGCTGACCTTTTCAGTATTTCGGCTATTTTTTCGGCCGTACCCACCGGCACGGTTGATTTGCCAACAACGAGATCGGTGGGGGATAGGTGTGGGGCGAGGGATTCAACGGCTCCGAAAACCTGGGACACGTCGGCGGCATAGGACCCTGATTGTTGCGGGGTTCCCACACAAATAAAGTGAATGTCAGCGAAGTCGGCGACCTCGGCAAATGAAGTCGTGAACTTCACCCGCCCAGCTGCGATATTGCGCTGGAGAACTTCCTCGAGTTCGGGCTCGTAGAAGGGGACTTGGCCAGAGTTGAGCAGGTCAACTTTTTCGGGAACAACGTCGAGCCCGATCACCTCAAATCCCAATTCGGCCATGCAGGCTGCGTGGGTCGCCCCGAGGTAGCCGGTGCCAATCACGGATAGTCGCAAGTTCTGCTGGATCGGCTGGGTCGAAGAGGTCATTGAGCAAGATTAGTGTGATTGGCCCTCCGTTTCTCACCGCTAGCCCCGTTGGGCGGGTCTTACCCTCTAAAGTGCTTACCGTGAAGGGCTCAAATCGCGTGGCGGCTCCCAAAGTGCGTCGAGGTCGTGATGGGAATGTGACGATCCGGGTTCATAACCGAGATTCACTGCGTGAATTGATAGTTGAAGTAGCCACATCCGGTGAGTTGACATTGTCGGTGAATCTGATCATTGATCACGCTAGGGCTCCGCGTTCGGGTTGGCTGGGAAACCCGGAACTTGCACTGTCTCAATTCTCGGGTCGGTGGACGGAAACAGGCTTTGAAGCCGAAGCAACCGTTGCCACGGAACTTCCACTTGCGGTCGTGCTGTCGGGGTTATTGCGCGCTTGCACGCCAACTGCAGGTGGGGTTTTCGCTCCGAAAGTGAGTTGGGACCCCGCGGCACTCCCACGCAATGGAAACCTCGCGGAAACTCTTCGACATTTAGTGAGTGCCAATCCGAGTGAAAATCCTCACCTTCGATCCACGGACCTCATCATCACAGGGGAGAGTGCCTGGTTAACGGCGACTGACACTGAGTTTGTGGTGAACCCACTCGTGCACCGCCCAATTGGCCGTCGCTCACTTGTGCAAGCCAATGTTCTTGCGGCTTCATCTTTTTCACTTCCTGCATCACTTGACGCATCCACTGTTCACCAACTTCGCGGGGTTACCGGGTTGACCGAAACAACCGTGCTTACCTCTACACAAAAAATTCAGTTACAGGCTTGTGGAGTCAATCTTGATGTCGCAACCGCGAATCCCAGAGAAAGTGAATTTGTATCGATTGCCCGGCGCAATATTGCACTGCGTAAGCACTCGCCTCATCCGCAGATTTTTGGTTGGCCAAGTGTTTCCATGCTGTTGGTAACGAATCGCGAAGATTATTTGCACGCAATAGTCGATTTACTCGCCCGGCAAACGTATCCGAATCTAGAACTTGTGCTCCTCACGCATGGCTTTGAACTCGACTCTCATATTGGCGCGCACCTTTCCGAGTTACCCTTCCCTGCTCTGACTCGGTCGGTACCGGACACCCTGAACTTGGGTGAAATTCTCACGGTCGCAAGCTCCCTCGCAAGTGGTGATCTCATTACGAAAATTGACGATGACGACTTTTATGGACCAGAGCATGTTTGGGATTTGGTCACAGCCCGCATGTTTTCTGGGGCTCAACTTGTGGGCAAGGCGCTTGACAATATTTATCTTGCGGGCGCTGATGTCACGGTGTTTCGACCAACGTACGCGGCCGAAAAATACGCGAAGTTTGTCGCTGGTGGAACTTTGCTGATTTCCCAATCAGACCTGCGCGAGGTGGGTGGTTGGCGACCCGTGCCGAAATCAGTGGACCTGGCTTTAATCGAACGGGTCACCGAACACGGGGGATTGATCTACCGAACCCACGGCCACGGTTACATCTACGTTCGACACGCTCAGGATTCCGCAGCGGTCAACACGTCACTTGTTTCTGACGCGCATTTTCGAAAAGATATTGCTGGTGAAGTAATTGGTGTAGACAGCAGTATTTTGCTCGGATACGCGGATTTGGACTTGGAGCACTAGGTAAATGAATTCTTTCCCAACTGTTGCAATCGTGATGCCGGTACTTAATGAAGAAGACCACCTCGAGTCAGCGATCCAACGTTTACTTGCCCAGGACTACCAAGGTGAAATGGTGATCGTTCTTGCCGTTGCCCCATCACGTGATCGCACCGAAGTGATCGCGGCCGAACTTGCACAACGTCATCCGAGCCTGAGAGTGGTAGCCAACCCCAGCGGAAGAACCCCTGCGGCGTTGAACGCGGCCATCAGGGCGTCACAATCCGAAGTGGTTGTTCGAGTGGACGGCCACGCGCTCATTCCAGTTGACTACATCCGCGTTGGTGTCGAGACTTTGAATCGAAGTGGAGCCGACAATGTCGGTGGAGTTATGGCAGCAAGTGGCTTGACGCCAATGCAAAAAGCGATCGCCGCCGCAATGACGTCAAAATTTGGTGTTGGCGGGGCAGCATTTCATGTTGGCGGTACCGAGGGTGAAGCACTTACCGTGTATTTGGGTTGCTTTCGTAGAAGTGCCCTGGAGCGGGTTGGCGGCTACGACGAATCGATGGTTCGAGCCCAGGACTGGGAGATGAATCACCGTATACGTGAAACCGGTGGCACAGTGTGGTTCACGCCCGAGATGGTCGTGACCTACCGCCCTCGCCCGAGTCTCAGTGCGCTTGCGCGTCAGTATTTCGGATACGGAACGTGGCGCCGAGAAGTTGCTCGTAGATACCGTGAAACGATCTCACTGCGATATCTAGCCGCGCCCGCACTTGTCCTCGCACTGTGTCTCGGACTTTTTCTGGTGCTCATTGGAGCATTTGCATCACAGCAATTATTAGTGTGGGTGGGTCTGGTTCCACTCATTGCATATTTATTGGGAGTAATTGGGGCAAGTGTGATTTCTAGGGCTGGTCGCACTGGACTTTTATTACCTTTCGTCTTTCCGGTTCTGCACATTTCATGGGGGCTCGGGTTTCTCATTGGTCGGGCTAAGTCATGAAACTTTTCAACCGCAAACCTCAGTGGTCCATAGTTACTTCGGCACCAAAGGGAGAGGCGGGCAAGCAGTGGGGCGATTACTGGTTCGCCACGGATCTTTCCCAAGCTCTTATCGCTGAGGGAGTGGATGCCAAAGTCGTTTCCCGGGCTGGCGCCAATAGCGAGAAACGCAATGCGGACGACGTTGTTCTGGTGCTGCGTGGACTGCGACGAGTCGTCCCGTCCAATACGAGTGCAACATGGATGCTTTGGGTGATCTCACACCCTGAACTTGTTGAGCCCGGCGAGGCCGCCCAGTATTCGCGCACATTTGCCGCAAGCAATAACTGGAGTCCTGATCCAGAGATCGGTGAATTCACCCCGCTGTTACAGGCCACCAATGCGAATCGATTTATGCCAACGACCTCAATGCAAAAATCTGGCGCGCTCTTCGTGGGATCAACCCGTGGGGAGTTTCGACCCGTTGTTCGTGATGCACTCGCGGCCGGAATTCCATTGCAGGTTTTCGGGGTCGGTTGGGAAGAGTTCCTTGCCCCTGATCAAATCGCCGGAGAGTTCTTGCCCAATAGCGAGTTGCCCAATGCATATGCAAACAGTGCCATAGTGCTCAATGATCACCACCGTGAAATGGCCGAACTTGGATTTCTTTCAAATCGCCTTTTTGACGCGGTAGCGGCGGGTGCTCGGGTAGTGAGTGACCCCGCATTGGGTATCAGTGATGTTTTTGGCTCGAGTGTTGTCACCTACCAAGGTCCTGAGGAGTTGGCAAAGATCTATCAAAATCCTGATGCATTTTTTCCTGCCGACTCAGTTGATGCGCAACGAATTCGAATCGATCATGATTTTCGATCACGCGCCCGAGTATTAATTACGGCAGCTGAATCAGTGCGCCATGACTAGTCCGCAGGTCTCGATTATCTTGATTGGGTACAACGACGCTGATCGTCTACCTGCGGCCTTGGAGTCCCTTACCGCCCAATCTTTTCGTAATATTGAAATTATCGCCGTCGACGATTGTTCAACGGACAACTCTGTTGAGTTTTTGCGCGCTGCGGCGCAACGTGATCCGCGGATTCGAATTGAAGTCCTGGCCAAGAACTCTGGTGGGTGCAGTGCCCCACGCAATCGCGGTATGCAGTTGGCTGAAGCGCCCTTTGTCATGTTCTGTGACTCAGATGACACCTACGACAGGCATGCAGTTCGCAATTTACACACGGCGATCAATGAAATGAAGACCGATTTGGTGGTAGGCGCAGCCCGACGCATCGTTTCAAGTACAGGTGAGAAGAAAATTTGGCGACCGGAATTGCACGTGAAGTCCCAGGTTTTCGAGGGTCTGATTGAAGAGCCGGGGTTATTGTTTGACACCATCTCGGTGAACAAAATTTACCGCACCCAGTTTCTGCTTGAGAACGGAATTGATTTCCCTGACGGGCTTCTTTTTGAAGATCAACTTTTTACTCTCAAGTGTTATCTCGCGTCTTCGCGCATTGGAGTGATCGCTGAGGTTGTGTACAACTGGAACGTGGAGCGAGATGCCCAGGAAGGTTCCATTACCCAATCCCGAAGTGAGTTGCGCAATGTGAATGACCGCATCGCAATCAATGAATTAATGGACCGAGAGCTCGATTCCCACCCGGTTTTGGCCCATTACAAAAACCAGAAGTTCCTCCAACATGAACTTTCACTCTACCTCTCGACTCTCTTTGAACTGAGGCAGACGCAATCAAGTGAACTAATTCAGATTCTTTCCGCGTACATTCGAACTATTCCGATTGAAGACTTTGAATGCTTGCGCCCTGGGCTACGGATTGCTACCTATTACCTCCTCCTCGGAGATCAAATGAAGATGCTCAGGGCGCTGTGGTGGGAGAAGGGTGGCGGATTTATAAACACGGAATTGATTAACACGGAATTAGTCGAAGGGGTAACCAGTTTGTGGTCGCGTGAGGCCACGGAACTATTGGGTCGCCCAGCGACATGGTGGCTTGATGCCAGCGATTTACGCCTCGCTTTGATCCCGTTTGATCAAAGACGCTATTTCGCGACCATGATCAAAGGGCAAGACTCTGCTGATTGGTTGATCACCTGTGTTGACTTCGCGGGTGACTTACCAGTTGATACAGCAGCGCAAGTTATTTTGCGTGAAGCCAGGACGGGGGCACTCATTGCATTTCGCACAACGCCAATTGAGGCTGGCGCCTTTGAAAAGAGTTTCCAAGTCAAGCTTGATGCAACGAGTGCTGAACTCATTCAGGATCGCGGGATCAACTCGGGTGAACATGGTGTTGTTCAGATTCAATTGACGTGCGCCTTGGGTGTGAACCGTTCAGATTTACACATTCAAGAAGGGGAGGACCTTCCTGAAGTGTCTTTGAGCAGGTTAGCTTCCCTTGACTGTGCTGATCGCATAGCGTTTGAAACGCAACCAGATCGCCGTATTTCCTGGAAGGCCACTGGATCAGCAAAGTCATTGATGGGAGCGGTGCGCAAACTCAGGCGCTCGCGCAATAACAAATCAACCCCCTCTCACTTACCGTTGATCAAAGTTGAGGATCGGCCCACGGTTGTGTTCGCGCCCGCGAATCTAAACCCATTTGACAGCAGACTTGAGCGCTTTGACACCCAGGCCTGGATTGACGAATTCGGCGCAGATACGTACCTGCTGATTCCCCGCGAAGTCTTTACGCCGGCTCCCAAACGTTCTCGATTTGCCTATCGGGGTTATTCCGCTTCCCAACTGAAGGCGGCACTTGCCATTGCAGACCTTGTGATCACGGATCGGCCGGAGTTGATCGGTGATCCAAGGGCAATCATCTTTCGGAAAGACTTAGGGGCTGCGCGCTACCTGCTACCTCCAATTGAGGTAACCCCGATTGCGGATCAAGGGTTGCTACATGAACTTATTCGAGCACGCCTTGAATCACAAGGGGTGCGCAAATGAAAACAGTCGTGATTGTGGCAAATAATGTCCAGGAACTTGGTGGAGCCCAAGTAGTTGTCCACACTCTCGCCAGAATTTTCGCATCACAGGATCATCCATGTTTGGTGGTGGGTGTTACCCCGCATTCGGATTCACATGATTTTGGTGACGTTGAAACTACCACGTTAATGCCACGAATGTGGCCGCTGGCAATCTCGCATGATCCGCAGAATGCCCAAGAGCGAAGGGAACTGCGAAGCATCGCGGTGAGAAACTTTTCCGATCTGTTGAATTCACTCGATCCCGGGTTTGTCATTGCCGCTCAACTGTGGTCACTTGAGGTTCTACTCGACGCAATGAAAGAAGTTGACCGAGCCGAAGAGTGGCGCATTATCGGTCAATACCACGGCGCATTCGCCGCTGCGGCCAGCGGACGAGACTTAAAACGAGCAATGAGACTTGCCCCCGCATGTGATGTGTTCGCGGTACTCACCAGCGAAGATGCTCAGGCTTTCGCCGATTGCGGATTGACAAATGTGATTGTGATTGAGAACCCGAACATGTGGAACCCCTCACCCAACTTCACTCGTACCCCGGCCAAATACATAGATTTCATTGGCAGATTCTCACCGGAAAAAGGACCAGATTTGGCTCTGGCTGGATTTGAACAGGCACGCGCGCAACTCGGGCTCGATACGAGACTGCGAATGATTGGTTCGGGACCAGTGGAAGCCGAATTACGTGAGCAAGCAGGACCCCAGGTGGAGTTCGTTGCACCTGTTGCAAATATTGAGTCAATTTTGAGTGAGAGCGCGGTACTGCTGCTCACTTCACGAACAGAGGGAGCCCCACTCGTTGTAGCTGAGGCTTTGGCCGCAGGTGTCCCGGTGATCGCTACTGATTGTTCTGCGGGAGTGCGTGAATTCCTGAGTACGAACCAAGCGGTGTACACGGATCTGGTTGCTCGTGAGAATCCGAGAGCGATCGCCGAAGCCTTAATCCGTTTTTCGCAGGCGCAACCAATTATTGTTCCGACACGGGATCAGGTTCCTAGCGCTGTCTACGAATGCTGGTCTGCGGTATTTGATTCGCTGTGATTGCAGTGGCTACAGGTGCGAGTTAGCGCGGGTGAGGTCTTCCTCGAAATCAACTTCCACGGCAAAGAGGTCTGAAATATCAACAGGGCGCACTCGGGTTCCGTGGGTTTCGATCATGATCTCAATTCCACGTTCAAAATAGTCGTCGTCGGCACAGGCTGCCAGCCCCTCGATCAAAAGTTGCTTGTCTTTGTCGGCCACGAAGTTGATTCCTACCGACTCGCCGAGGGCGTCAACCACCTGCTTGGAAAGTTCGTTCACAAATCCGTCGGAGTCAACCCGGTATTTGACCTCTTCGTCTCCCACGGCTGCGGTGTTAACACAGATAATTGATTCGTCTTTGTCGATATATTCTTTAATGCGGTCGAACACACGAGGATCAAAGACGACATCACCATTGAGCCAGATCACTCCACCGGGACCAGAAAGCCGAAGGGCCTTGAGCAGGCTGCGGTTGGTATTTGTTTGATCGTAAGCCTCGTTGTATACGTATAGGTTATTAGGGAATGACTCAATGATCAGCTCAAGCTTGAAGCCAATGACCGTCATGACTCGCAACTCTTCACCATAAGCTGCGCTGAGATTGTCCATCTGTTGCCGCATGATCGTGCGGCCGTCAGCAAGTGGAGTGAGGGGTTTAGGCCAGGGACGCCCAAGCCGCGTTCCCATTCCTGCGGCCAAAATCACAGCTGTTTGAGTCACCCCGGGAGCCTACTGTCCACACCAACTAAGACCGAACTTGCCGCACGCGTTGGATCAGGTTTAGAGCAGAGTCGTGTGCGGCGATCTCGGAAGTGATCGCAGACCAAAACGCCCGAGTACTGCTTCCCTTGGCATTGTCTCCGAAGTAATAGGTGCGCATCCGTGCGCGATCGTCGCCATGCGTATCCATTTCCAGTGCGGTGGTGATCAGTTCGCCAATGCGTGAAATGGAATTCTGATCAATAACAGCGCATGCTGCAGACATGGGTGAGTCAGCGAGTAATTGAGCGGGGTTAGACCGGCGGTCGGTGAGCAGAATAGGTGAATTCGGTGTCAAGTAAAGGTAGTCCAGGGTCACGCTTGACACGTCAGAGATGAGTAGGTCGGTTTCGGGCAAAATTCCCAAGATGTTTGCATTCGGCAGATAGACATGTGGAGCCCCTGCGCTGGAAATCAGGTTGACAATTTTCTTGTGGTTTTCCCGGACGAGTGGATCCGCTGACTCAAGTACGCGTGGGTGTGGCTTATAGACCAAACGTGCATGAGGAATTGCCAGCGCCGCTGTGACAATTTGTGGTCCGTAGAGGTCAACCGAGGTGTAATTGTTGACTTCGTCCTCACCTTCCCACGTGGGAGCATAGGTAATTGTTACCAATTCACTGTCAGCTATCGGGCTGGCGATATCAAGATCGAGTTGAGGTCTTCCCACGCTCACCAGGTGGCTCGGATCAAACCACGCAATTGCTGCAGCATGACGATCAATTGCGGCTTGTCCCGCGACGTAAACCTTGTCATAAGCCTTGGCCTGATTACTCACCATGCAAATTTTGTCGCTCTCACCATGGTTTACGTGAATGTGAACAGCCTGTTGAAATGAGAGCGACTGGAAATTGGTCCAACCGTTGTTGACATAAATCACTGCATGAAAATCAGCTCGGTCGTACAGGGCCATTAAAATTTCATAGCGGGGCACCAGAAGAACCTGTAGAGATGTTCGGGTGCGTAATTCGTTGTATGTCTCAAGGTTGCGAACCACAACAATAGTTCGCAGTTCGGTGTGATTTTCAAATACCGGAAGCCACTGGAGCAGTTGATAGAGCTTTGCGGGTTGATCAGCGAAGTACAGGGCGATATCGGCGTTCGGTACGTTACCCATGTCGAACCCGTCTGGTGCAACCTCCCCAAACTCGCGCAGGCGTCGGCTCAAACTTCGAGCCGCGCGTTTAGCAAACACGCTCACTTTGCCTGGTTTTTCGGACCCGGCCGCTTTGCTTTCCACGTGGTGCACGATACGCGAGCCGTCGTGATCTAATGTAAACGCCGTGCGCGCACTCTGGGAGCACCGCCAGGTACTCCGAATGTTGGTCCTTCGTGACCTGCAGAATCAGTACACCAAATTCCGGCTCGGTTACCTCTGGTCGCTGCTCGAGCCGTTGGGTATGTCTCTCGTCTTGTGGCTGGTTTTCTCAGTACTCCTGGGTGAACGAGCATTGGGGCTCTCGCCGTATCTGCTTTTCCTCTCCGTTGCGATCCTGCCCTGGTGGTGGTTCACCAAGAGCGTGAACGCGTCCACCAAGATTTTCCGCCGTGCTCGGGGTGAGTTGGCTTTCTCGGCGTTGCCCCCTCAAATTTGGGTGATGCGAACGGTGCTGTCGACTTCGGTTGAGTTTATTTTTTCACTTCCCGTGATAGTGCTCGCAATCGTGCTCACGAGGGATCTTCCTGGGATCTACATATTGTTTTTCCCGGTTGCAATTCTTTTGCAGTTCCTGCTTCTCTATGGAATCGGTTTACTTGTTTCTTCTTTGAGTGTTGTTATTCCCGATCTTGCCCGCGTTGTAAAAATCATTATGCGAGCAATGTTTTACCTTTCACCGATCCTTTACTCGATTTCTAACATTCCCCAGAACCTGCAAACAATCGCAGCCATCAACCCGCTTGTTGGAATCCTCGGCCTGTACCGAATCGGATGGTGGCCAGAGGAACACACCTCGGTCGTTGCACTCGTGATCTCATTAAGTGTGGCAGCCGCACTATTTATTGCGGGCATTTACACATTTCACCGACTTAAGCCGCGATTATTGAAGGAGGCGAAGTGAGCGTTATTGAATTTTCCCATGTGTCGCTTGCCATGCCTCGGACTAAACGCCGACAAGGTTCAGGTCGTAAGCATCGCCTTCGGCGCTTCGCAGGTGAAACATCAAGAACCATGGTGCCCGTTCTCGATGACGTGTCCTTTACGGTGAATAAAGGCGACTCGGTGGCAATCGTCAGTGGCAAGCCATTGCTGCGCACATCGGTGATTCGGCTCGCGGTGGGAACATTGATCCCTGATTCAGGTGCGGTGACGCGCACAGAACGCGTGGTCCCGATGATCGGTATTGCCCGAGCCATGGGTGCCTCTTTCACAATTCGACAAAATGCCTATCTGGTCGGTGGGCTGCTCGGAATGAGTCCGGCCGAACTCACCGAGAAACTGCCCTCGATCATTGAATTTGCGGACTTGGGCAACTACCTCGACCGGCACCTGCGGGGGACACCGACAAGTACTAGGCAACGGCTGGCATGGAGTATCGCCATGGCCGTAGACGCTGATGTTTATGCAATTGACCAGACTTTGGTGGTGGGCGAACTTGAATTTCGACAAAAATGCTGGAGCGCGGTGGACACACTGCGTGAAAATGGCGCGACTTTCCTAGTTTCCTCGGATGGGGCCAAGCAGTACCGCAGATTCTGTAATCGTGGCTTGTATTTCGAACAGGGCGCACTCATTGCCGACACCACGGTTCCCAAAGCACTTGCCCTCGCGCGTGAGGCTAGGCGGGAGCCCCGCGGGGAATAGGCTGGCCCACGTGTCGGTTTCTTCCACCCCAGCTAACTCCACGCCAGCGAACCCCATTGGGAAGAATGGCGTCTTGCTCCACGTGGGCGTTCACAAAACGGGCACGACAGCCATTCAGGCGGCTCTAGCCGACGCCCGAGAGGATCTAGCGGCCCACAATGTCCGGTACCCCGGCAAATTGCAGGCCCAGCACCGCGGCGCGCTCGCTCTGCTTGGCCGTCCTTGGGGCTGGAATAACCGTGGCGGCGGTGTCATGGACCGTGAGCATTTCGATCGATTGGCCAAGCGCACGGTCAAGGCTCCGGGCCGAGTTGTGATCAGTAGTGAGTTTTTCTGCGAGGCAAGTGCTGAACAGGCGCAGGAAGCGGTTGCAGCATTGGGTGACTCCGGTGCCCGACCTGTTCACGTTGTGGTGACCCTGCGCAATCTGGGCAAGCTTCTACCTTCCTCGTGGCAACAATATTTGAAGTACGGAATGACGACTTCCTATGACGCCTGGCTCACCGATGTCCTAGCTACGCCGGGAAGTTCAAAGATGACTCCCACATTTTGGAAACGGCATGATCATGGAGATGTGATCACTCGTTGGGGGCAAGCGGTAGGCCCCGAGAACCTCACCGTGATGGTGTTGGAAGACGTCCCTCGGAACTATATGTTTGAAACCTTCGCGCAGTTCCTCGACGTGCCACCGGAAATTTTGAATAGTCGAATGGAGCTCACCAGTAATCGCTCAATGACGGCTGCGGAAGCAGAGGTGCTCGTCCGGCTAAACAAAAAAGTCAAAAAAACCATGCAATGGACCGACTACGTCACGCTAGTGCGGCGCGGGGTAGCACTCGGCATGGTGGAAGGTCGGGAACCGGAATCAAGTGAACCAAAATTACGCACACCCGATTGGGCGCTGGATGCGGCTCAACAAGTAGGCATAGCGAGTGTCAATACAATCCAAAAGTCGGGTGTGCAGGTATTGGGTAACCTCGATGCACTGACTATTCGGATTGAGTCAACCCCAGATCCAGGCCCGGTTGATCAACTCCCCATTGATGCCGCCGTCACGGCGATCGAGTCTGTCATAAACGCATCCCGTGAAGATCCAACTTCACGCGCCTTGGCCGGTCGCCTTTACCGACAAACAAAAAAAGATGGAATACGTTCACTATTTCGTAAAGAGTCCGAGTGAGTCGAATAATTAATACGAATGCAGAAATGTCAGTGGTGCTGGCTGATTTACTTACCGCTTTGGAAAATCCTGATTCGGCAATCATTTTGATCGCCCCGGATTTACTGATTTCACCACTTGTCCTCGGTCCGATCACGGAGAACTCACTCGCAGGAACGTGTGCTGCTGTTCGACCACAACGCGACGGAAATCTTCGAATTGCCCACCATGCTGTTAGCGCGGTGGCGACCAGTTTTCATCACATCAACGCTGGCAACGCCCAAAGTGTAGGTGCAATTCGGATTCATCCTCGTGATTTTCCAGTGGCACTCAGCGCCGTCAGTGAATTAGCCCAGGTAATTGAGGCGGGTGCAATAACCCCAGGTGACTGCGAGGTTACCGAGTTGATTTTGGCGGCATTAACCAGATCTCAAATAAACGTTCGGGCAGTGGAGTTAATTGATGCACCGTGGTTCAGATCAACAGAAAATCTTGATGCCGCCAAAGCTAAAATACAAGTAATGTCGGAGTCCCGTATTCGGGCACTTCAAGCAAATCGAGTCGATGACGGTTTTTATTCAACTTTCGTTGTTCGCAAACTTTCCAAACCATTGAGTGTCTTAGCGATCAAACTCCGCATGTCACCCAACTTTGTTACGGTAATTTCATTTATTGTCGGTATTGCGGCCGCATTGAGTTTTGCCCAAGGGGACCGCTGGGCCTTGGTTCTCGGCGCAGTTCTCCTTCAACTGTCCTTGATTTTGGACTGTGTTGATGGGGAAGTCGCGCGCGCCACGCACCGTTTCTCGGTGATCGGTGCGTGGCTTGATGCATCAACTGACCGGGTGAAGGAATATGCCGTTTACGCAGGTCTGGCCGCCGGCGCGGTAGTTACCGGCGTTGAGTCTCAACTTGCTTGGGGACTCGCATTGATCCTGATGATTGTGCAAACAGCGCGGCACATGGGGGATTACAACTTTGCAGCTATCCAGAAGCTGCGGGAGGCTGCGCTCCCTCGAGTTTCCCTTCTTGATCCGCATGATCCATGGGGTGAGGGGTACGCCACTTTCTCGGTACGCGTTAATAGCCGATCAGGTCTGCGTTGGTTTAAGAAAGTGATTCACATGCCCATAGGTGAACGCTGGCTGGTTCTCAGCGCCGTGGCCGCGATTTTCACACCTTTGGCAGCCTTAATCGCCTTACTTGCCCTGACTTCCATAGCCTGGCTGTACACGCTCGTTGGTCGAGTAATACGAACTAGAAGGTGGGAAAAATCCCCGGTCGGTGTCGTATTGATTACCGCGCAACGAGACAACGGTCCCATTCTTGATTTACTTCCTCACGTATTTCGTCGTGAGCCAGCCTCACGTTGGAACTGGGCGAACCCCATGATCAACCGCCTTATCGAAATGGGCGTTGTGGCTCTCATTGCATTGATTTGGTTCCCGCAGTGGATTACGTTGGCGTTTGGCTACCTGTTCATCGTTGCATATCACCACTACGACAATTTGTATCGAGCGTTAGCGGGGTCAAGGGCTCCTCGTTGGATTACCTGGGGAGCATTGGGGCGTGAAGGGCGAACAATCATTGTGGTCATTGCTTCCTTGGTAGGAATCACGGCTTTTTACGACGCGCTTAACCTCGGAGTAGCGTGGTTGTTCATGTGGTGCGTAATTATTGCTTCGGCTCAATATCTGTCCGCGCGGAAAGTGACAATCCTGTGAAATCAGAAAAAAAGGTGCACCCGACTATTGAGCAAATCAAGGAAGTGTGCCAGCCGCCCTCTGTGCGTGATCGAAAGAATTCCGAGCATTGGGTCGCTGACGTATATCTACGAGACATTTCGCCGTATCTAACAAGTCTTCTATTGCGCACCTCGATCACGGCAAACGGTGTTACGTATCTAATGATCGCGACGGGCGCGCTTGCCGGTGTAGCGCTCCTCATTCCCGGAATGCCCGGAGCCAGCTTGGCCTTGCTGCTGGGACAAATGCAAATGCTGTGGGATTGCTCTGACGGTGAAATTGCTCGGTGGCGTGGAACTTCTTCACCCAAGGGTGTCTTTCTGGATCGAGTCGGCCACTATGTTGCTGAAGCATTCATTCCTCTTGCACTTGGACTGCGCGCCGCAGGCTTCCCAGACTCTGGCTGGCTGGATTCACCGTGGCCATTGATCGGGGCCTTATTGGCTTTAATCATTATGTTTAATAAAGCACTCAACGACATGGTTCACGTTTCGCGTGCGTACAACAACATGCCCAAATTGGAAGACAAGGAATCTGTTGGCGTGCCACGTGTTTCCGGGTTGCGTCGGATTCGTTCCATCGCTCGTTTCGTGCCATTTCACCGTGCCTACCATTCGGTTGAACTCACGATCTTGGCTTTTATCGCCGCAGTAGGCGACCTGTTCACGGGAGATTTGCAGGTCACCCGCATTTTGGTGGGAGGTCTTGCGATCCTTGGTGTAATAACAATTATTGGTCACTTCATGTCGATCATGACTTCCAGCAAGTTGAAGTGATGGCAACACCAAACACCCCACCGCAATTTGGTGTTGTCATTTTGACCATGGGGAAACGACCCATTGAATTGCGTACAGCAATTGAATCGGTGATCTGCCAAGTCAATGTTGACACCGAGATAGTCGTGGTAGGTAATGGCTGGAAACCAATTGATTTGCCCGCAGGAGTTAAAGCGTTAGCGCTTCCCGAGAATGTCGGTATTCCAGCGGGACGCAATGCGGGTGTGAGTCAGGTTCGTGGAGACATTCTGTTCTTTCTCGACGACGATGCTGAACTACCGGACCCGCATTTCTTGGAGCGAATGGCAGCCTTGCTAGCGTCTCGGCCCGAAATCGGACTCATTCAGCCGCGAGTTGTTGATCCAACAGGAGTTGCTGCGCCCGGGCGCTGGGTACCCCGACTGAGAGTGGGAGATCCGGCAACACCTGGTCCGGCTACTTCGCTGTGGGAAGGCGCAACGGTAATTCGACGTTCAGTCTTTGATGCATGTGCGGGTTGGCCCGAAGAGTTTTTCTACGCACACGAAGGAATCGACCTAGTGTGGCGAGTATGGGATTCAGGTTATATCCCCTGGTATGCCGGCGACATCGATGTGTACCACCCGGTAATTAATCCATTGCGACATGAAGAGTTCTACCGAATGAATGCGCGAAACAGGGTGTGGCTTGCCCGACGCAACCTTCCGGTGGTCCTCGAGCCGCTATATGTCGGTAGTTGGGCCGGATTAACCATGTTGCGGGTTCGTGACTCCTCGGCTCGCAAGGCGTGGCTTTCGGGAATGCGTGAAGGGATGTCTGTGCGACCGAGTGGACGAAAAGCGATGAAGTGGAAAACCGTCTGGGCGATGACCAAAGCGGGTCGACCGCCTGTTATTTGATCGACTACCTCACGAGCGATTGCGCATTAACTCGCGCAGTAACTTTCATCGGCGGTATTAATGTTTGCTGTCTTGTCCTTGAGTGCCTCACTGATTTGGACGGCCTTAGTGCCAGTGAAGTCAGGACCTATGACGAGTTGAAGTGTTGATCCGGTTCCTGCCACAGGCTCCTGAACTGTTGCACCCGCGGAGTACGCCAATGTTTTGGCTGAGTTGTCCCACTCGGGATCATAGATAAGTGTTGTGGCAGCAACGGGATCGCCATTTTTGACATTGACGACGATGAATCCTTGTTGGCGCAATGCTTTCTTAGCTTTTTTGCCCGCGCCCTTGACTCCGGTGCCATTGATCACTTCAACGCGAATATTTTCAGGAACCGTGCGCAGTAGCGGTTGATCGTTGGCTGCTTTGGGAGGCCACGGCGTGTCATTTTTGATCGCATTGAGAAGTGGCTTGGCCTTTTTCTTGTTCATCAAGACATTTGCGCCATCACCGGCGGGGTACCAAGGCATTGTGGTGAAGGTGATGTTGGAGGGACTCAGATCCTTCATGCTCACTACCAATTCGCGGAGGTTGTCAATATTGGCCAACTGCGGATCGGCGGTGAGTGACTCGGTCGCGGCATTGAGCACACCCAGCAGCGCGACAGGATTGAGTAGCGTCCCGCTGGAGAGCACCTTCTTGGCCATCGAGGAAAGGAAAGCTTGCTGGCGCCTAATGCGTGAGGTGTCCGAACCGTCGCCCAGCGTCTTACGAGCACGCACGAATGCGAGCGCCTCTTCGCCTGAGATCGTGTGCTTTCCGGCGCTGAGTTTGAGACCACTGAGTGGATCGTTGACCGGCTCGCTGAGGCAGATTTCGACACCACCCACGGACTCGGTGATTGCCTTAAACCCACCGAAGTCGACCACCATAAAATTGTCGATCTTCATCCCGGTCATATTTTCAACGGCTTTGAGGGTGCAACCGGGGCCGCCACGCGTCATTGCTTCGTTGAACTTGCCAGTTCCACCCTTGACACTCTCGCCATTGGCGTTCTTGCATGTTGGTAGGTCAATGAGCGTGTCACGGGGAATACTCACGGCGACCGCTTGGCTTCGATCAGCACTGACGTGCAACAGGATTGTTGTGTCTGAGCGCTCAGCTGTACCAAATTTGGCAGTGCTTCCGTATCCTCTATTGTCCTTGCCGGCGCGGGAGTCACTGCCCATGAGCAAGACGTTAAAAGGGGCGGTTTCCCCTGTTACCTCGTCAATAACGATTGATTCGCTGCTGGTCACAGCACTTCCAGTTTGATCAGAGACGTCAAGGGCAGTGATGTTGCCCTCCAGTTGACCAAGGACCGAGGTGACACCTGCTCCAACAGCCGTCACGGCCAAAATCGCACCCGATGCGACAGCAGCGACAACCTTTGGCCAACTTCGGTTACTCAAGGGGATCCTTAACTCTGGGAAGCATTATTTAGTAGTTCAGCACGCTGTGGTGCCAGCGTCACCCTCAATAGTAAGCCGGAAGCTTCCCACCAGCGGTTAAGACGCACCCAAACACCGGCTTGGTTCCCTCTGAGGGTGGGGCTTGAACAATATGGGGGCAATTCGGGCGGGGCGGTGTTTGGCGCAGGTGGTAGGTGTGTGTGACACTACTGAGACGTAAATTGTGAGGCCTGTGTGACAGGTGAGGTTTTTGATCGTGATGAGGAAGGTGTGGGCAGTTGTTGATCCCCAAGCCTGGCACCCCCAACACGCGGGGTGCGCTGACCGTGATCACGATAGTCGCCACCAGTTTGATTCTGCCAGTTTTCGGTTCATCCCAGTCCGGTTCACAATCACAACTGACACAACTGAATACCCGGATGAATACCCAGTCCAATGACCAAATAGAAGCATCAACCGCTGTGACATCACAAGCACCACCTCTGATCGAGCAGCACATAGACCTCTTTGGTGTGGATCCAATAATTGTTGCGGCATCCCAATCAGCCGTACAGGCTTCTTTCGCGCAGGAGACCACTGATGAAGACTCTGTGGAATTTTTGCCCTTAGCGCAGGCTTTGGATTCACACGATGCTGAATCACATGACGCTGAATCACATAGCGCGCACCAGGTTGACCAATTCACCGATCTTGAGCCGGTTCTGGCAACACGCAACATGGACACGAAACCATTTACTTTGGTGGGGGTTACATCGGCTGAGCCATTCGCTGCGGGTACCCGAGTTCTTGTCCGAGTGCAGGAAAACTCTGGTTGGAGTTCATGGACACCGCTCGAAATTTCGATGGACCAGCCCGACGGTGCCGAGGCCGAGAATATCCTCTACGGAACGCAGCCGTTGCTGACCAATTCAGCGACGGGTGTTGAAGTTCGCATTGACACGCCCGATGGTGTTGAAGTCACCGATCCATCCATGGTCCTGCTCGATTCACCAACGATCAGTACTGATTCAGCGATCCCCGAACCAGATCTGAATTCAATAAACACAGGACCATTAAGCACCGTGGCCGCAAGCACAATAAGTGCACCCATGCCAACGATTATTTCGCGATCCGAGTGGGGCGCCGATGAAAGTCTGCGTCGAGGTGGACCTAAATTCGCGCAAACAATTAAAGCCGCGTTCATTCATCACACTGCAAGTAAAAGCAATTACACGCCAGAGGAAGCACCCTCGCAAATGCGAAACTTGTACACGTATTTCACCAAGGGTTTGAAGTACTCCGACATGGCGTACAACTTCATTGTTGATCGCTTCGGTCGAGTTTACGAAGGCCGCGGTGGCGGTATGGATAAGGCGGTTGTTGGAGGGCATACGGCTGGTTTTAATGACCAAACTTTTGCAATATCCGCCCTAGGCAACTTCCAAACGTTTAAACCTAATGACCCTGAAATGGTTGCGATGGTTGACTCGGTGTCGTCCCTGATTGCATGGAAATTATCGATGAATCATAGGGATCCCAATGGGAAAACGACACTTGTTTCTGACTCTGGTGCAGGAACATCAAAATATAAGCCGGGACAAACGGCAACCGCGCTAGTCGTCGGTGGCCACGGTGATATTGGTTCAACCTCGTGCCCGGGCAAATATTTGGAAGCTCAACTTCCTGCGATCCGTACCGCTGCTGGGGCCAAGATGGGTGCCAGCATGATCAACCCGGCTGCTGTACCGGCCAATTGGGGAGAGGCAGAACCAGTACGCATTGCTGCAGTTACCAATGCGCCATTGCAATGGAATTTATCTGTTCGTTCGCAGTGCGGCGAGGTTGTTCGCAGCATCAGCGGCGGCCAAGGCGAGCCGGGAACACTCGGTATCGAGTGGGACAAAAATAATGATTCAGGTCAGCCGGTCCCACCCGGAAACTACACGATAACCATGAATTCAACGGGAAATGGCGAAGTCCTCTATCCATGGGTGGGCCAAGCGCGGGTATTAGCGACTGTAGATTCGCCGCCAGATCCGTGCGCCCCGCCTGAGAATTTCACGCTTACTGGTTCGGGATACGGGCACGGCGTTGGTCTCTCCCAATGGGGAGCGCGAGCAATGGCCAATGCAGGTATGGATGCCACCTCGATAGTTACCTACTACTACCCAGGAACCCAAGTCGTGCCAGTGCAGGACGACATGGAGATCTCGGTCAATATCGAGTACCAAAAGTCCCGGGTTGACATGCAAAGTGAATCGCTGGATCCAACCGGTGGCGCACTTGAAGTCAACGTCGGTGGAGTCACCACTACCGGTAGCCCAGCAGATATTTTTCAGTTCCAACGCGCAGGTGGGCAGGTTAAGGTTGTCCGAATCAGCGGGGGCTCATCGAGTGTTATTGGCCAAGGCCCATCGGCTACTGCTCGGCCGATAGGAGCCACTCTTGTTCATGTGACGAATAAGGCTCGCGCCCTATCAAAGCCTGGGAGTCGATTTCGTTACGGCTACATCGAGGTGACGCCAATCACCGTGGGTGGCAAAGTGCAGCTCAATGCGGTCAACAGATTGAGGCTCCATGACGAATACCTTTATGGCATCTCAGAGGTTTCTAACTCGTGGCCTGACGCTGCACTCCAGTCACAGGTCCTCGCGGCCCGAACGTACGCACTTTCCAAGATCGACGCGGGTCTTCGCAAGAGTTGTAATTGTCACCTCGACGACGGTTACGGGCCTTTCTCGGATCAAGCGTTTACCGGCTGGACGAAGCAAGCGAGTGCGCAGGGGGACCGCTGGCTTGCGGCAGTAAACGCGACCCACGCATCGCCTACGACCGGACTTGCCATTCTCCAAGATGGAAAAGCAATTAAAGCCTTTTACTCCTCATCCAATGGAGGTGCGTCGCAGGCCGTCTCTGAGGCATGGGGTGGGGAGACATTCCCATACTTAGTGTCAATTCCGGACCCTTATTCCTTAGATCCGTCCAATCCCGATGCCTCATGGACCAAGGTGATTACTCAAGCTCAAGCCGCGCAAGCGTTTGGTGTTCCAGGGGTGTGGCAACTGGCCGTGACCGAGCGAACCACCGCAGGTGCTGTTAAGACACTCGCGGCAACATTGGCCGACGGCAGTTCTGTTACTAGAACGGGTAATGAAATGCGCAGCCTGCTCGGACTCAAGTCAAACTACGTCACTTCGATTGACGGTAACGCGGGCATTCCGGTTGCCCAGCCGGTTGTACCGGATGCACCCGCACCCGTTGTTGAAGTTCCTCCCAGCGAACGGTCGGTCGCACTTCTTACTGGGGCAAAAGTGGATCACCCAGCAGGTAAGCCTTTTGCCATCAAGGCGAAAGTTGACCCAGCCAAAAAGGGGCTGCGCGTGTGGTTACAACAACGCGTTGGTGACGAGTGGAGAACACTGAAGAAAAAGAAGACGAAGGCCAAGGGCAAAGTCACTATGGTGGTTAAGGATCCATGGCCACCGTCAACAACCCAGGTCTACAGGGTCGTTACTTCCAAGAAAGGCGCAATTGTCGGGGTGAGCGCCGAACTCTCCATCGGTGTTGTTCCCAGTGTGAAAGCGCGGACCGTCTCCTTGCTCGGTCCCGCGACCGTGAGCAAAAAGAACGGCAAGGCTTTCACCATTTCAGCGAAGATGCGTCCCGGTAAAAAAGGTCTCACAGTGTGGCGCCAGGTACTGGTGAGTGGCGACCCTGAAACAGGCGAGTGGCGAACTGTTGGTAAAAGTAAGACAAAAGCTCGCGGAAAGATCTCGTTCAAAGTGAAGAGAGCGACACCTGCTGGCGCCACATATATTTACCGACTTGTTGTTGTTGACAACCGCCAAGCAGCTGGTGTGAGTCCTCTCATTACGGTAACCGTTACCTAACTCACTAACCAAGTACGCGGGTTATTTGTTCTTGCTCAATGAGGCGCTCGTCAATATTGTCGCTGAGGACGACTGACCCAGTGAAAATTAATGGCACCAAGAATGGAATGAAAATATTTGGTTCTACATTCCGTGTATCGATTCCTATCCGCGCACCCTCGCTGACCCCTCTTTGACGACCCCATCGGCGCGCCGATTCAATAACTTCTCGCTGCTGCTCAAAAAATTCTGGGTACATCCAGCCATCAGGTTGACCTAACACTTCAGCGGTAATTTCACCCTCGCAACCCTGTGGTCGACCCCAGCCATCCGTTGAAATACCAAAAACTTCAGCCGAGTCGGTCCCCCCCGATTGCCCGGCTGGAACGATCCTCACCTCGGGGTTCTGCGTAACTAGGTCGTTTCCGGAGATCAATGCACCGGCTTGCCACACCGCCTGCTGCCACGTCCACCCTAGGTCTACCTGCACGGCCGTGCCTGGCTCTACCTCAATGACGTCACGGAGAGCATTTGCTGATTTTGCCGCGCCGTTGAGAAAAGTGGTAACCGAGAGTTCAATGCGACCCGACTCAGCGAAATGTGTTGTGATGAATGGACGTTGCGGATCGGAGAGACTATTGAGTAGTTGCCAGACATCTTTGAACTTATGTGACTCCACCTGCCTGAGCGTACGTGCATGCGCATGACGGGCTATCGGGCTATGGCAGGCTATCGCCATGCGCGAAGCAATCCTCCTCGTCGGTGGCCAGGGAACTCGACTGCGTCCATTGACAATTAACACTCCAAAACCGATGCTCCCGGTCGCTGGGGTTCCATTCACTGTCCACCAAATTCTGCGTGCACGCGATTCAGGGATCACCCGGATTGTGCTGGCAACCAGTTACCGTGCTGAGGTCTTCGCTAGCTTTATTGCTGATACTGACCTGGGTATAGAAGTTGTTATTGCCACAGAAGAGGTGCCACTGGGAACTGGGGGAGCGATTCGTTTTGCCTCTGGTTTCCTGCAAGGCGGCCCGAATGATTCCGTTGTGGTTTTCAATGGAGATGTACTCACAGGCCTCGACATCGGTGCACTTATTTCAACACACCAAGACAGTGCAGCCGATGTAACGCTGTATTTGACTCGGGTGCAGGATCCGCGAGCCTATGGACTTGTGCCAACGTCGAGCGAGGGGCGAGTCCTGCAGTTTTTGGAAAAACCACAGACTCCTGAAGAAATTGTCACCGACCAGATCAATGCGGGCTGCTATGTGTTTACTCGTTCGGTCATCGAATCAATTCCAGAGGGAAGGGCCGTTTCGGTCGAACGTGAAATTTTCCCAGCACTCTTAGCATCAGATCGACTCATAATGGGTGTTGTTGATGCAGGCTATTGGCTTGACCTCGGTCAGCCGATGGACTTTATTGCGGGTTCGGTTGACCTTGTATTGGGTAATGCCCCGTCGCCGGCTGTAACAGATCCAGGGGAATCCCTCATTCTTGCGGGCGCGGAAGTTTCGGACTCAGCACACATTCACGGTGGCACCACTGTAGGCGCAGGATCAACTGTTGGACCAAACACCGACGTCAAGGCCAGCGTGATCTTTGACTCAGCAGTTATTGGCTCCAACGTCATTATTTCTAACAGCATTATTGGCCAAGGCGCTGTAATCGGGGACTCGTGTGTGGTCCATGACAGCGTGGTCGGCGACTTTGCCACAGTAGGTGCCGGTAACGAACTGCGCCACGGTGCGAGAGTGTGGGCTAATGCCCAACTCAAAGATTTAGCCGTCCGGTTTTCAACGGATCAGTGAGTCATTAGATGATTCGGAAGTCTTTGGCAACTCTGGCGGGGCGTTGATCAGGGCTTGCGGTCGGCACACCGATTGCAATCGCTCCCAAAGAAATAAATGATTCGGGGAGTGCAAGTTGGGTTCGCACAGTCTCGGGACAAAAAAGCGTTGAGGAAATCCAAGCAGATCCGTACCCTTGACTGCTAATGCCAATCAAAAGGTTTTCAACAGCGGCGCCTCCTGCAACCAAGAACATGTCTCGTTCATTGTTGTTGCGTCCACCAACCTCAGGGTAGGTGTGCCCACCTGCGGCAAGATCCATGAATGCAATAACGACACATGGTGCTGTGCGCAAAATATTTCCACGGGCAATGCGTTTTGCTATTTCTTCCTCGGTTTTACCTTCTGCTAGAAGATCGCGCCGCCACGTTTGCGCCATTGCGTCAAGCAGCGCGATTCGCCTTCTGTGTTGCTGCTCCTCACTTGAGTGGAGTACAAGGAATCTCCAGGGTGTGCTGTGATGTGGTGCAGGTGCAGTTATTGCAGCTTCGATTGCTTTATCAATAATTAAGTCGGGGACCTGTTGCTGTTGGAAAGCTCTTACTGTTCGTCGATCGGTGACTGCTTGTTGCTTACCAAGTGCAATTGACTCAGCAGTACCAAGGGAAAACAAGTCTTCGTCCGTTGGGCGGATGATTGCCTGCGCACCTGCCCCGTGGTCCTTGGTCACCAAGTGTTCGAGTCCCCTAATGAGGGCAAATGGTGTTAGTGAGTTTTTTGGTCGGACTAATTCACTGGCAGCAGCAATTTCGTCGGCTACGGCAACAACGGTCATCTCGAGGGTACGGTTAAATGCATCGGGCTTGCCAGTGAGGTCGTCAAGGACGGTGATTCCTGCGGCACCTATTGCGTGGTCGGTGACCCCAAGTCGCCATGCGCGGCCGAGTGTGTCGGTAATGACAACTCCAATGTTTTTCCCCGTTGCTTTTGCAAAGCGTTCTCGAAGCACACGCGCACTGTGATCTGGGTCAACAGGGAGTAGAACAATTGTTCCAGGTTCAGTGTTGCTTGCATCAATGCCAGCAGCAGCAAGAATTAATCCAGTGTGCGTTTCCACGATTGTGGTCACGCCGCGAGCATGGGTTTTCGTTGCCACTATGCGTTTCGCCTCACCTGCAATAGCATTTTCGCGGTCATGAACCCCGGTGAGAACTCGGCCTTCACACTTTGCCACAACTTTGCTGGTGATCACTATTATGTCGCCGTCTTGCAAGTCCCTATCCGATTCGAGTCCTTCAAGGAATATCGCCACCGGGTCATCCCCAGATGTGAATTGATGGTTGGTGGGGAGACCATAAACCTCAATGGCCGCATTCGTGTTCATAGAAAATGTAACTTAATTGCCGAGTACGAGATCAAGTGCGGAGTTGGCCATGGCACCTGCGGCATCAACATCAGTCATGAGAAGCGGGATGGCGCGAGCCGTGATTCCGAGTTCTTCAATCGTTCCCAGTGAATCCGAATCACGTTGATCAATTAACCAGTAGTCCAAAATCCCGCCATTGGATCTGCTGCCATAGTGCCCCGCAACCGCCGCCGCATCTGTGTCCACACCGATTGCACTCAAACACGCGTCAGCCATTCCACGCACGGGCGCATTGGCAATGATGGGGGACAATCCGATGACAGGCGCTGACGCATTTCGGATTGCATGGAGAATTCCGGGGACGGCAAGGATTGTGCCGATTGAGACAACCGGGTTGCTCGGGGGCAGAATAATAAGATCAGCGTTGTTAATCGCGTCAATGACACCCGGTGCCGGTTGCGCGGTGTCGAGGCCAACTTGAATGAATTCGTGGGCGGGCAGTTTGGCTCCGTAGCGAATCCACCACTCTTGGAAGTGAATTGCAACGCGAGTTCCCGTTTCAGGGTGATCAACGACAACATGGGTTTCACAGCGCTGATCCGACATGGGGATCAAATTCACTCCTGGATTCCAGCGATCGCATAGGGCTTGCGTTACTTCACTGAGCGGATAACCCGCGTTCAAGGAGGTTGTACGTATCAGGTGGGTCGCTAAGTCTTTGTCTCCTAGACCAAACCAAGTGGGTTCAACTCCGTAGATTGCGAGTTCCTCTTTTGAGGTGAAAGTTTCACCTTCGCGGCCCCAGCCGCGCTCAGCACTGATGCCACCACCCAGGGTGTACATCACGGTGTCAAGGTCAGGGCAGACTCGTACGCCGTGTACCCAGATATCGTCACCGGTATTGGCGATCACGGTGACGTCGACCTCTCGGGTAACTTTCTCCGATTGGGTCAGACCGCGTAAAAATCGTGCTCCGCCGATTCCGCCGGCTAATGCAGTGATTTTCACGGCGCCATCTTGGCATAGTTTGCTTGCCACGCTGTGACACGGCATCTCTCCCCTGAATGGGGACAGGAATGCGCCGACACGCCCAAAAAAATTGTTTATTTTTACGATATTCAAAAATTGTGTCTTAAATGTCCGTTTTGGGCTTGACGTTTGTGAATTACACCCCTGTAATACAGCCTAGTTACTTTATTAAAAAGTAATTATCCCATAACGAATAGTTCAAAGATTCGTTAACGAATAGCAATAACGAAGAGCAATAACGAAGAGCAATAACGAAGAGCAATAACGAAGAGCAATGATTTTTGGGTCGAGGAGGAAATAACTGTGGTTGACACACGTCAAACTCAAGGAGTCGTATTGGGTCTGGTTCCCCTATCCGACGTTGAGGAGCTCGCGTGGCAGGAGCAGGCCCTATGCGCACAGACCGACCCGGAAGCCTTCTTCCCTGAAAAAGGTGGAAGTACCCGTGAGGCCAAGAAAGTGTGTCTCTCATGTGAGGTGCGCGTTGATTGTTTGGAGTACGCCCTTGAGCAGGACGAGCGTTTTGGAATCTGGGGTGGGCTCTCCGAGCGTGAACGCCGCCGGCTGAAAAAACTTGCCGTCTCCTAAAAAAGGAAATCGCGAATCCCTCATGGTGGGTGGCCCTCTCTAACGGGTGCGCGACATAGAGTGTGCGGGTGAGCGAATCAGTGATCGAGCCGGAAACGGAGATCGAGCCAGACTCCCCGTGGTTCGATCAAGATGTTAGCTTCGAGTTCGAAGAGGAATCACCCGCCGAAGATGTCCTCACTCGCTCCCATTTCGTTTCAACGGTACTTGTGTCTCACAATGGCGAAACATGGCTACCGGCAGTTCTGACGCAGTTAGCCCGAACTACCCGTCCCCCCGAAGTAATCGTTGGGGTTGACGCCAATTCAACGGATACATCGCTCGAGATCCTGACCATGAGTTTGGGTGCGGATCGAGTTGTCGCGCTTAAGGACAATCCAGGTTTTGGTGCATGCGTCGATGCGGGTCTCGCCTTGGTTCCACGCCCGGATTTTGCCGCAGACTCCCGACCTGCAGACACGATTGAGTGGATTTGGCTGTTACACGACGACAGCGCGCCGGACTCGACGGCACTTGAACAACTTCTCCTTGCGGCAGACCGTCAACCGAGTGTCTCCGTGCTAGGACCCAAAATTTTAGGTTGGCATGACCGCCGACTCCTTCTCGAAGTCGGTGTAGGGATCACGTCGGATGGACGAAGGGTCACCGGGCTTGAGCGAGGGGAACATGATCAGGGCCAACACGATGGTGATCGAGATGTTTTGGCGGTCAGTTCCGCAGGAATGCTCATTAGACGCGATGTTTTCGATGCTCTAGGCGGATTTGATCCAGAGCTCCCACTTTTCCGCGACGATTTGGATTTGTGTTGGCGGGCGCACCGCATGGGTGAACGGGTGATTGTGGCAACGAATGCACGGCTACATCACCGCGAAGCTTCAGCACATGGGCGCCGACTTGACCATCAAGGGTCAGGAAAGGGCAGTAACGGGGCAAGTTCACGACTTCTGCGCGCTGATCGGGAGGCCGCTATATATGTGCTGCTGGCGCAATCCGGTGGCATCGGGGGAGCGCTGCTTGCGCTGCGCCTGTTTCTGGGAAGTGCGATCCGTTCCATCGTCTACTTACTGGGTAAAGATGTAAGTGATGCCAGGGCCGAATTTGGGGCGATTTTTTCGGTAGCAGCGCACCCATCACGGTTACGGCGATCCCGTGCTTTGGTCGCAGCAACATCGACAGAACCTGCATCCGTTGTTCGACACCTGCGACCCAGTACGTGGGAGCAAATTCGTTCACTCGGGGAGGCAGCAGCGGGACTAGCAACAACCAGCGGATCAACAACCAACACGTTGAGCGCGCTTGACTCCGGTCCCATCGATGAAGACGCGTCCTACCTCGAAGAGTCATCCACAGGTTTTTTCAAGCGGGTGCTACGCAAACCCAGTGTCCTATTAATTGTTTTGCTAGCACTTGTTGCCGTGTTTGCATCACGCTCACTGTGGCTCGGCGACGGCGTTATCAAAGGCGGCGCGCTCCTGCCAAGCCCGTGGGGCGCATCAGACCTATGGAGCTTCTACCTTCAGGGCTGGCACAACGTGGGCCCAGGTTCGGTAAGTGACTCACCGCCCTACTTGGCAGTGATCGCGATCCTGTCAACTCTGATGCTGGGTAAGGCCACCGCAGCGGTGACTTTCGTACTTCTCTTAGCCATTCCACTTGCAGGTTGGGCCGCGTACTTCACTTCACGCGATCTCATTCCAAGTAAAGCCATTCGTTTCTGGGGCGCAGCAACCTACGCGCTATTGCCTGCCATGACGGGTGCGCTTGCGCAGGGTCGACTGGGGCTGAGCTTCGCAGCTTTTATTTTGCCATTCGCCGTGCGATCAGGTGTTCGCATGTTGACCCCAGGGTCAACGAAACGACGGGCAGCAGGAACTGCACTGCTTCTTGCCCTGCTTCTGGCATTCGCCCCGGCGCTCTGGCTCATCCTGTTCGCCTGCGCGATCCTTGCGATTGTTTTTATTCGTCGCACCAAGGAAACCGTTATCAAAACAGCAATCGCATTCGGTGCTTCCTTTGCCGCGCTTGTTCCATGGAGTTTCACACTGGCACTTAACCCCGCTCAGTTCTTTTTTGAACCAGGCATGAATTCTGTGTCACTGACCGACCCAGATATTTCAATGATCGATATTTTCCTTTTGCATCCGGGCGGACCGGGAAGTTCGCCAATCGTTATTTCGCTCGGTGTAGTCCTTGCAGCCGTCCTTGCACTTCTGCGAACGGATCGCCGAACTGTCGCCGTCTTGATCATTGTCGCGGCATGGGTGGCCATGCTTTTTGCCCTCATTCAAGTTGTATTCCTCTTCACACCCGCCGGCTCCACTACCCAAATGCGTACCTGGCCGGGACCTGCAACATTATTTATTGGTTTGATGCTCATTGCCGCGGCAGCACTTGGTGCACAGGGACTGCGAACGCGTTTCATCGGTCAAAGTTTCAGCATCGGCCAACCGGTTGCTGCGATAGCAGTGCTGGCCGCGCTCGCCGCTCCACTACTCTCCTTGATTTGGCTTCTACCCGCAAGCACCAGCGTGCTCGCGCGCACATCACCATCGACGGTGCCAGCATTTGTTGCAGCTGACGCATTTGGACCGCAAGCACCACGAACTCTCATGCTCACGCAGTTGCCGGCCGGCAGTATCGAATACACCTTGATCAACGGTGACGGTTTGCGTCTGGGTGATGCAGATACACCACCTGTGTCTGACGTGTGGCGCGCAATCGATCCATTTGTTGCCGCAATGGCATCGGGTCGCGGTGGTGAAGAAATCGCCGCACTGGGCGGTTACGGGGTGCGATATGTCTTGCTGGCCCCTGGATCATCCAAGGAAATTATTCCTATTTTAGATTCGGAACCTGGTCTACGCAGGCTCGCCAGTTCTGATGGTGAAGTGCTGTGGAGGGTTTCCGGCGTCACTTCACGGGCGAGCATCAGTGATGGGGTTACTAGGTCGCCCATAGGAATTGCATCGCCGGAAAATCTGGGCACAGATCCTTATATTGAACAAACATTGCCGGAGGGAACTGGCACGCGAGTGCTGTATGTCGGGGCCAGTGCGGATTCGCGTTGGAATGCCGGAGATTTGGAATCGGTAACAACCGAGGGCTTGTTGGATTGGTCAGCGACGTTTGAGATCCCAACAGGAAGTCCCAATGTGCGGGTGTCATTTGACGACTCATCGCGCAAGTTGTGGCTTCTCGCGCAATTATTCATTGTGCTTTCCCTCATTGTGATTGCGCTTCCTGCCCGCTCGCGAATCGAAGTAGATCCGGATTTCGATATTTCCCCAGACATCGCACACATGAGTGAAAATGGTGAAGCACGTGGCTAGTGTCAATTCGTCAGTGTTGAGATCCCGCTTCTTCGCACCCGTAGCGGTTGTGGCCGCTGGCGCGCTTGTGGCTGGAATTTCTGTCATCATCCAAGTTGAACAACCGAAAGCGTCAGAGGGTGCGGTCACCATTGAGCCCATTGGTTCGTCGGTGCTGCTGTGTCCTGAACCGGGCGCTGGCGGCAACCTCGGGGTAAGGGTCACGGCAGCGGTTGTTCCAGGGCAACCTGGACAAGATTCTGGCCCGGGTTCAGCCGGAATTGAAACTTTGCCGGGAAAGGAATCGGCGAGATCGCGCATCACTGAACCGGGGGAGCAGGGTCAAATCGAAGCATTCGGTGATCGACTGCCGGCAATTCGTGCATACGGGGAAGGTTCACTCGCCCCTGGGCTCGTTGCAGATCAGTGGGGCAGAGATCCCAGCGGGCAAGGTCGGGGAATGGCGAGTACGGCCTGCGCTCCGGCTGCCTCGGAGTTTTGGTTTGTTGGTGGTGGATCAATCGCTGGCCGAAAAACCCGTGTCCTCTTGGTTAACCCTGACGACACCGCAGCGGTAGTTGACGTAATCATTCACGGACCCGATGGAATCATCGATGCTCCGGCTGGCAGGGGACTTGTTATCCCGCCCCTAGATCGAGCTACCGTGCAACTTGATGTCCTCGCCCCCGGCATTGCCGCTACAGCGTTCCATGTTCTAGCGAGAACTGGGAGAATCGGGGCATCTGTGGACGACGAGCAGCGATCCGGTCTGAAATCTATTGGAACAGACTGGATTCCGCAGTCGGCGCTACCTGCAACGAAGGTCTATGTCCCAGGTGTGATTAATGGTCTCGGTCCGCGCGTCCTGTCCATCGTTTCCACAACGGATAATGATGCGAATGTCACTGTGCGGATTATTTCACCCGACGGCACATTTGAGCCAGCCGAACGGAACTCGTTCACTGTCACTGCAGGGGCAGTGGTCACAAGCGACATGACAACAGCCTTACCGCAAACGCCTGATGGTTCCTTGCCGGCCACTTTGGAATTGACTTCGGATCAACCAATTGTTGTAGGAATGCGCCAGTTCTTCGGCGGCAATCGTGTACAAGATGAAACCGCGTTTAGCGCAGGGGCTCAGCCGATCAATGGGCCATCGGCGGTTTCGGGGCTCCCTGTGCGCGATGCAACCGACGTCCGATTAGCTATCAGTGCACCCGAGGGCGACGTTGAAATTGATCTTGTGTTGCTCCCGTTTCGTGGTGGAAAAAGTGTTGGCGAGCCCACCGCTCCCCGGCGCATCAAGGTCGCAGCGGGAAAGCTTCGAAATATTAAATTGGAACCACCAACTGACATTGATTGGTACACGGCAATTGCCACCCCGGTGCAGGGATCAGGCCCTGTTTTACTAGCGCACCGGATCCGAGAGAAGTCGCGTTTCGGTGATTTGATAACCGGTTATCCTTGGAGTCCATTGCGCATTGAAGTCTCAGTTCCTAGTGCAGCCCAGAATGAAGCAATCGCTGTTCGGCGCGCCGCCACGAGTTAATGCTCATCTGCTACTAACGTCCATGGCGTGAGTAGACGACGGTGCTCGAAGCCATCATGCAATGGCTCTGCTGTATCCACGCTGACGTATGTTTATGCAGATTCGACCGCCGTGCTTGGTCCACTGGCGACTTACGCTGAACCGCATTGTTACGACATGTGCCTAATGCACAGTGAACGCCTCACAGCACCTCGAGGTTGGGAAATAGTTCGCATTACTCCTGACGCTGATGCCTTAAAGCCGTCCTCTGATGACCTTGAAGCCTTAGCTGATGCCGTGCGCGAGGCGGCTAGACCTCGATACCTAGAACGAGAAGCGGAAGCTACCTCGTCCGGCAATACGGTTGAAGTGGCTCGGCGAGGTCATTTGCGGGTCCTTGTCAATCCCGAACAGTAATTCCCAGATTCTTGAATTCCCAGTCGATGCGCCCGAAGGGGTAGGCTTATCCAGTGACTTCACTTCGTGAGCGGGATCTCAGCGCGATTATTAAGGCCTATGACATTCGGGGTACCTACCCTGATCAATTGGATGAAGACCTAGCCCACGCGGTTGGCACCGCATTTGTTGAGGTGCTAGGTATCCGGGCATCAGAGGGAGGCGAAGGGGCTGTTGTTGTCGGACATGACATGCGTCCTTCGGGTCCATCACTTGTGGCTTCATTTGCTCAAGGAGTTCGCGAGGCCGGTTGCGATGTCATTGAAATTGGGTTAGCCAGCACCGATGGTCTGTATTTCGCATCCGGCAGTTTGAATCTTCCAGGTGCGATGTTCACGGCAAGTCACAATCCTGCGGAGTACAACGGCATCAAGTTGTGTCGCGCAGGGGCTGCGCCCGTTGGTCAAGATTCGGGTTTGCGTGAGATCGCAGAATTGATTTCGGGTGGCTCGGTCGACCCGAAGCGTGCAGCCGATTCGCCTGTTCACCCGCTGGGTAGCACATCCATGCGCGACGTACTTCCCGAATACGCGCGTTATCTACGTGAGCTTGTCCCCGTTGAAAATGGCCGACACCTCACGATTGTGGTTGACGCCGGTAACGGTATGGGTGGTTTCACCGTGCCTGCGGTTTTGGGCACAGACGCTGGGTTGCCCGAACTCCCACTCGCAATCATTCCTATGTATTTCGAACTTGATGGAAGTTTCCCCAACCACGAGGCGAACCCGATTGAACCAGCAAATCTGGTGGACCTGCAAAAGGCCGTTGTGGAACACAAAGCCGATCTGGGGCTAGCTTTTGATGGTGACGCCGATCGCTGCTTTGTCGTTGATCAAAACGGAGACGCGATCACTCCATCGGCGATCACCGCGTTGATCGCCACACGTGAATTGGCTCGCTATCCGGGTAGTAACGTGATTCATAATTTGATCACTTCTCGAACTGTTCCAGAAGTCATTGCAGAAAATGGTGGCACCGCTATTCGCACTCGTGTTGGTCACTCATTTATAAAAGAAACTATGGCGAAGACAAATGCCGTATTCGGAGGTGAACATTCGGGTCACTTCTATTTCCGCGACTTTTGGCGGGCGGACTCGGGCATGCTCGCGGCGCTGCATTGCATTGCGGCGCTGGGTGAGACTCCTGCGGGAACAACATTCTCAAGTCTGATGACTCCGTTTAATCGCTATGCGGCCAGTGGTGAAATTAATACGCGCGTTGACAATCAAGCCAGAGTTATCGCTGCAATCGCCTCCCAATATTCGCAATACGACTTAGATGAACTTGATGGGTTAACTGTGTCTTCTGACACTTGGTGGTTCAACGTTCGCGCCAGCAACACTGAGCCGCTTCTGCGCCTTAATGTGGAAGCGCGTGACCTCTCTCAGATGCAGCAAATTCGCGACACGGTTCTGCTTCTCATGAGCGCACCGGAGGTGTCCGCATCCACGGCGCCTTTTGGAATCGCAACCGAATTGTGGAGCGTTCTTGCCTGTCCGTGTCCGGCTCACGGAGCTCTCATTCCCGGGTCCAATCCGCAAATCCCCGAACTTGTGTGCACGGTGTGTGGTGCTCATTTCCCTGTACGTGACGGAATTCCCGTCATGCTCCTCACATAAACGAGCGAAGTGAACGTGACTCATGCAAGTGATTAACGGTGCACTCAAGAACTATGAGTGGGGAATCCCTGGAGGACTAACGCCCTGGCTGACGCATGGTGCGGAGAAAGAAAGTTTTGAGCCCCAAGCCGAACTTTGGTTTGGCGTGCACCCTAGCGGGCCATCACACATTGTTGGTTCAGATACGACATTGGATCAGGTGCTTGACCGAAATGATGTTCCCATCCTGGTGAAGATTTTGGCGGCAGCCAAACCATTGTCGGTTCAGGTGCACCCGCACAGCGAATATGCCCTTGAGGGCTACACCGAACTCAATAAGACCAAGGCGTTTGAGGGTGCATTTGCTGACTCGTATGAAAAAATTGAGCTGCTTTATGCCCTAACGCCTTTCACCGCCTTCTGTGGTTGGCGCCCACTTGAACAAGCCCTTCAGATCTTTGCGGCACTTTCATTAGAACTTCCCGAGGGCTTTTCTCCGAGCGACGGAAATGCGCGACGTCAGTTATTCGAATATTTTGTCAGCCACAAATTTGCACCGGACACGCTAGTTGCAATTCCGGAGGCTGTTCGTGTGTCTGGATTTTCTCCGAGTGAAATTGCCGCGTATACAACAGTTGCCGCCGAGTACCCGGGGGATCAGGGTGCACTACTCGCAGTGTTTCTTCAGCCGATTTCACTAGCACCGGGTGAGAGTATTTACATTCCCGCAGGTATTCCGCACAGTTACATAGCGGGAACGGGCATCGAGGTAATGACTTCCTCGGACAACGTCCTGCGACTGGGACTTACCCCCAAGCCTATTTATGCAGAACTGGCATTGCGTGCTCTCGATTTCCAGACTTCACTGCCGCCGGTAACTGATGCACCATTTGGCGTGGAAGTCATTGGCGCGTTGTCTCAACCTCCGGTCCAGATCGATGCACCTACGGGCCAATTTCGTTTAATTTTGTGCCTCGATGGGACTGTGCAGGTTGGTGACACCACACTCGTCCCTGGACAAGCCGCTGTGTTGACCGTGGGCGAACCCACTGTCGGGATCGAAGCGGCCGGCCGCTGCGCGATCATCCGTATAAAAAATATGAACACCACATCAAGAGCTCTGAGTCATGAGTTCTGAGTCATGAGCACTGAGTCATGAGCACTGAGTCATGAGCACTGAGGGCGGCATCAAGGCAATAATCGCTGCACTGGTGGCAAATATTGGAATCGCAATTAGTAAATTTGTTGCGTTTGCTTTCACTGGTTCATCGTCAATGCTCTCTGAAGCCATTCATAGTGTTGCGGATTCAGGAAACCAAATCTTGTTACTAGTGGGAAATAAGCGCGCAAAAAAGCAAGCTGATGAAAGCCACCCATTTGGTTACGGCAGACGTCGCTATGTGTATGGATTTATTGTCGCAATCGTCCTGTTTTTGGTGGGTGGATTGTTCTCACTTTATGAAGGTATTCATAAGTGGCAATATCCTGAGCCACTAGAGGATTGGTGGATCGCTGTTCTTGTCCTGGTGATCGCAATTGGGCTCGAGAGCTACTCATTTCGTACGGCATTTCGCGAAGCGAATAAGTCTCGTGGGAAGCGTTCACTTTTTGGATTCGTGAAAGCTGCTCGCCAACCTGAACTCCCGGTGATTCTGTTGGAAGACGCGGGTGCCCTTACCGGCCTTGTCTTGGCACTTCTGGGTGTTGGTGCGGCGGTGATCACCGGTGATGGACGCTTTGATGCTGTTGGAGCGATGGGCATCGGCACGTTACTGATCGTGATCGCGATCTTCTTAGCAATTGAAATGACGGCGATGCTTGTCGGCGAGAGCGCATTGCCCGAAGAAGTCGCCGCTATTCGCACAGCACTTGAAGATTCTCCTGGTGTTGAACGAGTCATCCACTTGCGAACGGTGCATGTAGGACCGGATGAACTGCTGGTAGCCGCTAAAATCGCAATCCTTGACTCGGATACTGGAAGTCAGATTTCGCAGGCGATCAATGACGCTGAGGCATCTTTGCGGATCGCAGTGCCAAGTGCCAAATACATTTTCTTGGAACCCGATCTCGATCGTGGCCGTGAAGCCGACTCCCGTGTCCCCGGACTAGACGTGCAAGATCCCAACGTCTGAACCCACTTTGGGACTCGGTACCACCGCATAAACCACCTCATAAAGTGCATGTGGCCTGCTAAAAAAGGGGAAAATTCGTGCTGGATGGGGGTGTGCCGGCGTGCGAATGCGTAGATATCTGGCACACTAGGCCTAGCCACGCACCCGGAGCCCTGGAATTTGTTGTGGAAAACCAATTATTTCTCACCTACTTGCTCCCACCATGCGTGGAAAGTGGGTGCGAAAACATCCGCAAAGAACAAATGAACAAAGGAGCTTCAATGGCGAACGCCACGACCACAGGTCAAGCAAGTGTTTTCAAGGCCGACGGAACCCCAGATTTCAAGGTTGCCGATCTCAACCTCGCTGAATTTGGACGCGATGAAATCCGTCTGGCAGAGCACGAAATGCCAGGCTTGATGGCAATGCGTGAGAAGTTTGGTACCACCAAACCTCTATCGGGTGCCCGGATTACCGGTTCACTTCACATGACCGTTCAGACGGCCGTGTTGATCGAGACACTGGTTGAGTTAGGCGCCGATGTCCGTTGGGCATCCTGCAATATCTTCTCAACCCAGGACCATTCAGCCGCCGCGGTTGTTGTTGGCCCACATGGCACAGTCGATAGCCCATCAGGTGTCCCCGTCTACGCGTGGAAGGGCGAATCACTTCCGGAGTACTGGTGGTGCACGGAGCAGATCCTGATGTGGCCAGACGGCAAGGGACCAAACATGATCCTTGATGACGGTGGAGATGCAACGCTGCTCGTTCACAAGGGCACCGAATTCGAAGCTGCGGGAGTCGTTCCCAAGCCCGACGAGAACACATCCGAGGAGTACACGGTTGTGCTTGAAACACTGGCCCGCACCCTCACCGAAGATCCACAGCGCTGGACGAACGTTGGGGCCGGAATCATCGGTGTTACCGAGGAAACCACAACAGGTGTTCACCGCCTCTACGAAATGTCCCGTGAGGGTTCACTGTTGTTCCCCGCGATTAACGTCAACGACTCTGTCACCAAAAGCAAGTTCGACAATAAGTACGGCTGTCGCCACTCTCTCGTTGACGGAATTAACCGGGCAACCGATGTCCTTATCGGTGGCAAGGTTGCCGTTATCGCAGGATACGGAGATGTGGGCAAGGGCTCAGCGGATTCACTCCGCGGACAGGGCGCACGCGTAATTGTGACCGAAGTTGATCCAATTTGCGCAATGCAGGCAGCAATGGACGGTTACCAGGTTGCAACGATCGAAGACGTGATTGACCAGGCTGACATCTTTATCACGGCAACAGGTTGCTACGACGTGATCACAGCTGAGCACATGTCACAGATGAAGCATCAAGCCATTGTCGGCAATATCGGTCACTTTGACAATGAGATCGACATTGTTGGCCTTGCCAATTTCCCCGGAATCAAGCGGAAGACAATCAAGCCACAGGTTGATGAATGGACGTTCCCCGATGGTCACTCGATCATCATGCTCTCCGAAGGCCGCTTGCTTAACCTTGGAAATGCGACAGGGCATCCATCCTTCGTCATGAGTAACTCATTCACCAATCAGGTATTGGCGCAGATTGAGTTGTTCACCAAGAGCGATGAGTACGCTCTCGGTGTCCATGTTCTTCCCAAGTATCTCGACGAAATGGTTGCTCGTTTGCATCTAGACGCACTGGGTGTGCACCTCACCGAATTGTCCAAGCCACAAGCTGAGTACCTCGGGCTTGACGTGGCAGGTCCCTACAAGCCAGAGACCTACCGCTACTAAAAAAAGCCAGTTTTACTTGCATCTCGATGCGGGGCAGCTACTCCTTAGTGGGTATTTGCCCCGCATTTGCATTTCCGGCATGTCCGGCCTTGTGGAGGGGTTGCCAGGGTGACAACATAGGGGGATGAGCATGAAGAGTGCAGGTTCGCGCACCGACGGTGGAACACGAGGCAAAGTCTTAGTCGTCGACGACGACATCGCCCTGGCTGAGATGCTCGGGATTGTCTTGCGTGGAGAAGGTTTCGAACCCGTCTTCTGTTCCAATGGATCTGAAGCACTCCGAGTCTTTCGTGAGAGTCGACCTGACATTGTGCTCCTGGACCTGATGCTCCCAGGAAAAGATGGCGTCGATGTGTGTCGACTCATTCGCGCGGAGTCGGGAACCCCAATTGTGATGTTGACAGCGAAAAGTGACACGGTTGACGTTGTGGTGGGTCTAGAAGCGGGTGCTGACGACTACATCGTTAAACCATTTAAGCCAAAGGAACTTGTTGCGCGTATTCGTGCCAGGATCCGTCGAAGTGAAGAGCCGGCCATCGCGGGACTGCAGATCGGCGATCTTAAGATTGATGTGACAGGGCACTCGGTGCGTCGCGGTGAGGAAAGCCTTTCACTCACGCCACTTGAGTTCGATCTGCTTCTATGTCTTGCACGTAAGCCAGGTCAAGTTTTCACACGAGAGGCTCTCCTGGAGGAGGTCTGGGGGTATCGGCACTCTGCTGACACACGGCTCGTGAACGTTCATGTCCAACGACTGCGCGCAAAGATCGAACATGATCCTGAACGCCCCGATATCGTTTTGACCGTTCGTGGCGTGGGCTACAAAGCTGGCCCCCTGTAAGGTGATTTCACGATTGTGAGAATTTTCCATTCACTTCTGACTCCCTTTCGAGCGGGCAGGAAGATTTGGCGCCGTTCACTGCTTTTCCGGGTCACGACATCAACCTTGGTCCTCAGCGCAATCGTTGTGACGATCCTTGGCTTTTCGCTTTTATCGCGTGTAACAACCGGACTTCTGGATTCAAAGGATCGCTCCGCAATCAGTGAAGCTTCCTCCGGTTTGGGTGAGGCACAACGTCTACTTGATGCAGCCAACACTGGCCCGGCGACCCCATCCGCGGCACGGCTCGTTGACAGTGTGATTGCAACATTGGGTGCGCGTTCAGGCTCACCCTCGGCATTTGATGTTCTGTTACTTGCAACTAATGCGGATACGGATGCACCTGAGCGGGGCACAAACTTGGTGGCCGTTTCGAGCATCCCGGATGAATTACGGGAGTCCATTGCTTCGACACAACGTCAGTCCTGGACTTACGCGCCCATTGTTTTCCTCGACGGGCGCACAACACCCGGTTTAATAGTGGGTGCACCCCTTACCGTCCCCACCGTTGGGCCCTACGAGTTGTATTACCTGTTCAACCTCGACCAAGAACAAGAAACCCTTGACTTGGTGTCGGGCGCGGTTTTGGGTGCAGGAATCATTCTGGTGATTCTGGTCGCGGGTGTTACCTTGCTGGTTACCCGACAGGTGGTTGTCCCAGTGCGTGAAGCAGCAAGAATCGCTCGACGCTTTTCATCAGGAAAATTGAATGAACGAATGCAGGTAAAAAAAGAGGATGACCTCGCTCAGCTTGCAACCTCATTTAATGAGATGGCACAGAATCTAGCTATGCAAATTCGACAATTGGAAGAACTTTCACTTCTCCAGCAAAGATTTGTTTCTGATGTTTCCCACGAATTACGTACACCGCTGACGACCATCCGCATGGCGGCCGACGTAATGTACGAAGATCGTGGTGCATTCGATTCATCCAACGCGCGATCAGTGGAGCTATTGCAAGAGCAACTTGACCGCTTTGAATCACTTCTCGTGGATCTCCTCGAAATTTCACGCTTTGATGCGGGTGCCGCCGTCCTGGAAATAGATCGAACGGATCTTGTGCCCATGGTTGAGCGAATAATTCACGCGACAGAACCTCTTGCCGACAGAAATAATCTCAAGGTGCGTTTTGCCGCCTACGAACGTCCTGCATTTGTTGAGTGTGATCCGCGGCGAATTGACCGAGTGATTCGGAATCTGGTGGACAATGCAATTGAGCACGCGAATGGAACCGACGTGGTCATTGAACTGGCTGGAAATCCAGAGGCGGTGGCAATTACGGTCCGTGACTTCGGAGTCGGTCTTATGCCCGGTGAATCCAGCTTGGTGTTCAGTCGATTCTGGCGCGCTGACAAAGCGCGGGCACGAACAACAGGAGGAACCGGCCTGGGGCTTGCGATCGCATTAGAAGATGTTCGACTTCACAGTGGTTGGCTCGAGGCAGCAGGTGAGCCCGGTGCTGGCGCTTGTTTTCGTTTGACATTGCCTCGGGTTGCGGGGGATGTATTTAGTACTTCTCCATTATTAATGTCGGAAGGCTTCACCGAGAGTGCGACTGTAGGTGGTGATGCGGCAATTGAAGAGCGTGTGGTGCCCGCAGATATTGGGGCTCGATCGCGAGACCCTCTTGACACCGCTCCATGGCAAAGGAGTGGGCCTTGATACGCAGGTTTTTCCTTATTGGCCTAGTAGGTGCGTTGCTCACTGGTTGTGGGATGGCTCCGGGTTCATTCGTGGCCCAAGTCCCGACAGATGGACCAATCGAGCAGGGTCAGCTTGTCGCCAATACGAGTGCCAATCAATTTATTCGAGTTATTGCCAGGCCGCCACGTGCTGGAATGTCTCCCACTGAGATCGTCCAAGGTTTTCTGGAATCCTCTGCATCATTTGACAATAATCATGCGGTTGCTCGGAGTTATCTGACCCCCGAAGCTGCGGAGGAGTGGGACCCAAGTTCGGGTGTGGTTGTTTATGACGGAGTCCCAACCCTTGTCGAAGCTGGCGCGGCCGTGTTGTTTAGCACGACCCTCAATGGACGCATTTCAAGTATTGGGCGGTACACCGTTGAGGACCCCGGTACACAGCTGCAGCAGAGTTTTTTTCTTGCACAAAGAGATGGACAATGGCGTATCAATCTGGCGCCATCGGGGCTGCTGCTCTCAAATTTTGACGTCAATCGTGCCTATCGCAGTTTTCCTTTGTACTTTTTCAATCCCAGTTTCCAAACGCTGGTCCCTGATGCCAGGCTCATCCCGGTCATTGGGCCTGCACTGGGAACAACTCTGATTCAGCGGCTCATCGACGGCCCGAATCAATGGCTCCGTCCTGCAGTGCGGACCGGATTTCCCGCTGGTGTTGAGTTGGCAGTTGATGCCGTTCCTATCGAGAATGGAATTGCACGGGTCAACCTCAATGCGAGCGGCGCATTAGCCAATGACGCCGCTCGTGTCGCGTTATCGCAGCAGATTGTGTGGACCTTGCGGCAATTGCCGGAGGTGCAATTTGTCGATATCTCGGTAAACGGAACACCGCTAAGTGTGCCGGGGACGCCTTCGCCGCAATCGCGTGATGCCTGGCCGGAGGTTAACCCGAATGGACTACCGAGTGATGCTGCAGGCTATGCCTCCACTGCCATAGGCGTTGTGAGATTAGCCGTCTCTGGAAACATTCCAGTTCCAGGTGAATTTGGGGCGCTCGAGGACAACCTCACGAAACTTGCGGTCTCGAATAACGGTAGGCGAGCAATTGCATCAACCTCGAATGGGGAACTTATATGGGGCAGTTTGGTCATCGGTTCGAGATTTGAATCGGTACCCCCCACGGCAGAGGCCATCGCCGGGGTGCAATCAATTGCCTTTGATGGAGACACAACGGTCTGGGCCGTTAACGACCGTGGGATAGCACAAACATTGCTGCCAACTGGCGAAACATTTGACATTGAGATTCTTGGCCTTGCGCCTGGCGATTTTGTTCAGTCGGTAGTGCCATCACGAGATGGGACTCGTGCGGCGATCATTGTTTTTACCGAGACAGGGTCTGAGTTGCTGCTCGCCCAAGTTATTCGACCATCACCCGCGAATGTAACTCGAATTCAGTTACAGAAACCAATAAGAATTGAATCCAAACTCAGCGCTGTAACCGCCCTTGCATGGTCAAGCGCAAACACGATTGCCGTGATTGCTACGGAAACGGCGGGCACGTTACAAATTTACGAAATTGAGGTAGGACGTGGAGAGGTTCAAGCCCAGGGTTCGCCCGCTGATCCAGTATCCATTGCAGCGGCTCCGGGGTTACCAACACTCGTTTCCTCAGCGGACGGTTCTATTTATGAGAATTCATCTCAGTCATGGATTGTCCGTATTCAAGGAAGCGCTTCGGCATACCCTGGCTGACCTGTCTTGCTTAAAGGTTGAAGGTCATATTTACCTCATGATTTGCGTGCCCCTGCGATAGCGGCACATCCAATTACATGTACACCAGCGAGTAAGAGTTGGGAGACAGCGGCGGTGAATGTTGCTCCGCTTGTGGTTACATCATCGATTACAACTGCTGGAACTGGGTCGCGCACGTAGGAATCTGGAATTCGTTCAATTCGGAAAGCCTCATGTGCTGCAATCATTCGATCGGCGGTTCCTAGCGTCTTGGAACGACCTGCGCCGCGTTGGTCGACTAACCACTTAGCAACAGGGAAGCCCTCATGTGCGAGGTGATCAGCAATGAGGATCATCGGATCAAATCCGCGAGCACGAATAGAGGATTTCCTGGAGGGTATGGGAATCAAGATAGGAAGACGGGTTGTTTCAGCAGCGCCCCCAGGATCGCCTCTCGGAATTTGTGCGATTGCCCCGGAAAGCACACTGGCAAGGATCCGGGCCAGTTCGGGGATCCCATTGTCCTTGTAGCGGTAAATCAGGCTATCAATCGGCGGCGTGTAGCGGTGGGCGATTGCCAATGGGATTCGGAGGTCTTCTGCTAGATCATTAAATCTCAAATCCCGCATGATTTGAGCCCGATTGTGGACGGTTTCATGGCAATTCGTGCAGATAAGTGTTCCTAAGGTTTTGCAGCCGATACATTCGCGGGCAAGGACCAGATCGCTGAGCTCGGTCAAAAAATGCTGAAGGAAATGTCGCATGCGACATGTCTATCGGGCTGGGATCCGGGTGGCTAGAGGTAATTTCCGCCTGTGGAACTACGATGGCACCTGCTGCTTTATCTAATCGTTACTTGGAAGGTTTCACGTGGGCGTTCTTGACAAAATTCTTCGAGCAGGCGAAGGCAAAACACTCCGCAAGCTGGAGGG
>JAFMHB010000007.1:62313-69008 GCA_017854795.1 Candidatus Nanopelagicales bacterium
ATTGCGGAAATGCGTACAGGTGAAGGTAAAACTTTGGTGTCAACGCTGCCGGCATATCTCAATGCGATTTCTGGCAAGGGTGTTCACGTTGTCACAGTCAATGACTACCTAGCCGAGCGTGACTCTGAATGGATGGGACGCGTTCACCGTTTCTTGGGGCTCAGTGTCGGCACAATTCTTAATAACATGACACCCGCGCAGCGACGAGAAGCCTACGCGGCCGACATCACCTATGGAACCAATAACGAATTTGGATTTGACTATTTGCGCGACAACATGGCGTGGACCGCCGAGGAAATGGTTCAGCGCGGACAGAATTTTGCGGTTATCGATGAAGTCGACTCAATTTTGATCGATGAGGCCCGAACCCCACTCATCATCAGTGGACCGGCCGACCAGGCCACCGAGTGGTATGCAGAGTTTGCGCGTATAGCCAAGAAAATGGTTCGTGATCAGCACTACGAAGTTGACGAGAAGAAGAAAACAGTTGGCGTGCATGAAGAGGCGATTGATTTTGTAGAAGACGAATTGGGAATCGATAACCTGTACGACACGGTGAACACACCGTTAGTGGGGTATTTGAATAATGCGATCCGGGCCAAAGAACTATTCAAAAAAGATCGCGATTACGTGGTCATGGACGGTGAAGTAATTATTGTTGACGAACACACGGGCCGTATTTTGAAGGGACGCCGCTACAACGAGGGGCTGCATCAGTCGATTGAAGCCAAAGAAGCAGTAGAGATCAAGGCTGAGAACCAAACGCTGGCGACCGTCACCTTGCAGAATTTTTTCCGGCTCTATGACAAATTGGGTGGCATGACGGGTACAGCCATGACCGAGGCTGCCGAGTTCAATCAGATTTACAATCTTGGGGTTGTGCCGATTCCCACCAATCGTGAAATGGTGCGTCAAGACAACGCGGATTTGATTTACCGAACCGCGCAAGCGAAGTTCAGTGCGGTACTTGAAGACATCGTGCAACGACATGCAACCGGGCAGCCAATCCTGATTGGTACAACGAGCGTTGATAAATCAGAAGAGTTGTCAGCACTGTTGAAGAAAAATGGTGTCCCACACGAGGTTCTCAACGCCAAACATCACGAACGTGAAGCAGCGATTGTCGCGATGGCTGGGCGCAGGGGAGCTGTGACGGTAGCCACCAACATGGCCGGCCGTGGAACAGACATCATGTTGGGTGGAAATGCTGAGGCCATTGCAGCCGCTGACCTCGCTCGCAGAGGACTCGATCCAGTAGAGGACCCCGAAGGCTATGAAGCGGCTTGGAAGCCAGCATTAGCCGCAGCAGCAGCGAGTGTGAAGGCTGAGCATGACGAGGTTGTTGGACTTGGAGGCCTCTATGTTTTGAGCACTGAGCGACACGAATCCCGCCGAATTGACAATCAGTTCAGAGGTCGTTCAGGTCGACAGGGTGACCCTGGTGAGTCACAGTTTTATCTCTCACTCGAAGACGACCTTATGCGCTTGTTCAAGGCTGACATGGTCAACGCATTCCTGCAGCGGTTTAACGTCCCAGATGACGTCCCGATTGAAGCTAAAATGGTGTCCAACGCCATTCGCTCCGCGCAAAGTCAAGTTGAGGCCCAGAACTTCGAGATCAGAAAAGATGTTCTCAAATACGACGATGTTCTGAATCGTCAACGGCTCGTTATCTATGACGAAAGACGTCGAGTTTTGCAGGGTGAAAATATCGAGGAGCAGGTCCGCGAATTTATCACTGCGACAGTCGATGGCTATGTAACTTCGGTGACCGGTGAGGGCTACCCCGAGTCGTGGGATTTGGAGCGAATGTGGGATGCCCTCAAGGCGCTTTACCCCGTTGGATTGACTCTTGACCAGGTTTTGGAGGAGTCCGGTGGCGATATTGGCGGTTTGAGCGCTGATTTCCTACGCAACATGCTGATCGAAGATGCCGAGAGGGCCTATGACGACCGTGAGGAAGAACTGGGTGAGGAGGTTACCCGGGAACTTGAACGTCGGGTGATTCTCTCTGTGCTGGATCGCAAATGGCGCGAGCACCTTTACGAGATGGACTATTTGCGTGATGGAATCGGCTTGCGGGCAATGGCACAACGGGATCCGCTGATCGAGTACCAGCGTGAAGGATTTGATTTGTTTACGGCCATGATGGACTCAATCAAGGAGGAGACCGTTGGTTACCTCTTCCACGTAGAAGTCGAGGTTAAGCCTGAAGTCGAAGTGGAGACGGCAGCTGCTATTGAAGGTCTTGTTGATGCAACGGGAACCAATGCAAGTGCGGCATTGAACTTGCAGGCCAAGGGATTAGCCCCGCAGCGCCCGAAGCATCTGGAGTATTCAGCACCGGATGCAGATACTGACGGTGGTGTGGTCCACGGTGAAATGGAAGCGGGGGAAGGCGGGATCATCGAAGTGGATCCCAACGCAAGCCGGGCCGAGCGTAGACGAATTGAGCGGGCGAACAGAAAGCGCTAGCGCATTTCTATTGCAGTGAGCATCCACTGATTGCCGACTGCCTCCATGCGCATTGCAATGGCATGTGAACGCGCGGTGCCAACGAGCACCGCACTCGCTTCAATGATGCCGGGTGCAACCTGCATGGCTCGCACTCCGCGAACCTTGCGCAGTCGAGATAAGCCTTTTTGGGCCCGGGTGGACGGGTGTCGCGAGTAACTTCGACCGCGCATTGCTAGGAGCGAAAGTTGATCCCGACTCACCCAGCGATTGAGTTGAGCGCTGGGTCGTTCTCCGCATCCGACCTCGAAAACCATACGAGCCATGTGTCCGGCCCAGTTAATCGGGTGCGGGACATCGACGAGGTCACCCTCCTCGTTGGGTACTCGAATATGACTGGGCAACACTGATGTTCCGGTTCTATCGGGGACCAACTCCAGGGGACGAGTAGCCGGCACACCGGGCGCTATCTGCCAAGTGAGGGCAAGTGGTAGTTGCTCTCTGTGGTCCACATGGTCTGGGATGCCACCGTCGATCAGGCGCAGACCTGGTGGTTGGGCAGGCGCAGGATCAGCTATTCCTGAACTGACCTCGTCGTGGGGGATTAAGTGGTTGGTCATGTCGATCCTCACAGATATTCGCGGTGGATACTTCATTGGCTATTGCGTTAGTTTCTATTCGTTTACCTTTGTTTACTTATGTGTGCATTATGTGGGTACAGTCATTGCTTTTGTCAAGACCCAATTTTGCTTACGAATCCGTTATGCCCAAAAATGAAAATTTCAAACAAGATTCCTGGAGAAACACTGTTTCTATGAGGATTTTTATCCACAGGCCGCCAATTGAATTGGCATACATGTGATGGCTGTGCGCAAACTGGCGAAGTGGAAATCCCCGAAGTCTGGATGCAGGCGCAAGCCAGTGTTCAGGCACAACTGGATCAAGAGGTTGTCGCTGAGGCCGCCGATCTCGCCGAAGCGCAGTGGAGTGAAATGACCCTGGTCGCTCGGCTCTTGCGGGCACGAGGCAGGCAGGTTGATCTTGATGTTTACGGGAGTCGTTGCATGGGAACTCTCACCGAGGTGAGCGCATCGGGTGAATTTATTGTGCTGCGATGTATTGATGGTGAGTCTGCGCGAGCATCTGAGCACCTGATTCGGACAGGTTGTATCAACTTTGCGCGTGGACTTCCCAGGGGTTTAGCCCCGGTCGCGGAAGCGTTAGCCCGAACAAGGATTGGATTCCGCGAAGGATCCTGGATGCGCGGGCAGTGGGGTAACCGAGTAGATGTAAAAATTCACAACTCTTCGAATAACGTCCACGGAAGGGTTGCCGCCGTTGGGCGAGACTTCATCGAAATTGATAACGGCGATGGCATTGACACGCGACTTGTGGTGGCAATGGGGTCGATAATCTCGATGAAAGTTCTTAATTAGTCGGAAATTTTCCCTGGTTCTTCATCTTTTCCAAAAGGGTGGCTCGAAACGAATTCGCGAGTCTGGGCGTACATGTTTTCGATGTAATCCTCAAGTGCTTGGGCTTCCACCCGCCACTGCCCACGTCCGCCAACTTTGATCGCGGGTAAATCACCGCTGCGAACTAATGCGTAGGTTTGAGCCGAAGAAATATTCAGCGTCTCTGCGACATCTGCGAGGGTGAGAAAACGAGACATGGGCACATAGTGTCAAAGCCTTGGGATAGGCGCAGCAACCACCCTGCACCTGTGGATAACCATTTCGTAATTTCCGAGTTTGGGGTGATAGTGAGGGCACAGATGTTGCGATCGCACTCTGGTCACGGAATTTATGCTTGAGTGAAAAGGTGTTGAATGCGAATTCGTTGGGGTAAAGAGCAATCAGTGAAACCGCAAAGACGAAAGTCTGCGAGGTGGAGTGACGTGCGATTGTGGTTGGGCATCTCCATTTTGATTGTCTCGATGTTTATTGGTGCGCGGGTTATGGCCTCCGGCGAGGAGACGGTGACCCTGTGGCGAGCAAGCTCCGAGCTTGCCCTGGGAAGCCCGCTCACCGGTGTAGAGGCGGTTGTTGTTGCTCTCAATGGGGCGCAGGAACCATATTTCAAGGGACTCACGCCACCCTCAGGAGTGGCAGTGAGACCGGTAGGGGTCGGTGAGTTCATTCCCAGCGCCGCCATAAGTTCATTGCCGCCGGCCGACTCACGTGTGGTCACGGTTCCGGTTGATCCATTGCACGTAGCAATTGGGCTTAACGCTGGCGATCAAGTTGATGTTTGGTCCAGTTCACAAGACTCTGGCTCAGTGTTGCCACCAATGCTGGTTCTCTCTGGACTGACCGTGCGAGCGGTGGCAAATGATGTCGTGGGGACGGGTGGAGAAATCGGGGTTGTACTCCTTGTACCGGTTACCCAAGTACCTGACCTCGTCCAAGCTATTCGATCGGGAGTTATTGATCTGGTCAAAGTCCCGTTGGAATCACAGGTGTCACGGTGAGCCAAAGGTTTGGGTCGAACTCGGATGAATTTTCTATGGTCTGGGCAATAGGTGATGCGCAGGAAGAAGCTGATTTGATAGCAGTGGCCAATCCCGGGGGAATCGTGGTCAGCAGACTTTGTTCTGATGCGCCTGAACTTCTCTCAGTATGTGCAGTAGTTCCGGGAACACATGTCTTAGTGAGCGCGGGACTTCCCCGGATGAGCAGTGAAATTTTGACAATCCTTACAGCTCAGGTGGCATCGGTATCTGTTATCGCATTCAATGATGAGGAGGAGGCTATTGCCCGGTCGTGGGATGCACTTCGGATTTTGCGCGCTGATCATGTTGATTTCGATCTGGTATCACAACTACGACAGAATTTTGCTGTCGATCCCGCAAGACAAGGAAAAAGGATTCGGCGAGATGGAGGCCACGTGATCGCCTGCTGGGGTCCGGTTGGCTCACATGGGCGAACAACATTTGCTATTGGGTTAGCAGAGGCACTGGGCAAACGTGGAGTCCGAGTGCTCCTCATCGATGCTGACACGGTAGCTCCGTCAATCGCTTTGACACTGGGGATTGATGAAGATGTCAGTGGAATTGTCGTTGCAGCACGTTATGCCGAGGCAAATGCTCTGGACTCGCGGTCCTTCGCCAACTGCGTCAAGGTGATGGCGCCAAATTTCTGGGTTATGACAGGGCTCTCTGACCCATCACGGTGGCCCGAGGTGCGAGCCGGCGCCATGAAAAAAATAGTTGACAGGGCCCGCGAGTATTTCGATCACGTTGTCATTGATCTTGGTGCTGGCCTTGACGAACTGGACGGTCAATCAGGCATCGACCTCGCACCGACTCTGTCACCTCGACGAACCGTGGTTACAAAGACGGTTTTGGAGAATGCCGAGCAAGTGTTTGTAGTCACTAGGGCCGACGCATTGGGCGCCCAGAGACTGGCCGACGCCTACAGTAATTACGCTTCTGTGTTCGCCAGTGCACGAAAAGGTGTTGTCGTGAATATGGTTCACAAAGCAGATTCACATCAGGTTATGCGTGAATTCGGAGCTATCTGTGGAGCACTTGACCCCGGTCTGAGCATTCGGTTTTTACCCAGCGACACGAGCGCAACTGACATGGTGCGTCAGGCGAGTACTTTGGGAGAGTTGAATACCCGAGGGGCATTAGTGAGAGCTATTGGCGAGTGTGCCGATTCGTGTTTGCTTGCGAGGGAGAACAATTTACGGGGAGGGGAGAACAACGACCATGTCTCCTATTTCAGCCCACTTGTAAAGTTTTTTAGCATCTTTCGCCGCCATTCGAACGCAACCTCCAGTAGCAATGGGCAGTCCCAACTGATCGGTTGAGTGCATCATGCTTCCGTCGTAATACTTGGGAATACTATGGAATCCAATGGCGGTCTTGCCATCCATTCCATAAGCGAATCGAGTCATATGATCAAAGGTCACCTTTGAATTGGGATTGCCACTGCGCTGTGACTGGGAAAAGATTTTGTACTTCCCTTTGACCGGGCGATCCCAACGTCCGACAACGGGGAATCGATAAACCACTTCATTTGATTCATCCATGACCCACACGGTCATCAAAGCCTTGTCGTAGACGATCCGTCGGCCGGTTTGCTTGTCCAAGGGACGTTCAGGGACATTTTTGGCTTTACGTTCGCGGGTGGCCGCTTTTGGCTTTTTGGGTTTGGCCGGGGTCACAGTGGGTGCTGTGGGTGCTGTGGGTGCTGTGGCTGGTGTTGACATGGGTGTCGCCGTTGGGTTTGGCGCCA
>JAFMHB010000007.1:69041-71415 GCA_017854795.1 Candidatus Nanopelagicales bacterium
GCTCGGTAAGCGGCTCGGCAGGCGTTTCGGTAGGTATTTCTGCCGATTCACCTCCGATCTCGGCGGCTACAACGGGTTGAGCGGTTGCACTGGGGGAGTCCGAGGTTGCGATAAAACCAATGAGGAGGCCCGCGACGAGGCAGACTCCAAGAATGGGGATAATGGTAGAAGCGCGAATAAATCGCATCCAGGTGGGAGAAGGCACAGCGACATTGTGCCACTAATCGCGGAAAATAGGCGCTTTGGGCAGTACGGTGTTACCTGCGTCTTGGTGAAAGGACAAAGTCAATGGAGCGATTGAGCAGTCTGGACGCATCATTCCTTTATATTGAGAATTCCGAAACCCCCATGAATATCGGGAGTGTGTCGATTTTTACCGCCCCCGAAACCGGCTTCGATCATGAAACTTTGGTGAAATTAATCAGAGCCCGCTTAGCGTTTGTACCTCGGTACAGGCAGCGGGTCAAAGACATTCCATTGGGCATGTTTCGACCGGTTTGGGTTGATGACACCTCATTCGATGTTTCCTATCATGTGAGGCGATCGGCCTTGCCCAAGCCGGGCGGGCGGGAACAACTTGATGAATTGGTGGCACGACTGATGAGTCGCCCACTAGATCGAAGTCGCCCCTTGTGGGAAATGTATTTAATTGAGGGGCTCTCCGACGGACGCTTTGCAATTGTCACCAAGAGTCATGAAGCACTTGTTGACGGGCTCGCGGCCCTAGATATTTCTCAGGTGATCTTCGATAGCGAGTCACAGGTCACGGTCGGACCACCAAGCTCATGGCGACCATCGGCCGAACCTTCAGGTATTGAACTAATAAGTGCCGCGGTTACCGAAGTATTTACCCACCCCACCGCGGCACTGGAACTTGCGGTGAGCACTGCAGGTGAAGTGATGGCGGGTACGCAGGCTGTTGTTGGCAGTGTCGTGAGTGGCACTCAGTCCGCGATGAGTGACGTGATTTCGTTGGCTCGCTTTCGTACTCGTTCACCCTTGAAGGCAAAAATTGGTGCCCAACGCCGGTTCATGTCAGTAGATGTTGATCTGCAGGAGTTGCGAGAAATTCGCAGATCGGCCGCAGCTATCTCGGATCAGAGCATTAGCGTGAACGACATAATTTTGACGGTTTTAACAGGTGCGCTACGGAGTTGGCTGATCCGACGCGATGGAATGCCAAGCGGTCAGGAAAGATTTAATGCATTGGTGCCGGTCTCCCTTGATTCACGCGTTGAGCAACCAACATTGGGCGGCTCTGTCAATGCCTATGTAATCGAACTGCCCGTTGCACAGTTCGAACCGGTTGACCGGCTGCTCAGCGTTGTTGAACAGATGTCTGATCTCGATCCAACCGGCGAGTTTCTCGGCGCCCGAGCCATAATCGACATCGCAGGATTCGGGCCAGCTTCGGTTCACGCGCTCGGTGCTCGCATGGCATCAACACTCACGCGCCGTGCCTATGACGTAACAATCACCAATGTCCCAGGGCCGCAACACGCACTGTACGCGGCTGGATCACAGATGCTGGCCTCCTATCCTTGTGTGCCATTGGTACCCGGACAGGCCTTGAGTATTGGTTTATCGAGTTACAACGGGGGCTTGTACATTGGCCTCATGGCAGATCGTGATGCCCTCGAAGATCTCGACGTGATTGCTGAAAGTATCCGCGAGTCAATCCTTGGTTTGCGTGCCTCGATAGAACAAAGGCGAAACTTGCCCGGCCACTCGGGTGAGAAACATCTACGGGTTGTCGCCTCGTAATGACTCGTCGCGCGATAGTTATTGGTGGTGGTGGCGTACTGGGTGGAACATGGGCTGTCGGCGCATTGAGCGCGTTGGAAGGCGAACTCGGTGTCGCTGCAGGTGATGTTGACCTTTTAGTTGGAACTTCGGCAGGTTCGGTTTTGGCGGCGCTGATTGCAAGTGGGGTCAGTACCGGTGAACTGCGTCAAGAGTACGGTGAAGAAAAAGTAACAAGCGGACCTCTAGCAGGTTACGAGTGGAATCCGGTACGAGCAACAGGCGGTTCGCGACCCGGGTGGCCACGGATTTTGAGACCCGGTTCACCTAGATTATTTGGCTCAGGCCTGGTCAACTTTGGCGAACTTCCACTCACGGCCGTCTTGTCTGGTTTGCTGCCACCGGGAGGCAAAAGCTTGGAGCGTGTTGGACATTTGATTGACGCGGTCTCGCCACTGGGCGAGTGGGCGCAGGTCGGTGTGCATTCAACGGGGAATAACCCTGAAGTATGGGTAGTCGCAATGGATTACGAAACCGGTAAGCGAGTGGTATTTGGTCGGGCTGGCGCACCCCACGCTTCTTTATCCGAGGCAGTCATGGCGAGTTGTGCAATCCCGGGTTGGTTTGCACC
>JAFMHB010000007.1:71638-103139 GCA_017854795.1 Candidatus Nanopelagicales bacterium
GCACAAGTCTTCATTGCTAGCCCCACGGCTGAAGACTTAACCGCAATCGGAACAAACCTGATGGACTCAACTCGACGGAAATTGGTCCTACAAACTTCGATGCGGACAAGTCCCCAGACATGGACTAAGCAAGCCGTTTAATCAGGCGGCTCCTCAGCGAGCGAGCCACTCACCTGCAACGCGCTCTTCCGCAGCGAGGTAGCGCTGGGTTTGCTCGGCCGCGACTTTTTCGATTTTTCCACCGATAAATGGAACATTGGCAGTGAATGTGCCTCGGGTTGTTACGCTCGTGAAACCCTCAAGGCTCGGGGTGAGTTGAAGGTTGCCCTTAAAACCCATTGGACCGGAGAATTCAACGGTGACTGTCGCCGTTCGGCTACCGTCAGAATCTGGTGCACTCCACACCTGTGTTTCCGTGACCGTGATCGTGTCTCCAACAAGTGTTTTAGCGGGCGCGGGGAGGTCTGCGGGTAGGACTCGGACGCTGGTCAAGGTTTGGCCCTGGTTTTCACCTGCTTCACCCACTGTTGCCTGAGTTGATAAGGAACCGGTGGCCGCGCATTTGGCCAAAATGAAGTCTTCACGTGCGAGCAGCGAAAAGACTTCGGACGGGTTACCCGCAAACTTTTGGGTGTACTCAAAGCTGGTAGCCACGTTAAATTCGTCTCCTTCGTCCGTGAATCACTTTTCAGTACTAGCGTAGGGGGGTGAGTTCCCCACGCACACCGGTCCCTGATTTCGTCCCGCTCATTGCCGAGCAACTCTTTCGAGATCAGTCCAATGTGGATTTGGGTTTCACAGCCAATGACCCGATAGCAATTGAACAAGCAGCGGACATGCTCGTCTGGGCGAAGGTTAGACCCAATGGAGCGAACGGGAAAACTCTGGTACGGGCATGGACTCCGGATTTACCGGGCGTGAGTTACTCGGTTGTTGAAATAGTCACTGACGACATGCCCTTTTTGGTTGACTCTGTCACCTCTGAACTAACGCGTGAGGGTCGAGCGATTCAGTTGGTGGCGCATCCACTATTCGCGGTAACACGTGATGCAACACATCGGTTAACTGAAATCCATGAACTCGACTTTAATGAGGTCAAGAAGGGTTTGACCGCCGAATCGTGGATGCGAATTCACGTCGAGCGGAATTTTATTTCTGATGATCTCGGGGAACTTGTAGCGGGAGTTGAGCGAGTCCTCGAGGATGTTCGAAAGTCGGTTAACGACTGGAGTGCAATGCGCACAAAAGCCATTGAAGTCTCCGGCGATTTACGACGAGTGCCACCGTTGGGGATCGATCCAGCCGAACTTCAGGAAGCGATTGCGCTTCTTGAGTGGTTAACGCAAGACAGTTTCACATTTATTGGGTATCGGGAATACGACCTTCTTGAACGAGGCGGCGAAGACATCTTGAGTCCGATTCCGGGCTCAGGTTTAGGTGTGCTCCGGGAAAATGCTGATGAAACAATTTCAAGGAGCTTTGCGATTTTGCCGCCAGCCGTGCGAGCTAAGGCTCGGGAAAAAACCGTTTTGGTATTGAGCAAAGCAAACTCACGATCAACTGTTCACCGACCAGCATATTTGGACTATGTCGGTGTCAAGAAATTTGATAGTCACGGGAATGTGGTTGGAGAACGGCGTTTTCTGGGCCTTTATGCCGCCCGGGCATATTCGGACAGAATCGTTGACATCCCGGTCTTGCGAGCAAAATACCAGAAAGTTGAGAGAAGCCTTGATTTCGTTTCACGGTCGCACAGTGCGAAGGACCTCGAGGAATTCCTAGATACCTATCCGCGCGATGAAATCTTTCAAATTGACGTTGACCACTTGACTCAGATTGCCAAGTCGGTTTTACAGCTCCAAGAGCGGCGCCAAACTAAACTTTATATCCGTTACGACCCCTATGAAAGATTCGTCTCGGCACTCGTTTATTTCCCCCGAGACAGGTACACAACGGACGTTCGGCTGCGGTTGGAAGCGATTCTGCGTGATGCGTTTGGTGGAATTAGCGTTGATTACACGGCGCGCGTTTCAGAGTCCGTATTGGCGAGATTGCATTATGTAATCCACATGCCTAGTGGAGTTGAAATTCTCCGCCCCGATTTGGGGGAACTGGAAGCACGCCTCACCACGGCCAGTAGAAGTTGGATGGATGAGTATCAATCATTGGCGCTCGCGGCGGGCAATTCTGAACTCCTTCCCGTTTACGCGGACGCATTCCCGGAATCGTATAAAGAAGATTTTGATGCTGGAATTGGAATTACCGATGCCCTGATTATCGAAAAACTTGAACCCGGGGAGTTGGCTTTAGATCTCTATGCTCCAGTGGTCAGCGACTCGCGTGAACTTCGATTCAAAGTGACTCGGGTAGGGCCAGCCATGCCGCTGACCAAAATCCTGCCCATCCTTGAACGCCTTGGCGTTGAAGTCTTGGATGAGCATCCTTATGAAATTACTCGCAATGACCGCGAATCAGCATGGATCCTCGATTTCGGCCTTGTCCTTCCCAAGGGAGAGATTTATTGTGCAGAAACGCTCTTTGCCCGGTTTGAATTGGCATTTGAAGCGGCCTGGCACGATCAGATAGCGAGTGATTCATTTAATGCCCTGGTCACCCGGGCGGGTTTAACATGGCAGGACGCCACATTAATTCGAGCCTATGCGCGTTACATGCGCCAAATCGGCTCCACATTTGGACAGGGTTATATCGAGTCGGTGATTCTGGAAAATGCCGAAATCACACGATTACTCATCGAATTTTTCCGAGTGAGATTTGATCCTCGATTCACCGGTGATCGGGATAGCGAATCGGATACCGCTCGAGAGCAATTTGAGGCGTTCCTTCTGCTTGTTCCCTCGCTGGATCACGACCGTATTCTGCGACTCTTTTGGTCGCTCATTGAAGCTACGATGCGCACCAACTACTTCACCGGGGCCCTTACACTGGCATTCAAATTGGTGCCAAAAATGGTTACCGATATTCCGTTACCTAAGCCGGCACATGAAATTTGGGTGTACTCACCGCGCGTTGAAGGAGTGCACTTGCGTTTCGGTGGTGTTGCTCGCGGTGGTTTGCGCTGGAGCGATCGGCGTGAAGACTTCCGGACGGAAATTCTCGGTCTAGTCAAGGCTCAAGAAGTAAAGAACGCCGTGATTGTTCCCGCTGGAGCAAAGGGTGGGTTTTTTGCCAAGCGCCTACCAGATCCATCGATTGACAGGGAAGCGTGGATGCATGAAGGGATTGGTGCATACCAAGACTTCATCAAGGCCCTGCTCTCGGTGACCGACAATGTGATTGATTCGGTAATTGTTCCACCAATAAATGTTGTACGACACGATCATGATGACACTTATCTCGTGGTGGCCGCAGACAAAGGCACGGCCAGTTTTTCTGATCTTGCTAATGCAATCGCGGTCGAGGAAAACTTTTGGCTCGGTGATGCATTTGCTTCCGGTGGTTCTGCCGGGTACGACCACAAGTCAATGGCAATCACGGCACGTGGTGCGTGGGAATCTGTTAAGCGACATTTTTTTGAAATGGACATAAATACCCAACGGCAAGAATTTACTGTTATCGGTATTGGGGACATGAGCGGTGATGTTTTTGGCAACGGGATGTTGCTAAGTGAGCACATCCGGCTAATAGCTGCATTTGACCACAGAAATATTTTTATCGATCCAAGCCCAAACGCTGCCATAAGTTTCGCCGAACGAAAGCGCGTGGCCGATCTGCCACGAAGTTCGTGGGAGAACTACGACACGGATTTGATTTCGCCAGGGGGAGGAGTCTTCTCCCGAAGTGCAAAAAATATTGTTCTCAGTCAGGAGATTAAAGATGCAATTGACTTCAATCCCGATTCAGGTTCTTGCACACCTGACCAACTCATAAATGCGATTCTCAAAGCCCCAGCCCAGCTGTTGTGGAATGGCGGAATCGGAACCTATGTAAAAGCCAGTACGGAAACGAATCTTGAAGTGGGTGACAAAGCAAATGATTCAATTCGGGTTGACGGCGGTGAGTTGCGAGTCCAAGTTGTCGGTGAGGGCGGGAATCTGGGCATGACTCAACTTGGGCGAGTTGAGTCAGCGCGAAAGGGTGTGCGACTAAATACGGATGCAATTGATAATTCGGCGGGTGTTGATACTTCAGATCATGAAGTCAATGTGAAAATCTTATTGGCTCCATTAGTTGCCCGTGGCGTTCTCACCGTGGAAAAGCGTGATGAATTACTGCGCAGCATGACAGAGTCCGTGGCGACATTGGTTCTGGCTGACAACTTCAATCAAAATGTGGTGCTCTCAAATGCTCGTGCTGGAGCTGCGCGACTCATCCCCGTACATCAGAGAATGATTCGTCAATTGGAACGTCAGGAATTGATGAATCGGGCCTTGGAGTATCTGCCTGACGATCCAGACATGGAAACAAGGCGATTGGCTGGGGAAGGACTCACTTCTCCTGAATTAGCCGTGCTGTTGGCCTATGCCAAGATTGAAGTCACTAAAGAACTCAACGCGGTTGGTTTAGGCAATGATCCTTGGTGCGATCAGATCGTGGTCGAATATTTCCCGGATGAAATCCAGGAACGATATCGGGAAGAAATTAAAACGCATCCGTTGCGTTCGGAAATTGCAAACACCCTGATGGCCAACGAATTGATCAATATTGGCGGCATAACTTTCGTCTTCCGTGCAGTTGAAGAAACGGGAGCCAACACGGTAGAGGTTGTCAAAGCGGCATTCGCAGCGATGGAAGTCTTCGGGATTCGGAGTCTTTGGCGTTGGATTAATACGTTGCCCGAGGAAGTCCCCGCGAGTGCACGAACAGCCCTGCATTTGGAGGTACGGCGTCTCCTTGATCGATCAGCTCGTTGGTTCTTACAGAATCGCGGCGCTGGGATTGAGGTGGAATCTGAAATTTCTAGTTTCGTTAACAGCGTTGCGCAATACGCCGGGGGTGTGCCACACGCATTACAAGGTCAAGAGTCGGAACGTTTTGAAAGACTGTCCCAACGATTCGTCGATGCGGGCGCACCAAAGGATCTGGCCGATCGTGCTGCAAGTGGACTTGATGTGTTCTCCTTGCTTGACATCACCAGGTTGGCAGGCTCACTTGATGCTGATATGACTGATGTCATCGGCTTATATTTTGCGCTCTCCGAGCGTTTTGATATTGACCGTTTACTGGTTCGAATCTCCAGCCTCCCACGCGGTGACCGCTGGACCTCCCTGGCGCGGCAGGCCTTGCGATCAGATCTTTATTCGGTAATAGCCGAACTCACGGGCCGTGTTTATCGAGCAACTCAGGGTGTAGAAGTTGCGACCCGGATAAGTCAATGGGAGGAACAGCGCACCGAAGGGGTTGCCCGAACGAGAGCAACACTTGATGAAATCCTGCAAGTCGAAGAAGTGGACTTGGCGACCCTGTCAGTTGGACTCAGAGTCCTGAGAAACCTGGTGGCCCAAGCAGCATGAGTGGGAACACGGTGACCCGAATGCAACTTGTGGAATTGCTGCGACTGCGCGATAGCGGGGAGAGAGAATTCACTCTGATTGACATTCGGGAGGAATACGAACTCTTCCACGGATATATTCCTGGGGCAATAAATTTTCCGTTGTCCACTTTTGAACCAGAGACACTGGTGGGGGACGTGATTCTGTATTGCCAGGCTGGAGTTCGATCCGAATTTTTACTCGATGAACTGACGGCGCAAGGGTTTTCCGGGATCAAACATTACAGCGGTGGTTACATCGATTGGGTGAGCCAATCGGCAAGAGGTGGCTAAAGCAAGTTTTTCTTGGTGAGATAGGTAAAGGACCAGTAACCAGGAATCGTGGGCAACCAGAAAGTCACCAAGCGGAAGAGCAATACTGCGGAAACGGCTAATCCCGCGTCTAGGCCGGCCGCGGTGAGGCCGGCCGCAAGTGCTGCTTCAACCGCTCCAAGTCCACCCGGAGTGGGAGCAGCTTGACCAATTGTTGCTCCGGCAAGGTAGACGACCGCTACAACGGCGATACTTAGATTCCCCTCGAATGCCGTCACACATGCGAAAAGTACCGCGATGTAGGCAAAGTTGAGAATAAGAATTCCACCAATACCTTCAAGTAACTTAGTTGGTCGTTGAGCGATCGTCACTAGCCGCGGAATCACTTCCTTAATGAGTGGACCGATCCTCTTACCGATTTCTCGTCGAATGGCGGGTACGGCGAGCAAAGCCAGAAGAATGACCGCGACCGCGGCAACTCCAACCACGGCCCAAACAGGTGGATCAAATGTGAAGTCCGCTTGGGTTCCAGCAGCAATTCCAAAAGCAAGGAGCAACAGAATGTGGGTGCCGAACGCAGCAACTTGGGATACGCCCACACTGGCTGCAGCGAGAGCTGGGTGCAGTCCAGATTTTTGTAGGAAGCGAACATTAATCGCAATTGCGCCTAAAGTTGGTGGTGAAACCAGGGTAGCAAAATCGCCAGCAACTTGAGCCAGAACCGTTTTCCCGAATGACAACTTCTCGGGGACAAAGCCGGAAAGCGACCAGGCCGCACCCGCATAGGTAATCAAACTAAAGCCAAGGGCTGCCAGTACCCACGACCAATTGGCAGTGCTAAACAAAGTCGCAAGATCAACCGATGTCAACTGCGACAGCAGGACATAACCAGCGATCGTGCCGATCACGATCATGACCAGCGTGCGAGGTTTGATTCGTTGGAATTGGATTTGTTCGGTGTCAGCATCTGGCCGCAACTCCACGATTGCATCCCGCAGAGCAATAATCATTCCCTTGTGCTTGCGCAAGCCCCTACGAGTATTGGAGGAAAGGGCGACGGGTTGTAGTGCTGGAAGTGCTCGCGCAATTGCGTCACTGCCAAGTACCCGCCGTGCAGAGGCGACACTGCGATCAACCGAGGTCAGCATTGCGAGAGAACACAATAATTCGGCAAGATCCAAGCGCATCGCTACATCACTTGCCGCGATTGAGCCTTGATCCATGCCCAGCAACCACGTTAAATCATCTGTCCCGCGTAATAAGTGCCGGCCCGACAAAGCGCGGTGACTCATCTGGTGTTCGTGCAGGGTTCGAATAGCCCTCCATGAACTATCCAACTCACTGTCACTGATGTCCAGAAGTTCATCGAATGGTGTTCCCGCAATGTGCTGGAAAACAAGCGCGACGGAATCAGGACCAACTTCGGTACTGAGCAATAGTCGGGGTGTCGGAACTCCAGCGGCCTGCGCGGCATAGGCGATAAGTGCCGAATGTTCAACTGCTCTACGCAGGTTGAACGCGCCCTTTCCTGGCTCATCACGCAACCTAAGACTCGTCCACGCAGCATTGACCAGCCCCGCGCCTTCAAGATCTCGGTCAAGAACACTGACGCGCAGAGTGTCGCCATTCCTCGTTGTAGCGGAATAACGGCGTCCGCGGCTCGTGAGGTTATCGATTCGTAATTCAGTAATGGGATACCCGCCGCGTTCAAGAGCTGCGGCAACAGCAGCTCCGCTGGGCCGGGTGGTTGTGGTGCCAAGGGCATAACGGGTCAACAGGCCAATTGCCCAGCCGACGGCGAGTGAAAAGCCAATCCCCGCTAAAGCGATCCCAGAACTAAGGACGGTAACGAGAATGAGTGACACAACAACGACACTGGAGAGCACATTCCATGGGCGCCGTCCCATTAGTCGAGCAACAGTGATGAAGGCCAGAATTCCGCCAAGGATGGGAGCGGTCGAACCATTAGTGCTGCTGGTCGTCCCAGCCATGGCAATCAGCAGCCGGGTGTTGTCCAAGTTACCAATCACGATTGAAACAACGGATAAAACGGTCACAGCAAGAAATAGGGCCACCAGAGCATCAAAAAGTTGTCGAAAACGCCTGCGGATAATTAGATTGATCGAGCCGGCAATGGGTAGACCCAAAGAGCCAATACCGCCAACAATGTTCAGTGCGAGGACAACCAGAGATGGAAGGAGCGCAACACCACCTTCAATGTCGGTGTCGAGGCCAGCGGTGGTGCTTGTCGCGAAATAGCCGAGTGCGATGGTTCCTGCGGCGAGGGCAATCGCCACGACAAAACGTGCAAGGTCAAGCGGGCGACGGATCCTCTTCTTAATTGCTCCATCGTCGATTATGAGAGGTTTGAGAGAATTGGGTGGGCGAGAAGTATTGTGAGGTGGAGTGGAGTCCTCAGGAATATAGGGAATGGGACCGGCAATGGTGAACTCGGTCTCAATTCCTGAATCCGGATGGGGTGCCACGGGGTGATCGTGTCACAGGGCTCCCTCTAGTACGCAACATGACTCTGCAATAAGCCCATAAAACATGCATGCCCGACGGCCCCGTTTGAGGTTTCGGGTGTTTTGTCGGCTGGGCATGGTATTCATAGTCCATGCGGTGGGAACTTGACACAGATTTGGTCGCACCAGAGGCGATAGTGGCCGATCCTGCTCAGGAGGGCGTCATTAATCTTGAATCCGGCCGTAATTTGGTCATTGGTTCGGCTGGATCAGGAAAAACTACGACACTTCTCGCGTCGACCGCCAAAGTTCTGCATGGAGGGGTCCCACCCAACCAAATCCTGATTCTTACCTACGGGAAATTAGCGGTTCGTGACTTTCGCGAGAGATTAGCAGGACACGTGAACAGTACGGTTCTCCCATATATTGGCACATTTCACGCATTGGCCTATTCGATCGTGATGGGCGCACCCGGAAGTAATGATCCCGATTCGAAGGAATTACCCATCCTCCTTTCCGGTGCCGAAGAAGATGCTCGAATTCGTCACCTGATTGCAGGTTTGCTGGCAGATTCAACGGGTGGGGGTGCAACCGGTGAATGGCCGGTCTCGCTGCGAAGTGCTGCCACTACCCAAAGTTTTGCGCGGGAGGTGCGCAATGTCATCGCACGGTTGAAGGAACTGCACTTAAGTGGAGCAGACCTCATTTCACTGGGTGAGCAATTGGATCGGCCGGAATGGGTGGTCGCGGGCCAGATCGCTATCAACGATGCTGAAGTCATGGCCCTCGAGAACGTGATGGACTACAACTCACTACTACTCGAAGCAATTTCTTTGGCGCCTCAATCACAGGTAACTTCACGCATCACCCATATATACGTGGACGAGTATCAAGAAGTTGGGCCGCTTCACCGAGAACTCCTTGCCGTAATTGCCCAAAAAGCTCAGGTGCTCGTCGCTGCAGGTAATCCCCATGAAACCGTTTTTGGATTTCGAGGATCAGAAACTGACATGGCTACCGGGTTCGCAAAGGAATTCACCCACACACAAGTCCATGAACTTAACGGCGGCTGGCGGTTTGGACCTGAAATTGCCCGAGCGGCTACAGCGCCCTTCGGTGCGAGCGCAATGTCTGAAGTTGGTTACCGGGATTTTTTTGTTGACGCGGGTTCCGTGGTCATCAATAAATATTCCTCACGAAATGCACGTGCGGCATTCATAGCCGAAGGCCTATTTGGTGCCCATATGACCGAGGGTGTTCCTTGGAGGTCAATGGCCGTAATTGGTCGGGCGCGTTCAGATATTCCGTTAATCACACGGGCATTGAATCGTGCAGGTGTCCCTGTCGTGGTGGGAACCGACGAAATTGCTTTGAAAGACGAACCAGCGGTGCAAGTCCTTCTTGGACTCATCTCACTAGCCGTTCGACCGGAGCATTGCACTGCAGCGGACGTGTCTGACCTGTTGACGGGACCGATCTGCGGATTTGATGCAAGTGAGATGCGTCGCCTTGGTCGAGTCCTGCGCACATCACAACCCAATGTCAGTTCACCGGAACTGATTCGTGGATTAATTGTGGGAGCTTCCAACGCTATTCCTCGTGAAATCCCCGGTGAGTTGGGCGCACGGGTCAGCGCAATTACCGGACTTATCACGCTACTCCGAAGTGAGATCGAGAATCACAAACCTGTCACAGACATCTTGTGGACCGCCTGGAGCGGTGACCCGAAGAACCCCCACGGTTGGCCACAGCGACTGCAGCAATCAGCCCTGTCCCACAGCGCAAGCGCGCATCACGATCTTGATTCAATAATTGCGCTTTTCGACACAGCCACTCGGTTTTCGGAGCGAGCCAACGCAGGGATAGAGAACTTCCTGAATCAATTGAAATATCAAAACTTGCCAGCGGAGCCGGTATCTGCGCGAGGTTTGCGCGCCGATGCTGTTCAAGTAATGACGGTTCACCAAAGCAAGGGTCGCGAGTGGGATTACGTTTGGGTAGTCGGACTCGAAGAGGGGATTTGGCCAAACCTCGTGTCTCGTGGAAGTTTATTACGAGCCGAGGAAATTGGTGTGGGTCAATTGATTTCGGGTGGGAACCCGGTTGCGCTCCTGCGGGAGGAACGTAATTTGTTTTATGTTGCCAGCACGCGGGCTCGCAAACAATTGACGCTGACCTGCATTGATCAAGGCAGTGAAGGTGGGGATCAACCGAGTCGTTTCATTCGTGACGTTATCGCGATGGGAATTAACCCCCACACTGTGAGCGGTTACCCAAAAAACCCTGCAAGTTGGTCGGGGATTGCGGCAAGTCTTCGAGCCACACTCGCAGATCCACTGGCAAGTTCAGCACTTAAATCAACAGCAGGAAACGTGCTCCACGAGATGGGACCAAGTGTCGGCCCACCGTCTTGGTGGGGGTTGGCGCCGCTCACGCAATCAAGCCGTCCCGTCCGGCCAGTTCACATGCCCATTCACATGTCAGGAAGTTCATTGGACTCCTTGCTGCAATGTCCACTGAAATGGTTTCTCGATCGGGAGGTCAATGCCCAAGTCTCCCGCGGATCAGCCACGGCATTTGGCAGCATTGTCCATGCGATCGCGGAGTTCGTTGCAAAGGAAGAACTTGATCAAGATCAAGCGCATATTCACGAATTGATCGGCAGTTCATGGCGGTCCCTAGCCTACGAAGCAGACTGGCAGTCAGAAGCGGATTTGGCTCAGGCCTATAAAGCGGCCGAGCTATTCCTTGACTACCACAATCTTTCACCACGAGTATTCAAAGAAGCTGAAGGCAGATACCAAACTGAACTCACGGTGATCACTCCCAGCGGTGAGAGCGAAGTGATCGAACTGAGTGGGATCTTGGACCGGGTGGAAATAGATGCAGACGGACGCCTTGTCGCAATTGATTTCAAAAATGTGGCAAACCCACCCACAAAGGCTGAAATCGCCGAGAATGGACAACTAGGGATTTATCAATTGTTGCTCCGTGACCAACAGAATACTGATCTACCTTGGGATACTCAGGATCAAGACGAGATCCCCGTGGGTGCGGCGCTCGTTCAGTTAAAAGTTGATTCCTCGCAACCAAAAATTCAACCCCAAGACGCCATTGATTTTTCACAATCGCCTACCTGGATCGAAGTGAAACTCGGTGAAGCTGCGGAGATCATTCGGACTGAATCATTTACCCCGCGGGTAAATCCTTCCTGTCGATACTGCTCCTACAAAGCAGTGTGTCCCACCACATCGACGGATATTTTCAACCGTGAAGTGATTGAGGAGGTGGAAATCGATGACAACTAATTCACATAATGAACTCAGTGATGTAGACCTTGAGAAAATTCTTGGATTTGCACTCTCCGAGCAACAATTAAATGCGGTCAAGGCTCCTCGCGAACCTGCCGTGATGGTGGCGGGCGCTGGATCCGGAAAAACTACTTCGATGTCAGCACGTATCGCTTTTCTCATCGGTAGCGGATACGTCACGCCCGAGCAGGTTCTCGGTCTCACCTTCACCACAAAGGCGACCGCTCAATTATTAGATTCGGCCCGTTCCCGAATCGCCGACCTTGCGAGGTTGTATCCCCAGAGCTTCGAAGGTGAGGGTGGGGATCCCGTCATTTTGACCTACAACTCATTTGCATCCGGAATCGTCAAAGAATTTGGGGCTTTGCTCGGGCGTGACTTTAGCGCCGATGTCCTCACCGATGGCGCACGACAGCAGTTGGCATACCGACTGGTATGCAATACCCATCAAGATCTCAGCGGAGTTGCCGTTGGTCCCGCGAAAATTACATCAGACCTACTGGCGCTGGATAGCGAACTCAGCGAATTAGCAATTGAGCCTGCAACCGTAATCGAGTACGACCAAAAAGTGATCGATTACATCGGGGGACTTACTGGTTCGAATGCAACACTGCGAAGAATCTCTCGAACATCAGCCCGGCGAATCGCACTATCGCATCTGGTAGAAGACTGGCGTGATCTGAAGCTCTCACGCGAACTCATTGAATTCTCGGACCAGGTAAGACTCGCCACGAAAATAGTCATTGAGTTTCCTCAGGTGGCGAACGAGATCCGGTCTCGTTTTTCTATCGCTTTGCTCGATGAATACCAGGACACGTCAATTAGTCAACGAATCCTTTTAGAAACCATTTTTTCTGATGGATTCCCGGTGACGGCGGTGGGGGATCCTTGTCAGGCAATTTATGGTTGGCGCGGGGCCAGTGTTGAGAACATCAATAGTTTCCCCCAACAATTCCAAAATATTAATAATGAGGACGCATCCGTTTATCCGCTGTCGGCCAATCGGCGGTCCGGAGTCCAAATTCTTGAGTTAGCAAATGTCATCTCAGAAAATTTGAGAGTTGAACACCCAAGTGTTCAACGTTTGGATCCCACTCGTGGCATTCAAGGTGAAATTGTTCTGGCTCTTTTTGACTTTGCAGACGAAGAATTGAATTGGATGGCAGATCGGATCGCTGTTCAACACAGTGCAATAAACGCCGCTGGACTCGATGAAGACATCGCTGTTTTGGCCGCAACGGGGAATCTTCTGCTACACATGCGTGATGCACTGCAGCAGCGTGGAGTGCCCGTTCAGTTACATTCAGCTGCAGGTCTGCTCGCACAACCACTCGTCATGGATCTGCGGTCCATTCTGGAGATCATTCATGAACCGACAGCTAATCCGTCCTTTGTGCGCTGGGCAAGTGGCGTTAAGTGGCGTATTGGTGCACGGGACTTGGCAGCTTTGGGAGCCCGTGCTGGGGAGATCGCCAAGTTACGGAAGCGAGTGGATGCAAAAAGTATTGAAGAAGCCCTTGAGGCTGCAGTTGAAGGTATTGACCTAGTCGACGTTGTCTCACTCTCGGATGCACTCTTTGATCTGGGCGAACTTGATCGTTACTCGGCCGGTGCCATTGAACGCTTTAGCGCAATGGCGAAGCAAATTCGGTCCTTGCGCGCCCATTCGGGGGAGCCTTTGGTGGAGTTCATTGGCCGGGTGATTCGCAAGTCCGGAATAGATATTCAGGCCCAACTCAATGAAAGTGATGCAGTTGCCGTTAATGAACTTGTTAATCTCGCTGCGGATTTCAATGACATCGACGGCAGAGTTTCACTCGGAGCCTTCATCTCGCGTCTTGACGACATTGAAAGATTCGATATCAGCCTTGATTTTGAACAACCCGTTGAAAAGGGCGCAGTACAATTGATCACGATTTATAAAGCAAAGGGCTTGGAGTACACGCACGTCTACCTCCCCAACCTCAGTGAGGGAGCCTTCCCCGGTGGAAAAGCGCGAGGAAACTGGAGTGGTGACGCAACCATGGCCCCGTGGCCACTGCGCCAGGACGCCCCTGCGCACATTGCTGACTTCCCCGATTACTCCTTGACCAAACTCTCTGAGACCGATTTTAAGAAGAATTATCTCGCGCATTTTGATGCACTCAAGGAACGCGACAACGAAAGGCTGGCATATGTCGCACTCACTCGCGCCAAGGATTCGCTAACACTGAGTGGCAGTTGGTGGGGTACGAATTGGAAGAAGCCACATGGTCCACACCCATTTCTTGCAGCAGCTCATAACCTGTTTGCAGGCACCAGCGCGCATATCCCCTTTTGGGCCCCACAACCGGAAGGGGATCGCCCCGAACGCGTGCAAGATAAACAGGGGTTGGCCTGGCCGGTGTCCGTGCCCCAGAGTGTGGTCGACCAACTGATCCAAGAGTCCGCATACGTGAGTGATTTTTTGGGTGGCAGCAAGGAATTGATGGAATCGGCGGAAAACGGTGATCTCACTCAGTCGGAGTCTGACATTGCCGCCGGGTGGTCACAATCACTTGCGGCTGTAAATATGGAGCGTGCGCGCCTGGAATCACCTATTCGCACGGTCTCATTGCCGCGGAGTTTAGGCGCCAGTGCCATGTTGCGAGCGATGCGTGAACCGGAGGTTTTTGCGGTGGAACTCGCTCGACCCATGCCGCGTAAACCGAATTACGTTGCTGCCCGCGGAACGGAGATCCACTCGTTCATCGAGAATTATTACGGAATGCAGACCCTTTTTGACTGGGATGAACTTGAGGGTGCGCTCGATTCTGGACCAAAAGACAGCACGGTAACCCGCAAACTCAAAGAGACTTTTTTGGCTAGTCGGTTTGCCCAGATGACCCCGGCCGCCGTTGAACAACAATTCTGTTTAACACTTTCAGGTCGTTCAATCACGGGGTACATTGATGCGGTATTTAATATTGATGGCCGTTACTTGGTCGTCGACTGGAAAACAGGTGGATCCGAGCACCTTGATCCCGCGCAGCTTGCCTTTTACCGGCTAGCCTGGGCGCGCATTGCTGGAGTTGATTGGCAAGATATTGACACCGCATTCGTCATGTTGTCCTTGGGGACTGAGCTTTCGGTTGACACCGACCAAATTATTCGCGATCTGGAACGTCAATTGGTTTAGCGGTCTTGGGGTCCTCAGATTCAACAATCGCCTCGCCGGCTTCCTCAGTTGGTGTCGGACGAACCCCAATCCAGTTACGCATTCGAACTCGGGCAGGTTCTTCAATGAAACGCCACATTGCGTAGGCAATCACAAATGACAACCCGAGAAGAATCGCCACCCCAAGGGCATAGAGCACGCCGCCATCGATTCCAATTGCATTCATTCCCGCGCGCCATAGTCCGAACCAGACAAGGTGTGTCATGTACAACGAGTACGAAATGAATCCGCCAAAAACCATGATTTTGGTTGCAAGCAGATTGGACATTCCTCTACGGGAGAGCGCAAGAACACCGATCCAGGCGACCAGGACGGGTACCAATGTCAGGTGGAAGAAGGGAGGGAGTGGTTCGGCCTCGGGATCCGTTGACGTTACTGGTGCAGCAGCAGCGGGAAGCCAAGCCAAGAACACGGAACCGGCAACAACAATTGCTGGAAGTACAAAGGCGAGCACGTCACAAACTGATGCAGTGCGATCAGACTCACGGAGTCGATCGACAATCAAATAGGAGATCGCACCCGCGAGGAATGCAGTGAGAACTCGATAGGTGGAACCCCAATTTTCCGTGTAGTAGGGATCGGTCGTTCCTAAGCCGTAAATCACCAGGGGGGCAAGCGAGAGTAACCAAAAAAAGACGAGGCCCCAAGTGGGTAGGTGCTTGTGCATCCGCCACAGGACCAGTGCCATAAGCGGGAAAAGTAGATACGCAAGCCACTCCATGGACAGTGACCAAGCAACGAAGTTCCAACCCCTTTGTGGATCTGACCCCCACTCTTGGATGAGTAGCAGGTTCTTAATGAAATCCCAAGGATTGAGCCAACTGCGATTAATTTCATCGCCCGTGACAATTGATTGAGCGACAATGGCAAATCCTGCAACGAAAAGCATGACTAAATGCACCGGATAGATACGGGCGAGACGCAGCCACCAAAACCTGAAAGATTTATTTGCCGTGAGCCTCTCACCGATTGATTTGAGATAAGTATGCGCCAAAATAAAGCCGGAGAGCGCGAAGAATAGGTCCACCCCGAGTCGACCAATGCGGATAAAGTCCGGCAGGATCGCAATGTTCATTAGTCCGATTGTGTCCAAGGGGCCTTGTGAATGGTAGAGCAAAACCCAGACGGCAGCGACGAGTCGAATACCTGTCAGTTGCCTAATGAACACGTTCACGTGCAAACCCTATGTGCTGTCGCTTAAATCAGAGGGTAGGTTGACCTCCGTTGAGAGGATTCCATGTCACATTCGCCGATGCTGGCCGATTTACTGCTGTCTCGTAGTGCAACTGATCGAAGTGCAGAGCTACGCAAAAATCCGGAGTGGATTGCCGGAGCCCTGAAGGATCCATCTACTTTGTTCATTTGTGTAAATAATTCCCAGGCCCCCGTCAGGGACAGTGGGCTGCGATTCTTTGCATTCGAGGAAATCCCACAGGCTTCGTTGACATATTTTCTTGGGCGCCAAGGGGATACTGCGTTCTTTGGCGTTTCAGTTGACGCCGATTTCGTTTCGGCCCACGATCCTGACTCGTGGTTGAATCTGCGAGCGAGTGGGTCGCGATTGAGTGATCGTGATGCCGGATTGTTAGTTGCAGCGGTGGCTTTGGACAACTGGAATTTCACGCACACACACTGCCCGCGGTGTGGCACCCACACTGTTCAAAATGATGCCGGTTGGACGAGACGCTGTCCAACCGATGACTCAATCCATTTTCCGCGCACAGACCCAGCAGTAATCGTTTTAGTTACCGACCCACAGGATCGAGTCCTACTTGCTCGGCAGAGTCGATGGCCACAGGGATGGGTCTCAGTTCTGGCTGGGTTCGTTGAAGCAGGTGAACCGGCTGAATCCGCCGTTACTCGTGAAATTTTTGAAGAATCGGGAATCAGGATCGATCCAGCAAGCATTGACTACCTGGGCAGCCAACCGTGGCCATTTCCTAATTCTTTGATGCTGGGTTACCAAGCCAGGGCACTCAATACCGACATTTGCGTTGACGGCGAGGAAATTGTCGAAGCCCACTGGTATGACCGCACCCAAATAAAGGAATTGTGTGAGACCCAGAAATTGCACCTGCCACCCAGAGTGAGCATTGCCCACCAGCTAATTTCCCGCTGGTATGGGCAGGAACTGCCAAGTAACACCTCATTTCGGTAGTCACAGAATGAGGCACACGCACATGGGGCTAACTAATCAATGACTACTAAACCCAGTAATTGAGCGATATCTTTCTGAGTTTTGTCACGGGTCATGAGTTGTGAATTCGTTCGCACAGCAATGGCAATAATCAGGCAATCAAGCAGACCCCTTGCCGTGATTCCATGTTTGCGCGCCAGGGAATAGATACGGGCAGCGGCTTCAAAATCCGATGCCGGATCAACACCAGACCAGTGCAGCGAAATGGTTGCGTTGTGAATTGTGTTGTACTGCGCAGCAGACCTTGCTCCTGCTAACACTTCCATCTGGATTGGTTCACTGCATGACAATGGTTCACCATGCTTATGTCGCTCAAGTCGCTCAACCAGAGGAAGACCTTGGGCATTACCGCGAAAAAAATCGACCCAATAGGAAGTGTCTACAAGTGTTGTTGATTGAGTCACGGTTTATGTGCTGTGCTCAAAGCGGTCCGAAGGAACTTCGAACTGCGGAAATGCTCCGAACAATTGAGATATATCCACAGCAGATTGGGGGATTCCAGCGAGGTGGCGCAGTGCGTAATCAACAGCTTCTCTTTTGGAATTGAGTTGATAGCGCACCATGACAGTCTCGATCAGGTGATCATCGATATCAATATTGGTTCTCCCCATGCGGACGACAATACACCAATGAGGTGTATGAGGTCAGAATCACGCCGGCTGACAACCCCAAACCCTGGATGGATAGCTGCGAGGAATCTTCAGAGACCATAATCAACAGCCTAAGCTAGAGGGACATCTTTGCGATTACCTCGGCGATGGGCGGGTTGGTCAAGGTGGTTCCATCAGCAAATTTGAGTGTGGGAACCACCTCGTTGCCACCGTTGACGGATGCGACAAATGAAGCTGATTCAGGATCAACCTCAATGTCGACTTCGGTGTATCCAATTCCGGCCCGCGTCATTTGGGCCTTGAGTCGCTGGCAATAGCCACACCACACCGTGCTGTACATGATTACTGAAGTTGAGTCGCTCACCCTCTCAGCCTAAAGGTGATTCGGAGTTGGTGCGAGAGGGTCAGATCCCCATGACAAGATCAGTCGGTGGAGTCGGAGCAGATCGCACAAGGCATCTTGGCGGGATTGGATGCGCAACAACGCGAAGTTGCCCTAGCCGTGAGTGGCCCGGTTCGAGTTCTCGCAGGTGCGGGAACCGGAAAAACAAGGGCAATCACCCATCGAATTGCTTATTCGGTTGCTACGGGGGCAAGTGAGGCTGAGCGCACACTCGCATTGACGTTCACCAATCGTGCGGCTGGAGAAATGCGTCACAGACTTCGGGGTCTGGGCGTTCAAGGTGCACAGGTCCGAACATTCCATGCTGCAGCACTACGCCAACTCCGATTTTTCTGGCCGCAACTCTCCCGGACCGCATTCCCCGAACTCATGTCAAGTAAAGCCCCAATAGTTGCCCGCGCATTGGCTCACTGCAAAGTGGATAGTGACACGGCCTTGGTGCGAGATATCAGTGGCGATCTTGAATGGTGCAAGTCCAACATGATGGATTCAGCTCTGATCCACAAAGCCAAACGTGATTTCGCGATCGACGTTGGAACGCTGGCCAAGGTCATGGATTCCTATGAGACTCTTAAAAAGGACCGCAACCTGTTGGACTTCGACGATATTTTGATGTTGATGTCTGCCGCGATCCGAACCCGGCCAGAAATTGAGTCAGCCGTGCATTCGGCCTACAGGTGGTTCACGGTTGACGAATTCCAGGACGTAAACCCATTACAAAAAAGCGTTTTGGACCTATGGGTTGGTGAACGTGATGACCTATGTGTGGTGGGGGATCCAAGTCAAACGATTTATTCCTTCACGGGTGCCAGTTCCAAATACTTGTTGGATTTTGTCACCAGTTACCCAAGTGCAAGCCAAATTGAATTGGTTCGTTGTTACCGCTGTTCACCGGAAATCGTGAGGATGGCCAATGCGGTGATTAGTGGTGATACACGAGCCAAGGCATTGACCTTGCGTTCCCAACAGGATTCAGGCCTACCTCCCAAGATTTCTGCTTATGCCGACGACAGTGACGAAGCCGAAAACGTAGCTGAGGCAATTAAGAAACTCATGGACGCCGGAACCGCTGCATCAGATATCGCAATTCTTTTTCGAATCAACGCGCAGTCCGCTGAATGTGAAACGGCACTCACCAATTTGAATATCCCGCTTGTATTGCGCGGCACCGAACGGTTTTTTGAACGACCAGAGGTTAAATCAGCGTTGACGCTACTGCGTGGGGATGCAAAAAATACTGGACTAGCCCCAACCAATCTTGCCGAACATGTCCGTGATGTTCTCTCAGGAACCGGGTGGAGTCCGCAAACCCCCCGAGGTGCTGGAGCTGTCCGCGAAAAGTGGGAGTCGCTACTCGCCTTGATGACCATGGCCGAGGAAGCGGATCCAAGCACCTCACTGAGCGACTTCATCGCAGACCTTGATGCCCGTGCATCAGTCGAACATCCGCCCACAGCTGATGCCGTGACCCTTGCCTCGATCCACTCCGCAAAAGGCTTGGAATGGCCGGTGGTGTTTCTTGTGGGCTGCAGTGAAGGGTTGCTTCCTTTGTCCTATGCCGATTCAGAGGATGGCGTCGACGAGGAAAGACGACTTGCCTATGTAGGAATTACGCGTGCGGCTCGAATTCTGGAAGTTAGTTGGGGGAAGGCGCGAACTCCTGGCGGCAAATCAACGAGGTCACTGAGTAGGTTCTTTGTGAATGAGCCACAGGCTTTGCTCGGCGCTAGTTCTGACGGCGAGCTTGTTGTTGGGGGTTCGGTAGTGCGTGGGAACTCGCAAGTGCGGCACAACCGCAAAAGAACAGGCCCTAAACCGTGTCGGGTCTGTGGCAAGGGACTTGTTACACCATCTGAGCGAACAATTGGCCGTTGCCAAAGGTGTCCGGGGGAACCCAATGAAATGATTTTCGAGAGTCTGCGATCGTGGCGCAAGGAAAGATCGTTGGAGAAAAATGTCCCGGCCTACATAATTTTTACGGATGCGACGCTGACGGCAATGGCTGAACTGATGCCACGAGATTTTGACGAACTCTCTGCAATCCCCGGGGTCGGTCCAGCAAAACTTACTGAGTTTGGTGAGCAAATATTAGAAATTATTCACGTTCAGGAGTGACGGTTTCAACCGCAAAGCCTGGAACCCAAGCGTTGAGTTCGGCGAGTACAGGAACATTGGCATCTAGCTGACACAATACCGCGATGCTTCCCAGCCACACCCGGTGAATGAGCGCGTACGAGGGTGGCAAATTGATTTTAAGTCCAATGGTGAAGTCTGGATTCTTCATGTCATTAAGGCGAGTGAATTCCCCGCGGATCCAGTCACGATTAAAGTGGAAACTTTCGTGGCGAGTTGGTTCAACAAATGGCTCTAGATAGCTTAAAACAGCATCGGCGTCGACTTCAATTTTTGGTTTTACGAATCCCTCAGCGCGCAACCCCTCAAGAACGTCCTCTGCATTTCCACTTTGGGCAATACGCAGGAGGGTTCCCATTGCAATGGGGAGGCCGTCGGGCAGTCGTGAAACGGCCCCGAAATCGAGTACACAGAGTTTGTCTTCGGCTGTCATGCGAAAGTTGCCGGGGTGAGGGTCAGCGTGCAATAGCCCTGCGCGGGAAGGTCCGGTCAGCAGGAACCGTTCATAAAGCAAACCTGCGCGATCGCGTTCAGCAGGCGTTCCCTCCGCAATGATGCTCGAAAGTGGTCGCCCGTCAATCCATTCACTCACTAAAACATGCGGCGCCGCTGCGAGTATGTGAGGAATATGAAAATCGGGGTCCCCTTCGAATGCGACTGCAAATGCACGTTGATTTTGGGACTCGAGAAGGTAGTCAAGTTCTTCAATGGCTCGATCCTTGAGTTCCTCAAGAAGTGGTTTGATATCCAGGCCAGGAATCCAGCCAGCAAAAAGTTTGCCCATGCGGATCATTTGATTTAAGTCAGCTACGAGCGCTTTGTCGGCGCCAGGATACTGAACTTTGACGGCAACAACGCGGCCGTCATGCCAGGTCGCCTTATGCACTTGACCAATTGATGCAGCAGCGGCAGGCTGATCATTGAATTCTAGGAATCTACTGCGCCAATCTTCACCGAGTTCCTCCGACAAAATCTTGTGAATGGCGCTCGTTGGCATGGCAGGCGCGGAGTCTTGCAATTTTGTCAACATGGCTCGATACGGTGCAGCAAATTCTTCGGGGAGTGCTGCTTCAAAAACGCTCATGGCTTGCCCGAGTTTCATGGCGCCACCTTTGAGTTCGCCTAAAACCTTAAACATTTGCTCAGCGGTTCGCGCGGACATTTCCGCCGCAATTGCTTCGGCTGGTTTCCCGCCGACTCGTTTTCCGAAGCCGAGCGCGGTTCGACCCGCGTAGGTTGCCGGCAGTGAAGCCATCCGGATCCCGCGGGTGATCGCATTTTTAGGTAGTTCTGGCACCCTCCTATTGTGTGGCCAACGGTGGATTCACGCGCGTTCGGGCTTGGTAGAGGGTGTTTACCCGGTGAAATTATCCGGTGAAATTGAATGTGTGAAGAAGGCATCCGCAGAGTGGGTGCGGTTGTGCAGGCTGGGAACGAAAATGCAGCCATGGAAGGCTCGCTTCCCACGACATGTTGGTTATGGCGATTCCGTCGATCCAATGTCGAAGCAGGAGCAGTGTGTATGCGGCAGTTTGGTAGGACAGAATCGAGTCGCTTTGTCCAGAGTTTGAGTGGCGTCTCCATTGCAAATCAACTTCCATCCAGTCAGCCGAGAAATCGCGGCGGTGCAGATGAGCGCAACGAAAGCATGAGCTTTCTCCAGGGATCACGAGAGGACCAATCCGCGCACTGTCGAGTCGGGTGCCCACATGCAAGTGGGGGAGCGAACAGAGGTGCGAATTAGCATGCTCGAAAACATCTGGATGCGTGTTACTCACAAAAATGACAACGGATGCGCAGGTCCTTTGATCGGTGAATTCAAATCCCGAGGCAATTCCCAGTTGGTATATCGATTCAGCCAGTTGACCTTGACCCACCAACTCAATTTGGGTCGTATTTCGTCGATCAATTATTTCAGCCGCATCTTTGATTGAAAATGGAGCCTTAAAATTAATTATGTTCTTTTGGGCGCAGGCGAGATCAGTGTGTTCGCGATCTCGGTTCTTTGCATTGAGCCAGCGTGAAGTGCGTGGTGTGACGCGCGAGTCAATGAGTGCTCCTGATTCAAACCCCTCAATCAACAAACTCGTCAGGGCTTGCTGGGCGAGGTTAAGGTGCTTCGCTCCCGCAACAATGGCATGTTGGGCGCTAAGTGAGCCATCGAGAGAGGTGAACCAATCAACACTTGTCGAAGTTGGGACGAATGACAATGTGTGGTCACCGAAGTTAACTGAGCCATCTGCTCGACTAATCACGGGAACGCGATAGTTGTATTCGGGATAAGCGCGTTGAAAAAATGCATGATTCATAAGGAAATTGTGAAACTGGCTACCTGTGGATAGCGAGGTGCAATCCACAGGGGATCTCGATATAAGTGGGTATCTTGGGTTTTAGCCAATACTTATGTGAATGAGTTCGGCAACAACACGCGCGGTAGTGACAAGTTCAGAAACCTGAACATATTCATTTGGTGCATGGGCGACACCTGCATCCCCTGGCCCGTATTGCACTGTCGGTATACCTGCCAACCCGGTGAGTAGACGCAGATCTGACCCGTAAGGAGCGCCATATTCCTCGAGGGTTGTTTCGGTGATCTGTGCATGCGCGAGCGCAAGGTCATTGATAATTCTTGACTCCGGCTCCGTTTGCCCGGAGGCGAATTGTCCGCCCCACCATTGAACTTCCACGGGATGTTGGGTGAGCCAAGGGTCACGTGAACATGCTTGTGAAATGCATTCTTCAAATCTTTGTTGTGCAATCGCAGTGTCTTCACCGAGCGCCACCCCGAATCGACCCTCGGCGATTAGGAGATCAGGGACAGTTGATGCCCAATCGCCGCTGTGCACGGTTCCGATTGAAATGGGGTAGGCAATCGGCCAACGCTGCATGCGTGGATCCACATCAATATTTCGTTTCGTCTCGAAATCCGTCAGTGCCTGATAGATCGGGTAAAATTTTTCAATTGCGCTAACACCCTCGGTTCGGCGTGAGGCGTGGATTGCAGCTCCGTGGACGAGCAGGCGAAATGTGAGCGCTCCACCATTGGCGCTTACTGCAGCGAGGGAGGTTGGTTCATTAATGATCGCGCCCATAATGGCGTGATCATCTAAGTTGTAGAAGCGTGGCAGCCCTTCAGTAATTAGCGAGTAAGTGCCAAGGCCGCCATCTTCTTCACCGATCACAGGTGCGAAAAGCAAATCCCCCTGTGGTGTGAATCCCCGTTGACGCAGGTATTTCACGGCAGCCAAGGCTGCAATTAATCCGCCTTTCATGTCACAAGCTCCACGGGCCATGATCACGTTTTCGCCGTTGACGGTGGTTTGCCTTGGGGTAAATGGGTCACCGCTCCAAGCTGTGAGGTCACCGGGTGGGACCACGTCTGTGTGACCGTTGATCAGCAGGGCTGGCTTGCTGCCGGTGCCGCGCCAAATCCCCAATACGCCCAGTCCACGCTCGCGCTCAACTTCTTGACCGGGAAACTCAGGGTTAGCCGTGATCGCCGCGAGGTCCATGTCCCAGGTATTCACCTCTAAGCCCGCATCGCGCATGAGTGTGACCATGAATTGCTGCGCTTGTTGTTCCGCTGGGCTGCCACCCATTGAGGCAATGGAAAGCAGTTTGGTTAAGTTCTCAATTATTGCGGGGGCTTGCAGGAGATCTTGGTTGGTCTGGGGCATAGGAGAAGTGTGGCGTGGCATAAGCCAAAGGGGAGAACAATGGCTGTAATTCAATAAATGTCCGTTTTGTCCGGTAAATTGTGAGTTTTTTTGTCGCCACGCCGAAATCAGCCTGTGGGTAGTACCTGAGGCTGGGCATTTCTGCCCTATGGTGGAGCCGGCCCGAATTAATAGGCCACGAGGGTGGCGCCCGCCACCACCGCTACGGCGGAGAATGTTTAACAGGAGGACCCCATGGCGGAGGAAAGCTACACCGGCGAGGCATATTGCGTTAAGTGCAAGGCCAAGCGTGAATTCACCGGACACGTGGAAGAAACCAATGGTCGTCGTTTCGCAAAGGGCATCTGCCCAACGTGCGGCACCAAAGTAACGCGTATTTTGGGCAAAGCCTAAATACCGCGTTTTATCTCAGTAAATCTTTACATCAGTAAAAATCTTTACATCAGTAAAAATCTTTACATCACTAAAAACTTTAGAGGGGCGGCCCGCAAGGGTCGTCCCTTTGAGTTTGCCCATTCGCGTTTTCGCGGGGCAATAAGAATTTCGCACAGGGTGAACTAAGCGCAGGGCAACCGAGGGGGCCAAAGCATCGGCACTGCATTACCGTAAAGCCATGTCACAATTTCCGTTTGGCTTTGGTGCGGCAGATAGTAATGAACCTGGTGGATTTGATATGAACAATCTGGGGGCTATGTTCACCCAGTTTGGTCAAATGCTTCAGCAGTCGCAAAATGAAGGACCGTTGCCGTGGTCGACCGTGATGCAGGTGGCGCGCGCGGGACTGGGATCTGATCCGAGTGTGTCCGAAGCCTCGGTTCGTGCCGTTGAAAGTGCAATGGAGCTTGCGGACCTCTGGCTGAATGAAAGTGTGAGTTTCCCAGCAAGCACTGCGCCCGTCAAAGCCTGGTCACGCAGCGAATGGATCGTTGAAACCGCTCCGGTTTGGCAAACAATTATTTTGCCTATCGCAACCACAATGTCGCAGCGAATGGAAACCATGTTGCCGGGGCTGACCGGCAGTGAGGATGCAGGTTCGATTGCGGACCAGTTACCCGAGCAACTCAAAGGAATGTTGCCCGACGGGGTGACACCGGAAATGATGGCCATGCTTAAGCCAATGCTGGGCATGGTTACCCAGTTAGGCGCGACCGCATTCGCCTATCAACTGGGACAGGCTCTGTCAGCTCTAGCCAAGGAAGTAGTTTCCTCAACCGATGTTGGCATTCCGTTGGCCCCTGTCGGCACCCGTGCACTGATTCCCCTGAATATTTCCGAATTTGCTCAAGGCCTCGGAATTGACGAGCGAGATCTGTTTCTCTTCTTCGCATTACGTGAGAGTGCGCATCAACGACTCTTTGACCATGCACCATGGCTTCGCCCGCGTTTGATGTCTGCCGTTGAAGAGTATGCCCGCTACATGGATGTTGATATTGCTTCCCTCGGGGAAAAATTTGGCGGATTTGATCTCTCCAACCCTGAAGCCCTCCAAGAAATAATGGCGTCGGGCGTGATGGAGCCCGAGGACACCGCCGAACAGCGTGCCGCAATTCTGAGATTAGAAACCCTCCTCGCCCTCATTGAAGGCTGGGTCGACGAAGTGGTGTCACAGGCCGCAGGCGATCGCCTCGCAAGTCTTGGTGAACTGCGCGAGACCATGGGTCGCCGCCGGGCAACAGGTGGACCGGCCGAAACAACTTTCAGCACGCTGGTCGGCATGAAGTTGCGGCCGACACTTTTCAGAGAAGCGAATACTGTTTTCGCTGCTGTGAGGGCGAAGGCGGGTATCGAGGCACGTGATGCTTTGTGGAATCACCCGGACTTATTGCCAAATGCTGAAAGTTTGTCTGATCCACTTGGCTTCGCTGAAATTGTTACCGGCGGATCTGCATTTGACGACATCTCCATGAGTGATTTCGAAAAGGATGAGGAACAAGAGTAAATGCAGGAACCCTCCCGGGTCGAGCAATTTGCTCAGGAACTCAATCAGTGGGATTTCTCCGGCCGAGTTCATCAGGTCGACCAACTCAAATTGCATCGTGAGTACCGCGATCTGATGACTGCAGACCACAATGCGCTAGCCCGCGATCGCATGGCGGGACACTTCACGGCAAGTGCGTTGCTGGTTGACCCGATGCGCGCGCAAGTGATGCTGGTAATGCATCCGCGGGTCAAGCGCTGGCTGCAAATGGGTGGGCACATTGAACCGGCCGATCTCAGTTTCCGCGAAGCGGCATTGCGCGAATGCCGGGAAGAAAGTGGCTATGCACAGATTGATGTCGGGGAGTGTCCCGTCCGGTTGGATCGTCACGAGGTTGTGTGCAATTCTCCACGCGGCGAAGTAATCCACAGTGTTCATTGGGACGTGCAGTTTCTTGCTCTCATCGATTCAGGGCAAGTGCGCGAGATCACCGAAGATGCTGAAACTAGATGGTGGGGTGTTGAGCAATCCATTCCTGGGCTTGATCACAGTGTTGAACTTCTCATAGGGGCGGCACGAGCGTTTATTGAGTAATAAACAGGTTATCCACAGCCGATAAGTTGAGGAATTCATCACACCCAATATTGTCAGCGCAGGGTTAATATCCATGTAAGACTGTGACCGCACAAAATAGATGGACTCGAAAAAGATGTGATGGCAAGGGAGTTGAAATAACGTGAGTACGTTGATGTGGTGGTTAATTCCATTGTTGGCAGTGATGCTAGGAGTCGGAATAACGGCTCTGGTCACCTACTTGCGCAGGCCACCGGAGGACCACGACCTCGGTCAGTTCGCCTCGATGCAAAGAGCCATGAATAAATCCCACGGACCCAGTTAGCCGATCTGTGAACACAGCCCATTCCGCGAGCCCAGTTACCATGGGTTCGTGAGCAGCCCAGAGAATTCTGATCCAGAGTATTCCAGCCCAGAGAATAAATTGAGCAGAGTCGGTGCCAGCACTTTCGCATTGCTTATCAGCGCGACCGTCACCCTCGGAATCGTTGCACTAGCATTTTTTCTGCCGGTGCCATTTGTCAAACTTGCCCCGGGTCCAACATTCAATGTGATCGGCGATGTTGATGGCGCTCCGGTTATACAAATATCAGGGGCTCAAACATTCCCCACAACAGGTGAATTAGATATGACCACGGTCAGGGAATCCGGAGGCCCTCGAGGCGGTCTCACATTTGTTGACGCCATCGGTTCATGGTTTAACGCATCCGATGCTGTAGTTCCCCGAGAGTTAATTTACCCCGATGACATAAGCGGTGAAGCGGTAAAGGCAAGGAATGCGGCAGCTTTCAGTACATCGGAATCAAACTCGGTGGCAGCGGCACTCAATTACTTAGATTTACCCGTCCAAACCAAAATTGTTGCCACGGCGGTGATCGTTGGTGCTCCAGCCGATGAAGTCTTCGAGCCGAGAGATGAAATCCTGTCAATTGATGGCGTCCCGGTGACGACTCCTTCAGACGTTGTTGAAACAGTTCAAGGCTCACCGGTTGGGACGGAGTTCACATTTGAGATTCGTCGATCGGCGGAGAATAAGACGGTCACCGTGATTTCGGGTGAAAATCCAGACGTTGCGGGCAAGCCCTACCTCGGCATTTCCGTAGGCGAGTTGTATTCGGCCGAGTTCGACATCAATTTTAGCCTCAGCGACGTGGGTGGACCCAGTGCCGGTTTGATGTTTGCAGCAGGGATCGTTGACAAACTCACCCCAGATGATTTAACGGCTGGTAAGCATGTCGCTGGCACGGGAACCATCACCCCCGAGGGGGCTGTTGGTCCCATCGGGGGGATCCGGCAGAAGTTGGCCGGGGCTCGATCTGCGGGTGCGGAATTGTTCCTCATGCCGGAGCAACATTGTGCTGAGGCGCAAGGTCATATTCCAGAAGGGTTGAGCGTCGCTCCGGTCACTTCCCTCACCGACGCGATCAAAGAAATGAATCATTGGGTGGCCGGAATACCGGTAACCCCCTGCCCGACCACTCCCTAGGGCATGTATTTCAGTTGTGACGTAGGTTTAGGGGGTGAGTACAACGAATTCGACTAGTCCTGACCTTGAACCCAAGCGCCGTGGGGGAGTGCTGCTCCCCACGCTGTTGATCTTGGTGGGCATCGTTGTTGCCTTTGTGATCTTCACTGGCTTCTATACAGAACTGCTGTGGTTTGATTCCGTTGGAAAATCCCAAGTTTTCAGTATCTCGCTGTTTACTCGTGTAATCATGTTCTCGATCTTGTTCCTGATTATGGCGGTGGTTTCCTCACTTGCGCTCTTTATCGCATTTCGCACCAGGCCCTCATACGTCAGCGCTAGTCCTGAACAAGCAAGTCTTGAGCGCTATCGGGTAGGTATTGAGCCGTATCGCAAATGGGTTGCGGCGGCAATCGTGTTGGGGCTTTCGTTCTTTGCCGGACTTGCCGGGTCCAGTGAATATGGCTCATTTTTGCTCTGGCGCAACTCCACCCCATTCGGCCAAGTAGATCCACAATTTGGTTTGGATTATTCGTTTTACACATTTGAGTTGCCGTTTTACCGCTTTGCTCTGGGATTCGCATTCGCCCTCGTGATTTTGTCCCTCCTCATTGTGACGGCTGTGCAATACCTTTATGGCGGACTCCGCCTCCAGCCAAAGGGTGATCGCGCTTCGCGGGCGGCTCAGGTGCAACTCTCAACGCTACTTGCGGCCCTGCTACTGCTGAAGGCACTGGCTTATTACCTTGATCGATTCGGATTGGTCACCAAAAGTGAAACTCTGGTCAGTGGCTTTACTGGGTTGAAGTACGCCGATGTAAACGCGGTGCTCCCTGCTTTAAACATCTTGGTCTTTGTCGCCATTTTGGTAGCAGCCCTGTTCATCTTTAATATTTTCCGCCGGCAATGGGTCATTCCATCAATTGGCCTTGGGCTATTGATTTTTACTTCTGTGGTGATCGGTGGCCTGTATCCCATGATTGTTCAGCAATTTCAAGTTCGTCCCAGTGAATTAGTGCGCGAGGCCCCGTACATCCAGCTCAATATTGACGCAACGCGGGATGCCTATGGAATCGCAGACGCCGACGTCGTGGATTACGCGGGCACGGTCTCGCCTCCAACTGTTCAAACCCTTGAGGCGAGTGCAGGAACGCTCAGCAATATTCGTCTCCTTGATCCTGCCGTGGTTTCACCGACCTACAACCAGTTGCAGCAAATTCGAGGCTATTACTCGTTCAACACAAATCTCGATGTTGACCGCTACGACCTTCCCCAAGGTCGCCGGGGAGCGGTAGTTGCAGTCCGGGAGATCAACCTTGCGGGTATACCGGACGGACAGCGCAACTGGACTAACGACCGGGCAGTTTTCACGCACGGTTACGGTTTCGTAAGTGCATTTGATAACACGGCACTCAGCGACGGAACACCTGACTTTTTTGCATCCGACATTCCACCGGTTGGCGAACTGAAAGTCACTCAGCCACGCGTGTACTTCGGTGAGCTGAGCCCGCAGTACTCAATTGTTGGCGCACCTGAAGGAACACCTTCCGTGGAGTTGGATTACCCGGATGATCAAAGTCCCACGGGCCAAGCAACGAATACTTACGATGGTGACGGTGGGGTACCGATGGGTTCCTTCTTCGGCAAGATGCTGTTCGCCACAAAATTCCAAGACTCAAATATTTTGCTCTCCGACCTCGTCAATGAAGACTCCCAGATTATGTGGGATCGCACGCCTTTGACCCGCGTTGAGAAGGTTGCACCATGGTTGACCCTCGATCAGGATCCGTATCCCGTTGTCGCAGACGGTCGCATTCAGTGGGTGGTCGACGGATACACACTTTCTAATGAGTACCCGTATTCCTCCCGTGTGTCCCTCGCTGATGCGACAAGTGACTCGATTAGTAATCGCGTAATCCAATCTGGGCTACTCCCACGCGATCAAGTCAACTACATGCGCAACTCGGTCAAGGCCGTTGTTGACGCCTATGAAGGTACCGTCACACTTTACGCGTGGGATGAGTCTGATCCAGTCCTACAAACGTGGATGAAAGCCTTCCCCGATGTTGTTGAACCCCGTAGCGCGATGTCCGAGGACATCCTCGCTCATGTGCGCTACCCACAAGATATTTTTAAAGTCCAGCGCAACATCATGTCGCGTTACCACGTAACAGATGCGGTGACGTTCTACAACGGTACCGACGTGTGGATCGTGCCATTTGACCCAACGGTCACACCCGCTCAAGTTTTCCAGCCTCCCTACTACTTGACCTTGCAAATGCCAGGCCAAACGGACACGGCGTTCTCACTGACGACCACCTTTGCGCCGCAACGACGACAGACGTTGGCGGCATTTATGGCGGTGAACTCTGCTCCTGGGGAGAACTATGGAAACATTCAAGTCCTGCAGTTACCCAGCAACACGACAATCCCCGGTCCGCAGCAGGTCCAGAACAACTTTGAGTCCGACCCTGAAGTGAGTTCGCAACTTTCGCTACTGCGTCGTGGTGGATCCGAGGTTGAACTCGGCAACCTGCTGTCCCTCCCTTTTAATGGTGGACTGCTTTACGTAGAACCGGTTTACATTCGTGCAGCTGCCGACGGCTACCCGTTGTTGCGTAAGGTCCTCGCAGGTTACGGCGCCAATGTCGCGCTGGAAGACAACTTAGCCAAGGCCTTAGCAAAGGTATTGGGAACAAGTCCTGACGCGATCCCGGAGACTATTCCGAATATTGATCTTGGTGGTGGGACAACCACGGACGAGACGACCGATCCTGATGGAGTAACACCTACGCCGACTGATCCCATTGAGCAGTTAGCAGCAGCGGTGGAGGATGCCCAGGCAGCATTTGCGGAGGGTCGAATTGCCCTGGCCGAAGGTGATTTCGCTGCCTACGGTGAAGCGCAGGATCGACTTCAAGCAGCGATCAGGCGAATCGCGTTAGCCGAAGCGATCCTAAACCCGCAACCCACCGAAACGGTTCCGCCGGTTGACCCAACCGTGGAGCCAGATGCTGCAACTACCGATGGCACCAGCGCTTAGGTGATTGATAGATGAGTCTGACTGATCATTGGAATGACAGGTATGAAAACAATCCCGAATCCAAACTCAGTTGGTATCAAGAGAGTTCGCCCGAAGTTGATTTCATCGAAAACAATGTCGGTAAGGCAACCCCGATTATTGACATTGGTGGTGGGCTCTCACCATTCGTCCACGAATTGATCGACCTTGAATTCACCGACTTGACCGTTTTGGATATCAGTGAATTTGCATTGAGCGAGGGAGTACGAAAAGCGGAGGGACGCAAGGTCGAGTGGATTGCGACAGACATTCGTGAATGGACTCCGGAGCGAATGTACGGTCTTTGGCACGACCGCGCGGTTTTTCATTTCCTGACTGAAAAAGAAGATCAAAAAAGGTATTTTTCGATGGCCGCCGAAGCGTTGGTTCCTAGTGGGTACCTGATTCTGGGAACATTCTCTGAAAATGGACCTGAAGCGTGTTCAGGGTTACCTGTTGCCCGTCACAGCATCACCGACCTCACCGCAGCCATTGAAGCTGATTTCACCGTGATCGATACCTCGATCCAAGAGCACATCACTCCTAGCGGCGGTACGCAAGAGTTCGCATGGGTCTATGCGGTACGTAACTAGCCTTACCCGCAAGGTCGAGCATATTTGTTCTCCCGTATAGTTTGATATGCACGATTTAGCGCGGGGTGGAGCAGCTCGGTAGCTCGCTGGGCTCATAACCCAGAGGTCACAGGTTCAAATCCTGTCCCCGCTACGAA
>JAFMHB010000045.1 GCA_017854795.1 Candidatus Nanopelagicales bacterium
CATCTGGCACCAATTCGGGCCAAAACTGGGTGTGGATTGGGTTTCCCTTTACGAAAATCCACCGGATCGGCCCGTTCACAATGAAGGCTCCCAACCAATCGCTCATTACCCACGCTCAATCCTTCGAGCAGTTAAACATCGCGACTTCGCATTGGTGCGAACGTGGATCTCTCGTGGTCCAGGAACATGGGAGATGCGCAATAAAGGGGATGAGGTGGTCAATCGTGCAGACCTTCGCGCGATTTACCGAAATATTTGGGAGAAGTTCCTTCACAGTATCTGGCGAGTTACTCCAGCACCGCTACAACGATTCATGAAGAAATAACGGGATCCGATCCGCCGGCCGCAGCTTGATTACTGCAGCACTGGAGCTTAGAACTCCCTGGCTAGTGGTGGTCTGAGCATTGCTAACGAATCCTGATTGGTGCTCCTAAACAGCTCAGCCGGTATTTCGCAAACCCGTCGCAATTCCATTGATGGTCAAGGACAGTGCGCGAGTCAGATCCTCAGAGGGCGAGCCTGCGCGCGCGCGAGCCAGTAACGAAATTTGCAGGTTATGCAGCGGCAATAGGTAGGTGTCGCGCGTTTCCAGTGTGCGCGCGAGTGAGGGATTACCCGTGAGCAGTCCACTCTCTCCCGTGATTGACAAAATTCGAGCCACGGTCAGGTCGTGCTCGGCGCGAATCATGTCAAAGAGGTAATGCAATTCGGTGGGAACAAGGTCGGACACGTATTGCTCGGCAACACTAAGGTCCGTTTTTGCCAGAGTCATTTCAACATTGGACACGAAGTTACGAAAGAAGTCCCACGATTCATACATTGCTGCAAGTTCACTTTCTAGGTCAGCATCAACAACCGCTTGCAGGCCGCTTCCCACGCCGAACCAGCCGGGAACAACCTGACGCGATTGGGTCCAACCAAAGACCCAGGGGATAGCGCGTAGACCTTCAATTCCGGCAGCAGTGTCCGGCCTACGTGAAGGTCGTGAACCGAAATGCATTGCGCCGAATTCTTCGACCGGTGTTGACAGAGTGAAGTAGCGCGGCAACTCGGGGTCATTGACCAATGAACGGTAAGCGGACTGCCCCGTGGAGGAGGCAACATCCATCACCTTGTCCCAGCGTTCTAGCTCAGCGGCTGATCGCCGGGGTGTTTGATGCAGCAGGGAAGCATCAAGTGTTGCGGCGACCATCTGTTCAAGGTTGTCGCGCGCAAGCACGGGCAGCAGGTACTTGTCAGAGATCACTTCGCCCTGTTCGGTGATCTTGATTTGACCGTCAAGAACACCCCACGGTTGCGACATGATCGCGTCATATGTTGGACCACCACCCCGACCCACGGTTCCCCCGCGACCGTGGAACAGGCGCAGCGCCACACCGTGCTTGGCGCAGACATCTCGCAATCGACGCTGCGCCAAGTGAATTTCCCATTGCGAGGTCGTGATACCAGCGTCTTTATTGGAATCCGAATAGCCCAACATGACTTCTTGGGTGTCACCGCGTGAGGCAACGATCCGGCGGTAGGCCGGCAGCGACAACAATGAATCGACCAGCTCTCCTGCCGCACGGAGTTCATCGACAGTTTCCAAAAGGGGAACAAAGCCAACAAGCGAGGTACCCGTGTCGGTATTAACGAGACCCGCTTCGCGTCCGAGCACAACTGCCGCAAGTACGTCGTCAGCACCTTTAGTCATGGATACGATCACCGATTCCAGGGCCCGGGAACCAAACTCGGTGACAATGTCTCGCGCTGCAATTAACGTGTCTAATGTCGTTAACCCCGACTCATCAATTGGTGGAGGTGCTGGCGCTAATGGTCGCTGAGAGTCGAGTTCAGCTGCCAGGAGTGAGAAACGATCCTCTGCAGAAAGACTTAAATATGCCTCAACGGTGGACCCATCAAGACGGGCGAACAATTGCCCGACTGCATCTTGGAACTTCTCCGAATGCTCGCGAATATCAAGAGTTGCCAACGGTAATCCCACACTCGAAACAACGCGAATTACCCGATCAAGAACACCGTGGGCTGCTAGTTCACCATTGTGTGACAACAAATTCTCGCGAATCATGAACAGGTCATTAAGAATCTCCCGAGTGCTGGAGTAGTCACGCCCCGCCTGATGCGGTGACCCAGCAACGAGTCGATCATGCGTCAGGTGCAAGCGCAAACGAATGATGGTCAACTTGATACGGATTGGCTCCTCTGTATTGAGTCGCAATAGCCGCTTGTCAAACTCGGGCAATCGCTCTAATTCCGCATCGATTGATTCCCATAGTTCCTTGGATGCGCCGACAATGCGCTGCGAAATGGATAGGTCCTCAATCAAACGATCAATGTGGGGGAGAAGGTCAGTGAGCGCGTTTTCACGTAAAAACGTGACAACCTCACGCGTGAGCTGTGGTGTGACAAATGGGTTGCCATCGCGATCCCCGCCAATCCAGGAACCGAAACTCACCGGACGTGAATCAGCAGGTGTGCTGACCCCGAGTGCATCAAAAGTTTGCGCCAAGTCAGTAAGCACCTGGCCCAATGGACCGCGCGTTAAGTCATTGACGTAGTAAAGCGCATTGCGGGCTTCATCAAGAACTTGTGGTTTTTCAAGGCGCAACTCATCTGTTTGCCATAGCAGTGAAATCAATTCGGCCAAACGAGCCTCGCGGGCTGCATCAGAGAGAGTTGAATCAAGAAGTGTGTCAGCGATTCGCCGAAGTTTTAACAATACGGAGCGGCGCGCAGCCTCGGTCGGGTGTGCGGTGAAAACTGGGCGCACAGACATATTCCGAGCAACGCGCTCAACATCCGCGTTGGTGAATCCACCCATTTCCTGTGCCTCGAGCACGACGCGTTGCAGGGGGCTGCCCGCACTTCGGTATGCATCGAGCACATCATTTGTGCGCTCCACTTGTTCGGCAACATTGGCCAGATCAAAGTAGATGGAAAAACTGCGAGCGAGCAATGTTGCCTCTGGCAGGCTCGCCGAGCTCAGCAGCTGTGCAGCAGCCCGAGGATCCTCACGGGAGAGTTTGCGCACCTGTTCAACGAGATCCAACAGGGACTGCCCCTCCTGTCGAATCAAGGTGTGGCCTAAAAGATCCCCGAGGGTGCGGATATTTGAGCGAAGGCGGGCTGAGGCATCGGGAACTGAATTCACGGGTTAATTGTGGCCTAGGTCATATTTCTGTGAAGTTACGCGCGTCCAATGGGGCCGCCATGTGGGGAAAAGCGATGTTGGGCGTCCATTTTTCCTGAAAGACTTGAAACCAAATGATCGAAGAGTCCGTATTCGTGTTGAACAATCGAGTTGACCAGGCACACGTTGTGGCCGTTACTGCGTAAGCCTTCGCAATGTATCGGGTGAACTCATCGATGCCTCAGGTTTTCCCCAACTGGGGCAGAATAAAACGACCCCTTGTTTACTCAACCTGCGCTGCATTTGGATGCGCTTGCACGATCTTTTGAGCTGAGCCCTCGTCTCCCGCGTATCTGCCGACCCACCAGCCAGTGAACCCTGCTACACCGAGCCACATGACTAGGGCTGAAGTTGAAAAATCGATCGGGCGCGCCCGAATCACACGAAAACTCCTTCCCAAATATTTAACAGGAGTTCGCAACATGCCGTGCGCAAAAGTGACGTGACCCCGATCAATAGTCCCGTTGGTTCGAGCATTCCAATATATGGCCGAGGTCGCATGGCGCAATGAATTCTCTTGATAGTGGGTCAGTGTCAAAAACCTTGGTGGTTGATTAACGGGATCCAGCATCAACTCGGGGAGTACTTGGTAGTTCAGCCGACCAAAATTTTCAGGGTGGGTTAATTTCGGTAAAAGTTGTGAATCGATCGCACTGCGTCGAATAGCAAACGAAGAGGTCACTGGTTCAATCCGCTTATTCTTGCCGTCAATATCTGCCAGACCTCCGACATAGGAAAATAGCGCCCTGGACGCGCTGCCACTGGACGAACCGTTACGCTGATAAAAAGTTGTTCCTTGACGCCCCTCGTCCTCAAAGAACGCTCGGAGGTATTGCATGAATCCGGGATCTGGAACTGCGTGGTCTTCTAACATCAAAAGGACATCTGATTGCTCCGCTTTCTCGGATGCCAACCCAATGCCCATCGCTGCGAGATCTAAGTCATGAAGCAGACCCGTGACCACGTGGCTCACTCCCGAACCTGAAGGAAAGGTCCTCTCCGAATGACCACAATCTTGATCTTCCATGACCAATAGTTCATCACCTGGACTCATTTGATAACTGACCGCCTCGACGACAGCAGCCGCATGCGAGCAACCTTGGGCTGCGACAACTACGGCGTAAATCTTCATACGGTCACGTCAACGAGCTTCCCAGGAACCAGTTGATCTCACATAAGTGATCATGCGGATACAAGTATCGCCACCTTGGCCATCGTTAACCCATTCTTGCCAGGACCGAGTCCATCCGCCCTTAATGTCCGCGCCCCACTCGAGGAGTGACTCATCAACATCAGAGCAATTTCCCGACTCAGGTAAGCCCACCGACTGTTGCACCGGCAGTGGGTCGGGGACCTCAGGGCTTATGCCTACCGGGAGCAGGGGGAGATTCTCGATCGTCCTGCTTTGCAAATCCTCACCTACAAAACCGTACTGAACCACTTCCATTCGATAGATTCCCATGGGGAGCCCAACGGGTGCACCGCCTCCTTGGGGCACAACAGGTATTCCTGGGTAAAACTGAACCGAGCCACTACCTTCCTCAGGCAAGAATGTGTATTGAGCATCCCCTGGGAGTAACGCACCGCATTCGGCCAACCCAGCACCGCACAGTGCAATAAAGTCTCCCGTGCCCGTCACCGAGGAATAAGTAGCGGCATCTCCTTCCCAGTCCACCAGACCGAATCCTGCGCTCAGCCCGATAATCCTGGCTGGCAATTTCATGGGCTCATTCTCCTTGAAGGCGTAGTCCGTTTATTTCTACCGAACTATGACACAGTGAAGTCCAAAGGGCGGTCCAAAATTCGGGTATTTTCTCAGCCGACTTTGAGCTGCTCGTCACCGAAGGTGGCGACAAGCCCGAGTTGCCCGCCGAGCGCCTGGACATATAGATCCAGTACGTCAAGGCCGGACAGGTCATCCTGCTCGATTTGAGAGATGCCACCGGCGGTAACGCCCATCGCCTCGGCCACTTCGCGTTGAGTTATTCCTTTGCGCCGGCGAACTTCTGCGAGGCTGTGGGCTCTCACGCGGGCGAGCATGCGCTCGGAAGGTTCGGCCACGACCTCTGGTCCGGCTACTGCCATGTGCTTGTCACGCACATTCGACCACTTTTTAATACTCATCTTCATATCTCCTCTTCAGTTGCTCGCTCGTGCAGGTAGTCCTCGTACAGGCGCTCCGCCCTCGGAATGGCCGCTTGGCACCAGCGGGTCCAGTTCCCGGATTTGTCTCCTCCAACTAGCAGGATTGCACTGCGCCACGGATCGAACACGAACAGCACTCGGATCTCGGTACTTCCCGCGGACCCTGGTCGCAACTCCTTCAACCCGTGCAATCGAGAACCTTTGACCCTGTACATCTTTAACCCTTAGCCAGGTAAAAAAGGAGTAACCGTAGCGGCCGTGGGTCTTTCTCATGCAGCAGTGGCGGAGCGAAACGTGATTTTGAAAATATGGGTCAACCGGGATTCCCCGCGAGAGTCAGGCCACAGTCGGTATCCCGCCAATTAGGTCAACAGGCTTAACTTGCGTCCGTGCCCACAAGTCTTTCCCGTAACTTGCGAGTTCACAGAGGACCGACTGTGGATCGAGCGAAAAACTTCCTCAGGGCTAAACCCATTTTTGCTGTTGCGATTGGCTTTGTCATATTTAGACTTTCTGATCTAGTAGTTTTTTGGTGGGTCGGAAAGAACACGGGCAGATCGCTTTTTAATATCTTGATGTCCTGGGATAGCGGGTGGTATCTCAATGCTGCGAGTAACGGTTATCCCGAAATAGATGCGATTGGTTCAAGCGATGAACCCGTGCAAACGACATGGGCATGGCCTCCCCTCTATTGGCTGACCGCACGGGCAGTTGCATATCCACTTCAAGTGCTCATCCTTGAACCGTTAGGGCAAGAATCGCGAGCGTTGGGTTTCTCCCTGCTAATGGTGAATGTCATCTGCGCACTCCTCGCAGCGATCGTGCTGTATTTGGCATTACTTCCACTCATTGGCATGAAGGGTTCTGTAACTGTTGCCCTCCTGTGGGCGGCGGGCCCAGCATCGCCCGTATTTCTCATGGCATATTCCGAGGGGCTTATGTCGCTTCTCGTATTTGCTGCGCTTTGGGCTGTAGTGCGAGGGCACTGGGTAAGTGGGAGTCTCTTTCTTCTCGGCGCAGCATTCGTCAAGAGTTCCAGCCCACCTTTTGCACTCGCTTTGATTATCGCAGTGTGGATTGCGCATTTTTCGGATAAAGGTTTCTCAGTGTCACGGACCCGCGCACTCGTGACCACTGTGATTGCTGGGTTGGCATCGGTAGCTTGGCCTCTCACCGTGGGATTAGTTTTTGGTAGTTTCAATGCCTTGGCGCAAGTACACGAAGCCTGGGGGCGCACGTCAATTCCTTTTCGAGACACCCTGGCAGGTTTGTACGTGGGACCCGGGGATTTCCCCGCTCAGTGGTTCTTCTCCATCTCAATCGTAGTGATCGTTACGTTGAGTGGGTTCCTCATGTTTCGGGACCGAAATTATCCGTGGTTCCTTCGACTGTCCGGCATTTTCCTACCGGCTTTCGTAATTTTTATGGGTGCGAATATCTCGGCTCCACGGCTTCTTATTCCGGATCTGTCTCTACCAGTGTGTGAAAAGAAATTAACTAGGGGCCTTGGATCCTTGCTATTCATCATGGTAGGTCTTCTCGTCATTCGTTCGCTGTGGATCTATCTCTTCCCCGGAGGTTCGGCTGGTGATCCAGCGCCGTAGCAAATAGCGGTGCCACGCACTTCACATGGGATTCATTCGGACACGAGAAATAGCCTTCGCCGAGAACCGGAACGACAGCGGATTCGCCTTCCCTATCAGATTTTTCGGCAGAGTCCATTTGCTCTTTTAGCGTTTCCCTTCAGCGCTGAAGCGAGGTATCACGCGAATGACTCTGATATCCCCCGATCGCCAAGGGGTCGGTCAAAGGGTTAGTCATTTCGATAACGATGAGAAAATTCATTGCAATTATTGACAATTGCGAAAGTGCGCCCGTAGGGATTCGAACCCCAAACCTTCTGATCCGTAGTC
>JAFMHB010000046.1 GCA_017854795.1 Candidatus Nanopelagicales bacterium
ACCTTCCTCGTGCTCGCGGTTCTCCCGCTGGTTTCCCTACGTCAGGTTGGATTCGCTGTAGCACTTGGTGTTCTCATTGACGCATTCGTTGTGCGAACAACATTGGTGCCGGCTTTGGCCTATGACATCGGTAAAAAAATCTGGTGGCCAAGTTCACTTGCTAAAAAAGACGCACTTGACTAGCAATAAATTAATCCCGCTCAGACAATCTCGCCGGCCACTTGAGGTGCACCCTCAACGAAAATGTTCTCGACCCTTGGCTCCAAGTCGAAAAGCGATGGTTTCGGGATCGCATCCTCGAGTGGTTCTTGGGAATCGATAAAACTCTGATTGACAAGGGGCTGGTCGACCGTGAATGCAACAGGGTCTTCGATTGCGGCTTGCATGTACGCCTGCCACGCGTAGTTGTGCAGTAAATACGCTTCCTTGGCCGCTTTGATTTCGGTGTGCCATGGCAAAATGTTGACGGCAGCGATCGCCCGCCCAGCCGCACCAATTGAATCTGCTCCGTCGACCGCTATTGCAGCAAGTTCTGCAACAGCAGCCTTTGTCTGAGTATCGGACTGAGCATCGGTCGGTTGGCCTTGTAAGTCCGCAGCATCAAGTTCCTCTAGTACCACCACGACCCTGTCTTGGACTGCCCCCATTGCGGCCTCGGAGACTTCAATTGCGCTCACTAATCGATCCATCTCGATATTGCGGGCCAACCAGTCAGTCCCGACTGCACCTCCAATCCCCAAAGTGAGCAGGAATGCAACGGCACCGGCGACTAGAGGGATCCAAGAATTACGTTTCACGTTCCTATTCTCACCTATTTTCCGTGCGGATCTCGTTCCCGAGCCCTATCCACTACATTTGTCACGTGAGTTTGGTATCCAATTCCAGCAAATCCTGGCGCTTGAGATACGACGCAGCACTAAAAGCTACCCGAGCCCAACTCGAGCATGCACCTAGCAACACTCCCATCCGGCTGGCCAAGACAACCAGCAATCTCTTTCGTGGCCGCTCAGCCAACGCGGTTACCGGCCTAGACGTGAGCGCATTCGGTCACGTATTTGAAGTCGATCCGGCTGCGCGAACGGCCGAAGTGGGTGGCATGACCACCTATGAGGACCTTGTTGCGGCGACCCTCCCCTATGGCCTGATGCCACTTTGTGTTCCACAACTGCGCACAATCACACTCGGTGGCGCGGTCACAGGTTTAGGCATTGAGAGCGCGAGTTTCCGTAATGGGACTCCACATGAGTCGGTCCTTGAAATGGATATTTTGACCGGTTCCGGTGAAGTACTAACAATCAATGGTGAACCAGAGGATCCGCACCGGGATCTGTTTTATGCGTTTCCTAATTCCTATGGCTCACTCGGCTACGCGCTTCGCCTCAAGATTGAACTTGAACCCACGAAACCATTTGTTCACATTTCACATATGCGTTTTGATTCCGCACAGGAATTAACGGAAGCGATGAAGGCTCTGGTTGACTCCCAAATTTTTAATAATTCCCCGATTGACTTTCTTGACGGAGTAGTTTTCTCACCGACTGAACAGTATTTAACAATTGGCACGATGGTTGGGGAGTTGCCCGCTGAACGCAGCGTGAGTGACTACACCGGTATGGCGATCTACTACCGATCGATTCAAACGCTCAAAGACGACTATCTGACTATCAACGACTATCTATGGCGCTGGGATACGGACTGGTTTTGGTGCTCCCGTGCTTTCGGCGCCCAGCTTCCCTCCGTGCGCACCCTGTGGCCAAAATCAAAACTGCGCAGTGACGTCTACTGGAAACTCATAGCCGTAAACCGCAAGTACCGGATCGCTGAAAAGCTCGATGCCCTCCGACGCAGGCCGCCCCGAGAGTCGGTCGTGCAAGACATTGAGATTCCTGTTGATCGCCTCCCTGAATTTCTTGACTTCTTTCACACCGAGATTGGCATTGAACCCATATGGCTTTGCCCCCTTAAACAGCGGGATCCCGATGTCCGCTGGCCACTGTACGAATTTGACCCCGATGAGCTTTATGTGAACGTCGGATTCTGGTCCACCGTCCCACTTGTCAATGGCGAGAAGCCTGAAGACGGCAAAAAAAATCGACTAATTGAGCGTGAAGTTACCAAAATGGGTGGCCGAAAATCTCTATACTCAACCGCGTTCTACAACGAAAGTGAATTTTGGTCTATTTACGGCGGCCAAGATTATGAACGGGTAAAAGGGAAATACGACCCCGATGGGCGTTTCCTCGGTCTCTACGAGAAAGTGGTTAGGGAACAGTGAACTTGGCCGATGCATTTAGCCTGATTGCTGGGACGCAGCGTGATGTGAGTTTTCGTGCCTATGACGGCTCCACCTTCGGGCCGCAGGACCACGACGCGATCATCGAAATCAACACCCCGCGTGCTGTCGAATATTTGGCTGCATCACCGGGTCAACTTGGCCTAGCGCGCGCGTATGTCAACGGCGATCTTGACATCGTCGGGGACGCGTACACCACACTCTCTCGCCTCTACCCCATGGAACTTACCCATTTAACCCTTGGTGACAAGGCTGCACTGGCAAAAAGTTTCGCACCGTTTGCCCTCAAGCGCCCCAAGCCCCCCGCTCTAGAACGCTCGCTCAAGGGAGGTCGGCATTCAAAGCGGCGAGACGCAGAGGCGATACATCACCACTATGACGTCTCCAATCGTTTCTACCGTTGGATACTCGGTCCATCCATGGCCTACACCTGTGCGGTGTTCCCAACACGTGATGCCAGCCTTGAGGTGGCCCAAGAAGAGAAGTTCGATCTTGTCGCGCGCAAATTAGGGCTTAAACCAGGTATGAAACTTCTCGATGTCGGCTGCGGTTGGGGCGGCATGGTTATGCACGCCGTGAAAAACTACGGGGTGCAGGCAATCGGGGTTACCCTTTCCGAGCAGCAAGCCCTCTGGGGCAAGCAAGCGGTCAAAGAAGCCGGCCTGGAAAATTCCGCCCAGATTCGATTTAGCGACTACCGCGACATCACTGAAACCGATTTTGACGCAATTTCTTCTATTGGACTCACTGAGCACATCGGTCGTGAGAACTATCCCTCCTACTTCAGTTTTCTCTTCGACAAGCTCAAGCCTGAGGGCCGTATGCTCAATCACACGATTACCCGACCAGATGAGAAAGAGCCCACGCATTACCGCAAGTCGTTCATTAACAGGTACGTTTTCCCTGATGGGGAGCTTTCGGCCCCCGGTGTGATCATGAACGCGTTTAATAACGCCGGTTTTGAAATTCGACATGAAGAGAATCTGCGCGAACATTACGCACTAACCCTCAAGCATTGGGGTGAGAACTTAGAAGCCCACTGGGATGAAGCGGTCGCAGAGGCTGGTTTAGGGACGGCTCGTGTTTGGCGCCTTTACATGGCAGCATCTCGGATGGGCTTTGACCTCAACACAATTCAGTTGCATCAAATGCTCGGCGTCAAATTGGGCCCGCGCGGCCAGTCCGGTATGCCCTTGCGCCCCAACTATTCGTAACTAATTCCCTGCACTAACAAAAATGTGCACGGCCACGTGTTCGGGAACCTCCGTGTATTCACCGGCGCTACCAATAAACACACCCATTCCCACCCGGTAGGCCTTCACCCGAGCCCCAGGCAATGCTCCGACGCGACGCAAACGAGCCATGACTTCTTCGTCGAGTTGGATTGTTTCGGCCAACCGGCGAATAGTGACCCCGCTGGGTTCCTCACCAACAATCTCAGTGATGGTCACCAAGTTATTGGCGGCGACCGGCTCTGACTCCAGCGTCGAATCAATCTCTGCCAAACCCGGGATCGGATTGCCAAACGGAGAAACCGTCGGGTGATCCAAGATTTCCATGAGCCGCCGCTCAACCGAATCACTCATGACATGTTCCCAGCGGCACGCTTCCGCGTGGACTTCCTCCCATGGCATTTTCAACATTTCCACCAACATGCATTCGGCCAGCCGATGCTTGCGCATAACCCGAGTCGCCTGGTAACGCCCCTCGGACGTGAGTTCGAGGTGACGTTCTTTATCCAAATTCAATAAACCATCGCGTTCCATGCGAGCAACAGTTTGAGAAACAGTCGGGCCACTTTGTCCCAAGCGCTCTGCAATCCGAGCTCGCATGGGTGGAATGTCTTCTTCTTCGAGCTCAAAGATCGTGCGCAGATACATCTCGGTGGTGTCAATCAACTCGCTCACATGGTTAATGTACCCCGAAAGCCATGAATGGGTAATTACGATTGAATCCATGGGAGAAAAGTGGGATCTGACGCAAATCCTCACTTCTATCTCAGAACAGCTCCACAGCAGTGCCGATCCGGTCAAGGCGCAAGGAATGTCTGGATACATGCGAAATCAATTTCCATTCCTGGGAATCGCAACACCACTGCGCAGGAACACGGTTAACAACACACTGAAGCACTACTCAACTCCAAGTGAGCAGGAAATCCTCGAACTCGCTCTCGCTCTGCACCAACTGCCGCAACGCGAATTTCAGCACGCCGGTGTTGACGCCCTCATGCATCACCGGAAGGTAATCGGTCCTGCATTTATAGGTGAGCGAGCAGAATTCTTTATCACGCACAAATCCTGGTGGGACAGTGTCGATTCCCTCAATCCGCTCATCCGGCAACTTGTCCGCACACACTCCGAGTGTGTACCTGTCATGCACCAGTGGATTTCCAACGAGAACAAGTGGATCGTTCGCAGCGCCATCACGCATCAATTGACCCTTAAGGCGAACACAAATACTGAACGCCTCGCCCAATTCTGCTCACTGCGAGCCAGTGACACAGAATTCTTCATCGCTAAAGCAGTCGGCTGGGCCCTGCGAGACTATTCCCATACTCACCCTCAGTGGGTCCAGCATTTTGTTGACACCCACCCGCAACTTTCCCCCCTCGCAAGGCGTGAAGCATTAAAAGTGATTGTCCGGAATTCACGTTCGAGCCAAAAGCCTTCACGTTGATGGCCTGAGGCCAATTCAACGATCTACCTGAGTAAGTGGGGTCTGCGAAGGCATTGGCTGCGCCGCATGGGACTTGACCATAAGGTTTCCCCGTGACAAGCATCATGTGGTTCCGCCGCGACCTCCGGATTCGCGACAACCCTGCTCTGCTTGCCGCGGGTAGTGAAGTACTTCCTGTTTTTGTGTTCGACCCTGTTCTGTGGGACGCATCAAGTTCTGTGCGCAGGGCGTATCTGGTGGAAAGCCTGCGCTCCCTCAATAAATCACTGGGCGGTCACCTAGTAATTCGAAGTGGGAACCCTTCCACAGTGATACCTGCACTGGCCAGGGAAGTGAATGCCGATTCGGTTCACATCGCAGCCGATTTTGGCCCCTATGGCCAGCAACGCGACCTTAATGTTGAAACTGCAATCTCTGCCCTGTCGGTCCCATTGGTGCGGACAGGTTCTCCCTATGCCGTTGCTCCAGGTCGGGTGGTTAAATCCGATGACACTCCCTACCGCGTCTTCACCCCGTTCTATAAAGCTTGGACGACCCACGGTTGGCGAGCACCCGCAACGGGCCCACTCTCCACATTTGAACTACCCAAATTTATTAGTGCACCCTCGGAAGCATTGCCCGCGGTCGCTAGCCCGGTTTCCTTGCCCGCCGCAGGTGAAGATGCAGCCTGGGAACGTTGGAAACAATTCAATAAGACTGCTCTTGCGCAATACGACGAGGCTCGCAACCGCCCCGACCTTGATGGCACGAGCGCACTGTCACACCATTTGAAATATGGGGAGATCCACCCGCGTTCACTCCTTGCTGAGTTAAAGCCAGAACATATTGTGTTCATTAAGGAAATCTGTTGGCGTGAATTCTACGCGGACATCATGTTTCACAACCCGATGAGCGCCTCGCGGTCACTGGACGCACGTTATGACTCGATCATGCCTTGGGCGAGCGGCACTGAAGCTGATGAACTTTTCACAGCATGGTGTCAAGGACAGACCGGGTATCCGATTGTTGACGCAGGTATGCGCCAACTCACCACAACCGGGTGGATGCACAATCGCGTGCGCATGATCGTGGCGAGTTTTCTCGTGAAAGATTTACACATTCCCTGGCAGCGAGGTGCTAAATTTTTTATGCAGAACCTCTACGACGGTGATATCGCCAGCAACTCCCACGGATGGCAGTGGACGGCGGGGTGCGGAACAGATGCCTCACCCTTTTATCGAGTTTTCAATCCGATTACTCAAGGAATAAAGTTCGACCCCGATGGCAATTATGTACGCAAGTACGTTCCTGAATTAGCCCACCTAGTTGGGGGAAGCGTTCACGAGCCGTGGGACACACTCGGCGGCTATGACCAGGGCTACCCAGAACGAATAGTTGACCACAAGGCGGAACGTGAGGTGGCCTTGGCCGACTTCGCTTCCATCAAAGGTCGTACCTAGTCCGCACGCGCAACCTTCACGCCTCATAGAGTTGGGCCATGCAAACGTTGGCAGTGCTCTCCATGAAAGGCGGGGTGGGTAAAACCACCGTTGCTTTGGGGTTGGCCAGCGCAGCCTGGCAGCGCGGTGAACGAGTCCTCGTTATTGATCTTGATCCCCAGGGAAATGCCACCATGGGGCTTGGGGTGACCGATCCCGAGTTCACCATGAATGACGTCCTCGCGGACCCACGACCAGGAATTGCCGCAGACGCGATCGTCGACTCCACATGGGGTAATCGGGTTCAAGTCCTCGCGGCAGATCGCTCCTTGGAGCACCGCAACACAATTGAAGGTCCACTTTCCTCCCAGCGCCTGCGTATTGCTTTGGGTAATCTCCCCCGCCAATACGACCTAGTCCTGATCGACTGCCCACCTTCACTGGGCGAGATGACCCGCAATGCCCTGCACGCCGCGACCGATGCACTCGTCGTTACCGAGCCCGCCTATTTTGCTTTGGCTGGTGCGGAGCAAGCTGTTGAAGCGGTTGACGTGATCCGTCTTGCATCCAACCCAATGCTCAACCCCGCCCGCATCCTGCTCAATCGAGTTCGCCCAACCGTTGCCGAGCACCGCAATCGCACGGCCGAGTTGCGCGATGCTTTCGGCCCGGTGGTTCTCGAGGTTGAAGTTCCCGAGCGCAATGCGATCACCCAAGCAGAGTCCGCCGGAATGCCGATTCATGCGTGGGATTCACCCGCTGGTCGTGAGCTCG
>JAFMHB010000023.1:0-5682 GCA_017854795.1 Candidatus Nanopelagicales bacterium
TACATGAATATGTGTGCTGATCTTTCCGGTCAACAGTGGAATGAAGGCGATGTTGCCTGTTCGGTTGTCCGTCGGGTTGCACTCCCTGATTCCTTTTTTGCTATCGATGGACTGATGGAAACATTCCTCACGGTGCTTGATGCATTCGGTGCATTCCCCGCAATGATTGACCGCGAACTGGATCGCTTCCTGCCCTTTTTGGCAACAACTAAAATCCTGATGGCTGCGGTTCAATCAGGAGTTGGACGCGAGACCGCACATGAGGTAATCAAGGAGCACGCGGTTGCAACAGCGTTGCTTATGCGGGAAACCCCCGATTCAAACAACGATCTTCTGGAAAGACTTGCTGCTGATTCACGACTTGACTTCACGGTAGAGCAGTTGAACTCACTCCTCGCCGAACCAATTGAATTTACCGGTGCTGCCCAACATCAAGTTCGAGTTTTGGCAGACCGAGTTGAAATCCTCACCGCGCGTTATCCGGATGCTGCGGGCTATCAACCAGGCGGCATTCTGTGACCCAAGAACTTTCCCACAATTACGATCTCCCCGAAGATTACGTACACGTCTATTCTGGCAAGGTGCGAGATATTTTCCGCACACCGCAGGATCGGCTTCTCATGGTGACCAGTGATCGAATATCGGCATATGACTGGGTACTTCAAACGGAAATCCCTGATAAGGGCCGCATTCTGAACTCAATTTCACAGTGGTGGTTTGGGCAACTCCAAGGTTTGGTGTATAACCACACGACAACTTCCAAGGTCCCAAAGTCGGTTACGGGACGCGCGGTGGTTTGTGAACCACTCGAAATGTTTCCGGTTGAGTGTGTTGTCCGCGGTTACCTCGCCGGCAGCGGTTATTCCGATTACTTGGCGACACGAAAAATCTCAGGTAATGGTTTACCACCTGGATTGAAAGATGGCGCCCTTCTGCCGAAACCACTTTTCACTCCGGCGACCAAGGCACCTCTTGGTGAACATGACGTGAATATCACTTACGACGACGTTATTGTTGAATTAGGGCAAGAAGAGGCTCAGGAACTCAAGCGGATGTCAACTGCCATTTATGAATACGCGGCTGACAGGGTGAGTCGTAAAGGTTTGATTTTGGCTGATACCAAATTTGAATTTGGAATTGCATTGGGCGGTAAGTACCAAGGCCAAATAATTCTAGGTGACGAAGCACTGACTCCGGATTCCTCTCGTTATTGGGAAAAGGCGCTGTGGAATCCAGGAGGTGCCCAACCTTCATTTGATAAACAGTTTGTGCGGGACTGGTTGACATCACCTGAATCAGGGTGGGACAAAAATTCAGGCGAAGCACCGCCACCCTTGCCCGAGGAAGTAGTCGAAAAAACTCGCAGTAAATACATTGAAGCGTATGAGCGCATCACAGGCGAGACGTTTTCGTGAGCACGTGGCTAATAACAGGGGGAGCGGGCTATATCGGCTCGCATGTTGTTCATGAACTGCAACTAGCAGGCGTCGGGCCGGTAGTTTTCGACAACTTTTCAGCAGGATTGCATTCACGTGTCCCCCAGGGAATCCCCGTCGTTGACGCTGACGTATCCGACGGTGACGCACTTCGAAATGCCATGAAGGAATTTGATGTCACCGGTGTTGTTCACCTGGCAGCAAAAAAGGCAGCTGGAGAATCGGTTGACATCCCGCTGCACTACTACCAAGAAAATGTCACTGGTTTGCAGAGTGTTCTCGGTGCCATGGTTGATACAGGGGTCACCAATTTCGTTTATTCATCTTCCGCAGCCGTGTATGGAACCCCACCATCAAATCCTGTGAAAGAAAGTGAAGCACTCAACCCTGAGTCCCCGTACGGTGAAACAAAAGTGATTGGCGAATGGTTGGCCAAGGACCTAGCGACAAGTAATGGGCTGAATTGGGTGGCGCTGCGGTACTTCAATGTTGCCGGTGCTGGGAGTGAGGATCTGGGAGACAACAGCGTGAATAACCTGATCCCGATGGTGTTCTTGGCTCTTGAAAAAGGTATGCGACCCAAGATTTTTGGATCGGATTACCCAACCCCTGACGGAACATGCATTCGCGACTACATCCATGTTGTCGACTTAGCTGGCGCACATGTCGCGGCGGTAAAAAAGTGTGAGGCAGGGACGGTGAATCGGGCTATTAACGTTGGTCGAGGCAGTGGGGTCAGTGTCCGTGAAGTCATGAGCTCCATCTCAGCGGTAATTGGTCGTGATATTGCCCCCGAAGTCGCCCCTCGTAGAGCAGGAGACCCGCCGGCCACTTTCGCTGATGTTGAGCTGAGCAGAACCGAGTTGGATTGGTCTGCCAAGCGAGATCTCACGGACATGGTTTCCTCAGCGTGGAGTGCTTGGGAATTCTCGCACCGATAGGCTTTGGGTCTTCCATTGAAATCAGGAAAGCGAATTCAGGAGAGCCAGTGGCCCGCGTTGTTGTAAACGTTGCACTTAAACCCGAAATTCTTGACCCACAGGGTCGTGCCGTTCAGGGCGCGCTTGGGCGACTGGGGCTCACTGGGGTGAGCGACGTCCGACAGGGCAAGCAGTTCATTATCGATCTTGATGGTGCACTTGAGGGAGAGCGAGCCGAAGTCATGCAAAAATTGGCAGGCGAGTTGCTGAGTAATCCGGTAATCGAAGACTTCACACTCACGGTCGAGAACTAATTGTGGATGCACGAATTGGTGTAGTTACTTTCCCGGGGTCACTCGATGACGCAGATGCAGCCCGCGCAATTCGCATTGCCGGTGCAACTCCGGTAGCACTGTGGCACGGTGACGCAGACCTTCACAACGTTGATGCGGTCGTCCTCCCTGGTGGTTTTTCCTACGGTGACTACCTCCGGTGCGGAGCGATCGCGAAGTTCGCCCCCGTTATGTCACTCATCATTGAAAAGGCACAGGTCGGCCTCCCCGTGTTGGGAATCTGTAATGGATTCCAGATTCTGTGTGAAAGTCACCTACTCCCCGGTGCTCTAACCCGCAATGACCATCAGCATTTCATCTGTCGCGATCAGAAACTTCGGATCGAAAGCACTGAAACGTTGTGGACAAGAGATTTTTCACCCGGACAAGAAATTGTTATACCGTTAAAAAATGGGGAGGGCGGCTACGTTGCGAGTGAAGCGACATTAGATGAACTCTTTGCAGAGAACCGAGTGGTCGCAACGTACCTCGGCGGAAACCCAAACGGTAGTTACCGCGATATCGCTGGAATTTCAAACAAGGCGGGAAATGTTGTTGGACTCATGCCACACCCCGAACACGCCGTTGAAGCATTAACCGGCCCGACCACCGACGGCATTCCATTTTTTACCAGCGTTTTGAAATCACTTGTGGGTGCCTCATGATCGACTCAGTTGACATTGCACAGGAAAACCCAGATGCCAGTCAGCCTTGGGCTGAACTTGGACTCAAGCAGGACGAGTACGAAAGTATTAAGCAGATTTTGGGTAGGCGACCGACCAGTAGCGAGCTAGCCATGTACTCGGTCATGTGGAGTGAGCATTGCTCGTACAAATCCAGCAAGGTGCACTTGCGACAGTTTGGTGAGAAAGCCCCGAAGACCGATATTTTGCTCGTCGGAATCGGTGAAAACGCTGGTGTTGTTGACATTGGGGCCGGTTGGGCAGTCACATTCAAAGTGGAAAGCCACAATCATCCCTCCTATGTAGAGCCCTATCAAGGTGCGGCGACAGGTGTGGGTGGAATCGTGCGGGACATCATTTCTATGGGAGCCAGGCCGATCGCGGTAATGGATCCGCTTAGGTTTGGTCCCGCTGATGCCCCCGACACCCGGCGAGTGCTGCCTGGAGTTGTCGCGGGAATTGGTGGCTACGGAAACTGTTTGGGCCTGCCAAATATTGGTGGAGAACTTGTTTTTGACGAGAGTTACGCGGGTAACCCGTTGGTTAATGCACTTTGTGTAGGCTCGATGAAACACGAAGACATTCACCTCGCCAGTGCAAAAGGTGTCGGTAACCTCGTGGTCCTTTACGGTGCCCGCACCGGTGGCGACGGAATCGGTGGAGTGTCGGTGCTCGCTTCGGAGACATTTGACGCTGATGGCCCCGCCAAGCGACCCAGTGTTCAGGTTGGCGACCCTTTCATGGAAAAACTATTGATCGAAGCGACCCTCGAAGTACTTCACGCCGGACTGGTTGAAGGTATTCAAGATCTTGGTGGAGCTGGAATTTCTTGCGCGACGAGTGAATTGGCATCAAATGGTGAAGGTGGGATGCACGTCTACCTGGATCGCGTGCTTTTGCGCGACGCGTCACTATCTCCAGAGGAAATTTTGATGAGCGAGTCACAGGAACGCATGTGCGCTGTCGTGACGCCCGAAAAGATCGACGACTTCATGGCACTGTGCAAGAAGTGGGATGTCGAAGCTGTCGTTATTGGTGAGGTGACCGACACGGGACGCCTCGTCATTGAATGGCACGGTGAAATAATCGTTGACGTTCCACCTCGTTCGGTGGCTCACGACGGTCCTGTTTACGAGCGACCATTCCACCGCCCGAGCTGGCAGGACGCATTGCAGGCTGATACTCCGACGGCGCAGCGCCTAGCGCGCCCGTCCACCCCGGAGGAACTAAAGCAAACCTTGCTTGACCTGATTTCTTCACCCAATTTGGCATCAAAGAGTTGGGTTACCTCGCAGTACGACCGATACGTCATGGGTAACACAATTCTTGCCCAGCCAGAAGATGCAGGAATGATTCGTGTTGATGAAGAGAGCGGACTTGGTGTCGCGATTTCAACCGATTGTAATTCACGCTTTGCCAAACTTGATCCCTATGCCGGTGCGCAGTTGGCCCTGGTGGAGTCCTACCGAAATATTAGTGTTGCGGGAGCAAAACCACTTGCGGTTACTAACTGTTTGAACTTTGGCTCACCCGAGGACCCCGAAGTCATGTGGCAATTTTCCCAGGCAACCACAGGTTTGGCGGACGGTTGTCGTGAATTGGGTATTCCTGTGACGGGTGGCAACGTTTCCTTCTACAACCAAACGGGTGACATCGCGATCAACCCAACCCCTGTCGTCGGTGTTCTTGGTGTAATCGATGATGTCGATCGCCGTACCCCGATGGCCTGGGAGGACGACGGCGACCTGATCTACATTTTGGGCGACACATTTGATGAATTCGCCGGGAGTGAGTGGGCTCACCTTCGCGGTCACCTTGGCGGACTCCCACCCAAGGTCAACTTCGCCCAAGAAAGATTACTCAGTGAAATTATGGTTGCGGCTTCCCGTGATGGCATGATCACCGCAGCCCACGACGTCTCCGACGGCGGAGTCGGGGTTGCAATCACCGAGATGGCACTGCGTGCAAATACGGGTGCCCGCTTCTGGATCCCAGATAATATTGATCCATTTGTTTTCCTGTTCGCCGAAAGCACCGCTCGAGCAATTGCGGTTATTGCGCGAACTGAGGAACTCCGCTTCACGGAAATGTGTGCTGCTCGAGGCCTGAGTGCAACTCGGTTCGGCGTGGTGGATTCAGGGCTTGGTATTGACAGTGGCTATCCCGGTGAGCAGGTTATTGTCATCGACTCACTATTCACTTTCACGGTTGGGGAATTACGCGAAGCACATGAAGCAACACTTCCCGCACTTTTCGGGGGCTAGAAATGCTGAGTCCCGCTGAACGAGAGTTGCTGGAGTCAATAGCGACT
>JAFMHB010000023.1:5916-33449 GCA_017854795.1 Candidatus Nanopelagicales bacterium
AACCAAGGAGTGATTCTGGCCAGTGGTGAGCGTTCAGATTTGAGCGGATTGTTTCCCCTGCCGCTCTGATTCCATTGTGTTCCTCCGGCGAATAATCGGCGGCAAAAACGCCCTTGACCGCGGAGGTAATGGAACCAGTGATGTGCGTAGACTGACGCTGTGTCCCGCGGTGATGGCCTTCTCAACCACAATCTCCTCTCCGAAGATGTCGGACCCCAAGACGCTTGCGGTGTCTTTGGTGTGTGGGCGCCCGGTGAAGAAGTATCAAAACTGACGTATTTCGGACTTTATGCGTTACAACACCGTGGCCAAGAATCGGCGGGCATCGCTGTCAGTGACGGGTCCCGGATTGTAGTTTTTAAAGACATGGGTTTGGTTTCTCAGGTTTTCAATGAAGGCGCTCTGGAGTCACTACAAGGTCATTTGGCGATCGGACACACTCGCTACTCCACGACGGGTTCAAGTATTTGGGAGAATGCCCAGCCGACATTTCGAACAACAGCCACCGGACACTTGGCATTGGGTCACAACGGCAATCTGACAAATACGGGTGAATTGCGAAAGCGGATTGCTGCTCTGCACAGTAGCTCGGGGGAGTTGCCCTTTAATGCCACCATTGCGGCAACCACCGATACTGAAATTTTGACCGCACTACTTGCCGCACACCCTGACCTATCCCTCGAAGAAGCAGCGATCAAAGAGCTCCCTTTAGTTAAGGGGGCTTTTTCTTTGGTATTCATGGACGACAATGCCCTTTACGCCGCCCGCGATCCACAGGGAATAAGGCCGTTGGTACTTGGTCGGCTTGAGAGCGGCTGGGTTGTCGCCAGTGAATCGGCTGCCCTCGACATTGTCGGAGCCTCCATTGTTCGCGAGGTTGAGCCGGGTGAACTTATCGTCATTGATTCACAGGGACTGCGCACTCACCGATTTGCGGCCGCGGAACCTAAAGGCTGTTTATTCGAATACGTGTATTTGGCTCGCCCCGACACTTCAATTGCCCAGCGTTCAGTGCAGGCAACGCGAGTTGACACTGGGCGTCGCCTGGCCAGGGAGCATCCCGTTGTAGCAGATCTTGTTATCCCAGTTCCCGAGTCGGGTCGCTACGCCGCAATCGGTTACGCCCAAGAATCAGGGATCCCTTTCGCTGAAGGACTTGTCAAGAATTCGTATGTTGGACGAACCTTTATTCAACCCTCGCAAACGATTCGCCAATTAGGTATCCGACTGAAATTGAATCCCCTGAAGGAAGTAATCGCGGGGCAGAGACTCATTGTTGTTGACGACTCAATTGTCCGCGGGAACACCCAACGTGCGTTGGTGCGCATGCTGCGTGAAGCAGGGGCACTTGAAGTCCATGTTCGAATTTCTAGCCCGCCGGTTAAGTGGCCGTGCTTCTATGGAATCGATTTTGCTACGCGAGCCGAACTTATTGCTAACGGACTGAGCGTGGAGGAGATTTGTGCATCAATTGGAGCTGATTCACTAGCGTTTATCGAGCTTGACGCACTTATTGAGGCAACGCATGTTCCTAAGGAAAATTTATGTCGTGCCTGCTTCGATGGGGTGTACCCCGTTGAACTGTCCGAAGAACACAAAGTGAACCTTGAAATATTTGAAGGAATTGAACGCAGGGTCTCCGAATCCGAGCACCTCCTCGTTGATCCACTCGCCCTTGATGCACTTAATCGTCCATGACGGACTTGGGCGCAACGTACGCGCAAGCGGGTGTCGATGTCGAGTCCGGTGAGCGTGCCGTTGAGTTAATGCGCGCATCCATACTGGCAAGTACCAGGCCAGAAGTTGTTGGCGACTTCGGCGGTTTTGCCGGCCTTTTTGACATTTCGGTAGCGAAGAACATGCGTCAGCCACTTTTGGCAACGTCAACGGATGGCGTTGGAACCAAGATCGCAGTTGCGCGCGCACTCGACATTCACCACACGGTCGGGTTGGACTTGGTAGCAATGGTGGTTGATGACTTGGTTGTTTGTGGTGCTGAACCACTGTTCATGACCGACTACATCGCGGTTGGTTCGGTTAACCCAGAACGCGTTGCCAGCATCGTTGCGGGAATTGCTCGCGGTTGTGAGTTAGCCGGTTGTTCACTCGTGGGTGGGGAGACGGCCGAGCACCCGGGGCTAATGGCACCCGATGAATACGACATTGCTGGAGCAGGGACAGGAATTGTTGACGCAGAGAATCTTTTGGGGCCTGACAAAGTAGGAGTGGGCGACGTTGTCATTGCTATGAAATCTTCGGGGTTGCATTCCAACGGTTACTCCCTTGCTCGGCACGTACTTTTGGGTGAAGGAAGACTGGGACTGGACGCTTACGTTGATGCACTTGGTCGAACCGTGGGGGAGGAACTGTTAGAGCCCACACATATATATGCCCTCGATTCTCTCGCCCTCATTAGGGAATCACGGGTTCACGCTTTTAGTCATGTCACCGGAGGTGGGATCGCGGCGAATCTGGCCAGGGTGTTGCCCATGAATCTTGCAGCCGATATTTACCGCCAGACTTGGGCGCCCGCGGAAATCTTCAACTTGATTTGTAGTGAAGGAAATGTTTCGCAGGGCGATGCTGAAAAAACGTTCAACATGGGAATCGGCATGTTCGCCATTGTTCCCGAGGAATTTGTTGACACGAGCCTTGAAATCTTGGGAAGCCGTGAAGTTGATGCATGGGTCTGCGGTTCGATCCGTGATCGCAATGATGGTGAGGTGGGAGACGCACCGGCTAAAGGTGGCGGTGGGGGATCAGTGAGTTTGGTCGGGACCTACGAAAAATAGCTCGTCAAACAGGTCGCTCAATTATTTTGCGGCTTCGTCTTCGCTGTCTTCGTAGTATTTCGCGTAAGGGTCTTCTTCGGAATCCTCTTCCGCGGTTACTTCTTCAACATAAACAACTGCAGGCTGGCCACTCAATTCAGCCTGTAACCGATCAAAGTCAGTTTGAGGCCCGCCGTATTTGAGTTCGCGCGCAACTTTTGTTTGCTTGGCTTTCGCTCGGCCGCGTCCCATGACTCGACCCCCTCTTCCAGTACATACCGGTAGCTAGTGGACTAATAGTTTTGGTGGGGGCACTCTCGCCGACCACCGACGCAATACTACCGTCCACTCCCCGGCCGTGCGGATACCCCAATGGAACTAGGCGTTGATCCGCTCCCAAGCCTTGGCTTCGGCCGCTGCCACAGGAGTAATTTGGGCAATCTTGGCTGATTCGAGGACTTCAAGGGTGGTTTGGTACACCTTCATGACCTGTTTGCGAGCTCTATCAACATCAGCCCCAACTAACTCTTCCGCCACTTGAATAACACCACCGCAATTGACCATGAAGTCAGGAGCGTACAAAATTCCTGCAGCCGAGAGAAGGTCCCCGACTGGGGCTTGCGCCAGTTGGTTATTGGCTCCGCCACAGATCAAAGAGACCCCGGCAGTGGTTAGGTCGGGAATCATCTCAGCGGTAATGAAGCCACCCATGGCGTTGGGGGAAATGATCGATGGTCGAGCGGCCAACATTTCTTCGAAAGAGTCAACGAACTCAACTTCGGGGAACAAAGCGGTTATTTCGGCACGAATACTTGCAATGGGATCCATCGCGATCACTTTTGTCCCACCGGATTCGATCAGATGTGAAATAAGACGTCCGCCAACTTTTCCAGCACCAATCACACCGACGGTTGACCGGGACAGGTCATTACGTCCACTCAAAAACTCAACGGCGGCTTGCATCCCCTGCCAGATTCCCAAAGCCGTCAGGATTCCTGAGTCACCTACTCCACCGTTTTCGGGTGACCGACCGGTTACATATTGGCTAGTTTCGCCCACCACATCCATGTCGGCAACCTGCATGCCCACGTCGCCTGCAGTGACATATTTCCCGCCCAATGATTCAATCAAACGTCCATAGTTAAGCAATTCCTGGCGCGACTTGTTTGCAGGATCAGCGATCAGAACAGCTTTGCCGCCACCGTGATTGAGTCCGGCCAGCGCATTTTTCAATGTCATCGCGCGTGAAAGTCGTAGAGCATCCGAATAGGCGGCAGCGTGGGGATCGGGGTGTTCGGAGTAAAGCGCCATTCGGGTACCGCCTAGGGCCGGCCCGAGCTTAGTGGAATGAATTGCGACGACGGAGCGCAAACCCGTAGTCGGATCTTGGCTGATCACCACTTCTTCATGGTCGGAAAATTGGGCCCAAGGATCACTGGTAATTGCCATGCATGCAGGGTAGCCCCCCAGTTTTTGGCCAGAGGCAACGTGGAGAACTCGTTTGGGCTTGCATATTGAGTAATTAAGGTTACCCTAAGGTCAATCATGCGCGGGGGTGCCCAATTTTCACCTCGATTTCAGCCATGATTACGACGAGGGGAGTTGTTACACGCGTGAACCCGCAAAACCCACGGCCAAGCGGCAGTTCTGCTCAGCAGCCTGTAGCGAATACCCTAGCCGGCAAAGCCCCGGTATCGAGGGTAAATCAGATTCCTGAAACGGAACACCTAATGACACCCGGTGAAGTGGCGTCCCTTTTTAGAGTTGACCCTAAGACCGTGACTCGCTGGGCTAAATCCGGAAAGCTGACCAGTATCCGCACACTGGGTGGTCACCGACGCTATAGATCCTCTGAAGTGCGCTTGCTGTTGGAAAAGAATGGTGCTCGAATCGGAGACGGTATTTAGTAGTCCCACTCTCGCTTACTTCGGGGCATTTTTACCTGAAGGCAGTAGTCTTACAGCGTGGCCGAACCGTTCTACCAATCAATTGTTCTTATAGCCAAAGGTGCTTTTGCCGGGCTGGGACTTAAGATCGATGTTGTTGGTGAAGAAAATATCCCCCTTTCCGGTGGTGCTCTTCTCGCAATCAACCATACGAGCTATTTGGACTTTGCCCTCGGTGGAATTCCTGCTCACATGCGTGGACGCAGACTCGTTCGTTTCATGGCAAAGGATTCTATTTTTAAACACAAAATTGCGGGGCCACTCATGCGCGGAATGAAACATATTCCCGTGGATCGAGATGCGGGTTCCCAAGCTTTCCGTGACGCGGTTGCTGATTTGAAAAAAGGTGAGATCGTGGGGGTGTTTCCCGAAGCCACAATGAGCAGATCTTTAGACATCAAGGATGTAAAAAGCGGCACAATTCGTATGGCGCGGATAGCCAAAGTCCCTGTGCTTCCCATGATCATTTTCGGTGGACACCGCGTGCTCTCCTACGCTGGTAAGGACTTAACCCGGGGTCGCCCAATCGTGATTATGGTGGGAGAACCACTTGATATTTCCGGTGACGCGGATGAAGCGAATGATCGATTGCGTGAAGCATTGCGAGACCTATTAGCTCAAGCAATTGATCGGTATCCCGACAATGTTGCTGGTGCTCCCTGGATTCCGGCTCGTTTTGGTGGAGGCGCGCCTACGCTGGAAGAGGCTGAAGAAATTGAAGTCAGGGTTCGAGCCGAGCGGGCTGAAAAGAAAGCGCAAGAAAAGAAGAAGAAGAAGTAGTTAGCGTTGTCCCCAAGCCTTGGCACTGATCGTTACGTTTCGGTTGGATATGAGAGCAACTCGATCACCTCTGTCACGCAATAGCGTTGAGTCCCGGCCCCAGTACTGTGTAGAAATTGTAGGGGTGCCTTTTCCAATTCGTACGGTAAGTGTCTTGCCAGGTTTGATTACCGAGTTAACAAGGAATGGGTAAGTGGAGACACCCCGCCTGAGGTAGTAACCGTCCAATAAAGCAGGCGCAAGACCCTCATTCTTTATTTTTATGTATTCCTGATTTGCGCGCGCAGCCATGGACTTGGCGGTTGACACGGCATTTACTTTTGTTATCTGCAAAACGCCCTGCAAGGGATCCGAACAATCAAGGACGCACGGGTATTCGTAGTAACTGCGCATTGCGGTGTTGCGATCCAGGAGGTAGGCGCCGTCTCCAAGGAACAATTTGGGCGCAATGTTGGGGAATAGTGCTGTTTCAGAGTTCATGTAAAGGTCGCGTGGTCTCGGTGTGCCATTGACACCCACACCGGCATGCACCACTCGAAAGTCATTTGGTGCCAGCACTGATCCGCCAGGAAAGTAAAACCAGGATGTCAGACTTGAGTCCCGGAGTAACCATCCGGTGAGGTCCACGTCCTGCTTGCCGTAGTTTCGAACAACAATGAATTCGCCGTTGATGTTTGCATTGTCATTTCCTTCGGCATCCCAATTAACAATCACACTTATGTTCGCATCCGGCTGCTCAAGGGGACCGCAATATTTGGGATTCCAAATCCCTTTCTTGTCGATTTGGGTTTGGGCGATCATGACGCGGTACTGGTAGGAAAGTGAGGACTCATATTTGATGGTGAACCACATGGCGAGCCCGGATTGGGCAATGATCGCTTGGACATCAATGTCGTACTGTTCCGTAAGTGGATTCCAAGCGAATGCGTAGCGTTGGATCCGGCCGCGATTCTCTGATTCCTTACTGAGTGAACGCAACTGCACTCGAGAGCCGGGCCGCAGAACTGACTTCAAGACGTCAGTCGCTTCTGCGCCCCCACACATATCTGTATCCCGGTGCACATTATTAAACCCTCGAATTTCGGGAGTATTTACTCCCAAGAGCCGGACAGTTACATATTCCGATGTTCCATCTTCAATAAAGCGAAATGTGTCACCGTCTGCCACAACGTCTACGACCCCGGTTTCTTGAACGGGAATGTCGAGATATCGCGTTTGATATGAATTCGGGGGGGCAGCCTGCACCGTAGGGATGAGGGCAGCAAGCATCAGCGAAGCCAACGTGAAACTCGCTAATAATTTAATCATCTCATCACCATAACCCTGCCAACAATTGAAGCCAATTTCAGTCGATCACAATAACCACAATCGAACCTACCTACCTCCATAATACCCCAGGGGGTATGCTTCGGCTGAGTCAGCCAAGCCAGCCAACCGGAAAGGTAATTCAATAATGTGTCGTCAAGTGAGCTGTAAAACCTGCAAGAAAGCAACCTGGGCAGGTTGCGGCAACCACAAGAATGAAGTACTTCGCGGAATTCCCAAGAATCAGCGCTGTTCGTGCACCGCGGCCGATAAAGCCGCTGCACGCGCGAACAAAGGATTCTTCGCCAAAATCTTCGGCGGCTGACCCGCGCTAACTGGCGCGATCAATTCTCCATCGAAACATCTGGTGTGAACCTTGCTCGAGCGGCGCAGTGAACTCTCCACCATGATACGTCCATTGGTGCTAAGGGCTTTCTGCAAACCAAGGTTGTCCAAGGTGTTAGCAAGTTCAACAAACATCCAGCCGGTCCCGAGCGCGCGCAGATATAAAGGGACGTACTCGATGCTAGGCACGTCCATTTCAACTACGCCAGACTATTCAGGAAGTTATAGGCCAAGGGCATCGTATGGTTTGTAAACTCTATTTCTATTGTGACCAGCCCTCAGTGGCGACACAACCGCAAGGCATGACAAGGTATGTGCATGGCTGAAGCTACGGGGGAGAACCCCACACACTTGAATAATCACCACTTGGACACTCTCTCGGTTATCTATTCACACCCGGTGAGCCACAATATTCGCTGGGCTGACGTGCTCCACCTCCTCCAAGCGGCAGGTACGGTGGAAGAAAAGCACGACGGGAAATTCACCGTCACCCTCGGTGAGGAAACTGAAGTGTTTGACCATCCACATGGCAAGGACATTGACACCCAGATGGTTGTCGACCTTCGCCGGATGCTGAAAAATGCGGGCTTCAATCCTCGCCCCAAGGGCCAGGAGATTTAACATGGAAAACAAAACAGACGTAGTCATCCTTCGAGGCAAGATTGCCATTGCTGTCATTGATTTTCACCACACGAGAATCTTCGCACTCGATCAGGATTCACATGATCGGCCCGAGACTGTAACGGCAGAAGATCCAAAGAATTTTTACCACAACGTGTACCACCGTGCTGGTAACCCAGATGGCACCTATGAAGCCGACAGTGATGCGTACTGGAAATTGCTGTGTGAGTCCTTACATGAAGCAAATGGAATTATTTTGCTGACCAATGGGACCGGTAAAGCCAATGCAGGGCATCATTTCGCAGCTTATGCAGAAAAACACTTTTCTGATGTAGCTGCAAATATTCTCGGTGAAGTGCGCTGTGACATCAGCGACCTGACCGATCCACAACTGCTTCGGATTGGCCAAGACTTCGTTGGAATGCATCCAAAGCGTGATCACGGCGACTCACGTCGAGGTGCTTAACACTTCACCGGCAGGTGCTCGTCTCAGCAACAATGTGCTTTAAAGCGGAGCATGCACTGTGAAGCGTTGAACCAAGTTTGGATCACCATTGGGGTCTTGTAGAAAGTTACCGCCGATCCGGATCTCACTGAGCACCGCACGGGCAGGAACCTTTGGTAGGCATAAATCATGCATATTGTCATCCATCGCGGTGGAGCTGTGATCTGCTAGGTCGGCAACAGCGAGTGGCCGAACATTAATTACTTTGCCATTAGGCAGTTTGAATAGTGCGCGGTAAGAGTTAATGGCTGCCTCACCAACCTCCGTTCCACCTGGATACGCGGTCATGCCGTTGGACCAAACAACGCGCACAAATGTGCGACCCACAGTGCATGCGTTCTTATCCCCTTCAAGCATTGCGGGCGTAAGCATCCAGGCGTCAGAGATTTCTGGGCCCGCTTCAATCTGCACGATTGTCTTGGATAGTCCCGGAGTTATCGGTTGCCAAGTCGAAGCGCGCGGTGGCCGACCTTCAAGTTCGCCCACAACCGTAACGGTTTGTGGTCGTACACCCGCTGGGTCACCAAAGTTACCAATTAAGTTCACGGTTTGGATTTCATTTGGTTCATTGGGTGGGTACTGGAGTGCGCAGGTGGGGTTGACCGTTGTGCCGTCGGTTCGTGTGATGACAAAATCAGTGACCGCGATTGTGGTCGGATTAATAAACCAATTAAATGTCACGGGAATGTTGTCTAAACCTTTTTCACCCGTTGGACACGCATTGGCATTGTTCAATCCCCAATCGGCACTGAGAATTCTCGGAGACGCAATGGAGGGCGCAGCGACTGTAATAATTGGGATTGCAAGGAATGATGTGGCCGCGATGGAAAGTGCTGCCAGTGAAGTTGCAATTCGCCGTGACATTTGTGCCTTTCTTGGTGAAGGAGCGCGAATCACTTCCTCAGGTAATGGCACTATCGCACGACCCCCAGATTCGGACTGTCTCGCCCTTGACCTTTACTTTTTTGCTCGCGGTCGCTGATCCCACCACCAGCCGACCGGCTCGGCATAGCGGGCCAAGATCGGAGCAATACCTGCGGTGATCAAGACGTACGCCGCGACAAATGCCTGAAACTCTCCAGGGAGAATCGTGGAAACTGCAGCAATACCAGCGATTACAACGCTGAATTCGCCGCGGGCACTGAGTAGCGCACCTGCCCGAAGCTTGGAAATCGTGCCTCCGTCAACCGTATTGCTCGCGTACCATCCAGTAACAAATTTCGTGGAAATAGTGATGATCGCCAGTACGAGCGCCGGCAGGATCACGGCCGGTAAATCTGCTGGGTTCGTTGATAAACCGAAGTAGGCGAAGAAAACGGCTGCGAGTAATTCACGCAAGGGATCCAGCCTTCGGCGAGCGACTTCGGCCACCTCGCCAGTGAGGAGTAACCCGACGAGGAATGCGGCCACTGCGGGTGAAAACGAAACTAAACCGGCAAGTCCCGCGGCCGCAACTGCTGCACCGAATACAACGAGAAGTACGCCTACAGGATCGGAAGTCTTTATGAACCGTTGAGCGTGACCCTCGCGACGGACTGCAATCAGAATTACGACGGCAACGACAGTCAACGCGACTCCCGTTGAAACCAGCCCGCTTACCAATCCGGCGCCAGTCAGAACAACGGTAAGAATGGGTAGATAGGGAGCCATAACTAAGTCTTCGAGCACAAGAATGCTGACCACCGGCCGTGTTTCCGGGTTACGTCGCCAGCGCAGATCGCGAACAACTTGCGACACGATTCCGGAGGAAGAAATATAGGTAACTCCACCTAATGCGAGCGCCCCGGCAGGTCCCCAGCCAAGAATTAGTGCCATGGCAACACCGGGGGTTGCATTTAATACTAGGTCAATTACACCTGAACGCGATTGCCTTCGCGCTGTTTCAACAAGTTGTGTTCCCGAGTACTCGAGTCCAAGCAAAAGCAGCAGGAGCACAACACCAAGTTCTGCCAAGGTCGGAACCAAAATCCCTCGAGGGTCAATCCCGTAGAGACCACCATCACCCATGAGCAGGCCCGCGAGTAGGTAAAACGGAACGGCAGAAAACCCAAAGCGTTGTGCCAAGCGCGCAATGATTCCCAAACCAACCAGTAGCAGACCAAACTCGAGGAATAGTTGGGGCAAGGATGGATCCACAAATGACGTTACGACCCTCACCACCACATCATGTCACCTAGGACGCCACGACGTCGAGAGTGGAATTGATTCCCTCAACGAAGGCGCAATCGGACCGAGAAATAGAGATTCAAAGATTTAAGTAGAATTCGGAGGTGAGCGTTGTTGACATTTTTTTGGTGGTTGCAGGCCTAGTGCTTCTTGTCGGCGGTGGTGAAGCACTCGTGCGAGGGGCCTCCACCCTTGCGGTCCGTGCGGGAATTTCACCTCTGGTCATCGGCCTTGTTGTTGTCTCGGCTGCGACGTCTGCTCCGGAATTGGCGGTCACCGTTGGTTCGGTCCTCAGTGGAGTACCAGATCTTGCAGTAGGAAATGTGGTGGGCAGCAATATCGCCAATATTCTGCTGATTCTGGGGATTTCGGCTTTGATTAGCCCACTTGTGATTAAGAGGCAACTGGTTCGAGTCGACATCCCCGTGATGGTTGGCTTGTCTGCCGCCCTCCTCATTGTCAGTCTTGACGGACAAGTCAGTTTATTTGATGGGCTCCTACTTCTTACTGTTCTCGTGGTTCACACAATAATCAGCATTGTGGTGGGACGAAAGGAAGAAATTGATCCGGCAGCACAAATTGACACCCTGCCTCTCAACGCCAAACCTGTCCCACTGTGGCTGGCTGCTGTATTGCTTCTTGTGGGAATTGGCTTACTTGTAGGCGGTGCACAACTACTTGTGACAGGTGCTGTCAGTATCGCTACAGCCTTCGGCGTCAGTAGCTTGGTGATTGGGCTCACCGTTGTGGCAATTGGAACGTCATTGCCGGAGCTTGCAACCTCACTCATTGCCCTGCGCAAGGGTGAAACAGACATGGCCGTGGGAAATATAGTCGGAAGTAATATTTTCAACATCGGAATGGTTCTCGGTATACCTGCGATCATTTTCGGTGATGGAATTCCGGTTCCAGAGGCAGCAGTCGCAATTGACATCCCACTCATGCTTGCCGCCGCTATTGCTTTGTTACCCGTCGCCTTTACGGGATTCATTGTTGCTCGCTGGGAAGGTGCACTTTTTGTCGGACTTTATATTGCTTACACACTCTTCCTTGTTCTCAACTCAACGCAGCATGATGCCGCAGGTGGTTTCACTAATGTAATGCTCTGGTTCGTCCTACCGCTAGTTGCGATTACGTTGATTGCAATGTCTTCATACGAAGTGGGAGTACTTCGCGAACGTCGATCCAAGCAGCCCAGCCAGTTGCTTTAATTGCATACCTATTACACAATTACAAGCCATCGGAGGTTCACCATGTTACGCATCGCAGTCACAATCGCCTTAGTTTCCGTGATGCTCACCTCTGGAGCCACAGCGCATGGTTCACCCATGCAAAACACGTCACCTGACCTTGGGGGTCAGTGGAAGACATTGTCACTGACACAAAACCGTATCGGTTACGAAATGAATCTTAAGGAAGTTGGTGCTGGCAACAATGCCTACGAGGGCATATTGCAGTTTCGGCACCGTGATGGTCGCAAGACCAAATCCGTAAAAGTTGGACTGGCCGTTGGTGTGCAATCAAAGGGCAGTTATCGGGTGACCATCGTTATGCCGGGCGGTGCAACAGCTACCGGCAAACGGACAGTGAGTGGTCGCCTTTCTAAAACTGATGGAACGATGTACTTTCCGAAATGCTCGCGAATTTGGCCACTGGCGATGAAGGGGGAGGAAGACACCGACTGCCTCTTCCGCGAGATGCCGAACTAGTCAGATTACCTTTCGCTTAACCGCCGTTCGCATTCATTGATGGTTTCCTTTTCTACGAGTTCGGTAAAATGACTATCACGATTAAGCGATTCACTTAGCGCGGTGTTAAGCCGATACAAAAGCATGTTACTTATGTGAACGGCCATCAATGGACCGAACCTGAGTTTCGGAAAAGTTCTTAAACTTTATGTTGCGGAACTTGGATCCGAATTTGTAACCCTCCGCAAGGGCTATCGCCGAGTTCAATGAATCCAAAATGTGCGTCCACGACAGCTTTCACAATACTCATGCCGAGGCCAAAGCCCCCAGATTGAGTTGATCGTGACGGATCTAAGCGCGAAAAACGGGAGAACACTTCGGCTCTCTTTTCCGCGGGAATCCCAGGCCCACAATCGTTGACAACAAACTCGACCCAGTCGTGGCCATTAACAACTTTGGATCGAAGTTCGACACCAACCTCTGACTTTGCTGGCGTGTAACGGCTGATGTTCTGAACAATGTTTCCAAAGAGTTGTTCCCATGCGCTTGGATCACCCTCAATCGTTAACTCTTCGAGTTGATAGGTGACAGGTCTGGGGGAAATTGATTCCAAATCGGCGAAATGAAGTGCAATGAGTTCATCAATTCTAAATGTCGTTTGCACGATCGCGCTAGATTGACGTGTGTCAAGTTCTAGCAAACTAGTGACCAGACGTTCGAGGCGTTTCGATTCAGAATCTATTCGATCTATAGCGCGGATATCCCGCTCTGAATCACTACTGCTCTCCGCTCTCAGGATCTCAATGTAACCTCGAATAACAGTGAGTGGCGTCCGAATTTCATGTGATGCATCAGAGATGAAGTTGCGCAAGGTCTGTTCGGAATTCTCAACACGAGTGATGGATTCGGTCAAAGAGTTGATCATGGTATTCAAGGACACTGATAGATCACCGAGCTCGGTTCCAGTCGGGGCATTTGGCACTCTCTGGGAAATGTCACCCTGGGCAATAGCACCCGCGGTTGCAATCATGGAATCCACTGGAACGAAAAACTTCCGGACAATCAACCAAGAAGCCAATGCGCCAAGAATTGTCACTCCAAGGACGAACAAGATGGTACTCAGCAAAATTTGGTTCATGGTTGCGCGATAGTCAGCAAGTGATGTAACCGCAATAACGAGGAAATCACGGCCGGCGGGACGAGCGACCAGTCGATAGGAATTGCCAGTTGATTCATCGGTGAAGGAAATGTTTTGAGTAGAGTCAGACTGGATTTGCGCTAAAGGCAGGGTGGGAAATTCCTCTGGGCTAGTTTGCGTTCCGGCTGGACGTAGTACTGACACGTTGCCTGCGGTGTCAAGAGCTGCAACAGCAACGGCTGAATAAAAGTCGTTGGGGTTGGTGCCTCGAGGCACGGCTCGTTCGAGAATGCGCCTGGGGTTGGATCCAAGTGAGTTCTGAAGACTTGAGTCAATTGAGGAGATCTGGGCTTGAGATACGTTCAGGTAGCTGGCCACTCCGATCACGGAAGACGCGAGTGCAATCATGACAGCGGTAAGAATGGTTATTCGCCAACGCAATGTCATGGAATTACCTGTTCAGTGAGTTGATAGCCAACCCCTCTGACCGTGCGAAGTGGCAGACCTGTTCCGAACTTCTTTCGCAGATATGAAACGTAGGTTTCTACAACATTTGGATCCGCGTAGTTGTCGACGCCCCAAACTTGCGCGAGGAGTTGATCTTTACTCAAGACGCGACCTGGGTTGTCGAGGAAAACCTGGAGCAGTCTGAATTCAGTCGGAGACACATCAATGGGGGTGTGTCCCAATGAAACCTCATGACGATCAACATCCATCGTGATTTCACCGGAACTTATTAAGGAATCGCTTGGGGTTTGTCCCTTGAAGCGTCGAAGTACTGCTTGGACCCGCAGGGTGAGTTCCTCAATTCCAAACGGCTTTCGAACAAAGTCATCCGCTCCCAATTCGAATGCACGCTTGGTATCTTCTCGATCCATCCGGGCGGTGAGAACGATGACTGGAAGGGTAATTCCGGAATCGCGCATTTTCTCTAGTACTTCATAGCCATCCATGATTGGCATGTTGATGTCCAGAATCACGAGGTCGATTGCTTCATCTCGAATCTTGACCAAGGCTTCCATACCGTGGGTTGCGGTGATGCTGGTAATGGATGCAAGACTCAAAGCATCAACGATTAAATCGCGCACACCCGCTTCATCATCGACGACCAAAATGCGGGGTGCTTCCATGTTTATCGTTTCCCTATCCAGTATCTCGCGACCTTCACACTCGCGGTTCAACAATAAGCCAAGTGCGGAGTGAACCGTGGTGGCTCACTCCGCACTGTAGCGTTGAAATAATTAGGCGTTTCGGCCTTGGCCCTTCATGCCTTTGCCACCATGGCCTTTCATACCTTGGCCCTTCATGCCTTTGCCACCTTGGCCTATGGCTTCTGCCAAGGCATCGGATTGGCTTTGGGTGAGGGTGCCGTCTGCGACCAAACCTTGAAGAACTTTGGTCTTGGTTGCTTCATGGGCTGCTTGCATGGATTCGCGTAGGGCCTGTAGTTGAACTCGAGTTACGGTGCCGTCTGCAATAAGCGCGCCTTTGCCACCCCTTGATTCAACAGCGGCCAGAGCATCTGCCTGAGCCTGAGTGAAAGTGCCGTCCTTGACAAGTTCGGCGAGTGCGGCAGCTTTGGCGGCTTCACGTGCCTCCTGCATGGCCGTTTTTACAGCATCTGCCTGCGCTTGAGTTATTGTTCCCGCAGCTATTAGTGAACTTTGTGGCCCGCCTCGCTTGCCTTCACCCTGCGACGAACCTCCCTCGGAATTGTGTGCTTGCGCTACTCCAACGGATCCAAGAATGAGGGCGAATGAACCCGCGCCAAGTGCTGCACCGGTAATCCATTTAGATGACTTTTTCATGATGACTCCTTGTATTTGTGAAATTAAATAAATGATCTCTTGGAGTAGAGGATGCCAACCTTGATTGGGAATTCACTGGGTTAATCCTGTGAATTCGCTGTGAGTTATTGGGTGAGGATTTTCAGGTTTTATGATCAGTGATGGACTTGGACAAAGCTAGTCCTGTCACCCTCTGTCTATGAAGGTGTGAGTTCTCGTGCCACGAGATATGCCAGCGTTAAACCCCGCCCCAGCGCAAAGCCGCTGTTGTATCCGCTTCCCATTGTGGTCAGGGCAGCAACGGAACCAACTGCAAATAGGCCCGGGATTGGTCGGCCAGACTCATCGAGCACATGGGCATCCGCGTCCGCGTGTAGTCCGCTAGAACCAATTCCCGTGCCGACAAACTTCAATCGTGTGCCGTAAAACGGTGATTCGGTGAGTGGTCCAAGCACGGGACTTGGGGAGTGCTTTGGGTCGCCACCGAAGCGTAAAATGAATGGCACGCTCCCACGACCAAATTCTGGATCTTCACCATGTTCTGCATGAATATTGAATGCGCTCACAGTCTCCTGCAACTGCACTCCATTAACGCCCAAAAGATCACCGAGCGTTTCGAGGTTATCGGCTGTACTAACAAACTCAGCCGGATACTCCCCATCCGGTGGCGTGAGGCCTAGTCCGTACTTCCTGTGGTGCTGTTCGTCCCAGATGAGGAAGAAGGGTAGGTGTTTGTCCTTTGGATTCAAGGCAGCTTCAACGATTGTCACCCAGTAGGAGTCATCACAAAAACGCTTGCCCGTCTGGTCGACCATGATGCAGTGCGGCAACGCATACTCCGGTCCGTTAGAGACACCTGTCTCCGAGCGAGAGTTCCATCCAGGCACGATCGGTGTTCGAGTAGCGGGAATGTGCACAACCGCCGCTCCCACAGCTCGAGCCATAGTGATTCCATCACCACTGATGGAGGTCGGAGCAAGGCTGCTGAAATCCTCTGGTTCCAGCCCAAGAAACTCCTTGACGAGATCCGGATTCCAGTCATATGTGCTGGTTGCGAGGATAACGGGACCAAATAAATCCGTCATGCCTTTTTTTCCCTCAACCCGGGCTCCGATAACGGCCCCGGCCTCATCGGTAAGTAATTCCCGCGCCGGCGTACCTAGCCGGATTTCAATACCTGGCTCCCGAAGACATCGCGCAAGGAAACTTGCAACCACTCCAGTGCCAAAGGTAAGCGGGTCACCTTTCAGATCCGTCGCCTGTGAAGCATCCGTCTTCCCGAATGCAGGGACACCGCCATGCTGTGCTATTTCTGATTCTTCGCTTCCGTGCTGAGCGTCCTCGGCCTGCCGATCAACACTGGACGAGCGTCTGCCCTTCATGTGCATCTGCGCATACGTCATACCGACCGGGAAGTTCGGGCTGACCCGAATTCGGGACCGCCATTCACCAAGTTCGGAACCATCAATCACGGTGTTTGTCAGGTAACGTCCGACGTCGAGTGCTCCGGCTGCGTGCGAGTGGTAGTCAGCAAGATCAGGGATGATCTCCCAGCGAATTGCGCCCACCTGTTCCCAATATTCAATGGCCTCGGGGGAAAAATTGAGCCACCGATGCATCGCAACCTCATCAAGTAATTCCGGATGGTCCGCGGTCAGGTCGCGCACGTAGGCTTCGGCCAACTCTAAATTGTCTTCGATACCCTCGCGACGTGCGACATGGTTGTCGCCTACCCACACCATTCCACCCGAGTATGCGGCCGCACCGCCGACCAATTGGCTTGCCTCGACGACTACTACGTTCCCTCCACGAAGTGCGATTCCGAGTGCTGTCGCAAGGCCTGATAGGCCCGCACCAATGACGATTGCGTCGAAGGGTTTCATGGCGGAACGATACATTTACCAGGGGTGTGGCGAAAGTCGGATTACCTAGGCGACTCTGCACACGTGATACCACTTTTGGTATCATTTTTTTATGGCTATGACACTTCGCCTTCCTGCTGAAGATTCTGCGGCACTTGCTCGGACCGCCGAGATGGAACAACGCTCACAGCACGATGTCATCATCGCTGCGCTTCGGGAATACATCGAGCGCTCGAGCCGCGCTGCCCTGATCGAGCAGGTTATGGATTCCGAGTTGCCCAGATATGCGGAAGCCCTCGAACGACTCGGCCAGTGATCTACCTGACCTTGGAGGAAATCCTCGGGGTTGCAGTACGAGTCGTCGGCAGCGACGTGGCGTTGCGCGATGCAGGTCTGCTCGAAGCGGCGGTGGCACGCCCGAGGGCCTCGGCGTTTGGTGCAGATGCATATCCGGATCTGCATTCCAAGGCGGCTTCCCTTCTGCTCTCCATCTGTCAGAACCACGCTTTGATCGACGGGAATAAACGTCTGGCCCTGGCAACCACAATCGTGATGCTCGGAGTGAATGGCTGGAAATTGACATTGACTAACGATGAGGCGTACGACCTTGTGATCGCCGTGACCAGTGGTGATCTTGCGGAAGTTGCAGAGGTGGCCGAACTGCTGCGGAGCGGTTCCAAGCGTCACTAGCCCACTCAGGGCTCGATTCATCACATCCCTATTCATCCTGGCCACTCGACAAATAGCCAAGGCGCTGGTACGAAAGGGCTATGAAGTGGTTGACAGCAATCGTAGTAGCAGCACTCCTCGGGCTTGGTGGACCATTCATTGGTTCAGCCAATGCCCAGGGTGTCTGGTCGCAACTTCGTGAGGACCCCGGTTTGGTGGTCTTGATGCGACACGCGATTGCACCGGGTGGCGGCGATCCACCCGGCTTCACGCTGGGGAAGTGCAGTACCCAGCGAAATCTCTCTGCAGAAGGTCGGTCACAAGCTCGCTCAAACGGTCGGGAGTTTCGGGAGCAACGGGTGCCCATTGATGCGGTGTTATCGAGTCGATGGTGTCGGGCCGTTGACACCGCGAAACTCCTTGGACTTGGAACCGCTCGTCCCAAATCATCCCTTGATTCGGTTTTCACTGCATCACAACAAGTGTCAGATCGCAAAAAGCGACAGACAGAACAAATTATTCGCAATCACCGGGGAAACTCCGGCGTTCTGGTTTTGGTTGGGCATCAAGCCAACATTATTGATCTGACGGGGGTTGCTCCCAATTCAGGAGGTGCGGTGATTGTCCGCGCCGACAAAAACGGCAACATAAAAGTGCTCGGTCAAATTCCGCCGCCCTGATAAACGCGACCAACTTGACCGTACAACGCTTCACGGACTTCATCAGCATCGAGATGTAGGGCAACCACACTTACCGGACCGGGTGTGGTGTCGACATGCAACGAGGCAAGATTTAGTGCTCTTTCCCAGGGTCCCTGAGTCATGTGAACCGACTGGGTTCGAGCATGTGGGATAACCGTGAGGTGTCTGGTAATTCTTCCTCGGCGAGCCGCGAATGAGTTTGGACCCCACCCCATTGCCAGATTGCGCAATTGGATGGGCGAGCGTTTGACTGCTCGATTCGGGGCTACCTTCCAGTCAATCCCTGTGAGATCAATATTTGGGAGTACTCGGAACACAATGGTTTCCGCTAGGGAGCGCGTTGCGACGGGAAGCAACAAAGTCTCCTTATTTTTCCCTGAGGATCCTTGGGAGGACGAGCCGACACCGGCAATATTGATTGTGACTCTTGTCCAAGAATGACGCCGCCACAGCAAAGGTTCAATGAAGTCAATTGCCTGAACCCTGCCCTCGGGAACAGTTCTGTTTTCAGTTTTCAGAAGTCCGTAGCGCAATCGCAGACCGTCAGGGGAATCATAAACAGTGAATCCGTAGTAGGTAATGAACTCAATGATCACGATCAAAAATGGAACACCACCGGTCACGAGGGCAAATGTGATTCCGGCCCAGCCTTCAGTGAGATAGCTGAAGATCAGAATCGAGATTGTTGCCGAGAACAACAACACGGTTGACGTACGCAGGAGTAGGCCTAGGGCTAGGTCGCGACTGGGTAGTCGAAAGAGAATTGGTGAATCGGTTTCCGCAGATTCAGTTTTTGTGCCGGCCGCCAGATTGAGAAGTGTTTGACGAATTTCCGTTGCGTCGGTGAGTGAAAGGAATCTGAATGTAACCCGTGAATCCTTTTGTCCTGCTACTTCAACAACGAGAACCGCCATTGAAAAGATTCTGGCTATAAGTGGTTGGACCACGTCTACAGCCTGTATGCGGGAAAGTTGAACACGCCTCTCATTGCGGATTAATACACCGGACCGAACTCGCAGGTCTCCATCTTGATCAACCCAAAATGAAAAAGCACGCCATCCCAGAATTTGGAAGAGGGCAACGAGAATCGAGAGCGCAAGGCTGGCAAGACCAATTACCAGGACAGCGGCCACAAATGGTCGAAGCGCCGGAAAGTATTGAGTGAAGTTAAATCCAGATGGAACAGATATTGCGAAGGCGAAACCAATAATTGCGGGCAGGACCGATGCTGCAGAGAGCAGTGGGGATACCGGACTCAGTTTGCGGTGGCCCTGCGAGTCGGTTAACCCACTGCCGAGTGTGATCATCACAACCCGGCCGCGCGCGATTCACCGCGTTTGGCAAGACGATCTCGCACAGCGGCAGCGATTTCGGGGACAAGCCCCGGGATAGCGGCATCGGTTGTTGCGGCAGCCGTGTGTATTTGCACGGTGGTGACCCCAAAGGCCCGATCAATTGGTCCGGCGGTGACGTCAACGAGTTGCATGCGTCCATAGGGAACAATGACGAGTCGGCGAAAGAGAATGCCACTGGTGACTAATAAGTCAGACTCGCGTTCGCAATATGCGTAGGAACGCACGCGCCTACCGATCAACCACCACAACCAGATAAAAGACACCAAGCCGACCGCGCCCACGATCCATGCAATGAGATTGGGTACCGGTGGAATCAGCCACAGTGCAATGACAATTCCGATTACTGGAATTGCAGCAAGCACAACGACGAGCCGACGTGCTGATATAAGTTTTTCGGAAACAGGCACCCAGTCATCATTTGAGTAAAAAGCAGAGTCGGTATTCACGGCTCCATAATGCCTTGGGTTCTACTTGCCCGGATTCCTACCCACCTCGTAGCGCCAACCCCCTCCTACCTAGCTTGTCGAGTTTGTGATGATGCAGGTCCGGTTCACTTATCGACATGAAATAGGTTTTCCACCACGAACCGCTGGTTCTCAGTTGGAAATGGAATTGGCAGGGAAGGAAATTGTGTCCGTCACTCTCAGCACTACTTCACCGGTGTGGGTCCTAAACCTTGGGGAGGACGAGAATCGGTTTTCGCAACAGTTCCTCTCCGATGTTGATCAGGCATTGACCGCAATCACGGACAGTTCTGAACCTGCAGCCCTGATGATTACGGCGACAGGCAAGTTCTTTTCCAATGGGTTGGATTTGGATTGGCTGGCAGCCAACGCTGGGGAATGGGGCGCGCATGTATCCAGTGTGCAATCTATGTTTGCACGATTGCTCACCTTGCCCGTTCCAACCGTGTGCGCAATCAATGGTCACTGTTTTGCGGCGGGCGCCATGCTCGCTCTGGCTTGTGACTATCGCGTGATGCGTACCGAAAAAGGTTTCTACTCCCTTCCAGCAATTGACATCAAAATCCCGCTCGCAATAGGTATGACCTCTTTGATTCAAGCAAAACTCACACCTCGCACCGCACTTGATGTGATGACAACAGGCTGGCGCTACGACGCGCAAGCAGCCTTGGCTGCTGGGATCGTGGATTCGATCTGCGACGCGCAGGATTTACATGACACCGCCAACGAAATGGTTGCCAGTCTTGCAGGTAAGGATCGCCGAACACTGGGCACGATCAAATCCACCATTTATCGGAACGTTGTTGCTGATCTGGCGAAGCCAATCTCTTAAGTTCAGGCGCGACCGGTTGTTTTGATTTTGGAAACCCAATGTTCGAGGGCATCAAGACTTAGTTCTCCGGCAGCAACTGCAGAAATGGTTGTGAAAATTTCAACTTGATCTGCCACGAGGTCCCACCCATTGAGGTCGGCAAAGTTGACCGCGCAGACCCAACTTAGACGCTTATTCCCATCTACGAGCGGATAATTGCGATTGATGCCCTCAATGAGTGCTGCGCATTTTCGACTAAAGGTTGTATAAATATCTTCACCGAAAGCGGTGGTACGACACCATTGGTAGCCATAGGTAATTTCAGGGTCTATTGGTCTTGGGCGTGAGTGCCACGCGCACGGCCTTGAAAGCCGGCGTCAGTGACTCAGGGTCAATCTTTCGGTCCACCAGCACGTTCGCTTCCGGGTAGTACATCGCGAGGTTGCCCGAGCGGATGTCGACGATCGCAGTGCGGACATCCATTGAACCTGTGGCGCTGGTGACCCGCACCGGATCACCTTCGTTCAGACCCAGCGAGGCCGCATCTTCCGCGCTCATCATGACGACATCACGGGTGGCGTTACCGCGATACAGATCCTCTTCGTCGTAGACCACCGTGTTGAACTGCCCCTCGGAACGGATCGTCATCAGTGTGTAGCCGTTGTCGAGAACACGCGGCAGGGTGACAAGGTTCAGGTGTGCGCGGTTGTCCTCGGTGGGGAAACTCTGTTCGTGCAGGACGCGCCCGGTGACCTCGAACTCCTTGCGCGTGGTGCCGATATTCGCGATCGGCTCGTAGCCGGGAACAACGGCGGCGATGGCGGTGCGAAGGGTGTCGTGTGAACGGATCCCCGACCAGTCGAACCGCCCCGGCGGAAGGATGCGCTCTGCCAGATCCGCGAGCACGGCAACTTCTGATCGCATCTCGCCAGCCACGTTGGGATCGCCACCGTCGGACATGCGCACGTAGTTGAACATCGACTCCTGCGTGGTGGCCTGCTGCTCCTCATCTCGCGCGAGGACGGGCAAGATGATCGACACACGTCCGCGCCCTTGAAAGTGACCCTGGTTCAGTTTCGTTGTGAGTGAGACCGTTGTGCCGATCCGACCCAGCGCATCGCCCGCCCACGCGGAATCCGGGTTACTGCCCCAGAGGTTGCCGCCGAGCATGAGTGCGGCGTCGATGGCGCCGTCGTGGGCCGCCTGCATTCCTGCATAGGTGTCGTAGCCGGGTGCAGGATTAGATTCAATGCCGTAGAGCTCGGCGAGTTGCTGCGCGAACGACGCCTTGACGCTGGGGGAGGCACCCATCGAGCCGACACCCTGCACATTTGAGTGACCACGGATCGGCATGAGCCCGCTGCCGGGTCGACCCAGGAAGCCGCGTGCCATCGCCACGTTACCAAGTGCCCGGATGGTGTCGGTTCCGTTCACGTGATGGGTCAGGCCCATCGCCCACATAAAGATCCCGCTGCCTGCCGCGGCGAGCACCTCGACGCCGGCATCGATTTGTTCACGTGGGACACCGCTGCCGGTAATTAACTCTTCCCAGGTGAGCGACTCCGCCTGCTCGCGGACGGCATCCCAGCCCGTTGTGGCAGAGGCCAGAAATGCCTCGTCGGTGGTGCCGGACTCGATGAGTCCCTTTAAGAGTGCGGTGAACAGGTGGATATCGCCACCGATGTGCGGCTGCAAGTAGAGATCGCTCACCTGCGATCCGAGCAGCATGCTGCGTGCGTCGGAAGGCAGGCGGAATCGGCGCAGGCCCAACTCCGACAACGGGTTGATCACGATTACCTTGCCACCGCGCCGGCGTAGGTGAATCAGTTGTGTCATGAGTCGCGGGTGGTTGCTCGCCGGGTTGGCTCCGGCAAGAACCACGAGTTCCGTGCGCGCGATGTCGTCGAGTTCGACGGACGCCGTGCTGCTGCCATACATGCTCGTCAGCGCCACCCCCGACGCATTGTGGCAGTAGTAGGAGCAACTGTTGATGTTGTTTGAGCCGTGGGCACGAGCGATTAGTTGGAGCAGAAAACCGGCCTCGTTGCTGGAGCGTCCGCTGGTGTACCAGAAAGTGCGTGAAGGATCCGTTGCCGCAAACGCTGTGCCAGCTGCATCAAGGGCTTCATCCCAACTCACGCGTCGGTAGTGGGTGTCGCCCTCGCGGCAGATGATCGGGAAGGTTAGCCGGCCCAGTGCCTCCGATTGCGCGCTCGTGAGTTTCGAAAGTGCTACCAAATCGAGTTCGTTCAGAGTCTGTTCCGTGATCACCCGACCCATGTCGGCGGCCTGTGCCTGCACCGACTTCTTGCATACCTCGGGAAAGTGGCCGGCTTCGTTGACCATGCCGCCCTGCTGCCCGCCCATCCCAAGAGCACAGGTCTTGCATGCATTGCGACTGCGAAGCCGCCGATACAACTCGAGAGTTCCCACTTCGCGCCCGCGCGCGAAGACGTAACGCATCGCTGCTAGGCCGCCTGCTGCTGATACCCGAGGTTCTCCCATAATCCTTATTCTGGCGTACGTGCGTAGTTATCGTGCCCACATTCAGCTAAGACTGCGCCCGCGACCACTTGCTTCACAGGCATACAACGCCGACTTTCTTCGCCGCTGTGATCAATGCTCTATCGAGTGTTGCGAGCGGGTCGCCAGTAATCATTGCGAGGTGTAGATACGTGGCGTCATAGGTCGAGAGGCTGTGGGTCACCGCGAGGGAAACGATCAACTCAGGATTGCCTTCATCCAATGTCCCGAAGGGTACCGCCATGATGTCGTTGAGAATCATCGCGCTCGTTGCTGAAGAAATGTCTCCTCGTCGCAGCCAGGTAGTGACCGCGTTCATCACCTCGAAGCGCCAGAGAGCGGGAACGAGAGCGACGTGGTCATCGAGAAGTGATCTTCTGGCCAACGCATCGGGTGTTGCATCCGCTGCGAACCATTCGAGGGCAATTGAGGCATCGAGAATAAAGGACTTCACTGTCTTCCGGCCTCAATGTCTGCCTTGATGGATGTGCCGGGGGTGAGGGTCACCCGTCGCGTATCCACCTTTTCCCAGAAGGCTGACCAGTCACGGCTTAAGGGCGACTCCGCAACAGGAATGAGTCGCGCAACAGGTCTGCCGTGCTTGGTAATCGTGATCTCCTCACCCTCCTCAACCTTTGCAAGGAGTTCGGAAAGGTGTGTTTTGGCCTCGAATGCACCCACGGTGACGGTCATGTGTGAAGTATAGGATCGATCCAACCAGATGACAACCAGTTTATTTTCTGGCAAATTCCATCAGTACCCCCACCGGAGGAGCATCCGTCGGCGTCGCGTTGGCGAATCCTTGATGTCTCGCCGGATCAGTTTGTCGGATAACTCACGGGAACTGGAATCTCCGGTATTCGATCAACCTTCTCCAGTGAAGTGCTGAATCCAGCGGCAGATCCATCTACGAGCTGTCCGACCTGCACGAGTGTCATCTCGGTGTCTGAGACAAGATTGAATTCTCCACTTCCAATGACCCCAGGGAACTCTGACCCATCGTCATGCTGAGTTTCTGAGTAGAGCATTTGCGTCTCGGACATGGGACTGGCTACTCCCCATTCTTCAACATGAACGCCAATGCTTGCGTTCCACCAGATGATTTTCATGACATAAAGGTCAGATTCTGAAGCAAAGAGGGCGCAGACATCCTTGCCGTCCTTCACTTCGACCGACCCAAATCGATCAACTGCTACTCGTGCATGCTCATTGGGTGAGCACCAGATCGTGCCGTATCACCTAACCGTATGTTTTTGTGGAAGGGATGTGGAATTGCGCTAGTTGGGTTTGTGGATCTGTGCCAAAGGTCGAGCCACCAGATTTCGGTTGTTATCCCTAGGTACTGACAGCGACTAATTCATTGAGACAGTTGAGCAACCACTTCATCCCACCCTGGTTCAAGGATCGTGATCATGGGTGCGTCACTTGGCAACGTGAAATTATCGATGAGAACAGCAGGCTCGGTCCCTAGGTTTGCGGCGGTCATCGGAGTATTAGGTGGCATGTAGTAGCACGTTCCAGCGGGAAAGGTTGAAGACTCTTGTCCTTCGACAAAATCGGTGATCGTCCCGGAGACGACGCACGTATGTCCCCCGTATTCATGGACATGGATTGCAACCCGCGTTCCCGGCATGCGAGTTCCGCGTGAAACAAATAGTCGATTGCCCTGCGAATCGATGGTGTCAAGCATGGTTGTCACGTCATGGAGCGGATCAAGTTTTCCCGGGGGAACTGCGCCATTGATCATGCTCACAGGTGCGGTGATTACCGGACCATCGGGGGAGCTCGGTGAATCTGATTGGGAGGTGGCACTTGAATCGGCACACCCGGTCAGTACAGCCCCCACCAATACCAACACAGCAATACTGAAGTAAGTGCCTGAAGTCTGTGAAAAATGTCTGAGTTTATTAGTTGGGTGCATTAATTAAGCCTAGTTTCATGTAGTCACTCGAAACAGCGACCCGGCGCACGCCAAGCAGATGGGTGCTGAGAGCGACACCAGCAAAAGAACATTACCCCAGAAAAGACGCGCTACTGGCATTAGTCATATTGCGGTCAAGTTACGCGCTCCACATGATTACTTCGTTTAAGAAAAAGTTGTGTTCCAATCGCTTTTGCATCCATTCGTATATGGCCCTACCCCGAGAACTGGTGCTAATTCTGATGGGATCAGCGCCTGAACGGCTTCGTTGGAGTGGAAAGATTTTCCATTGGCGTGTTCGGGGCTCCGACCCCCGTATGTATGTGAATTCCCGAAGATCCAACATACGTCAGAAGCAGGCGAATCGCTGGCTTGATGTTGGTGAAGGGACAGGCCATGCTCGGAGAAATGACGCTTGAGGTTGGTTGAGCGAGGACTCATTTGGCAGCGCAGGAATTGAATCGTGTAGGTCCAGCGATGCAAAATTCCAATTTTGGAACATCAATGTTCGAAGACAAATAATAAATCTTTCAAAGGTCTCACTGAAAGTGCGCGAGATCTATGAGGTGACTCACACTGCTCTGGGGGAAATTCATGGCTATCGGAGGGGCACCATGGTTACGGCGTTGGGGTGGCAAGTCCTAATGTTTGTGCAAGTTCAGGTGGTACGTATCCGGCAAGCAGTGTGCCGGAATCACCTGCTTCAACCGTGGTTATCCGCCGTCCATCAATCAGTGACTGGGCATTAAACCACCCCGTGAACTCCACACCCGTTTTCGTTGGATGCGGAAGGGCAACATCTGCTGACGCACCCGTAGCAACGACAGCACTTGTGACCGTGTTACTGCCCGTAGCGCCGTTGTAGTCAAAAGATACAAAAACTGATCCCGGTGCGACTGGGGAAATAGTCAGAGTGAGAGCAGTGCTCGACCGAGCGGCCACGTATGAGGTGTTCTCAAACTTTGTCGCGGTGAATGTGTACGTACCGGTTGACGGCGTTGTGGCAGTCCCGGACAAGGCGCCCGTATTGGGGTTCAGCGAGATGCCGGCGGGTAACGCGGGATTGACCGTCCATTCATCGGGTGGGTCCGAAGCAGCAAATGTTGCTGCCAACGAGGCCGTGTAGCCACCACCCACGTTCGCAACAGGCAGCGATGACGTTTGAATTTCTATATATGAAATTGAAGCACTAGGCGTTGCGGGACCAGCACCGTAGGTTGAGTAGTTGGTTCCTGGAATCCGAGCGCTGGATGTGTACGACGACCCGCCACCTCCGCCGCTCGCACCTGCCTTGTCAATGTCACCGCCTCCGCCACCACCGCCAAGCCCACCGTAATATCCGGCACCTCCACCACCACCGCCGGCGTCATGGTGGCGGGCATCAGATGCTCGCGAGAACGGCTCGGTCAAGAAAGATGCCGTGACGTCGTATAGCTGGAGGTGTCGCCTTGCGGGCTGCTTTCCGCAGAGACGGGATTTCTTCCACGTCCCACGGGTCATTGAGGCTCCAAGCGTCCTCGTCCAGCCATTCGGGTCGCGGAAGTCGGGCATCAACGAGGGCGGAGTCCGTGACTGCCGCTATTAAGGCGTCGAATCGAGAGTCGCCTGTGTGGCCGGGCGGAGCTATCGCCAAGGCGACGCACGTGGCACGGTCTGCTTCGCGCAGATCGTCGTTGAGCTGGATCACCTCGCGCCAAGCCGAGCGCTCATCATTGGCATCCAGTGCGCGGCGAATTGCCTCACCGGCTGCCCACACTGGGCGTCGCCGTGAGGGGAGCACAGTGAGCTGGCTACCCAACTCATTCAGAAGGTGCTCGAGTCGACTTACGGTTGCGTCTTCACTGCCGGACTCAACCGCCGCTACACCGGGCTGGCGCACGCGGGCCGCTTTCGCCAGGGCACGCTGAGAGAGACCGTTGCTGGTCCGCGTGGAGCGGAGTATTCCTGATGCCGACAAACCGATCACTTCCTCAAGATACGGTAAAGCGTATCACTTGGTGTCGTTGTCTGCTTCTACCGGCGTAGGAACGGGACTGGCAATTCAACAATGCCAAGTAGGCAACTAGTAAAAATTTCTTGAGAGCCCCGATTGGGGGGATAACAGATCAGCAAAGGCATTTGTGGTGGCCAGGGACGGGATCGAACCGTCGACCTTCCGATTTTCAGTCGGACGCT
>JAFMHB010000024.1 GCA_017854795.1 Candidatus Nanopelagicales bacterium
CCCCGCGCACCTATCAGAGCCCACCTGCCCTTGCTGCCTTCCGGCCCTGGGGGATTCAGCGAGATGACACCACGCGAGGAGTCAGGGGAGAGGTTACGCCTAGGGCAGTAATTAGGCACACAGTGGTTAGGGGTAACCTCCCCCACGGAGGATTCGCCTAGTGGCCTATGGCGCTCGCTTGGAAAGCGGGTTGGGTTAACGCCCTCAGGGGTTCGAATCCCCTATCCTCCGCCAGAGCAAGCCCTCGGAAAAAAGGGCGGTCCACCCGGACCGCCCTCTTCACTTGTTCGACTAGATCTTGATCCACAGTGAGGGTGCATAGATCCAATTGGGGTCACCCACACCGGTGTGCGGCTGAACAGCCCGATAGGTGCTGCCGTTGAAGGTCACCGTGTCACCCGCCCCGTAAGAGCCTGTTGCATTCCAGACAGATGCTGTCGGACTTGGCTCCGGACTTGGCTGCGGAGTAATTGTTGCAGCCGTGCCTAACTTGGTCCATAGTGATTGGGCCGTGATCCAGTTCGGGTCGCCTACTCCACGGTGTGTTTGAACAGCTTCGTATGAACTGCCGTTATAGGTGACGCGGTCTCCCTTGATGTAAGCAGCCGCCGCAGACCAGGTCCCCGTTGCCGGTGTCACAGGCTCCACAACAGCCTCGGATTTTGTGGTGATGCTCAAGGTGTTGCTGACTGGTGAAATGTTTCCCGCACCATCGACAGCGCGCACCACATAGCGGTAAGAACTCCCAGGCTGTAACCCAGAATCAGTCAGTACAAGTTTGTTCGTAGTACCAATCACTACTCCATCACGTGACACCTGATAACCCGTTACAGCAACATTGTCCGTTGCCGCATTCCACATCAAATTCACACTCGACTCTGTAACACCCATCGAATGCAAGTACGTAGGCGCAACGGGTGACGTTCTATCTGCTGCAGGTGCTGTCTTAGTAGTGATGCTCAAGGTGTTGCTGACTGGTGAAATGTTTCCCGCACCATCGACAGCGCGCACCACATAGCGGTAAGAACTCCCAGGCTGTAACCCAGAATCAGTCAGTACAAGTTTGTTCGTAGTACCAATCACTACTCCATCACGTGACACCTGATAACCCGTTACAGCAACATTGTCCGTTGCCGCATTCCACATCAAATTCACACTCGACTCTGTAACACCCATCGAATGCAAGTTCGTAGGCGTCGAAGGGGGCATCGAGTCAGAAGGACCGCCAATTACGTTGACATCAATAACGTTGTAAAAAGCATTTACAGTGTTTGACACATCCCAAACCGCAAGAATTACGTGATAGCCAGTTCGATTCGAGGGCACAGAAATCGTGTGATACGGATTTGTATTTGCTGGCGAACCATCATGTGTGACTTCACCGATGAGTTCGAAAGCACCTCGGTCCAAAGGAGCGTTGACATCCCAGCCTGGCTTGGTCATGTAATAGTGCCACTTTGCAGTGTTGTGTGGAGCGGTATAGGTCCAATCAAAGCGCAATGGGCCCGCCGTGATGTCCGTCTTGGTCCATCGGGTTTCGCTCTGTTGATCAAGATTGCCACCAAACTGGCCGCCTGCTGAAGCGATTTTCCCATCAACGGGTCCGCCGACCGGAAATCCTTTGAGGTACTCAAGACTTTGCGGCTCGTACACGATTGCACCACAATTTGTGTTCTTCCCGAGCTTGCACATGATCGAACGGCTTTCAGGTGCATTGACATAGCCGTGTGCATTCGCAGGGACCGCAAAGGCCGCGCCCGTTAAAACCAGTGCGAATGCAGATAGACCAGTCAGCCCAAGTCGAACGACACGCATCATTTCTCCTCAATATATAAACCTGGATGTCAGTGTCAGATGGTTCCAACACGCAATGCGGATTTGACGCAAAGAATCTGTAAGTGGTTCCAATGCGATAGTGACGAAATAGATGTCTGCTCAGAAGTGACACAGTGTCAAATTGATTAACACGGGACGTGCCAGTTAGCGGGTAATTTTATTCTCCCGCGAAGCGCTCCCGGATAACACGCCCGCTACAAATACACCACCGACTAAAACCGCAACTGTGATCGTGAGGAACAGGGGCGGGCCATAGGACCAGACGATGTCTGCTGAAAACAAGTTGTTGACACCATTTGAGCTATCCGCTGCAGCCGATGAATAACGGTGGGCATTCGTCCAGATCGCCAAACTGCTGGAAATCCAGAGTCCGAGCATGATCACGATTGCGGGGGCTCGTTGAATCTCAATGGGTTTTTTGACTCGCGCCGGAATCATCACGACGGCAATAAACACCGCGAATAATGGCAACAGGTACCGGGATTGCACAACTTCACCGACCGCGATTCCCTGTGTTTGCATGAAGACCAGCGGGAAACCAATAAAAGCAATGAAGGTCACGGTAAGGGCAACAACTTTATTCACCCACAGGTGGGAAAGCCCAACATATGCAATCGCGCCGATAACCAAAAGACCAATAACCGAGATGAATGAAGGGAGCGGGGTGTCGTTCCACCCAAGTGGCCAACCACCCACTATCCCTTGTACCAAATAGGGGAACTCAACGAGATTGGTCAACAGCAAGTTTGATGTTTGCTCGGAAGTTCCCAGTTCACCTGAAGCCTGGATCGGAGTCACCATAAAATACGTGACCGCTCCAGCAACCGCCAACATCACCAATAACACTGAAGCTGGGACGTGACCGATGATCCTGCGTCCACCGGCCAAGGCGAATACAGCAACAGCGGTCATACTGAGAAATGCAGCTGAATCAACACGTGAAGACATCGCCATGAGCGCGCTGACACACAGCGCCATCGCGGTTAACCACGTTCCTGGCTGTCTCCATGAACGTCGATACAACAACGCCAATCCAAATGCGAAGAAAAAGAGTGTTCCTGAAATCGCCCACCCACTGGGATTAGTGGAAGCCACCAAGAACATCCCTAACGGAATAAACGTCACAGCAATCGCAATCAATGTAGCCTGCCGTATTCCATTGGGAACAACACGAATCAGTACAGCCATGAGTGCCGACACCATGAACACACTGAAAAGACGCATGAGATAAATGGATTTTTCAATGTCAGTACCTACAAAAACAGACATGACGCTGTAGTAACCACCTGGATATAACTGTTGAATGTTATTCACTCGATCGGTCAAGATCATTTCGGTGGAATTCACTTCACTAAACGTGCAATCACCTGTGACATCAGGTTTGGTTGCAAAACAAAACGCCGAATTCACGGCACCCGCAGCAATCACAAACTTTCGTGGATCTAGCCCCGTGTCCGCACACGCCTGATCCTTATCACCTTGGGCACACCAAATGGAGGCTAAGTGATAATCGTCGTCGGGAGCCGATGCCACCGGTGAGGTCACCGCCCACGCTGAACCCAACAAAAAGAAGGAAAGGGGCAGCCACACCCACTTCCAAGCTGATAGTCGGTGGCTCACACGCTCACCCTACGGTGCCGCGCATGAATCCAAGCACCGACAACTGCATAAATGAACCTCTAGTGAGCCTTAATGGAATTCTCGTTGCACGGTCTAGAAGACGAGCATTTCGTTGATCTGAACCACTGGGATTGAGTCGGTGAAGTTTGGGATATCCGCTTGAGTCTCTGCTCCATGGGTGACCAGCGCCGCTATCAGGCTTTCCATGTTGTCAAAGTAGAGCTCCGTGATGACCCCAAATGTGGGTGCGCCTTCACCACCGTCAGAGACGCCTTTGAATACGCGCGCATCACGTTGGCCCATCGGCTCGAATAGCCTGTTGACAAGTGAGAGATGCGATTTCAGGTAGTAGTCCATATTGAATGTTGTACCCGGAGTCAACGGGTACAGGACGGAGATGACAAACATGTGTTCCTCCTTCTTGTGAATTGGGTGAAAGCGACCTGCCACTATTCCGTGAGCTAGGTGGCATAAACCCCGCTGTTGTTTGCGGCCAGGATGTCAGTGTAGCCCTCATGTTGGCCTCGGTCATGAATTTTGAGAGGGCGAAAGAATCCGTCAAGCCGGGCATTTGTACAGTTCTCTGCGGTGGCGTGTCCGAGCGGCCAAAGGAGCGCGCCTCGAAAGCGCGTGTGGGGGCAACCTCACCGTGGGTTCAAATCCCACCGCCACCGCCACGGCTTCCTACAAAACTAATGACCCTCAGGTTACGAAGACTCATGTACAAGTACCTGCAGGCACGGCCTTCTTTGTGAAGTTTCTCGGCCACGCTTCCGCCCTCGAGACACGTTCCACCACAGATAACGATTTTTTTATTTCATTGCTTTTCCTATTCCTGAACAGTGGTCTGGGATTTCCTTCTGAGCACGGACAGTGCTGATATGGACCACACTGCCCACGGGGCCCTGCGAGGCTCGATTAGGAACAGCGAAAGACCCGTAGGACCGGAGCCTCTGCGAATAGCTTCATGAACTCGGCCGTGACATCTGGGTTGCCGTACATCGTTTCGATGTACTTGTCGTTGTCCCAGAGATCGAGGGACAGAAATTGGCTGGGATCAGCAACGCCCGTGAACGGAAGGTGTGTAATGTCACCCATCTCACGCATTGCGGGAGCGCCTGCCTCCGCGATCACGTCATGTGTGGCCTGGGTAGAAGCCGGGTCGACAAGGCGACCACGAATCATGACGATCCAGGAATCACGCGCTGCGGATGGGTCAGGGAGTTCACCGAATGAGAACCAGTCGGGGTGAAAGTGAAAGTGCTCAACTACCGGCGTCGATGAGAGTTCGAGTAACTCTTCGGCAATGGCCGATAGGTCGATGGCGCCGCGGCCAATTCGCAACAGACCCCCCTTTTCGCCCCCCATGAGTGTGGTGCTCAACGCCGTGATGTGGGACGTGTTGTGGCCCACGGTGGACGCTTCTCGTTCTTCGGGACATGCTGCTGAGAGGCAAATCGCACTTCAGCGAATTCGTTGAAGATGAATCCATAGCCACCAATGTCCTGACCGATCGCCTCGCCACTCTTGTTGATCAGGAAATCATTGAACGAGTCCCAGATCCCGACGACGGCCGCAAATACCTCTACCGACCGTTGGCTCCAGCTATCGAACTTTTGCCCGTTATCGCCGAACTCACCGCCTGGGGAATCAAGTACTCGCCTGTAGAGGCTCCTGCTGACGCACTCCCTCTCGCCGACCCAGCGATGCGGAAGAAGTTCATTGCGCGATTGACTCGTCAACTGGCTGCACGTAAGGAGTAGCCAACAGCAGATCGGAACAGGTGGAGTGGGTCGGTAGCCGGCCACGTTTACCTGGGGATTTGGGGGGAAACAACACACGTTGCTTACGGCTCCCACCGGCATACTTGCTCGGCATTTACTAGGAAGAGTTTGATCTCGGGGCTAACCCTGTTCCGGTGACCCAGAAACACTCTCGGATTCACTAGCGGACTCGGTCGGCAGTGAATCAGGGATCGGGCAGCCTGACGGGGAAGCACTCGGTGACGGTTGCGCAAGTTGCGCTACCACTTCAGCGTCATTGGCTAAGTCAACGAACTGGGTTCCCAGGACAACATCAATTCGCTTGCCTGCGCGACCATCATTGACCAGTGTCGCACCCGGGAAGTGATACGCCATCAGTTCGGCATTAGCTTCGCCCTTAGGGCCGTACCGAATTTCCCCTTGACCTTCAATAACAACGCCTAGTGGATCGTTTTCAACTTTAGCGATTGTGAAACCGCGAACTCCGAGGATTTTGGCGACATCCCCGGCAAGACCAACCCGCTTCGTTGAGTTGTAGACGTTCACATTCACCCGAGAAGCCCGCGGTAATACCTCCGCGGGAGTCACCATAATGGTGGTGCAGCCGGGAACAGAGGTTGAACTACTTGGCGAAGCACCCGCTTCCCCAGCATCTGTTCCCCCTGAACCCTTGAGCAGTGTGGCAATTCCAAATCCAATACCAAAAAGCACAAGCATCGCAACAAGAATGAGCAGCACGGTCAGCCAGAGCGGCCGCTGGGCAGGCCGAGTCTTGGGTCGGTTTATTCCACGAGATGACATCTTGTACAGACTACCGTTTCTGACGCAAAAATTCTTTTACCAATTGGGCTGATTCATCCTCTAAAACACCAGGGATAACTTCAACCTGATGGTTCATCCGCCGATCGCGAACTAGGTCCCAACGAGATCCGACAGCACCATATTCCTCGTTCCATGCGCCAATCACCAACCTCGGCATTCGTGACATCGTGATCGCCCCGGCACACATGGGACATGGCTCAAGGGTGACGTACATTGTCGAATTAAGGATTCTCCAGTCATTCAATTTCAATCCAGCTTCACGCAACGCAAGAATCTCAGCATGCGCGGTCGGATCTTTACGTTGCTCGCGAGAATTCCCCGCCCGTGCAATTACTTGTCCCTGATCGGTAACGATCACCGCACCAATGGGTATATCCCCTCGGGCACCGGCAAGTTTTGCCTGCTCAAGGGCTTCGCGCATAAACGCTTCATTCACTTGTTAATGATCTTCTTCCATGCAAGCTCCGCACCAATGCGCTTGAAGACCTCCGAGACTTGTTGATCCGGCTCAAGATCAGGGTTTTCGCAGATCATCGATAAATCTTCCGCTTTAAGACCGAAGTTCGCCAGAAGATTAAGGTCTCCAATGGCTTCAAACTCTTCGAGGTCTTCTTCCTGCCATTGCAAATCAATAAGGTCGGCTGCGTCTTCGGCGATATCCCAATCCAACAGCGCAAAACTGTCGCTGATGAAAGCTTCTATCTTTCGCGGATCATTCCTTAACAAAATAAAGAATTCACCGGAAACGCCAACTACCGCGTAGACGCCTCCCTCACCCGGGTATTGCTTACATATGGCCAGCAAGTCGTCAAGCACGATAGCTTGTTGAGCGGGCACCTGGACTGCGTTCCAGACCCCCTCTTCCCGCCACAAAATGGCACTGTAATCAAGGTCCTCTGCACGTACCTGTTCCATTGCCATGTCTCAATAGTGACATGTCGGCTCCGGAGAATGTGACCTCGATCCTTTATTCGTGAGTGAACCAACACATTGCACTAGTCTTGCCCGCATGCACACTCTTGTTATTGACCATCCACTCGTTGCCCACAAGATGTCGCGACTGCGCCGTGAAGAGACTTCGTCGGCAACATTTCGTCTCCTGACCGAGGAACTGGTCACCCTGTTGGCCTATGAAGCAACACGTGGACTTGAAGTGGGTGAAGTGGCAATCACAACCCCCGTCAGCCCCACCACCGGCCGGGAAATGTCCCAGCCATTGCCATTGGTCGTACCCATCATGCGGGCCGGACTAGGCATGCTGAACGGAATGGTGCGCCTGATGCCGACAGCTGAAGTGGGTTTCCTTGGACTTGTGCGAGATGAAGAGTCCTTAACCGCATCAATTTACGCGGATCGACTGCCCGACGACATTCACAACCGTCAAGTCTTTGTCCTTGACCCAATGCTCGCCACCGGCGGAACCCTCATCGCTGCAATCGACATCCTGTTGGAACGCGGAGCAAAAGACGTTATTGCCATTTGTTTGCTCGCTGCACCCGAAGGCTTGGCCCGACTTGAGCAGGCGTACGGAGACAGAGCGGAGAATGTAACCCTCGTCATTGCCGGACTCGACGAACGACTCAACGAAAAGGGCTATATCGTGCCCGGACTCGGTGACGCAGGAGACCGTCTCTACGGAACCGTGTAATTTCTTCTGAGCGCGACGGGCAATATCTTGTGCTTCAACGCGTATTGCGCCCAACGTGTCCTGATGCTCATTTCTCCCCGCTTCCTTTAATCTTGGTCCGTGATGCTCTCCATGTTTGTTCTCTGGTTAATCGTCTTTGCGGGGATTGCCCGCAAATGGAAATGGACGCCTGGCTTGGCTGTTCTGACCCTCGTGTGGACCCTCGTGATTCTGCGGTTGCATATGACCGACCCGATCCCGCTGAACTTCTAGCCAGAAATGCCACGAGGAGTCGTCATGTCAGATACACAATTACTTTCCGATAAACAAACACTTACGGTCGCCCGACTGATCAACATTGCAGCCTTATTCGCGCTCCTCGGTGTGCTAGCCGGCTCACTGAACCTTCAGTTCGGTGCGGGCGAGTTGCCGTGTCCACTGTGTCTCGTTCAGCGTTCGGCAATGATCGGCCTTGCTGTTGGCCCCGCCATGAACCTGCTGTGGGGCATGAAGGCTCGCCATTACGCCTTGAGCATCTTGGCAGCTCTCGTTGGCGGGGCGGGGAGTGCCCGCCAGATTTTATTGCACATTGCTACACCCGGTGATCCTGGATTTGGGCCGGCCATCCTTGGCTTCCACCTCTACACGTGGGCGTTTATCACGTTCGTCATTGCCGTTGCCGGTTGCGCCGTGTTGCTTATGTGGAATCGACCATTTGATCTTGGTGACACGGGAGTCTTGGGCAAGCGCCATTGGCATCGGTCATTGACCCTTTTCATCACGATCTGGGGTCTGATGTGGCTCTTGGTTGATCTTCTCGTTATTGGGATCTCAGTCATTCCGCAATGTGGGCTCGGGTTGTGCCCTGATGATCCGCCTCCGGGTGCCGATCTCGGCGACGTTGTTGGTTGGGCCCTCGTTCTCGGGCTTGGAGCCGTAGCCGCGGTTATCGCCTACTTCGTGGAGCGTCGAATGGGTGACACTCCCGAGCGAGTGAACGCGAGCTAACCACGCGATAAAGCTACTTGCGCAATAAAGATGACAGATACAGGTCAAAGATTCCGGCGACCTCCCGCCCACCCTGTGTTTTCACTTCATAGACCGGTGCACCAAAACCTTCGGCTTGAGTCACCGCAATACGCTCAGGCAGGAACGGCTTAAGAATTGTCGCCTTTCCATAAATACTTCCCAACTCGCCGACGCGGTATTGGTGTTCTTCAGCAACTGATCGCACCCGATTCACCACGATCCCTGCAAGTTTTAGATCCGGATTGACCCCCTTGCGTATTTCTTCCACCTCTGCCACGGCCCGCTCAACTCCTTGAGTGCCAAAGTAGGAGGGTGTTGTAACGACAAGGGCAAGGTCGGATGCGGCTAACGCCTCGCGAGTGAGTGCGCCAAGTGATGGTGGGCAATCGATGAGTACCAGGTCGTAACCCTCAAGTTGCTGCAATGCTTTTGCTAACTTTGGTTTAAATACAGTTCCCGGGTGCGTCCAAGAATCGAATCGAATCACACTCGGGTGACTCGCTAACACGTCAACTTCACCGGGACCGATCTCCCAATCGCAGGGAGTTAACGCCGCCTCGATTTCGGCGCGAGTGGGGTGCTCGAGCACATTCGCCACCGTTGTCTTAGAGGGTCGGGCCCGCAAGATGGAAGTCGCATTCCCCTGCGGATCAAGATCGACCACCAGTGAGGTCAGGCCGCGGGCCATTGCCGCCCCCGCCAAACCCAAAGTCACCGAGGTTTTACCGACTCCACCTTTGAGGCTCACAACGCTAATAACAGGCATGCGGCATAGTCTTCAGGGTTCTCCTAGCGAACGCAACCCGCCTGAATATCTGGGGATTCCTCTCCCAATTGACCCTTTTGGTGGATTTTCGGTTCAGAAGGTAGTGTGAAACCATGCTTTTCGCTATGCCTTTCACCTTACCCAAATTCACCGCGGTAGCAGCCTGTATTGGCCTCTTCGCTGGAATCACCCTCATCGCAACTACCCTCCCCAGCGTTGGGGCGAATGAGACTGTGGCGGCCAAAGTAGGGGACTGCTTCAACTACAAAGCCAACGGAACGAAGGACCAGGCCGCGAGTGCACCTGTCGTTGACTGCACTGCTGCGCACACTGCCCAGACTTACTGGATTGGGACTCTGCCCGATAGTTACGGGCTTCCTGAGAAAGCTAAAGCAGCCAGTCGACTGAAACAGACTCAACCTTGCACGGTCAAAAATATCAATTCCTTCGTGAATCTTGTGGATCGGAAATTACCAACTCGATTGCAAAGTGTTTCGATTTTTCCGTCAAAGGCTCAATGGAACGATGGGCAGCGCTGGGTGCGCTGTGATGTTGTTTTTCGGGCAGGAAAGGCTTACAAGCCACTATCAACTCCCATCGCAGAGTTCGTAGCGGCAACTCCCGCAAGCCAATTGAATTTCTGTACGCCGAGGGTCCCCGGAAATAGAACAACGAGCGCCTATCCGTGTACCAATGTCAAGAGAAACTGGATCATGATCCTTGAACGCAATCTGGGAACAACCCCGACCAAGAGATTCCCAGGAACTCGAAGTGTGGAGTTTCAGACAAAGCGGATTTGCGAAAAAGCGGCCAAGCCCTACGTCACATTAAAGAAGTTCTATCCATGGTGGGCAATTTGGCCTACTTCAGCCGGATGGTCCCGCGGTGATAGAACTGCGCAGTGTTTCGTGCCTTACAGCGAATTTGTCAAAAACACCGTCAGTCAATAACTGGCCTTTTGGGGCCAACCCCCCAAAAGATGTAATTCCAGAACCAGTCAGCCATGACAGATATTCGGTTTCGACCACCGGCAAGGTAAAACACGTGCAAACCTAACCATGCAAACCACGCGATCGTGCCGTGCAGTTTTATTCCATTTGGCATTTCAACAACAGCCCGACGTCGACCAATTGTGGCCATCTGACCTTTGTCCTTATAACTGAATGGTTTTGGTTCCTCACCTTTCAGAATCTTTTCAATGCTCGCCGCGACATAACGTCCTTGTTGCATTGCAACGGATGCGACCATGGGTAATGGGCGATCACCAGCACCAACGACATGCGCCATGTCGCCTAATACCCAGACATTTGGCTGCAGTCGAAGTGTGTCCGAAACAATAAGTCGATTAGAGCGATCCGTTTCACCCAAAACATTCCACTCCGCAGGGGCTGCCACGCCTGCCGCCCAGATAATGGTGCCCGCAGGAAGAACTTCACCCGACTTAAGGTGAACGTCCCCGGGGTACATGCGGTCAACCGCACTGTCGACCATCACATGCACACCGAGCTCTTCTAATTCACTTTTCGCGTGTGCGGAGGACTTTTCTGCAAAGGATGGTAGGAGACGAGGTCCGGCTTCGACCAACGTCACCGCAGCGTGTTCTGCAACTTTTCGGAACTCTCGGTGCATACTTTTTTGTAGTTCAGCAACGGCACCGGCAATTTCAACACCCGTGGGTCCGCCACCAGCAACAACAACACGGAGTGATTCTTTTGGCTTTAAACCCGTTTCGACATCTTCATAGGTTTGCAGCAGTCTGTTTCTAATAGCTCTCGCCTGGTACAAATCTTTCATTTGCAGAGCATTTTCCTGCACACCTGGAATACCAAATGTCGTACCGCCACTGCCAACCGCAAATACCAATTGATCAAAATAAAGCACCCGTCCATCTTCCAAACGAACGTTATTTGCTTCCAATGAAACCTTAACCACGTCACCACGGATGAAGTCGACTCCAGGAATGGCCGAACGAACGGGATAAGCGATGTCGTCTTCTGGTAACCCACCCGTTGCCACCTGATAGAGCAATGGTGCGAACAGTTGATAAGAATGACGGTCAATCACGGTCACTTGGACATTGCCCTGTTGCGCTAATTTTGTAGCGGCCGTTAAACCGCCGAAACCCGCTCCAATGACAAGGATTCTTGCTATTGATTTGTCAGTCTGGGCAGTCACCGAAGTGGACTCCTTGGTTCGGACTCGGGAAAGAAACTTTCCCCAATGGACTCGGTCGCACTGAGACGCTCAAATTGCGAATCAGTGAGTTCAATACTCAATGAGCGAACTATTGAGTCAACGGTTACCGGCTTCGTTGCACCCGGGATGGGAATGACAACCGGTGAAAGTTTCAATAGCCAAGCGAGGGTAATTTCTTGTGCTGTTGAATCATGCTCGGCAGCAACAACCGCAAACTCGTTAAACTGCGAATCCAGATTTTTCGCGTTGTCTGATCCACCCAGAGGGGACCAAGGCAGGAATGCGATTCCCAATTCGGTGCATCGATCAAGCACCTCGCGATCTTCACGGTAACGCGGTGAGAATTCATTCTGCACAGAAACGACACCGCCACTACCCGGGCCTCCCAAAATCTCGAGAGCTACCTCAAGTTCCGGCAAGGTCGCATTTGATATCCCAACTTCACGAACCCAACCAAGATCTCGTAACGCCAGAATTGCTCGCATTTGATCGGCATAGGTTTCGCGCGGATCATGCCGGTGAAACTGGTAAAGATCGATGACGGTGACACCCAGCGCGGTCATGCTGGCCTCACACGCCTCTTTCAGTCCTGATGCACTTCCATCCCGCATCCACGTTTCGCCCTCACCGCGGGTGATGCCACCTTTTGTTGTGAGAACAATGCTCGAAATGTCCGCGGGCCCCGTGTACAGGGACAGGGCCTCCGCCAGTAACTCTTCATTGTGACCCACGGTGTCCCACGTCGGCGCATAGACATTTGACGAATCAATCAATGTGATACCCAAATCAAGTGCTCGGTGAACCGTAGCGATCGCCTGTTCCCGGTGAGGCAGCATGTGGGTAAATGAAAGTGGCATCGCACCCAGGCCAATTTCCGAGACTTGCCATGGCCCAAGTTGACGCTGGGGTAAAGGTGTAAATACGGCGCTCATAACGGCAGCCTACCGCCCGAAGGTTTACTCTCGCCCATCTGAAAGTTCATCAGCGGCTTCGAGCCACTGCAATTCAATATTTTCCTTTGTCTCATTTAGGTCCTTGAGTTCCTTGTCGAGCTGGCCAACCCGCTCAAAGTCACTTGCAAACTCGAGCATTTGGTCGTGGACCAGTCCAATCGAAGCCTCAATTTTTCCCAGTTGGCGCTTAAATTTGTCGGTTAACTTGCGGAGTTCCCGTTCGCGAGCAGGGGTCAACTTTGAGGTGCCTTTGCCATCACTTGATCCTCCTGAAGTGGGCTTCCCAGAGGCCCCCGCCAGCATTTTCCTTCGAAGATCCAAATACTGTTCAATTCCGCCGGGAAGGTCAGTGAACTTGAGATCACCAATCACGGCAACAAAATTGTCGCAAACCCGTTCCAAGAAATACCGATCATGGGAAATAATGAGAAGTGTTCCCGGGAAGCCGTCGAGCAAATCTTCCAACGCAGCCAACGTTTCAACGTCAAAATCGTTGGTTGGTTCGTCAAGAACCAACACATTAGGCTCTGACATCAGGATCCGAGTCAACTCCAAGCGCCTTCGCTCCCCACCTGAAAGTTCACCCACTCGCGTGAATTGACCGTCATGATCAAATCCAAGACGCTGACACACTTGGCTGGCGCTCATTTGCTTTCCCTTGCCCAGTTCAATGTAGTTAGCGACGTCAGAGACCGTGTCAATAACAGTCTTGCTCAGATCCAAATCAGCGAGGTGCTGGCTCAGCACTCCCGGTTTAACCGTGACACCCTCAACGCGTTTGCCGGCAAGAAGTGGGATCTCACCGAGGATTGACCGCAGCACCGAGGTTTTACCGGCCCCGTTCGGTCCCAAGATTCCGATACGAGCACCCGGTGCGATATTCCACGTGATGTGGTTAATCAGGGTTCTCGTCTCAAAACCTATTTTGGCGTCATGGAGTTCATAGACAGTTTTACCTAAACGAGCACTGGCGAACTCCAACAACTCGACAGCGTTGCGTGGTGGTGGCTCCGCTGCAATCAGTTCATTCGCTGCGTCAATACGGAATTGTGGTTTCGTGGTTCGTGCGGGTGGGCCGCGGCGCAACCAGGCAAGTTCCTTGCGCATTAAATTCTGTCGGCGCGCTTCACTCGCTGATTCCTGACGCATGCGTTCCGCTTTTGCTAGAACAAAGGCCGAATACCCGCCTTCATACTCTTCGACTTTCCCGCCAACGACTTCCCACATGTGGTCACAGACTTCATCAAGGAACCAGCGATCATGTGTGACGGTGACGATCGCAATTTTTGGGCGACTTTTCAGATGCGCCGCAAGCCAAGCAATAATTTCCACGTCGAGGTGGTTAGTTGGTTCATCGAGAAAAAGAACGTCAACTTCGCGGATCAATTGCTCGGCCAAATAGGCGCGGCGCCGCTCGCCACCGGAGAGATCAGAAATCCGGCGATCAAGTTGTTCTGAACCAAATCCACCCAATAGTGCCGTCAAGATCTCACGGACGGCCGAATCACTCGCCCACTCGTGTTCGTCACGATCCCCCAGCACATGGCTGCGAATCGTCGCATTTTCGGCGCTGATTCCGACCTGATCAAGTTCGCCCACGACAACACTCGCGCCGCGGGTCACCCGCCCCGAATTGGGCGGTTCCGCACCTGCGAGAACGCGAAGCAAGGTGCTCTTGCCCGCGCCATTGCGACCAACAACACCGATTCGTTCCCCTTTGCTGACACCGAGGGAAACGTCACTCAACAGAGGGCGGTCCCCAAAGGACTTCGAGACGTTTTCGCAGCTGAGCAGATTTACTTGTTGGGGAGAGGCCACCGACACATCATGCCGATATCGCTCACGTCCTTTGATAGCGGACCAATATTGGTGCTAAATCTGGTGGGTTTTGGTCACTCGAAATACTGGAATATCTCTTTCTATATTGCGCTCATACATGCGGTACGAGGACCACGAATCACCCAGGGCCGCATAGATACGCGCCGCTTCCTCACCATGAACCTCGGTGAATACCGCTTCACTCACTTCACCGTCTATCTCAACACGACCCTGATCGTGTGTCCTGACGTTGAACACCCAACCGGGTATTTTCTCCTGGCCCGCATTAGAGCCGGCGATCCCCCAACCACCTGAGTCCGGGACAGCAAGTAATGGAGTTTTGCGCCACTCACCACTTTTTCGACCCAAGGTCGTAATCCACACGACCTGAGCACCACCAGGGAAGTGGCGACCGATCTTTCCTCTGCTCAGTGAATAAACTGCTTTATGCAGGACTGTTGTGGTTCGCAATGCAGTTCCCCACAACATGTCATAGGCCTTAGAACCCATCGCTCAACCCCCCACTATTTTGCTGGCTGCAACATCAATGGCTGTAGCTAATTCAAAGTCAAGAGATGTAATCCCGCCAGCGGAGTGTGTGCTCAATGCGAATGACACTTTGTTCCAACGAATATCGATGTCTGGGTGGTGGTCCAATTCTTCGGCAATCACAGCAACAGCATTAACGAAATCAATGGCAGCGAGAAAACTTGGTGCCGTGAACTCTGACGTGAGTGCACTTTCATTTCTCGACCAGTTCGGATTACGATCAAGAAAAGACTCAATCTCTGACTGCGTCGCTAACTGTGGCATGAATCAACCTTCCCTGAGGCAAATCGAGACCTATCACAGGAAAAAGTGGGTCGCCCCGGGCTCGAACCGGGAACCTACGGATTAAAAGTCCGCAGCTCTGCCATTGAGCTAGCGACCCCAATGCACCAATGAATCCTATTGGTTGCTCATGGGTGCAAAAATTTGGTCCTGACCACAGTCAGGTTTAGCTTTGCTGACCCATGGACCACAGTTGCCAGACCGTGGTGCGCACACTGCGAGGTTGTTGCAAGACGGAGACAACTGCGTGGGCAACGTCGTCGGCAACGAGCCATCCGGATGAACGGGGATCGTTCTCGACGCGACCGGTGCCAACTGCGAATTCGGTGCCAACACCGGCTGGGCAGATCGCGGTGACGCGGATCTTCTTCTCGCGCAGTTCCCGGTCGAGTGCGCCGGCCAGTCCGACCTGAGCGAACTTGGTGCCAGCGTAGATGGCTTCGTCCTCGCCACCACGGAAACCAGCGACAGAGGAAACAATCACGATGTCACCGGAACCCGTGGTCTTGAGCATGGCTGGGACGCCGGCCCGAACGGTCCACACGGTGCCGTCGTAGTTGGTGTGCATCATGCGTCGTATTTCATCGTCTGAGTGATCAAGGATTGATCCGTACATTCCGATACCAGCGTTGGGAACAATTGAATCAAGTTTTCCCCACTTGGTGACCGCAGCGTCAATAAGTGCTTGGTTGTCGTCAACCGAGCGAACATCCATGGGAACTGCAACAGCGTTATCCGCGCCGAGCTGCTCCACCAGAGCGTTCAGTCGATCGGCATTACGGGCTCCGAGCGAAACCTTTGCACCAAGTTCCACCAGTTGCTCGGCTGTGGCTTTACCAATCCCGGATGTAGCTCCGGTGATAGCAATTACGGTGTCTTTTAGGTCGCGCAAGGCATAGGTCATGGTGCCAATCGTACTGATCCTGCAAACTTCGGCAGATAGGCTGCCCACATGAAGACTATTGTCATATGCGGATACGGATTAGCGGGAAAAATCTTTCATGGGCAGTTGATTAAGGCTGTTCCCGGTTATCAAGTGATTGGGATCCTGACTGGAAATGACGAGCGAATTTTGCAGGCAAATACCGATTTCCCCGGAGCACTTGTTAGCAACGATCTGGACGCACTTCTCAACTTGAATCCCGATCTGGTGGTTGTTGCCGGCGCGAATGTGACCCACGTGCCACAAGCCCAAGCGGCGCTTTCCCGCGGAATACACGTTGTCATTGATAAACCAATTGCTGTCGATGCCCAAGCGGTAATCGAACTTGGTGAACTTGCCGCCGCTAACGGCGTCGCGTTGCTCCCCTTTCAGAATCGAAGGTGGGACTCGGACTACCTGACCCTGAAGGCCGCCGTGGAAACAGGGGTGATCGGTACTCCTCACCGATTCGAGTCGAGGCTTGAACGATTCCGCTTACTTCCCAAGGGCGGGTGGCGTGAACTGAATGACCCTGAGGTCCTCGGTGGTGTGCTTTACGACTTCGCGCCGCATGTCGTTGATCAGGCACTTGACCTCATGGGTCCCGTTGTTTCGGTCACCACCCACACTCGAACGGTGCGCGAGACGCCTGTATCCGATGACGATCTAATAATTCTTTTGCAACATGAGTCCGGTGGAGTTTCCTATCTTGTGGGTTCACTGGCGGTGGGCCTTCCCGGACCTCGTTTCACATTGGCTGGGACCCGAGGTGCACTTCGCGTTGCAGCACTGGATACCCAAGAGGATCACCTCAAGTTGGGTGAAATTCCCGGCGAGGACTGGGGGGTGGAACCTGCCGATTCAACTATTGAGATCTGGTCAAGTGACGCACAGGGCGAACTCACACACTCGACCCTGCCCTTTAGCACCGGTAACTGGCCCGAGTACTACCGGGAAGTACTAGCTTTTCTCACGAATTCAACGACACCGACGGTCACTCTGGCTCAGGCTGTTGGAACCATGCGGGTCATGGATGCGGCTCGAGAGTCCGCGTCAACAGGTGAAGTGGTTCGCCTAGATCCGCCGGCTAGCCATTGAGCTAGTTACTGAGGCTTTGCAGTTCCCACCGCGTTGTCATGAGCGCAGGTTCACTCCGGCTGCATAAAAGCGCGGACTCACTGAATGCGCCATTAAGTGCATTGGGTGCCCCAGTTTGGGGTTCGACACAGATTAAATCCTTGTTTCCGTTATAGATCACAAACCACTCGTGAGAGTTTGTTATTCGCAGCTGTAACGCTTCAGGCCATTGGATGACCACCGTCTTACTTGGCACGATTAAGGCGTCGTCGAACGGACCGAGCATGACATCGAAATCAACAAGTTCACCCGTGGGCAAAGAATCTACCTTGGTGAGTAATTTTGCGTCATCAATCTTTAACACCGATGGGGAACCACTGCCAAGTGATTTACGAAACCACGGGTGCCATCCCACAACAACTCGACTAGTAACTTCACCGATTGGTTTCACTTCAATTCTTGTTTCCAGTGAATGCTTGTCAATCTTCCACGTGAATGTGGCTTCCAAATCCACTATCCAACCTGAGATCCCTTGCACCGCTAAAAATGTGGTCGAATCTCCATCGGCTTGAACACTCCAACCGGTTAATGGATTATCAAAGGAAAGCCCATGAATAGCCCAACCTTGATAGTTGATCTTCTGTTGAATCGATTCACCGTTGACAGAATTCACTGAGACAGAATTGTCAGCCAATCTTCCAGCCCACGGAAGCATCGGATAAAAGCCGAATTCAATAGGGTCTGCCCCACTTGCGCCCAATAATTCAATGCCTTGGTAGTTCCAACTTATTGCGCGTCCCCCGAGTGCCGTGTCGAAAATTAGTTGCTGCTCACCACATCGAATCTCTACTTGCGAGCCGTTAGACGAGGGCAAATGCTTGTTCCATTTCCTGTAATGGGTGGGAAAGAAGTCGACCAAAGGCGACTTCGGCGGCACCGACCAGCGGGCTATCCAAGGATAAAGATGGCAGTAAAATTTCGGCCCGTGTTTTCCGGTTGGGTCGTGATTGATCGACTCGTTTATTCACCACTTCAATGATGTACGGGTGAATCTCAGCAAGGTGCCCCCCGAGCACAATGTAATCAGGATCAATACTGTTCATCAAGTTCACGAGACCGACACCAACCCACTCACCGACATCATGCAAAGTCTGTTTCATTTCCTCAGGGTCGCTTGCGCCGAGCTCGAGGAGTTCAGGAAATGAGTCCGGTCCCGGTGGCAAACCTGCCGCGGAAAGAATTGCATCTCGCCCAACTTCGGTCTCCCAACATCCCCTACTTCCGCAGTTACACGGTTGGCCATTCGGATTTACAACAAGGTGCCCAAGTTCTCCGGCGTAACCGCTCCCGCCCGTTAACACCTGTCCTCCCAAGACAACTCCTCCACCAACGCCCACATCTCCCGAGAGGTAAACCACACTCGACGAAGTTGTTGCGGCCCCGCGCACGTATTCGGCGATCGCACCAAGGTTTGCGTCGTTGCCGAGAACCACACTGGGACAAACACCCATGTGCGATCGAAACGCCTTCTCAACATCAAGCCCGAATGGCACGTCAATCCAACCAAGGTTAGGTGCCTTCCGAACGAAACCAAGTTCGGTCTCAACAACACCAGGAATCGCAATTCCCACTCCAGCCCAAGTGGCACCTAGCGGAAGTTTGGTGAATAGTTTATCTGTGCTTTCCAATATTGCGGCGATTGCATTCTCAACCGGATAAGGGCCATCAAGTCGTGGCCGGTGCAATGTGGCTAGGACCTCACCGCCGAGACCAATTGCCGCACACACAATGCGATCAACTCTAAGGTCAAATGCAAGGACAAAAACATTTTTGCTCTTTGAACGGACAACGAGCGAGGGACGACCGCGTGATCCACCGACGCCCGATACTTCTTCAACCAAATCAGCACCTGCTAGGTCGCTGACAAGTGAACCAATTGTGCTGCGATTGAGCCCGGTAAGAAAAACGAGATCTGAACGACTCAACTCACCATCTTCGTGTAAATGTCTCAGTACACGAGCTAGATTGTGTCGCTTAACTTCATCGGGTGTGACAGGTGTTGGTTTCAGCATGGCACATGCGTGTTAACGCATCACTCCTTGGGAACGTTTTCGTGAGAGTGCGTCGGCGCCAGCCGCGATCATCAAAACTGCACCTGTGATCATCAACTTCACACCGGCCGAATAACCCAAAAGCCCCATACCGTTATCAATGACAGCAACAACAGCTCCACCAATCAGTGCGTCATGAATGCGGCCACGACCACCGAAGAGACTTGTTCCACCGATGACCGCTGCGGCAATGGCATTTAGCACGATGAACTTACCCGCGTTTGGATCGACCGATGCAGCGCGCGATGCGAAAACAATTCCCGCGAATGCTGCCGTTCCCGAACAGATTGTGAACACGGTAATGCGAATTCGGCTCACACTGATTCCGGCGCGACGCGCAGCCTCGACATTGCCGCCCACCGCGTACACGTGACGCCCGAATGTTGTTCGGTTCAAAATAAACCCGAATACCAATGTCAAAATAACAATAATTGGGACAATGATGGGTACGCCGCTTAACGGATTTAATTCCGGATTCGTGCTTCGCTCCAGACTCAAAGCCCACACGATTGCAAAACCGACTACCGCCATTGTCGCTGTTTTAATCAGGATCATGGAAAGCGCTGTTGCCGCAAATCCGCGTGCAAGCCGACGGGTCCTACCTAGGTAAGAAGTTAAGAAATAGCCAACTATTATCACGACATAGAGAGCCCAGCCGAGCCAGATTGGCAGATTTTGATTCTGGATTGACAGGATGACACTGTCCGTTATTCGTATATTTCCACCCACTCCGATGATCACCAGAATTAGGCCTTGGAAGGCTAAAAATAGTGCGAGGGTGACCACGAAAGAAGGGATACCGATCTTGGCCACCAAGAATCCGATGAAGAGGCCAATTGCAATTCCAGCGAGCAATGCGATAGCAACTGCGATCGGCCAAGCTAGGCCCCAGCGCGAGAGTGAAACTGCCAGAAGTGCGCCGGCGACCCCTGAGGTCACACCCGCAGAGAGATCAATCTCTCCTAATAGCAGGACAAAAATCAAGCCCATGGCCAAGATCATGACAACAGCTGCTTGAGTGAAGAAGTTTGCGAAGTTCAAAGCCGTGAAGAAAACTGGATTTGCGAGTGAAAAGAGAACCACTAAAACTATGAGCCCAATAACAGCGGGGAGTGATCCCATTTCGCCGCTTCGGACCTTGGTGCGATAAGCACTCCACGACTCAGCGACACCACTTCCCTTGGTCTTCATGTACTGGGGAACCTCAACGTCTGCACTCATTAAATTGCTCCGTTCTGGGCCAACAAGTCCGTTTTTCCGCCGGTAATGTACTCAACAATTTCCCCGCTAGTGGTCTCGTCGACACGTAGTCGCGTGACCATGGTTCCGAGATAGAGGACGTAGACGTAGTCCGCCACTTGGAATATGTCTTGGAGGTTGTGGGAAATGATCACTACTCCCAGCCCCGCATCAGCGAGTCTGCGCACTAACGCAAGCACCTGCTCGGTTTGAGCGACACCTAGTGCCGCGGTTGGTTCGTCGAGAATGACCACTTTGTTATTCCACAGTACGGAACGGGCAATGGCAACAGTCTGACGCTGGCCGCCCGAAAGACTGGAAACTTTCTGTCGCAAGGAAGATACGGTTCGAACTGACAGTGATTGCAGTGTCTCGCCGGCGCGAGCTTCCATGTGAGCTTCGTCGAGTGCTACTCCGCGCTTCAATTCCCGGCCTAGAAACATGTTTTGAACTATGTCGAGGTTGTCGCAGAGTGCTAGGTCTTGGTAGACGACCTCAATTCCCAATTCCGCGGCTGCTCGTGGATCATCAAGCTTGACTTCTTTTCCTTCGAAGTAAATTGCTCCACCGTCAAAAGGTTGAATACCCGCCAAGCCTTTAATGAGGGTTGATTTTCCTGCGCCATTGTCTCCCACGAGTGCTGTGACCGATCCGGGCAAAACCGAAAAGTCGATGCCTTGTAACACGTCCACAGCGCCAAAACTCTTGGTGACGCCTTTGACTTCCAGGATGGGATTAGCTTCCAAGGTTGGACTCGCAGATTCCATTATTGCCTCATCTTCTTTAAGTTCTTTAAGTGAATGCTCGACCTGAGATTACGGGTAAATTCACGCACACGACACTGCTTTTGAATAAATAACTTGATAGAAGTGTGGGCTCGCACCGAAGCGCGAGCCCACACTTTTTAACTAACGAACCCTCTACTGAATGCCCAATTCGGTGCAGACAGCGGCCACGTCGCCGGCACAAAGTGCAGCCACGTCAAAACCAGGTGTAGCAGCGATAACGTCAGAAACGTTCTCTGAGTAAATGATCACTGGCTCTGAGTACTTCGCAGGAACGGTTGTTCCATTGACGTCAACTGTGCCTTCAACGGTTGGGGTTTCACCGTTGAGGAGCGCGATTGCGAGTGCGGATGCATCGCCAGCTTCAAGAGCAGTGTTCTTGAATACTGTCATGCACTGCTTGCCCAGGAGAACATTCTGCAAACCACCAACGGTTGCATCTTGTCCTGTTACTGGGACCTTGACGCCGTTCTTGTCAAGAACTGCAATTGCAGCTCCACCAAGACCGTCGTTTGCTGCGAGAACTCCGTCAATCTTTCCACCAAGGTCGGTGAACATTTGCTCGAAGATAACTCCACCCTGCTGGTTATCCCAGTCAGGTACGGATTGGTCGTTTACGGGTGTCACGCCTGCAGCAGCAAGTGTGGTCTCGTAACCTTCCTTGAACATTGCAGCGTTGCCATCAGTTGGTGAACCATTGAGGAACACAACTGCGGCAGTTGCGGGATCGACGCCATTGTCGCCGAGGCACTTAAGGAGACCTTCGCCCTGAAGTTGTCCAACCTTCACGTTGTCAAAAGACACGTAGTAGTCGGCAGGTGCGAATGGACGGTCGTAAGCGATTACGGGGATGCCCTGTGCCTTTGCCTTTTCAGCAACGGTTGCACCGGAGCCATTGAGGTCAACGAGGACCATGACGCCACAACCACCGGCGAGCATTTGGTCACCGATAGTCAAGTACTGGGTTGTGTCACCCTGTGCATTTTGAATATCTGTTGTGAAGCCTGCACCTTCAAGTGCTGACTGAATTGCTGGACGATCCTGGTTTTCCCAGCGATCTGAGGACTGGCTGTCAGGCAGGATGACGCATGCCTTGCCTGCATCGCCAGCGGCTTCTTCGACTACTGCTTCTTCAGTTGCAGTGTCCGTTGCTGCCGTGTCATCGCTTGATGAACACGAGGTGAGTACCAATGAAGCTGCCGCGATACCCGCGAAAGCCACATATAGCTTCTTCTTCATTTATTTCCTTCCCCTGCAGGAATCTCCTGCTTTTCATTTTCCTGGAAAATTAGATTCCCAGAATTCGATCAATAACTAATTGATCAAGTACTTCGTTGCCATATGTTCTAGCCGCCAGAGCGTCCGGATCAAATGTCTCATCGAGCAACCGATTAGCGGCTTCGGAACTAAATTTGCCGATACTCGGTTCCGCGAGTTCAGGAGTGCTAGCAATATCTAGTGCTGCCTTAACCCGAGGATCTTGGTCGAACTCGCGCGCTTTGGCTGCGAGTGCGAGATAGGTGCGCATGCATCCGCGAGCGAAGTCCCAGATGCCATCACCCCATTCATTGCGGTACGGGCGAGCATCAAAGTGCTTAGGCCCGTTGTAGTCGGAGTTCTCCAACAACCGCACCAACATAAAGTCATCTTTAATACCTTCTGAACCAAATCGAAGGTCTTGATCAAATCGTCCAATTTTTTGATCATTCAAATCGATGTGGTAGAGCTTGCCTTGCCAGAGGGCTTGAGCCACACCTTGGAAGAAACTCAGACCTGCCATGGTTTCGTGGGCAACTTCGGGGTTCAGGCCAACCATCGCAGGGTTCTCGAGTTGGTTAATGAACGCCATTGCGTGTCCGATTGTGGGAAGGAATGTGTCTCCACGTGGTTCATTGGGTTTGGGTTCAAGGGCAAAGCGAATGTCGTACTTCTTATCCGATACGTAGCCGCACAAGAAGTCAAGTGCCTCTTTGTATCGATCCAGCGCATCAGCTGGATTTTTACTCGCCGCACTTTCCACACCCTCGCGACCGCCCCAGAGAACGTAGGTGTTTGCACCTAATTCGGCGGCGACATCAATATTACGAAGTGTTTTCTGAATTGCGAAGCGACGCACATTGCGGTCATTCGACGTGAATGCTCCATCTTTGAAAACTGGATGCCAGAAAAGGTTGGTTGTCGCCATAGGGCACACCAGGCCAGATTCATCGAGTGCTTTTTTAAATGAATCAAGTTCGGCGCGACGTTGCGATTCGCTAGCACCAAATGTCATCAGGTCATCGTCGTGGAAAGAAACTCCCCAAGCGCCAATGTCGGCAAGTCCCTTAACAAAATCCGCAGTTGTGACCGGGGGACGAGTTGCGTCACCAAATGGATCGCGGCCAATGTGTCCAATCGTCCATAAGCCGAAAGCGAACTTATCTTCTGGCACGGGCGTTAGGCGATCGCTCACGAGTTCCTCTGTTTAGCTCAGATGGGATATTGTTGTGAGCGACAACATAATCCCGAAACCCAAGAACCGCAACCAACATTCGTGGATTTTTCAGCACATTCGCATAACAATTTTGTTACGGAAGGGAACCTACTCCTTGAATTGTTGAGCCAGTCGAGCTGCTGATTCGGGTGCCGTGGCAAAAAACATGGACGGCTCGACGAGTTCCAGTTCAAGGATGACTGGTTTTCCTTCAATGTCTTGGAGAAGATCAACTCGAGCATACAAAGGGACTCCAAATCGCTGGGAAACGTAACCCATCACGGCCGCCGCCAATTCACGCTGCTCTGGACTTGGATCGCGGGGTGAAATGTCTTCTTTAAGAAATAGGCCGTGTTCCTTGATCCCCTCCACATTGGGGACCAGTAATGGGCCTTTGCGAATGGCGTGGGAGTACTCACCGCCGATGAAAAGTTGTGCCGTTTCACCGATTTCGTCAACGGCCGCCAAGTAGGGCTGCACCATCGCAGTTTTTCCTTGGGAAACAATTCGTGTCATGAGGTTCTGGGCCTTGTCACGGGAATCCGGATCATTCGTTCTAAACCGCATGGTGTCCTGGCTACCAGCCGAGATTGTCGGCTTCACCACGAAGTCTCCGATTTGTGGTGATTGCCAATCACCAAGTGGATCGGTGACAAATTGCGTGTCAACGATTGGGAACCCTGAGTCGAATAAGTCGTTAAGGTATATCTTGTTGGAGTTCCATAAAAGAATTTCATATGAATTGCGAATGCGAGACTCATTCATTTTCGCCCAAGCGAGGAATTCCTCAAGCCGATGGGTGTAGTCCCATGTGTTACGAACGATTATGTGATCAAACGCGGACCAATTAATTGTTGGATCAGACCAAATGGCCGGTGTCGCCTCAATACCTACCTTGTGAAAGTGCCCAACCAAAGGTTGGTCATCAGGGTCAAGATCAGGCAGTTCCTCGCAGGTGGCGAGGGCTATTTGAGGGGACACCGGCACATGGTAATCCTTCTTTGTGCCTAGGACACTTTGTCTTTAGGAAACAACAACCACGATGTCTCGGGTTGAACCATCCGGATTTGTTACCGTGATGGTTGCAGTTCCTGCAGCGAGTGCCTTTGCTCCTGGATTGAAAATCGCGCTGCCGTCGTCGTAGCCCTGAGTGATTTCAAGGACATCAGCATTGTCTACCGCGATGACGGTGTTTACGGGATCGTCGACCACGATGTCGATCATGTCGCCAACGACTGCATTGGCATCCATTTGATCAGCAGTAATAATCACAGGTGGAAGGAGCTGACTCATCTCCGAAGAGGTTGCACTATCAGTTGCGCTTTCATCGCTGCTTGAGCAACCAGCAAGAACGCTTACGCCGAGAATGCTGATCGCTCCAATTGCAGCGATTTTGTTTATTTTCTTCACGTGTTTCTCCTAAGAAGTGGGTCAGCTTGACCGAGTGTTGTTATGACGATCTAACCTAGGAAATGGTTCCATTAAATCAAGGAGTTGAGCTGGCCGACACGAACTGCATGTCGGCCCCCTTCAAACGTAGTGGAAAGAAACACCGCGAGAGCTTCTTGAGCGCTTGTGGGATCAGTCACACGGCCACCGAAACACGCAACATTCGCGTCATTGTGAGCTCGTGAAAGTTGTGCGTCCTCGACCGTGCGGATAACCGCCGCGCGAATTCCGTGAATTTTATTGGCAGCCATGCAAATTCCTTGACCACTTCCGCAGACGGCAACACCCACTTCGGCTTCACCCGCTGCCACAACCCTTCCCAGTTCAGCTCCAAACTCGGGGTAATCAACGCTTTCTTGCGTGAATACACCTAAGTCATACACCTCATGCCCCATCTCGAGCAGCCAACTGCCGAGTGCACTCTTAAGTTCAAATCCTGCATGGTCACTCGCTATTGCAATTTTCATGGTCTTCTCCCAGTCACTCATCTGGCGATCAATATTTATTTGAGGATCGATGGCCTTCAACCTGACCAGCGTGTCATGACATTATCCTCTCGTGAGTCAATATTCTTCCCCGAATCAACCCGTCAACGATGAATCGCAGCCAGACGAAAAAGTGATCGTGGTCGTGGGCAGTCTCAACACGGACTTTGTTGTCACCCTGAATTCCTTTCCACAGGCGGGCGAGACTGTTCTCGGTGAAACTTTTGAGCAGTTTGCCGGAGGCAAGGGCCTCAACCAAGCGGTAGCTTCATCACGGTTGGGCGCTCGTGTCACCATGATCGGCGCGGTTGGTGCCGATCCCTTCGCCGATGCGCTCCTGAGCACTCTCGCCACCGAGGACATTACATCCCATGTCGACAGGGTCGCTGATTCAAGCACCGGAATGGCGCTGATCGAAGTGGCAGCCTCCGGTGAAAACAAGATCATCGTGATCTCTGGCGCTAATAGTGTGCTCTCGGAGGAAAGCGTCGAAGCTTCCTTGCGCGAAATCGCAAGGGACCATCAAATCGGTCTTGTACTCACCCAAGGCGAAGTACCCGTAGCCGCAACCCACCGAGCATTGATGGTCGCAAGGGAACTTGGCGCAATAACAATTCTGAATCCCGCACCGGTTCGAAATTTCCCCGTTTCACTATTTCCGTTTGTTGATTACTTGATTCCTAATGAGCACGAAGCAAAGGAACTTGTTGAATTAGAAGGCAACACATTTAGCTCCATGTTGGATTTTGTCGAATTAGCAACAGCAATTGTGGATTTGGGTGTTGGCACGGTAGTGATCACTCGCGGTGAGAAGGGTGCAGTGTGGTCGACCGCAACCGCATCGGGGCAGGCTGCCGCATTCCGTATTGTCCCCGTTGACTCTGTTGCGGCCGGTGACGCGTTTTGTGCTGGTCTTGCCGTTGCACTCAATGAAGGTCAGCCGTTAAACGAGGCTTTGCGTTGGGCCAGTGCGGCCGGAGCAATCGCCGCTACAAAAGCTGGTGCTGTCACTTCACTTCCACAACGATCTGAAGTTGAAGAACTTCTCACTTAGACCCGAATCTCTATAGTGGGGAAAGTTCAGCTACGGGGCAGGGAATCCCAGGGTCACGGGAACACCATTGCGAGTGATTGTCACGACTCCGTCTCCAATTTCCACCGGGACACTTTCGGCAGAGCCTCGAGGAACAAAAACCGTGATCATGACCGCTCGTTCGCCCTTTCGTGGGACTGTTGTTGAGCGTGACATAACAGTTCCAGGCGCTTTCACACCCCAATCCGTGGTGTGCCAACCAATTGAAGAACCGTTAGTTGCAGATCGCAAGTTCCAGTCGCCGACACCAGCTTTAATGACATCAACTCGTTGATCACCTGCGACCAAAGTCAATTGACCCTCAGCACCCTCAACTCCAATACCTGGCCCAATTTGCCAGCGTTGAGTGATCTCACGATTTTTGTAATTTGCTCGTTGCTTCTTGGGCACCTTGACTTTGGCTGCATCGATGTAGTCCGCGACAACGAGGACGTCGCTTCCACGAACATAGGTAACGCAGCGCGTCATCGCAGTCTTAGTCCAAGCCCGATCGGCCAAACAGGAATAGTCGTTCCCACCCACGGCAGAGTCCGAGGTGCCCTTGGTTTTAACGACACCCTTCCAGCGGTTGTACTTGGTGTTGGAAACAGTCAACGTTGAGTGGGCTGCTCGGGTTTTGACAAATGACCTCAGTGAACTTGAGTTGTAGCGGTAGGGTCCGGGGTCAGAAATCCATGGGACACCGCGCGAATAAAAAGTGAGCGATCCGCCGTCGTCATGTGTGTGTGCTGTACCCGGCCGCGCACCCTTGTACCGAAGTGAATAAAAACTGTCGGGCACACCTGCTCCGCTAGGGGCCCAGGAATAGCGCCCAAAAATATAGCCGCCGTCATAGGACGTGTAGACGGGCGTGGGTGGGGTTCCAATCGCCCCTTTGGAACGCAACCAATCCGCACGCCAATCACCAACACCGAAGTTACTGCGAAGTTCTACAGAGGCTGTATCTCCAAGTGATTCAAGTTTGAAATCTGGACGGACAGCCTGTGCAACGAATGCGTACAACAGTTCACGCAACTGCGGAATTGGTTCATTGGGAATTCCGCATGTCACCGCGGCTGCCTCAACCTGAGTAAGAAGTTTCTCCATGTACATCGCGTATTGCGGGGAACCTTCGACATCGCTGCCGTCGTTATTAATAACTCCTCGAGCAACGGCAACCAGATTTCTCCACGCAGCGTCTCGCAAGTTTGGATCACCAACAGAACAGAAAGTTGCAAGCGCTCCAATTTGCCGCACTAGATCCGTGTTGTTCGCACCAATTTTGATATCAGTGCCACCTCGGTACGACTTCCACATTGCGGTTGCATCACGAACTGCCGCTTGCTGAATAATTGGATCCTGCAAAGTTTGCCAAGCGCAAGCAAGTGTCTGCGTTCGCAGTCCACCATAAATCGAGGCGTCAACCCAATAGGAGCGACCACTTTTGTGGTCCTCAATCCACGAGTACATGAGTTGACGGAAACGATCGACCATCGATTGATTCTGCTTATTCACTCCGCGGAATAAAAGAGGTAAGGCCCAGTCCAATGAGTTGATATGGCGATTACCCGAAAGGTCCGCTGAGGACTGCGAACGCCAGTTCGGGTTCTGTGTGAGTGTGTACGTTCCACCCTTTCCCAGGTCCACTTTCCCGGCCATCAATGCTTTCGCCTTAGTTCGCTGCTTACTCGCCGACATCGGGAACAAACTCGTGCACCAACTACCAAGGGCAGTTGGCATAACCGGTGGGGCTGGAGCCGGGGCGGGTTCAGTAACTGGTTCAGTGACCGGTTCAGTAACGGGAGCAGGAACAGGATCAACGGTAACCACGGGGTTTGGCTCACTGACTGGAACATCTTCAGCGTAGGCAACTGAACCGAAAGTTGCCAGAGAAAGCGCAGCGCACACCACAACGGTGGTTGTGCGCGCCGGGAGAAGTCGACCTCTAGGTCGCAGCGACGACATGTGTTACATCATCACCCGAGAGGGGGTGGTTATGTCAAGTCGGGGGTCGAATCAAAGGCCGCTGCCCGCTCATGTGCTGCCTTCATTGAAGGTGAGGTCGGGCCCAGAACCCATCCAAGACTGCCCAGCATCCCGGCCACAACAGGTTTCACGGCTGTGAGGGGAATTGTGGGCAATCCCAATAATTCACGCTGATATTTGGGCATTGTTGCTGCTGCACCGGCAAAGAGTGCGCTGTAGGGAGGCTTAGCCGCCAGCGGGACCGGGGCATTTCGCACAAATTTCACGGTGCGTAGTGCTCGTTCACCACCACAAAGATCAGGCTTGAACGCATTGAGTTGATCTTGCAGTTCATCAAAACTTCTTGGAGGATCGGTGACACCCACCATTTCGCCAGCGATTGCCCACTCGCGAACGTACTGATCTGGCCCACCGGGGATTGGTCCACCCCACACCAAATGCGTGGTCAGAAACGAATCCGCGAAAGCAACATGCACCCACCTCAATAGATCTGAGTCCGTCGCCGTGTAATCCTTGTCCTCGCCGTTTGCGGTTACGTAAGTCCCCGTTACTTTTCGATGCATTCCGCGAACCCGAGCGCATTCGCGCTCTGCCATTGCCGTGTCACCAAATGTCACCACGGTCAACCACTGAGTGGTACCCGAGAGTCGACCCAACGGGTCAGCTTCATAACGCGAGTGTTCATCAACACCGGCGAGGGCTCCAGGGTGCAAAGCTTGCATGAGCAGTGAACGCACCCCGCCAACCAACGTTGGCAGAGAACCGTGCACGGCCCACGTTGCCGAACCCGGACCAAAAAATCCCTTGTCAATTCCACCGCTCAACTGGGTAACCCACTCTGGCGCTCCGTCGGCCTCGCCAGAGACCATGCGCCTAAAACCTGAGGCGGTTTTCTCTCGCACAATGGAAAGGGGGTTGATCACCATCTAACTGTGCCCAATAAAAGCAAAATCCGCACCTTGAAAGGCGTAAAAATTATAAGGTGCACGGTCCTTCTTTTGGTGGGTGCGCCGCAAAAGAAGAGAACTGGGCCCGCCGTGGAGGAGGTTACGGCGGGCCCAGTCTGTGCCATTCGTTCAGTTAAGTTATTAGCTCGTTGGGTCAGCCGCCGTCAGGGTCAGTGGGACCGTGAGGGTTTGACCATTGCGCAACACCGTGAGTTCAATTTGATCTCCCGGTGCATTTGCACGAATAGCAACAATGAGTCCGGTTGAGTCGCTAATGAGATTTCCTTCGACTTTGGTAATGACGTCACCTTCTTGCAATCCAGCGGATTCAGCGGGTGAACCTGGAGTTACCGCAGCGACCGCTCCACCGGGTCCTGCAAATTCCATGTCGAGCTGAACACCAATGATCGGAGTTTGAGACGTACCGGTGTTGATCAGTTCATCAACAATTCTTTTTGCCGTATCAATTGGAATTGAGAAACCAAGCCCAATACTTCCCGAGGCGTCACCCAAACCAAGTGTTGCAATCGCAGAGTTAACGCCGATTACTTCACCAGATGCGTTAACAAGCGGGCCACCGGAGTTGCCCGGATTAATTGCAGCGTCTGTTTGGATGGCGTTGATGTAGGCCAAATCTCCACGTCCACCGGCAGTCACCGGGCGATCAAGTGCGCTAATAATTCCTGAAGTCACAGTTCCTTGAAGCCCAAGGGGTGAACCAATGGCAATTGCAAGGTCACCGACATTAACCGCGTCAGAACTACCAAGTGTAAGTGCCGGCAAATCGGTTCGATCTACCTTCACTACTGCAATGTCGTAACCTGGATTAGCACCAACAAGCTTTCCTGTCGCTGTCGAGCCGTCAACAAAAGTGACTTCGATTGTTCCGCCATTGCCTGCATCGCCTACAACGTGATTATTAGTAACGATGTATCCGTCGGAGCTAACGACAAACCCGGTACCGGTGCCTTCGCCCTGTGATCCGGAAACGTTCATCTGAACTACTGATGGCTGCACCGCTGCCGCAACGGCGGCAATTGAACCTGCAGCAGGATCGACCGTTCCACCTGTTGAAATCATGATTGGTGAACTCGAATTACTCTGGGCGACGGTGTAACCGACGGCACCGCCAACTGCTCCGCCAAAGAGTGCGATGAGTGCTGCGCTCGCTATCAATAATCCAACTTTGGATTTTTCCTTCGGCGCCTCACTTGCGGGTGTTGAAAAATTTGGGGGCGTGTTGAATGGTGGGACGGGACTTTCAGTTACCAACGTTCCCACTATCGACGTCTCACCCGTAGGCAAAATCTCTGGCGTGCTCGTCATTTCATTCCTCCTGGATTATTTCGTGTTCCCATTAGAGCGAAGGGAGGCTGATTCGGCTCCACCAAAATCGGGAATTGGCCGAGCCCAAACACGATCTTTACCTTTCCCTTACATAACTCCCCAAAAACTCCCGCAGCTAGAGTTCAACCGTGCGTGAAGTGAGCGGTCCTACGGATGCAGCGCTAGCACTCGCCCACGGGCACCTCGCGATCCTGCCCACCGAAACGGTCTACGGGCTTGGTGCCGACGCCGACAACCCAGAAACTGTCGGTCGAATCTTCACCACCAAGAACCGTCCAGCCAATCACCCGGTAATCGTGCACATTTCCCAACAAGAACACATATATATGTGGGCAACAACTGTTCCCGATTACGCGGTCGATCTGGGGACGGCTTTCTGGCCAGGTCCCTTGACCCTCATCCTGAAACGTCTCCCTAGGGCTGGGGACTACCTCACCGGAGGGCAAGAGACGATCGCCCTGCGCGTCTCGAGCCACCCGGTCTTCGGCGAAGTTCTCACCCAACTCGCGCAAGAGAAAAATGATCCATCAGTTGGTATCGCCGCACCGAGTGCAAACAGATTCGGCAGTGTGAGCCCAACAACGCTCGCTCATGCAATTGAAGAACTCGGCGAATACCTCACCGACGAGGACGTTGCACTCGACGGTGGCAGTTCACATGTTGGCGTGGAATCAACGATTATCGATGCAACCGGAAGTGAACCAATCATTCTGCGTCACGGCGGAATCACCGCTGAGGACATTGAGAGTGTGATCAAACTTTCCCAAAGTGAAAGTGACGTGCGAGCACCCGGCACCCTCGCTTCTCACTACGCCCCAAATAAACAACTGCGATTAGTAACCCACAACGAACTGCTCGAAAGACAACCCGGTGCATTGATCGCAATGAGTGATGTCAAAACACCCACCGGTTTTAACAGAATTGCAATACCTAAGAATGCGAACGAATACGCCCAAATGTTGTATGCAGCAATTCGTAGTGCAGACAAGTCCAGTGAGTCTGTAATTTACGCTGTTCCCCCGACCGGAGGCGGAATTGCCGCCGCGATTCGTGATCGACTTAACCGTGCGGCAACCCAGTAGCCACCAAAATTTACGCCCAGCCTAATTCGTGTAATCGTTCGTCACTGATCCCAAAGTGGTGGGCAACCTCATGGATCACGGTGATTCCGACCTGAGCTACGACTTCTTCTTCTGTTGAGCACCGTCTCAGAATCGGCTTGCGGTAGATAGTTATGTGATCTGGCAAAAAACCCGAATAACCTGTTCCACGCTTGGTGAGTGGGATCCCGTAATACAAACCCAATAATCCAGGTCGCCCCGGCTTTTGGTCCTCAACGAAGACTGCGACGTTGTCCATTAACCCAGCCAGACCCGCAGGGATCGTGTCCAGGGCTTCGCTGACCAGTATTTCAAACTGATCCAGTGGGACGTCAATCACTTTTCACCCTTCACATGTAAACCCTCACTCGTAAACCCTCACATGTGAGGCCGGCTACCTCTCACGCAGGTCTCTCCCCTACACTTTCCGAGTTGTACCAGGTCCCCATCGTCTAGTGGCCTAGGACGCTGCCCTTTCACGGCGGTAACGCGGGTTCGAACCCCGCTGGGGATACGGTTTCTGTACGCTGGAAATCAACAGTTTGGCCCCGTAGCGCAGTTGGTTAGCGCGCCGCCCTGTCACGGCGGAGGTCGCCGGTTCGAGCCCGGTCGGGGTCGCTTAGTTCGGAGAGATCCGAACTTGTTGGCCAGGTAGCTCAGTTGGTACGAGCGTCCGACTGAAAATCGGAAGGTCGACGGTTCGATCCCGTCCCTGGCCACCAC